>CAZFZU010000120.1:0-1594 GCA_964523615.1 uncultured Eubacteriales bacterium | reverse complement strand
CTCGGACGCATCTGAGAGAAAAGAGCGCAAAAGATGAAAACAAGATGAAAAAAATAAATAGAAACGGCCCCATTTAAGCAACTAACGGGCGGGGACGGGCGTTTGGAAGGGGTTGGAGCGATTGAAAATCCGGGTCCGATATGCTATTTTTGAAGCTCACCTGGGAGGTTTGACATGAAGAAATACGGTTGGGTCGCGTTCACGAGCTTTACCCTGGGCCTGCTCCTGGCGGGCTACCTGTTCCTCTATACCCCCGACACCCCGGCCCCCGCCCCGACGGTCTTCACCAAGGCCGAGCCGGCGGCTCCGGCGGCCAATCTGTTCGCCTCCGCCCCGCCCCAGGAAAAGGCGGCCATGGACTTCGTCACCATCGCCGAGAAGATCGGCCCGGCCGTCGTCCGCATCGAGGCCGACCGCCGCCAGGAGTCCCGCGGCCGCGGCATGGGCGGCGACTGGCCCTTCGGCGACGACTTCTTCGACCGCTTCTTCGGCCAGCCCCGGCCGAACCAGCCCGAGTCCAACACGGTCCAGGTCGGCGGCACGGGCTTCTTCATCACCCCTGACGGCTACATTCTGACCAACAACCACCTCGTCGAGAAGGACAAGACGACCCGCGTCTCCATCACCACCCTCGGCGGCAAGGAATACGAGGCCAAGATCGTCGGCACCGATCCCAGCACCGACCTGGCCCTGATCAAGGTCCAGGCCAAAGACATGCCCTACGCCGAGCTCGGCGACTCCGCCCAGGTCAAGGTCGGCGAGTGGGTCCTGGCCATCGGCAACCCCCTGGGCATGGAGCACACGGTCACGGCCGGCATCGTCAGCTACAAGGGCCGCCAGATCGACACCCAGAGCTACCAGGACTTCATCCAGACCGACGCGGCCATCAACCGCGGCAACAGCGGTGGCCCGCTCATCAACACCCGGGGCGAGGTCGTCGGCATCAACTCGAACATCCTGACCGAGGGCTTCGCCGGCAACATCGGCATCGGCTTCGCCATCCCCTCGAACATCGCCAAGAAGGTCGTCGTCCAGCTCAAGGAAAAAGGCCGGGTCGTCCGCGGCCGCCTGGGCGTCCAGACCTACCGCTACGACCTGACCGAGGGCATGGTCAAGCAGTACAAGCTCAAGGCCAAGGCCGGCGCCCTCATCAGCTCGGTCGAGCCCGACTCACCGGCCGAGCGGGCCAAGCTCCGCCAGTACGACGTCATCGTCCGGGTCAACGGCGCCCCGGTCAAGAACAGCGACGACCTGCGCTTCAAGATCGCCGACATCCCGCCCGGCCAGAAGGTCGAGCTGGGCGTCGTCCGCGACGGCGAGGAGATGAAGGTCACGGCCATCGTCGACGAGCTCGAACCGGAGACCGAGAAGGGCCAGGTGGCCAGCGCCGACAAGGACATCGGCGTCTCCGTCGTGGCCCTGACGCCCAACTCGGCCCGCCGCTACGGCCTGCGCACGACCGAGGGCCTGCTCATCACCGAGGTCCGGCCCGGCAGCGAGGCCGCCCGCGAGAACCTGGCCGCCGGCATGATCATCGTCGAGGTCAACCGCAAGCGGGTCACGGCCGTCCGCGACTTCGAGGACATCCTGAAGA
>CAZFZU010000119.1:0-1602 GCA_964523615.1 uncultured Eubacteriales bacterium | reverse complement strand
CGATCCGCTCGCCGGGATCGAGCCGGACGACGTAGGTCGGACCCAGGACGAAATATCTCATGACGCCCTGTCCGCTTTGTCGAGCTTGCCCTTCCAGAAGAGGTAGGCCGGGACGCCCAGGCCGATGAGGACCAGGCCGAACATCGCGTTCTTGAAAGCGTCCAGAAGGGAGAAGACGGCCACGCCCACCGCGGCCACGATGAAGACCGCCGGCGTCACCGGGTAGCCCCAGGTCTTGTAGGGGCGTTCGAGGCCGGGCCGCTTCCGCCTCAGGACGAAGACCGCGGCCACGGTCAGGCCGAAGAAGATCCATTGACCGAAGACGACATACGTGAAGAGCTGTTCGAAGGTCCCGGTCAGGGTCAGCAGAATGGACCAGATGGTGATGCCGACGATGGACACGTGGGGCGTCAGATGCTTGGGATGGCATTCCGCGAAGCGGCGGAAGAACAGCCCGTCGCGGGCCATGGCGAAATAGACGCGCGGCGAGCAGAGCATGTTCTGGTTGGCCGCGCCGAGGATGGAGAACAGGATGAGGAAGGTGATGAGCGAGGCCCCGAACGGCCCGGTCACGATCTCCATGGCTTCCAGCGCGACCCGGCCCTGGGAAGCGGCGATGGTCCCGACGGGCATGACATAGAGGTAGGCCAGGTTGACCAGGACGTAGAGGGCGATGATGGCGGCCATGCCGATGAGGATGCCCAGGGGCAGGTTCTTCCGCGGGTCCTTGACCTCGCCGGCGCTGTAGGTCGCGGACTCCCAGCCCTTATAGGCCCACAGGGTGGCGACGAGCCCGGCGCCGAAAGCCCCCAGCAGCCCGAAGTTGAACGGCCCGGACGAGGGCTCGACGAAGTTGCGCACCTGGCCCTGGCCCTTGGCGAAGAAAAAGACGGCGACGACGATGATGCCGATGGCGCTCGTCTTGAGGTAGGAGGTCACGTTCTGGACCCAGGCGCCGCGCCGCGTGCCGAGGTAATTGACGATCCCCAACAGGACGACGAAGGCGGCGGCGACGACGTTCATCTCGATCTTCGTCAACCCGACGAACCGCGGCAGGATATTGTGCGAGAAGGCCACGGCCAGGGTCGCGATGGCGCCCGAGTCGATGACCAGGAAGAGCGTCCAGCCGAACAGGAAGGACGGCAGCGGGCCGTACGCTTCGCGGAGATAGACGTAGACGCCGCCGGCCTCGGGCATGGCCGCACCGAGCTCGGCGAAGGCCACGGCCCCGAAGAAGCTCAGCAGCCCGCCGACGACCCAGACGGCCAGCATCAGGAGCGGGGAGTCGACGGCGGCGGCGATCTTCGAAGGGGTCAGGAAGATGCCCGAGCCGATGACGCCGCCGATGACGATCATGACGACGTCCCAGAGGCTGAGGACCCGCGGCAGCGATATCCTGGTCTTGTCGACGGGAGGACATCCGGCGGCCATCTGTTCCATGGGCGGCGACTCCTTCGGCGGGGCGTTGGCGGTCCGGACGATTCTAACAAGCGGCGGCTAAAAGCGCAATCGGGTCCCGCGGGCCGGGGGCGAGCGGACGCCCCACGGGCTAGGGCCGCGGGCCGCCGACGCGGTCCATCATGCGGTACTGGACGGCCTCCG
>CAZFZU010000118.1:0-1718 GCA_964523615.1 uncultured Eubacteriales bacterium | reverse complement strand
CCATCCTCAAGATCGCCGACTACGGCATCGTCGGCGACCTGTTCGAGGTCCTGCCCAAGATCACGGCGGAGCTGAAGAAGGCCTTCGCCGAATAGCGCGGTCCGCGCCGCGCTCCAACTCCGCCGGCCTGCGCCGACTAATATGACCCTGGAGGTCCGCATGATCGCCTTCGCCCGCCGCCCTTACGCGTCCTTGGCCCTGGTTCTCCAGGCCCTGGCAGGCCCGGCCTTCTCCCAAAGCTCTCTCCCGGCCGATCTCAGCGGCCGGGTCCTGCCCTCGTTCGTCGAGCTGAGCGTCCAGACCGCGGACGGCCGGACGGTCGTCGGGGCCGGATTCCTGGCGGTCAAGGACGGCCTCCTGGTCACGGCCTGGCCACTCGTCGCCCAGGCCAAGTCCGCCCTGGCCAAGTTCTCCAACGGCGAGGAGTTCGAATGCTCCGGGCTCGTCGACAAGGACGCCAAGCGGGGCATCGCCCTGGTCCGGATCAAGCTCTTCGGGCGCCCCGTCCTGAAGATGGAGCCGGTCGATCTCGCCGACGGCGCGCCGGTGGCCGTCCCGGCCGTCCGGGAGGGCGCTTTCGGGCTGGTCGCCGCGTCGGTCGCCGGGACGGCCGTCGTCGACGGCGTCAAGCGGGTCCGGCTGTCGGGGGACATCCCGGCCGCCGCGGCCGGCGCTCCGGCCGTCGACGGCGCGGGCAACGTCGTGGGGGTGATCGTCACGCGGGACGAGGACGGCAAGACCGTCGCCGACGCCGTCCCCGCCGCCTCCATCATGGGCCTCGACGCCACCCTGCCGACCCAGCCCTGGGGCGGCGCGGCGGCCGCCCCGGCCCCCGCCGCGCCGAACCTGATGGCCGTCGAGGAGATCGACGCCCGGCTCGGCCGGGCTTTCCTGGCGGTCGCCGAAGACGACATCTGCCTATCCTGGGCTAACGAGCTGACGCGCGGCTACGGCTTCCTCACCGGCGTTCCCGAGGCCGTCTATCAGTTCCAGCAGGGACTGGACGCGGCCACGGCGTCCGTGGGCGAGATTCGGACGGACAGCGAGCTGCGCCTCCGTGTCGGCCGGGCCCTCGTCCAGATCATCGCCAATCAGAAGGCGGCCTCGGAGAGCTTCATCCGGGCCGTCGTCGTCGGCCAGCAGGCCAAATCCTGGGACGCCCAGTCCCAGGACGCGCAGAAACGCTCGAATTCCATCCGCCAGAGCGTCTCCGGCCAGATCGCGGCCCTCAAGGACGACCTGAAGGCCCTGGAAGCGGAGTCGGCCAAGTTCCGGGAGTTCCTGCCGTACGAACAACGATACAACCTCGGGCTGGCCGAGAGGACCGGAGGTTTCCGGCTCGGCATCACGTCCTACCCTCGCAATCCCTTCTTCCTGTTGATCGTCCCCACCGACAGCGTGGCCCAGAAGATCGGCCTTCGTCCCGGCGACAAGATCGTCTCGGTCGGGGAGAGGGCCTTCGCCGCGACGGACGACATCGAAGAGCTCAAGCTCCTGATCCGGTCGAACCTGGGCAAGACCCTCCCGGCCGTGGTCGAGCGCAACGGCAAGACCCAGGACATCCGCCTGAAGATCCCCAAGGAGATCCCGAAAGACGCGCTCTATACGCCTTGATGGCGCTCGGGGCGCGGAGCGTCCGGTCCCGGAACGAGCCTATTTATACGGATCGTCCGCGGCGCCGGCCGTGATGTCGAGCAGAAGCCGGTTCGTCTGCGAGC
>CAZFZU010000117.1:0-1820 GCA_964523615.1 uncultured Eubacteriales bacterium | reverse complement strand
GAAACATCCGGCCTCGCTGGCGCGTAATCCCGGATAGGGAGGACCGCTATGCGCTCAATTCGCCCCGTTCGTCCGGCTCTCGCCGGCTTCGCCGTCCTGGCCGCCGCCCTGTCCCTGTCCGCGCAGGACCGTCCGAACCTGGCCCAGTTCGTCAGGCATCCCAAGCTCGAGGTCGTCGTGCCCGATTTCCCGGCCGAGGGGCTCATCCTCGACATCGGAGGCGGGGGCGAGGGCGTCATCGGCCAGCTCAAGGGCCGGCAGGTCGTCGCCATCGACCTCATCAAGCGGGAGCTCGAAGACGCCCCCGCCGGGCCCATGCTCAAGATCGTCATGGACGCCCGCGCGCTGGGGTTCCTCGACGGCTCGTTCGACACGGCCACGGTCTTTTTCACCTTCATGTACATCATGCCGCCCGACCACAGGCAGGTCTTCGCCGAGCTCCACCGGGTGCTCCGGCCCGGCGGACGCCTGCTCGTCTGGGACCCGGTGTTCCCGGACAAGGCGGCGCCCGACAAGCCGAAGATCATGTATCCGCTCCACGTCCTCCTGCCCGGCAAGGACATCAACACGGGTTACGGCGTCGGCATCCGCGAGGGCCAGGGAGCGGACCACTTCTTGGCGCTGGCCAAAGCGGCCGGCTTCGAGGCCGTCTCACGGAAGGACGAGAACGGCTGGTTCTTCCTGGAGTTCCGGAAGCCCGGCTGATCCCGGGGCCTGTCAGGCCTTGGCGACCGGCTGGCGGATGATCGTGCGCAGCTTCTCGGGGGCCGCGCGCCGGGGATCGCCCAGATAGATCTCATGGTGGGCGCCGTGGAGGCGGTATCCCGACTCCACGATGAACCGGTGCAGGCCCTCGATCGTGGCCCGCTCCGTGGCATAAGGTCCGATGTGCATGATCTGGGCCGCCCGGCCCTCGGCGAACCGTTCGAAGCGGACCTCGGGAAAGCGGGGGAACTTGGCTTTTTGCTTGACCGCCGCGACCGCCGCGGCGACGTCCCTTTTCGTCACGACATCCGGCAGGACGATGAGGATGGTCCAGCGCCACTTGTCGCGCTCGCCGCTCAGGAAGAAGGCCGGGTCGTCGGCCCACCACAGTCCCTCGAGGGCCATGACCGGATAATCCACGGCCTTGTCCTTCTTGAGCGCGAACTTGAGCGTGTAAGCGACGCTGTAGAGCGTGCCCACGGCCTCCTGGAAAACCGTCCCGTTCGGATCGCCCGTGCCGTCGACCATGAGGGTGTTCAGGGCCGGGACGTCGACGAGGGCGGGTTTGGCCGCCGAAGCCGTATAGTAGGGTTTGAGGGTCTTCTTGAGATCGATGGTCTTCATGGCGTCCTTCCTGGCCGTCAGAGCGGCTTGACCGGGACGTAGAGATCGAAGACGAAGCGCGGCCGCCCGGTCGTGCCCGAGGGCTCGCCGACGTAGGACTCGAAGGCCGGGGCGTCGTCGGGCTGCCAGCCGCTCCCGGGCAGCCACTCGCCGAACATGGCTGCGTAGGCCTTGCGGAAGATGTCCGCCCCGCCCGAGAACCGTCCGACGGCGTACTTCCCCGAACGGAGCGTCATGACGCCGACCCGGCCGTCGGGCTCGGCCCGGTCGTTGACGACGACGCAGGCGCAGTAGCGGCACTTGTCCTTGGGCGTGACCTCGGGGCTGTCGAGCGACACGCCCAGGACCCGGGCCTCGGGCCCCATGAAGCCGCGCGGGCCGGCCCAGCAGAACAGGGTCTCGAAAGCCTCGCCGATGCCGGCGCTGTCCTCGTACCCTTTCATGTGCTTGACGTAGGCGACCCGCAGGGGCGGGACGTCCTCGATCCTGAC
>CAZFZU010000116.1:0-2197 GCA_964523615.1 uncultured Eubacteriales bacterium | reverse complement strand
GGACGGGCGGGAACAGGGCCCTGACCGAGGACATCGTCCAGGAGTCCTATCTGAGGGCCCTGGACAGCTGGAAGGGGCGGGCTGTTCCCGAAGCGCCTCTGGCCTGGCTGAAACAGGTGGCCCGCAACATCCTGATCGACGTCCTCAGGCGAAAGAAATGGGACGCCGACGCCGGGCCGGCCCGCGCCGAGGGCGTCGAGCCCCGGACGCCCGCCGACGCGTTCGAGTCCCTGGAGCTGTTCATGGCCGTCGCAGCCCTGGGGCGGAAGAAGGCCCGGGCCCTCGAAGCCTTCTATTTCGACGGCTTGAGCGTCCGGGAGATCGCCGCGGAAATGGCCGTATCCGAGCGGGCCGTCGAGGGCCTGCTGAGAAGGGCCCGGGGATCGTTGCGGGCCGTGCTCCCCGATCCGCAGTCTGAAGGAGGGACCCATGTCTAGCCGATTCGAACCCGACGACCGGTTCGTCGACCGCCTGGAGTGGCAGCTGGCCTCGGAATTCCGCCGACGGGAGCGCCTGCGCCCGGCCCCGGGCCGGGTGGCCGTACCGAAGAGCGTCGTCGCGCTCGGACTGGCCGCTATCGTCCTGCTGATGGGCGTCGCCGCGACCAAGGCGGCCGACCTCATCAAGGACTCCTGGCGGAAACGGATCGAAGTCGCCCGGCTGGAAACGGAGGTCAAGATCAAGACGGCGTTCCTGGAGCTCAAGAGGGAGATGGCTAACGATGCAGAGAAACAGTTTTCTCTGGGCCTCCTCAGCGAGGACGCGGTCTTGACAACGAAGCTGGGGGCCGAAAGATCGGCGGCCGAACTGGAGAAGTCGGTCCTCGAGCTCGAGGAGGTCAAGGCCTCCGGCGAGAAGCCTCGCGACGAACTCTATGCTCCGCTCGTCGGCGGACGCGACTTCGTCAGCGAAAGGCTCGACGTCGAGAGGAAGGTTCTCAAGCTCGATCTGGACTTGCGGCGGGCCCGCCTCGAGCGAACCCTTCAGCAGCGGGTTCATGCGGGGGTTTTACCCCAAAGCGCGATGGACGCATTCCAGGCGTCGCTCGCCGTCCAGGAAGCCGCGATCCCCGACATCGAGAAGCGGCTGGACCTGCGGCGGCGCCTCCTCGCGAGCGAGATCTCTGCCGGAGAATTGGAGATCGAAGCCCGGATGAGCGCGGCCGAAAAGGACTTGAAAGAAGCCCAGTCTACGATCGATATGTTCCGGACGCGTCTTGAAGACCTGCAAGCCAAGGAAGCCGCAGGGCTGGTGACGAGCGACGAGGTCAAGGTCGCGCAGATCAACCTGGATCTCGTCCAGGCGAAGGTCGACCTGGCCCTCCGGGAGATCGAGATCCTGAAGGGGATCAAATAGCGCGGCCGGGACCTCACTCCCAGATCAGGGCGTAGCGCTTGACCTGGGGGATGCCGGCCTCGTTCTCCTCGATGGCCGTATAGGCCTTGCCCTTCTTGACGGCGTAGACGAGCTCGTTCTCGGGAAGGGCGAAGCGGGCGAAGAACCGTCCTTCGGGGTCGAAAACATCGTAGAAGAACATCCCCGCGCCGGCCTGCTCGTAAGTGCGGACGTAGTACCGCCCTTCGTCGTCCAGGACGAAATGATGGAGGACGGGCTTGTGCGGGGGGAAGTAGGGATCGAACCCGGCGGGCGGGGGCTGCCCCCCGAGGAAGGCCTTGACGAGGCGGTCCCTGTCGGCGCCGCTGTAGGACTTCTTGTCGAAAGCCCGCTCGATCCTGCGGACCGTCTTTCCGCCCGCGTCGACGACGTTGAGCTCGTAGGCCCCCGTCGAGCCCCAGACGAGGCGGTCCTCGCGGTCGACCTGATAGATGAGCCGGAACATCTCCATCGGGGACGTCTGTTCGCCGGGATTCTCGATGATCACCAGGGTCGCGACGGTGGCGACCTTGTCGAGCTTGGCGTCGAACTTCAGGAGGACGTCCTTGGCCCCGCCCTCGAAGTCGAGGGTATCGCCGTAGCCGGAGCCCCGGGAGTCGGGCAGGAACCGGTACGGCCGCCAGCCCTTGAACGGGGTCTCCCTTATGCAGGCCCCTTCCTGGGAATGGTAGGAAACGCGGCTGTTGCCGATATCGAGAACGCACAGGTCGCCGGCCGCGGTCATGGCCATCCGAACGGGGGATTGGATCTCGCCGGGGCCCTGGCCCGTCCTGCCGATGGTCCTGAGATGACGGCCGTCGGG
>CAZFZU010000115.1:0-2255 GCA_964523615.1 uncultured Eubacteriales bacterium | reverse complement strand
CGGCGCTCATCGGATTCCTGATCGGCAACGGCGCCAAGCCGGACGAGAAGACCGCGGACGGAGAGACGCCGCTCATGATCGCCGCGGCGAACGACCGCTCGGATGCCGCGGCGGCCCTCTTGAGCAAGGGCGCGGCCCTGGAGACGAAGAACGAATACGGCCGGACGGCCCTCGTCCTCTGCGCCCGGGAGCGGGGCCAGGCGGCGACGGCCCGGGTCCTCCTCGACGCCGGGGCGGATATCGACGCCGCGGACACGTCCGGCTCGACCGCCCTCGAGCTGGCCGCTTGGCGCGGCAAGGTGGAGTTCGTCGACCTGCTGCTCGAGCGCGGGGCCAGGGTGCCGGAGGAGGGCGAGAAGTGGGCGGCCGCGCTGTCCGAAGCGGTCTCCCGCGGCCTGGGCCGGCTCTTCGGGCGGCTGACCGCGGCCGGCCAGGACTTGAAAGCGCTCGATCCCCGGGGAGACCGGCTCGTCCACGCCGCTGCGGCTGGCGGCTCGGTCGAGATCGTCGGCCGTCTGCTCGACCAAGGCTTCTCCCCCGCCGCGGCCGATCGCTTCGGCTGGACCCCGCTCCACTACGCGGCCCGTGACGGCCGTTCGGAAGTCCTCCGCGCCCTGATCGACCGCCGGGCGCCCCTCGACGCCCGGACCCTCATGGGCCAGACCGCTTACAACGTCGCCGTGGAAAGGGATATGGCGGCCGCCGCTTCCCTGCTGGCCGAGAAGGGAGCGGATCGGTCGGACATCCGCTTCCCCGGCCTCGAAGGGGACTATCTGGGCCAGAAGCCGCCCGGTGACACGCCCGAAATGTTCGCGCCGGGCATCGTCTCCTCGATCTGGGGCCTTCACAGCACGGCCGTCTTTTCACCCGACGGGACCGAGGTCTGGTGGGCGCCGATGGTGACCTTCCCGGGCGAGATCTACTCCCGGGGCGGACTGCTGATGATGAGGCGCGTCAAGGGCCGCTGGACGCCGCCCGCCTGGGCTCCGTTCTCCGGCCCCAAGGGAGAGGACGACGTGCCCTTCTTCGCCGCGGACGGGACGAGGCTCTATTTCATCTCCCGCCGGCCCCTGCCGGGCGCGGCCGAGGGCCGGGCCGAACGGATCTGGCATACGGATCGGACCGGCTCCGGCTGGTCCGAGCCCGAGCCCCTCGATCCCAACGTCAACGCCGTCGACAAGCATTGGCAGTTCTCGCTCGACCGCGAGGGCGCCCTCTATTTCGCCGGCCGGCCGCCCGACAGCCGCGGGATGAGCGACGTCTACGTGGCCCATCCCTCCGGCGGCGCCTACGAAAAGCCCGTCAACCTCGGCGATCCCGTCAACACGGCCGGGATCGACGATACGCCCTTCATCGCGCCGGACGGGAGCTATCTCCTGTTCTCGCGGCAGTTCGACCTCTGGGCGAGCTTCCGGCAGCCGGACGGCGCCTGGGGCGCGCCGGTCGACATGGGCCCCGGGATCAACAGCCCGTCGATCGAGCTCTGCCCCATGGTCACGGCCGATGGCAAGTACCTGTTCTTCCTCAGCCAGCGCGATGGCGAGAGCCGCGCCTATTGGGTCAGCGCCAAGGTCATCGACGACCTGCGGGCCCGCCAAGCGGCGAACGACGAAAAGGCCGTCATCGAGAAGGTCGTCCGCGACAACATCGGCTGGGCGCTGACCAAGGACCGGGCCCTCCTCGAGAGCACGATGGTCCGCGACGAGAGCCTGTTCATCTTCAATCCCACGTCCGAGCCCACGATCGGCTGGAGCCAACTGGTCAAGAACTTCGAGTTCTGGATGGACCCGCGCTTTAAAGCGACGAAGTGCGAGATCCGGGACATGCGCATCGGCGTGTCCCGGTCGGGCGACGCCGCCTGGTGGTCGTGCCTGCTCGACGACCTGGCCGAATGGGACGGCAAGCCGACCGGCTGGAAGGACACCCGCTGGACCGGGGTCCTCGAGAAGCGGGACGGGACATGGCTCATCGTCCAGATGCACTTCTCCTTCGCCTCGGACAAGATCGCGGCCGAGACCAAGGCCAAGCTGGAAGCCAAGACAAACGCTCCCGAACGGAAGTGAGGCGCCATGGACGCGATCGACCTGAGAGAGAAGCTGGCCCTGTTCTCGGAACAGTGGCATCCCCACGTCATCGCCGAGGGGGACACCCTGCAGGTGTTCCTGTCCAAGCTCCAGGGCGATTTCGTGATGCATGCCCACGAGGACGCCGACGAGTTCTTTTACGTCGTCAAGGGCGCCATGGAGATGCGCTTC
>CAZFZU010000114.1:0-2365 GCA_964523615.1 uncultured Eubacteriales bacterium | reverse complement strand
AGCAGGTGGACGACCCCCGGCGGCGGAGCGCCGCCTTCCTGGACCTGGCCGCGGAACTGGGCCTGGGCGTGGCCGACAGAGGCAAGATCACGGTCAGCGAGGTCAGCCTGGGCTAAGCGGGTCCGCCCTGCGGTCCACCCTGTCCCTGAGAAAGGCGTAGCCGCTCTCGGCGTCTTCGAAGAGACCGCAGTCCGGGAGTTTATCCAGCTTAAGGGCGGTGATAAAGCCTCTCAACGAAAGCACGTCCGGGCGGGACCACTCCGGCCCGCTCTGCACGACAATGGCGACCGGGATCCGGGCGTTTAACGGATAAAAGAACAGGCCGACGATCTCGTTGCCGAAGCCGTACTCGTAGTGCAGGAAGTCGAACAGGCATGCCGAAGGCACGGCGGCGCGGATCTCGCCTTCGACGAACGCCGCGACGTCGCATCCGGCCGGCCAATGATGGGTGTGCACGCCTTCGAAGGAGATCTCCAGGAAGGTCCCGCGACCGCCCTCCTCGATCCGCTTCGTCCGGATGACCAGGTCCTTGGCTTCCAAGACCGCCATGGCAAGGCCCGAGGGCCGACAGCGATCGATCATGGGTCGCTCACCCCCTCATCGAGTCCGGAAATTCCCTTGCCGGACCCAATATGCGCCCGGACCCGGCGGCGAGTCAAGCGCCCGGCACGGGCTTGACATCCGCCTCTCCGGGGGCACATACTTGGCCCGGCAGAGGGGTTTCGGACCGGGATCGTTATCGCTGTTGTCTCGGACTCCGCGCGCGTTGCCCTGCCCGCCCGTCCCGGCCGCCCCCCGTTGCGATAGATATCCGAAAGGGGGGTGACATGAAGAAGCTCGTTTCCGTCGTCTGCACGTGTCTGCTGTTCCTGTTCGTCATGGTGGTCGTGACCCAGAACGCCTGCAAGCCCGCGCCGTCCGGCGAGATGCCGATCACGACCAAGTCCAAGGAAGCCCGGAAGCTCTTCGTCGAGGGCCGGGACCAGCTCGAGCTCTACCATATCGACAAGGCCAACGACCTCTTCAAGCGGGCCCTGGCGCTGGACCCGGGGTTCGCCCTGGCCCAGCTCTATTACGGGGCCAACGCCGTCGATACGGCCGATTTCCAGGCGGGTCTGGCAAAAGCGGTGACGCTCGCTCCGGGCGCCTCCGAGGGCGAGCGGAAGCTCATTGCCTGGGTTCAGGCCGGCAACCTCGAGAACGACGCCACCAAGGCCCTAGGCATCTGTAGGGAGCTGGCTGCCCTCTACCCCAAGGACCCGCGCGTCCAAACATACTTGGCCGGGAGCTGCGGGTCCGTCCAGGACGACGCCAACAGGCTGGCGGCCCTCGAGAAGGCCATCGCCCTCGATCCTCGCTACGCCCCGGCGCACGAGGCCCTGGGCTATTATCACCGAGATAGGACGAAGGACTTCGGGAAGGCCGAGGCGGCGTTCAGGGAATACGCCCGCCTCCTCCCGGGCGAAGCCAATTCCCAAGACATCCTCGGGGACCTCTATATGAAAATGGGCCGCTTCGAGGACGCCATCGGGGCTTACGAAGAGGCGGTGCGCACGGACCCGACGTTCTACTATTCCCAGCAGAAGATCGGCTCCAGCCTCTATTTCATGGGCCGCTATGAAGAAGGAAAAGCGGCCTTCCGCAAGGCCATGGATATGCCGGTCCGCTCGTCGATCAAGGTCTACGACCAGGAAGGGATCATGCGGAGCTACATCTACGAGTGCGATTACGCGAGAGCCCTCGAAGCCGCCGACGAGGCCATCCGCATGGCACCGGGCCTCGGCGTGCCCGAGGAAGCGACTTTCCTGATGCTGGTCAAGGCCAAGATCCACATGGAGTCCGGGGAGCTCGATCAGGCGGACGCCTGTGTCGGCGAATGCCTCGAAACCCTCGAGGGCTCGGACCTCATCGCCGTCATCAAGGACGACCAGAGGGCGTCGGCGGCCTTCGTCCGGGGCCGGATCGCGGCGGACAGGAAGGATTTCGAGAAGGCGCTGGCCGCGGCCGAGTCGTTCAGGTCCCAGGTGGAGGCCATGAACAATCCGGCCCTGAAGAAGCAGACGAACTGGCTTCTGGGCTACATCGCCATGGCCCAGGGCGAACCGGCCAGGGCCGTCGAGCTATACGGGCCCGCCGATGCCATCGACGGAGCCGTGGACCTCTATTATCTGGGTCTGGCCAAAGAGCTCTCCGGCGACGCGGCCGGCGCGGCCGAGGTCTACAAGAAGGTCGCGAATTGGAACGCGGACACCGCCTGGTACGCGTTCGTCAGGGGGAAGGCGATCGCCAAGCTGAAATAGCGGTTCACGTCCGCTTGACAGGCCCCCTTCCGCGGCCGATATTGTGAACAGAAGGGTTCACATCC
>CAZFZU010000113.1:0-2402 GCA_964523615.1 uncultured Eubacteriales bacterium | reverse complement strand
CATCGCCGGCATCACCTCGTCGGTGGCCATGACCCAGCCGGCCATCGCCTTCCTCCAGGACGAGTTCAAGTGGAAGCGCGAGAAGGCCGTCGTGGCCGTGTTCTCCGTGCTGGTCACGATGACGGCCATGGTCATCGCCTTCTTCAAGTTCGGCTTCCTCGACGAGCTCGACTTCTGGGCCGGCACGTTCGGCCTGGTCGTCTTCGCGGCCATCGAGATCGTCCTCTTCTCCTGGGTCTTCGGCCTGAAGAAGGGCTGGGCCGAGATGCACAAAGGAGCCGACCTCAAGGTGCCGCGCGTCTTCCGCTTCATCCTGACCTACATCACGCCCATCTACCTCCTGGTCATGCTGGCCATCTGGACCTACCAGGACGCGGTCAAGGAGTTCCTGATGAAGGGCAAGGACGACGCCCATAAGCCCTATCTCTGGGGCGCCCGGGTCATGATCGTCGCCCTGCTCCTGGTCATGTGCCTGCTCATCCGCAAGGCCTGGAACCGGAAGAAGGCCGAGCCGCAGGCGTCATGAAGAAGGCCGACGAATTCACCTGCCCCGCGCCGGTCCGGAAGAAAAAGAGGGGCGGGCATCCGTTCATGAGAGCGCTGCTTTATGGCGCGGGCATCCCCTGTCTCGTCCTTTGGGCCTGGTTCGTCGCCACGGACCGGGCCCCGGGCTTGGCGGATTTCCTGTTCGGACTGACGGCCCTGTGGATGGTGTTCGTGCGCCTGTTCGAGGCCAGCGGCATCGTCGACGGCGGCCCGCCGGCCGGAAAGGCCGAGCGCCGGCAGGTGGCGATATTCGTCGCCGTCCTCTGCGCCGTCGCGGCCGGGCTCTACGCGCTGGCCAAGTTCGTCGGCCTCTGAGCCAGCGGAGCGGCCGTCCGAGGTGAGGTTGCGCCCCGGCTCTGGCTTGTGCTAGTCTCCCCGACGGGTCCGCCCTTCCGCCGGGGGTCGGGCCCGATGATGGGAAACGCGCGTCGACCGCCGCGGACAGGGGGCCTATCCCGATGCTGGAATCCTTTCTCGTCCTGACCGTCATCGTTTTCCTGGCCGTCCCGTTCGTCATCGGCTTCATCATCAACGACCGTTTCAAGAGGTCGAGAGGAGCGCGACTCGCCCGGACCTCTCTCGCCGACGAGCCAAGGGCCGAATACGAACCGCCTCCCGCCCCCTATTCGTCCCCCGAGAGGGCAGGCCGATGGGTCAAGGGCCTGTTCATCGCGATCGCCGTCCTGAGCGGAGTCACGGCCGTCTCTCTGGCCTTCCAGGTCGACCTGCTCTCGCACATCGCCCGGGGGTCCGGCTTCACCGAGGCCCAGATCGCCGCGAACGATCTCCGGCAACGGCTCCTCGGGATCATGCAGCTCCTCCTCATCCCGGGGGCGAGCGTGGCCTTCCTGATCTGGTTCCATCGTATCCACAAGAACCTGCCGGGCCTGGGGAATGCGGGCCTCGTTTTCACCCCTGCCTGGGCCGTCGGCTTCTTTTTCGTCCCCGTCTTCAACTTGTTCCGCCCTGTCCAGGCCATGCGGGAGGCCTGGCACGGCAGCGATCCCGAAGGGTGGGAAGGCGGCGGCTCCCCGGCTGGTCCGGACGCTCCGGCCGTATCCGCGACCCCCACGCTCATCGGTTGGTGGTGGGCTCTGTTCATCGTGTCGAATCTGGCCTCATGGGTTTCGACCCGGATGTCGCTCTTCCCGGGTGAACGGACCGTCGCGACATTGCAGGCCACAAGCTATATTTTGATCCTGGACGAACTGCTGACCATCCCCGCCGCGGCGCTGGCCGTGCTTCTCGTGGCCCGACTGACGCGCTGGCAAGACCGGAGAGCGGAACGGATCCGTCAGGGCGGCGGGCCGCCCGTGACGGCCGCCGCGGCCGCGGCCTCAGCGCCGGCGGCCGCGCCTTCCCCCCAGGACCGGGCCGGGCGAAAGAAGATCGTGCGCACGGTCGTCGGCCTTCTCGCCCTGCCCGTCATCCTATTGACCATCTACTTCGCCCTCATGTTCAATAAGCTCGGGACCGGGAACGGCGAGGGCTCCCTCCCGGATGCAGCGACCTACGATGCCGTAAATCCCGCCGCCCTGGGCGAGCACAACCCGGATTTCGTCGTCGACGTGACCGAATGGTCCTCGGACGCGATCACCCACGGCGCGATCGGGACGGTCAAGAACCGGAGCGCCAGGACCTATCACTTCGTGATGGTCCGGGTGAGTTTCCTCGACCGGGAGGGCCGGGTCGTAGCGACGCTCAATACGGAGGCCCGGGGACCGGAGTACTACGCGCCGGGAGAGGAGAAGACATTCCGGGTCATCGGAGATGGGAAGCTCGATTTCGCTTCGGCCGAAGCGTCGGTCGTCTACGCCGTCGAATCGAAATAGCCGCCGGCGGACCTGCCCGCGCGA
>CAZFZU010000112.1:0-2481 GCA_964523615.1 uncultured Eubacteriales bacterium | reverse complement strand
TCGTACGTCAAGTTTACCCCAAAGAACGTCCTCTTGTCATCTTCGGCATCGAGGTTCGAGTCCCTGGCCCACCAGCTGGCGATGAAGCCGAGGGCGACGGTCTTGCGGATGCGGACGTACAAGCCGCCCGAGTGGATCTCGAAATCGTCCCGCCTCTTCTCGTCCGGCCCGCCCCCGCCGACGAGCGGGTAGCGGTTCCGCCCCCTCGAGTAGTCGTAGTCGAGGCGCAGGAACCGGAACACGTAGATCGAGGCCCCCGCGCCCGGACGGCTCTCGACGTAATAGGGATTGTCGTACCACAGGGAGAAGCGGACGTCGCGGACATAAGAGCCGCGGATGACGAACGGCCGGGCCAGGCGCACGGACAGCTGCGAGTCGCCGACCAGCCCGCGGTAGTCCGGGCCCCCGGCGGCGCGCACGTCGAAGGCCTTGTAGCCGAGGCGGACCCGCCCCCGCACCCGGCGCCCGAAGCGCGACAGCTCGAGCCCGGCGTAGGCCGCGCCGCTCCGGGCGTCGCCGATGGCCGCCTGGGTCTCGAAATCGAACCGGTACTCGCCGTACTCGAAGTCCAGGAAGAAGCGCCGCTGCGACGAGGCCTGGTAGTAGAACGACAGGTTGCCGTAGCTCTCGCGCCGGTTCAGCCGCTCGCGGACGTCGAAAGCTTCGCCGTAGACGACGCTCTCGTATTCGTACTTGGCCGTCCGGCCGGCGAACGAGACCGAGGTCCGGTGGGCCAGGTTGACGAGCAGCGACCCCCCGACGGCCTCCTCTTTGCGCCGCGGCCGGATGTCGATCTCGGTGTTCCAGCGCTCCCGGGCGTCGGAGTAGGCGCCCTCGGCGCTGAGGAACACGTTCTTCAGGCTGAGCTGGGCCGCGCCGCTCAGGTAATAGTTCCAGGTCCGCTCCTGTTCCGTCTTGGAGTACCAGACGTACTGGGGCGAGCCCTGGACCGAGAGCACGAATCGGCGGTGGATCGGAAGATAGACCGTGGCCGCCGGGCCGGCCGTGACCGTGTAGTCCTTGACCGGGTCGCTCGGCGAATAGAAGACGTTGGAGTCCACGCCGGCGTTCGAGACGACGAGCGAGGGCTGGATCCGGAACGGCCCGAAATGCCAGGGCGCGTCGGCCATCCGCCGCCCGAGCTCCAGGCCCTTCCAGGTCTCGGCCGAGGCCACGACGGCGGCCGCGGCGAAGATGGCCAACCCGGCGGCCAGGGCCGCCAGGGCGCGGGCGCGGGTCACGGTCTTCACGGGATCCCTACCATTTCATCCCCCCGGGCTGGGGCGCGCTCCCCATCGCCTGTGGCTTGTAAGTCGGGACGATGCCGACGAGCCCGCCGACGATGCCGGCCCGGTCGCCGCCCGCCAGGCTGACGGCGATGAGCGCCTCGATCTTCCGGAAGGTCTCCTCGCCGGGCTCGACCTGGGGGTTCCTGGCCTTGAAGATCCGGGCGTGCTCGGTCGGCTCCGAGCCCTCCTCGGCGCCCAGGAGCTCCTCGAACAGCTTCTCGCCGGGCCGGAGGCCGCTGTAGACGATGGGGATGTCGACGTCGGGCTCGTGACCGCTGAGCTTGATCATGTCCCGGGCCAGGTCGAGGATCTTGATGGGCTCGCCCATGTCGAGGATGAAGGCCTCCCCGCCCTCGCCCATGGCCGCCGCCTCGAGCACGAGCAGGACGGCCTCCGACGTGGCCATGAAATAACGCTTCATCTCGGGATGGGTGATGGTCACCGGGCCGCCCTTCCGGATCTGCTCCTCGAAGATGGGGATGACGCTGCCCCGGCTGCCGAGGACGTTCCCGAAACGCACCGAGATGTACTTGGTCCCGTTCCGGCCGTTGAGGACCCGGCCGATCTCCTCGCCGACGCGCTTGGTCGCCCCCATCACGCTGGTGGGGTTGACGGCCTTGTCCGTCGAGATGTAGACGAACCGCTCGACGCCGTACTTCTGGGCCAGCTCGCCCAGGTTCTTGGTGCCCAGGACGTTGGTCTTGACGGCCTCCTCGGGATAGCTCTCGAGGACGGGGACGTGCTTGTAGGCGGCCGAGTGGAGGACGATCTCCGGCCGGAAAGCGGCAAAGACGCTGTCCATCTTGGCCCGGTCGCGGATGTCGGCCATGACCGGGAAGACCTCCGACGAGGCGCCGCGGAAGCGGTTCATGAGGGTGAACAGCTCCGTCTCGTCGACGTCGAGGAGGGCCGTCGAGCGCGGCTCGAACTGGAGGACGGTGCGGGCCAGCTCGCTGCCGATCGAGCCCCCCGCGCCCGTGATGAGCACGCGCTTGCGGTTGAGGAACTCGCGGATGGCCGCGTAGTCGATCTCGACCTTGTCCCGGCCGAGCAGGTCCTCGACCTGGACCTCCTTGATGTCGGCCAGGGTGACGTTGCCGGCGACGAGGTCGAGGATGCCCGGCAGGACCTTGACCCGAGCCGGCCCTCCCGCTCCCCGGATGATGCCCATGACGGCCCGGATGTCGGCCGA
>CAZFZU010000111.1:0-2573 GCA_964523615.1 uncultured Eubacteriales bacterium | reverse complement strand
TGAAGCTGATCATCGTCGCGGGGGCGCGGCCGAACTTCATGAAGATCGCCCCGCTCATGAAGCGGATCGCCCGCGAGAACGCGTCCGTGGAGCGCGGGGCGGAGCGCTTCGATGCCCTGCTCGTCCACACCGGCCAGCACTACGACGAGAACATGTCCGAGGTCTTCTTCCGGGAGCTCGGCATCCCCCGTCCGGACATCAACCTCGGCGTCGGCTCCGGTTCCCACGCCGCCCAGACGGCGGGCATCCTCACCGGCTTCGAGGCCGTGTGCGGCCGCGAGAGGCCCGACTGGGTCGTGGTCGTCGGGGACGTCAACTCGACGATGGCCTGCACCCTGGTCTGTTCCAAGATGGGCATCCGGGTCGCCCATGTCGAGGCGGGCCTGCGCAGCTTCGACCGGACCATGCCGGAGGAGATCAACCGCCTGGTGACCGATGCTTTGGCCGACCTGCTCCTGACCCCTTCGGAGGACGCCGACCGGAACCTCCTCAGGGAAGGCGTCGCCCCGGACAAGATCAAGCTCGTCGGCAACATCATGATCGATTCCCTGGTCGACAATCTCCCCAGGGCCCGGGCCTGCGGCGTTCTGGAGGAACTCGGGCTCGAGCCATCCCGGTTCGTCTATGTCACGCTCCACCGGCCGGCCAACGTGGACGAACGCCCCCACCTGGAGACCCTCATGACCGGTTTGAAGGCCATCGCGGGGCGCCTGCCCGTGGTCTTCCCCGTCCATCCGCGCACCCGCAAGATGCTTTCGGAATACGGGCTCCTGCCCCCGGCGGGCCGCGGCCTGGTCCTGCTCGAACCCCTGGGCTACCACGCCTCCCTCCGTCTCTGCGAGAGCGCACGGGTCGTGCTGACGGATTCGGGGGGCCTCCAGGAAGAGTCGACGTATTTCCGGACGCCCTGCCTGACCCTCAGGCCCAACACGGAACGGCCCGTCACCGTGGCGATCGGCAGCAACAGACTGACGAGGCTCGATGGCCTGCTCGACGACCTCGAGGCCCTGCTCGCGGGCCCCGAGCGCATCGGACAGGTCCCGCCTCTTTGGGACGGGCGGACGGCCGGGCGCGCGCTCGAGGCGCTCGCCGCCGCACCGCCTTCCCCGGAGACGCGGACGACGTGAGCGGTCATCGGAGCCCACGGGAGGAGGCGCGGCGGGCCGCCCTCGATCTGCTGGCCTATTGCCGCGCGAACGACTGGGCCGGGTACGATCCGTACGACGCCCTCAACAGCCGCGTCTACCGGGCCCTCCCTTTCCTCCATTTCCGGTTGGCCCGCCTGGCCCTGACCCAGGCGGTCAAGCGCAGTCCGGTCAACCTGCGGCCGCTCCTCCTCGTGCCCCGCGTCCCCAATCCCAAGGGCCTCGCGCTCTTCCTGGCCTCGGCCGTCAAGCTGGCGAAGCTTTCGACGCCCGGGGCCGCCGAGTCCGTCGGTCCGCTCGCCGACAAGCTCCTGGCCCTCCGGTCCCCCGGCTGGACGCACGCCTGTTGGGGGTACAGCTTCGACTGGCAGCAGCGGTTCGCGCTCGTCCCCAAGGGATCGCCGAACATCATCTGCACGACCTTCGCCGGCAATGCCTTGCTCGACGCGGGCGATTGGGCACCCGAGCCCGCCTGGACGGAGCCCGCCACGAGCGCCGCCGATTTCATCCTCGACAACCTCTTCTCGCGGGAGGACGGGGGAAGAGCGTGTTTCCGCTACACGCTCGTCGGCCGGGACGAGGTCCACAACGCCAACCTCCTGGGGGCCGCCTATCTGTGCCGCGTCGGCCGGGTCTCGGGCGATCCCAGGTACCTCGAGCCGGCCCTCGAAGCCGCGCGCTTTTCCGTCTCCAGACAGCATGACGACGGTTCCTGGGCCTACGGCGAGGCCCCGAACCAGCGCTGGATCGATAATTTCCACACCGGTTTCAACCTGGTCGCCCTGAAGCGCATCCGTGAGCACGCCGGGACGGCCGAGTTCGACGCCACCATCCGGAAGGGCCTCGATTTCTTCAAAGGCCACTTCTTCCGCGACGACGGGGCGCCGAAATATTTCCACGACGCGGTCTTCCCCATCGACATCCACAGCGCCGCCCAGAGCGTCATCACCCTGTCCGAGTTCTCGTCCTCCGGGACGGACGACCTCGCCCTAGCCCACAAGGTGCTCGCCTGGACGCTGGATAACCTGCGCGACCCGGAGGGCTTCTTCTATTATCAGAGACGGCCGAGGTCCATGGTCAGGACGTCGTTCATGCGATGGTCCCAGGCCTGGATGCTCCTGGCCCTGGCCACCTTCCTCGAAAACGAAGGGATGGCGCCATGATCGAGTGCGTCTTCACCGTCGATTACGAGATCTACGGCAACGGCCGCGGTTCCCTCCGGGAGCTGGTCTACGAGCCGGCCGAGAGGCTGCGGAGCGTATTCCTGGAGCACAACGCCCGGTTCGTCCTCTTCCCGGATATCGCCGAATTGGAGATGATCGACGGAGGAGCGGCCGATCCCTCGATCGGACCGGTCAAAGGACAGCTGAGGGACTTCCACGCCCGGGGATTCGAGATCGGATTGCACATCCACCCCTGGTGGTACAA
>CAZFZU010000110.1:0-2634 GCA_964523615.1 uncultured Eubacteriales bacterium | reverse complement strand
CAGGAACTTGTAGGTCCCGTGGGACTGGGCCCGGCTCTGGCAGCGGACGCCGATGAGGATGATCCGCCCGTCCTTCCACTTCGTGTCGACGACGGCGGCCTTGCGCGACAGGTACTCCTCGCCGAGCAGCCAGCCGCTCATGAGGATCTCGTCGGGCGGATAGGCGGCGACGACCTTGCGGTCCCAGCCGTAGCCCGGCGCGAAGGTGTCGAAGGCCAGGCTGTTGACGAACATGGCCGGCGTCTCCTTGGGCAGTCCGTAGCCGAGGGGCGACTCGTTGTCGACGAGGATGCGCAGGAGCGAGGTCGGGCAGAAGAACTTGGTCCGGTCGACGCCCGTCAGGACGTTGCGGGCCGGGGCCCCGAACTCGGCGATGGCGAACTCCGAGGCGCCGTTGAGGGCCACCAGGCGGCCGCCCTTCTCGACGAAGGCCTTGAGCGCGTCGACGCCCTCCTGGCCGATGCCGCCTTCGTACTCCGGGGGCATGGGGCTCTGGCGGAACATCCGGGCCATGGGCGATTCGGCCCCGCCGGGAGCCGCGCCGGGCCGGGTGCCCTTGATGGTGTTGGCGTTCTCGTCGGCGAAGACGACGACGTCGAAGCCGGCCCGCAGGTCGACCTTCTCGTCTTTGCCGCCCTTGATGTCGGCGTTGTGGAGGCTCTTGTAGGGGATGCCCAGGTCGTCGAGGACGTAGCGGGTCCAGCCCTCGTCCATGTTGCCGCGCCAGGATTGGAACAGCCCGATGCGGGGGAACTTGACCGGGTCCTTGGCCAGGCCGGAGGCGTCGTCGACGTCGAGGACGGCCAGACCGAGCTTGTCGGCGAGCGCGGGCAGGGCCTTCTTCACGGCGGCGGTGTTCTTAACGACGAAGCAGCCGGGCTGGAGGTCGCGGCCCTTGACCGTCGCCTTGGCCTTGGTCCGCCAGACCTCGGCCCCGTCCTTGAGGAGGGCGACGGCCATCGCGTAGGAGGCGTTGACCCGGGAGTCGAGGATGAAGTAGCCGCTCTTGCCCTGGGGCGGGACCTTGGGGTAGGGGACGGCCTCGAGGCGCTCGAGCTTGGCCTCGAAGGGCTCGTCGATCTCGTCGCACTGGACGCCCATCTGGAGGGGCAGGGTCCAGGCGGCGTTGTCGTAGGGCGGGACGGGGGGGCCGCCGGGATACTGGCGCATGTCGGGGTACTTCTGCCTCTCGAGCAGGGCCCAGGCGAAGGTCTTGTAGGGCTGGGCCGTCTTGACCACGAACGAGCCGGCCGTGTAGAAGCGGCCGCCCGCGACGAAGTCGGCCTTGGCCTGGTGGAGCTCGACGCCGCCCATCTTGAGGACCTCGAGCATCTTGAGCATGGTCGGGTAGTCGCGCTGGACGGCCGGGACGACGAAGGCGTAGGGCTGGCCGGGCTCGACCTTCTCGATCGAGTTCTTGTACATCTGGTAGAAATTGAAGAGGAAATCCTCCTTGTGGAGGCCGGCCGTCTTGATCATGCTCTTGGACAGGACGAGCTCGTAGTCGACGAGGTCGCGCAGCCGCCACCAGCCGCCGGGCCAGGGATCGACGAAATCCATGCGCTTCTCGTGGTAGCCCGTCTGGAGCTCGTTCGGCTCGATGTAGATGGGCGTGGCCGTGCGGACGGAGGCGGCCTCGCTGAGGATGCCGATGACGTTGTGGAGCCAGGAGGTGTCGTCGCAGGCCCCGATCCACCAGGCCGTGTACGAACGGCCGTTGACGACGCCGCTCATCCCGTGCTTCTGGAGGTCGTAGCTCATCCCCGTGCCGACGAGGTTGACGCCGCGCCAGACCGAGGGCTGGATGTTGGGCAGGGGCGGGTCCATGAACGGCGGCACGAACAGCCGGGCCCCGTTGGAGCCCTGCTGGTGCTCGTCGACGTGGATCTGGGGCAGCCAGTCGTGGTAGAGGACCTTGGTCACGGCCCGGGTCTCGGGCAGGTTGAACATGTACCAATCGCGGTTGTTGTCGTGCCCGGCGTAGTGGTGGTAGAGCCAGGGCATGTTGGACCCTTCGTATTGCGTGCCGACGTACTTCTCGTACCAGTCGACGACCATCTGGTTGCCGTCGGGATTGTGGGACGGGACGAGAAGGACGACGACGTCGTCGAGGATCTTGCCGGCGTCGAAGAAGGTCTTGCCGGTGACGAGGTCGTAGGCCAGCTCCATGGACATCTGCGAGGCGGCGATCTCGGTGGCGTGGAGGGAGCAGGTGATGAGGACGAGGACCTTGCCTTCCTTGGCCAGCTTGCGGGCTTCTTCGACGGAGGTCGCGCGGGGATCGCGGAGCTTGCGGGTGATCTCCTTCCAGCGGTCGAGCTTGGCCAGGTTGGCCGGGGCGGAGATCGCGGCCATGACGATCGGCCGCTTGAGGACCGACTCGCCGATCGTGAACAGCTTGAGCTTGTTGGTCTCCTGGGCCAGCTTCTCGAAGTAGGCCTTGATCTGGCCGTAGTCGGCGAGCTTGCGGTCCTCGCCGACCTTGTGGCCGAGGAACTTGTCGGGCGGGGTCTGGGCGGCGAGGGCGCCGGCGACGAGGGCCAGCGCGGCCAGGCCCAGGGCTAGGCGGGTGACGGCGGGGGAACGTGTCATGGGCGACCTCCTGACGAAGATCAAAGAGGTCTATCTATCACC
>CAZFZU010000109.1:0-2776 GCA_964523615.1 uncultured Eubacteriales bacterium | reverse complement strand
GATGTCGTCCCGGCCGAGCCAGGCCCGCCGGGCGATGCCCAGCCCGAACCGCATCATGGCCAAGCCCCCGGCGCCGTGCGTGTCGGTCCCGATCGTGATCCTGACCCCCCGCTCCCGGGCCTTCCGGAGGTTGATCTCGTCGAGGTCGAGGCGGTCGTAGTGGGCGTTGAGCTCGAGGGCCTTGCCGCGCCGGGCGGCCTCGTCGATGACCCGGTCGATGTCGACGTCGTAGCCCTCGCGGCCCGAGATCAGCCGCCCCGTCGGATGGGCGATCGTCCGGACGTAAGGATCGGCCAGGGCCTTGAGCATCCGCCCGGTGACGTCCTTCTTGAACCCCGAATGGACGGCCGCGACGACGAAGTCGAGCCGGGCCAGCAGCTCGTCCGGGAAGTCGAGGGAGCCGTCGGCCAGGATGTCGACCTCGCTGCCCTTGAGGACGCGGAAATCCGGGAGGGTCCGGTTGAGGGCCTCGATCTCGGCCATCTCCTCGGCCAGGCGCCCGGCGGCCAGGCCGCGGGCGTACTTGGCGGCCTGGGAGTGGTCGCATATGGCGATGTAGGCATAACCTCTCTGGCGGGCCAGGTCGACGACCTCGCGCAGCGACAGGTCGCCGTCGCTGGCCCGGGTGTGGACGTGGAGGTCGCCCTTGATATCGGCGGCCTCGACCAGCCTGGGCAGGCGGTCCGCCAGGGCCAGCTCGATCTCGCCGCGGTCCTCGCGCATCTCTGGCGGCACCCAGGGCAGGCCGAGGGCGGCGTAGCAGTCGTCTTCGCCGCGGCCGGCCAGGCGCTTGGCGCCCTTGAAGACGCCGTATTCGGAGATCTTGAGGCCGCGCTCCTTGGCCAGGCCGCGGAGCTTGATATTGTGGGCCTTGGAGCCGGTGAAATAGAGGAGGGCGGCCCCGTACTCCGCGGCGCCGACGACCCGCAGGTCGACCTGGCGCTCGAGGCCGCCGGACCGCAGGACGATCGAGCCCTTGGTGTCGCCCTCGGCCAGGACGCGGACCGCGCCGGGGTGGCGGACGAAGCGGCGGACGACGGCCGCGCCGTCCCGGGCCTCGGCCAGGATGTCGATGTCGCCGACCGTCTCCCGCATCCGGCGCAGGGAGCCGGCCGCCGACACCCGGCCGACGCCGGGGGCCGAAGCGAGGAAAGCGACGACCTCGTCGGCGAGGGCCGCGGCGTCTCGGATGGACATGCGCCCGGCGGCTTTCTCGCGCGCCTCCAGTCCCTTGCGGATGTTCGCGACCTTCTTCTCGCCCATACCGGGCAGCTTGGCCAGGGAGCCGTCGGCGATGGCCCGCTCGAGCCCGTCCAGGCCGGTGATGCCGAGCTTGTCGCGGAGGAGATGGACGGTCTTGCCGCCGAGGCCCTGGACCTCGAGCAGGGCCAGGAGGCCCTCCGGGACCCTGGCCATGACCTCGTCGTGCTTGGCCATGCGGCCCGTCCGCAGGAACTCGTCGACCTTCTTGGCCAGGCCCTCGCCGATGCCGGGGACGGACCGGAGCCGGCCCTCGGCCGCGACCTTGGTCACGTCCTCGGTCAGGTCCCGCAGGACCCGCGCGCCCTTGCGGTAGGCAACGACCTTGAAGCCCGTCTCGCCCTCGATCTCCAGGGCGTCGGCGATGCGTTCGAACAGCTCCGCGATGTCCCCGTTCTTCATCGTCATGCCCTTGATCATAGACTATCCGAACTTTGAGATCATGACAATGTCGAGACGCATTCTTGGAGGAGTTCGTTATGAATAGGGGAATTCCCGAGAAGGCCGCTAATACCGGTGAGGAGGGCGGTCGAACCCGACATTGGGAAAGTTCAGCCGGGCAGAGTGTCGGAGGAGGGGAGTTTCCCTGGAAACCGACAAAACGTGTTTGAGCGAGGCTTAGCGCAAGCCGAGCGAGTTGTTTTGGCGCCGAGTCCGACGCGCTGAACGGCGTCTTCGAACTTTCCCAGTCGGGAGAGACTGTCCTCCGAACCGCCGAGCGGCCGGTATCGTGGTTATCGGCTATGCCCCGGGTTGACAATTCCGGCCGGGGCCTCTAAGGTAGAGAAACCATGCGGGTCCTGCTGGCCGGGTACAACGTCGACAGCGCCGTCCTCGACGAGCTCAAGCGCCACTCTCCGCCGCGCGAGGACATCACGCCCGAGACCCTGTCGGCGGCCTACGCCCGCATCTCCCGCGACCCGCGGCCGGTCGACGACCTGCGGGCCGCGGCCCGGGCCGAGGTCGAGCGGGCCCGGCGGTCCAACCAATCCATCATCTTCAAGATGGGCCACCATTCGGTCGCCGAGCACGCCGTCTTCAACTTCGACGTCGTCGGCGTCAGCCGCCTGGCCATCGAGGAGATCGAGCGCTTCCGGCTGGTCTCGTTCACCGAGAAGTCCCAGCGCTACATCACGCTCGGCGAGGACTTCGTCGTCCCGGAGGAGATCAAGCGGGCCCGCCGCGAGGCCCTGTTCGTCCGCACGGTCAAGGCCCAGAACGCCCTCTACCATCGGCTCTACGCCCGGCTCAAGCCGCACGTCTTCGCCAAGCACGCCGCGGCCGCGGCCGACCCCCGCAACCACGCCGTCCTGGACGGCTGGGCCAAGGAGGACGCCCGCTACGCCGTCAGCCTGGCGACCGAAGGCCAGCTCGGGATGACGGTCAACGCCCGCAACCTCGAGCTCCTCATCCGCCGGTTCGCCGCCAAGGGCCTCGAGGAGGTCCGGGCCCTCAACGCCCGGCTCTACGAGCTGGCCCGGGCCGTCGCGCCCTCCATCATCCTGTTCACCGACCC
>CAZFZU010000108.1:0-2812 GCA_964523615.1 uncultured Eubacteriales bacterium | reverse complement strand
CCGCTCCAGGGCCTCCCCGTACTCGGCCGCCTCGACCAGGGCCTTGCGGACGAGGTAGGCGGCGCCCATCTTGGTCGTCGGCATGACGCCCTTGGCGGCGTAGGCGCCCTTGCGCCCGAGGGCCATCTTCATGTCGGCCGGGAAGAGGATGACCATGTCGTCGACCGTGCCGCCGCGGAGCTTGAGCACGGCCGACTGCCCGCCGATGACGTTGCCGCTGCCCGGGCGGGCCACGACCACGGTCACGCCCTCGGCCAGGGCCCGGCGGAACTGGCCCTCGTCCGGGCCCTCGCCCTCGGGATGGATGGAGTCGATGATGCGCAATTCGGGCGTGACCGGGTTGGACGTCTCGTTGTCCTCGGTCACTCCGCCAGAGGGGCCCAGGCCGAGATGGGAGTGGGAATCGACGAGGCCGGGCGTGACGACGCGGCCCGCCGCGTCGACGACCTTGGCGCCGGCCGGGACGGCGACGGACCCGGCCGGCCCGACGGCCTTGATCTTGCCGCCCTCGATGAGGACGACGCCGTTGTCGTATTCGGCCCCGGCGGCGGTCAGGACGCGGGCCCCGACCACGGCGGTCACGCCGGTCGCGGGCGGGACCGCCGCGCCCGGTGAAGCCAGGACCAGCGCCAGCGCGGCCCCGGCCAGGACGATCGTTCTTGTGCTCATGGACGCCTCTCCTTCGCGGAAGGACCGATATTATGGGGCGCCGACGGCCGAGTCAAGCCGCTTGAAAACGCGGCCGGGCCGTACTACATTCTCCCGCGGAGGCCGCCATGACAGACGCCCGAACGACCGCTCGCTCCATCGTCCTCTCGCTCAGCGCCCTGGTCCTCGTCGCCCTGCTCGCGCCCGTCCGGGCGGGCCGGGTCGCGCCCCCGGCAAAGCCCCTCCCGGACGGCGACGGCGCCGAGTGCTTCACCGTCCTCGTCGGCCGCGGCGCCAGCGCCGACGGCTCGGTCATGGTCGCCCACAACGAGGACGACCGCGGCGACATCGCCGTCAAGGTCCGCAAGGTCGCCCCGCGGGCCGACGCCGCCGCGCGCGCGGCCGGCCTGCTGTGGATCGAGGCCACGACCCAGGAGTTCGCCGACAGCTTCGTCAACGAGCACGGCGTCCTCGTCACCTCGGACAGCTGCCCGTCGCGGGTCGCGGCCGAGGACTATACGGACGGCGGCATCGGCGGCGCCCTCCGCCGCCGGATCGCCGAACAGGCCACCTCGGCCCGGGAGGCCGTCCGCATCGCCGGGGAGCTCGTCGAGAAGTACGGCTATCGGGCCTCGGGCCGGACCTACTCCATCGCCGACCGCAAGGAGGCCTGGATGATGGCCGTCCTGCGCGGGCGCCGCTGGTACGCCCAGCGCGTGCCCGACGACGAGGTCGCCGTCATCCCCAACCACTTCACCATCCGGGCCATCCGGCCGGACGATCCCGAGAACTTCATGGGCAGCCCGGACATCGCCGCCTACGCCAAGGCCAACGGCTGGTACGACGAGGCCGCCGACGGTCCGTTCGATTTCAAGAAGGCCTTCGACCGGCCCTCGACCCGCGAGCCGGCTGCCGACGGCAACGCCCTGCGCCACTGGCGCGGCCTGGAGCTCGTCACCGGCAAGGCCTGGGACCTCGTCCGGGCCTATCCCTTCTCGGTCGAGCCGGCCCGCAAGATGACGGCCGAGGCCCTGATGGCCATCCTCCGCGACCACTACGAGGGCACGCCCTATGACGCCACGGACGGATACAAGACGGGCTCGCCCAACCGGACCAAGTTCCGGACGATCTGCACGGCCTCGACCATCAACGCCTTCGTCGTCTCGCTCGACGCGGGGCGCCCCGATCCGCTGTCGACGGCGATGTGGCTGGCCGTCGGCAAGCCGGACACGACCGTCTTCCTGCCGCTCTATTACGGCGTCGCGAACCTGCCCGCAGGCGCCGAGACCCTGAACGCCAAGGTCCTGGCGCTCGAGAGGGCCGCCGAAGAGAGCTACGGAGCGATGATCGGCCGGCTGCGCAAGGAGATGGACCCTGTCGAAAAGGGCTTCCTGGCCGGCCGGCCGAAGTTCGAGAGGGAGTTCGCCGCGCTCTACCGCAAGGACAAGGCCAAGGCGCAGGCCCGGCTCGACGCCTACGTCGCCGAGGCCTTCGCCAAGGTCGCGGCCGTCACGGAGAGGCTGTCGGAGAAGTAGCCCCGGCTCGGACGGGCCGGCGCCCGGCTCAGCCGCGGGCTTTGAGGATGTAGAGGTTGTGGTAACGGAGCCAGGTCTCGGTCCGGACGAGCGCGAAGACCGAGCGCCCGACGAGCTCCTCGACCTTCTCCCGGGGCAGGAAATGGCGGTCCCCCGACCGGGCCGGGTCCCGGTCCATGATGACGACCGTCCCGCCCGGCTTGAGCGCGGGGAGCAGGTTCGCCAGCAGCTCGACGGGCTTCTCCAGGTCGTGGAAGGCGTTGACCATGAAGACCATGTCGAGGGCCCCGGGCGGCAGGCGAGGGTCCTCGACCGTGCCGAGAACGGTCTCGATGTTCCCGATCTTCTCGCCGTCGCGCCGCCGCTCGAGCGCAGCGAGCGAAGCGCGGTCGATGTCGTTGGCGTAGACCTTGCCGCTCTCCCCCACGCCTTTGGCCAGCCAGAACGTGAAGTAACCCCGGCCGGCGCCGACCTCGCCGACCACCATGCCGGGCTCGATCCCGACAGCCTCCATGACCTTGGCGGGCTGCTCGATGCTGTCGCGCGAGGGGCTGTCGGACTGAGCGGCACCCGAGGCGAGGATGAGGCCCGGCAGAACGACGGCCAGCGCCAGGGCCGCTTTGTGGAGA
>CAZFZU010000107.1:0-2822 GCA_964523615.1 uncultured Eubacteriales bacterium | reverse complement strand
TCGATGTACTCGTCGAGGGCCCGGTGCCAGGCGTCGGGCTCGAAGGTCCCGTGCGCCGTCGGCTCCCCGAAGAGGAGGTCGACGAGGTGGCGCGGCCGCCGGCCGCCGATGCGCATGGCCTTGACGCAGGAGACGCAGTAGACGGCGACGTCCCCGGCCGGCATCTCGCCGGCGCGCTTCCTCATCAGGGCTTCGACCTCGCCGTTGGGGAGGACGCCGTAGAAGCTGTCGCCGCAACAGATGCCGTGCGTCCGGGTGGCCTTCGGCTCGACCGGTTCGAGGTTCATCCGGCGGAGACAAGCTCGGACGGCCTCGTGGACCCGCTCCTGGTCGCGCGTCGGGCAGGCGTCGAGGACGGCCATCTTGGCCCCGCCGTAGTCGGGGAACGGGAAGGACCGGTCGCCGGCCAGGACCTCCCAGAGGGAGACGGTCGTGATGCCCTCGTAGAGGGTCCGAAAGCGCTTGTCGCAGCCCGGACAGACGTTGACGACCCGGGTGCCGGGCGCCAGGCCGGGCTCGTGGCGGCAGCAGACGTGATGCTCGGCGACCGCGCCGAGCCGCTCGGCGAGGACGGCCGTCAGCCGGGCGGCCAGGTCGGGCCGGTGGAGCATCAGGGCGCAGCCGGGGGCGAAGACGGAAGTCATGGCGGGGCGCATTATACACGAAACGCGGGCCTATTGTTTCGGGGGCGGGCGTGGCATACAATGCGGGCGGAGGAGGGACCGCCATGGGCAAGACGATCGTCGTGCTCGTCCTCATCGCCGCGGCCGCGTACTTCGTCTATCAGCAGACGAGCAAGCCGGCCTCGGAGGAGGTCGAGCTGGTCGAGCACCTGTCCGAGCGCTACGCCGTCGTCGTCAACAAGTTCCTCAGCGCGGCGGGGCGGTCGGGGGCCATCGGCATGGACACGACCTTCGACTCCGAGACGGCCGTCGTCCAGATCAAGAAGATCCAGTCCGAGCTGGCCAAGCTGCGGGACACGCTGACCGAGGACAAGGCCATCGCCAAGGCCGACGCCCTGGCCGAGAAGATCGACTACTTCTGCAAGAAGAACGACATCACCGGGCCTTGACCTTCCAGCTCTTCGGCAAACCCGCCCGCGCCGGACGCCTCGTCCGCCGTTACGGCGAGGCCCGCGTCGAGGCCGAGGTCGAGCGGACGGAGGACGGGCTCATCGTCCGGGGCACGGTCTCGGGCCGGCCGGGCCGGATCGAGGCCTTCCGGGCGCCGGCGCCCGCCGTGTTCCTCCTCAACAACTGGCAGTCGTGGGGGCCGGCCGAGGCCGTCACGCCGGAGACGAGCTACCCCGAGCTCGGGACCATCGTCCGCGACTACAGCCCTTATCTCTTCTCGCCCCTGCCCGCGGAGCTAACGAAGGGCCCGGTCAGCGACTATTTCGCGGCCTGGGACGGCGGGCTGGCCGGGTTCACGGCCTCGCGGGCCGGCCATCCGTTCTTCACGGTCGAGGGCGACGACCTCGTCGGCTGGATCGATTACTTCGACGCCTCGTTCGAGACGCCCGTGCCCCTCGAGCCGCTGGCCGTGCTGGAGGGCGGGACGGGGGCGTGGGACGTCCTCGAGGCCTACGGACGGCTGGTCAAGCGGGCCAACCGGGTCCGCGTCAATCCATGGAACCCCGTCGGCTGGTGCAGCTGGTACCACTATTTCGGCAAGCTCGGCTGGGCCGACGTCCTCGAGAACGTCGAGGCCGCGGCCGGGGACCGGCGGGGCCTGCCCTTCGACGTCTTCCAGGTCGACGACGGCTACGAGACCGAGATCGGCGACTGGCTGTCGCCCAAGCCCGGCTACCCCGACATCGGCGGGCTGGCCAGGGCCATCACGGGGAAGCGCTTCCGGGCCGGCATCTGGACCGCGCCGTTCAGCGCGGCCGAGTCGTCGCGGCTGTTCGCCGAGCACCCCGGCTGGATGGTGGCGGAGGGCGGCCGGCCGAAGCCGTGTTACAAGGGCTGGGGCCGGACGATCTACGCCCTCGACACGACCCATCCCGAGGTCCGGGCTTGGCTGGCCGGGACGTTCGGCGCCCTGCGGCGGGCGGGATTCGACTATCTCAAGATCGATTTTCTGTTCGCGGCGGCCATGCCGGGCGAGCGGCGGAAGGAGGTGACGCCCGTCCAGGCCTACCGCGAAGGGATGCGGACCGTCCGCGAGGCCGCGGGCGACGCCTTCGTGCTGGGGTGCGGCGCTCCCCTGCTGCCGTCGGCCGGGCTCGTCGACGGCATGCGTATCGGCGAGGATACGGCGCCGTACTGGAAGACCAAGCCGTCGCCGTTCCAAGGACCGAACGCCTACTTCGCGCTCAAGAACGCCCTGACGCGGCAGTTCATGCACCGGGCCTTCTGGCTCAACGACCCGGACTGCGTGCTCCTGCGCGATAGGGAGATCGAGCTCACCCGGAGCGAGCGGGAGCTCTACGCCCTGGCCGCCGGGGCCCTTGACAACATGGTCGTCGATAGCGACCGGCTGGCCCTCCTGGGGCCGGGGGAAAAGGCGCTGTTCAGGCGGGCCTTGGGACTGCGCGGCGGGCGGGCCCGGGTCGAGGGGCTATTGGGGGAGCTGGGGCCGGACGCCTACGTCGTCGATTCCCTGGGGGGGCCGGGCGGGCGGACGCGGCTGGCCGTCAACCTGTCCGACCGGGAGTGCGTCATCGGCGGGATGGCCATTCCCCCCAGGTCGGGAGCCGTCCTGGGGTAAAAAAAAAGACCCCCTTTTGCCGTAACCTCACCTTTTTGGGGTCCTCGGACCGCACCTTCTAGTTCCATATGGGAAAATAGCCCATCTACAGGGGGTGTCAATGGGTTTTC
>CAZFZU010000106.1:0-3107 GCA_964523615.1 uncultured Eubacteriales bacterium | reverse complement strand
CTGCCGGTCCCCTCCTCCAGCAACGGGGATCTTCGAGGCAACATCCTTCGCCGCCCCGAGAGGGAAACCCGGAATTGGGAGAAGAACCCATAAAAAAAGGCGGCTCCGGGGGGAGCCGCCTCGTGGGGGGAGTGGCGCGTTACTTCTTGGCCTTGTCGGCCGGGACCGCGACCGGCTTGAGGATCTTGACCTTGCGGGGTTTGAGCTCGGCCCGCTTGGGCATGCGGATCTTGAGGACGCCGTTCTCGTGCTCGGCCTCGATCCGGTCCTGATCGATGTAGCTCGGCAGGGCGAAGGACCGGAAGAAGGAGCCGTAGGACCGCTCGATGCGGTGATAGTTCTCCTCCTTGGTCTCCTTCTCGAACTTGCGCTCGCCGCGCAGGGTCAGGTTGTTGTCCTCGACCTTGATCTCGACGTCCTTCTCTTCGACGCCGGGGATCTCGGCGCTGAGGACGACCTCGTTCTCGGTCTCGTAGATGTCGACCGAGGGCGCCCAGGAATGGGTCATGAGGTCCTTGTCCTCGCCCTTCTGGGTCGCCATGTCCTCGAACAGCCGGTTCATCCTGTCCCTCAGGGTGACCATGTCCCGATAGGGATCCCATCTGATAATAGCCATCGGTTACCTCCGTTTTTTAATATCTTAGTGAGATAACAATATAATATCTTAGCGAGGATATGTCAAGTATATAGACAAATTTTTTTTAAATTTATATTATATTGAAAATAAAGGAATAAATTCCGTTCCGGCTAGCCCGCGCCCTCGACCAGGACGGTCGCTTCGCCCTTGAGGATCCGGCCGGCGAGGGCCGCCGCTAGCTCGGCGGCCGTCCCCCGGTGGAATTCCTCGTGGACCTTGGTCAGCTCCCGGGCCACGACGATCCGGCGGGCGCCCCCCAGGATCTCGGCCGCCGCAGCCAGGAAGTCCGGTATCCGCCGGGTCGGCAGGTAGAAGACCAGCGTGGCTTTCTCCGCCGCCAGCTCAGCGAGGAGCTTTCTGAGCCCCGATGTCTTGGGCGGCGGGAACCCGGCGAACAGGAAGCGGTGGGTCGGCAGGCCGGCCGCGGACAGGGCGGCCGTCGCCGCGGCCGGCCCCGGGACGGGCACGACCGCCAGCCCCTTCCTGAGGGCCTCGCGGATGAGCGGGAAGCCCGGGTCGGAGATGCCGGGCGTCCCGGCGTCGGAGACCAGGGCGACGTCCTTGCCGGCCTCGAGCAGGCCGATGATCTCGGGGATCCGCCGCCCCTCCCGCGGCTGGAAGTAGCTGATGAGCGGCTTGCGCAGGCCGTAGCGGTTGAGGAGCTTGACCGTCTGGCGGGTGTCCTCGCAGGCGATGGCCTCGACCTCGCCCAGGACGCGCAGGGCCCGCAGGGTGATGTCCTCGAGGTTGCCGATGGGGGTGCCGACGACGTACAGGCGGCCGGCCACGCCTACTTGCCCCAGTTGTAGGGATAGAGGAAATCGTGGCCCACCGAGCGCGGCGAGAGCTTGGCGATGGGCGGCATCCGGCGCTTGAACTCCGAGCCCTTGACCAAGCCGAGAACGCGGTCGACGGCCGCCGCGTCGTGCCCGGCCGCGACGATGGCCTCCCGGCTCCGGCGGCCTTCGACGAGTTCGCAGAGGATGGCATCGAGCTCCTCGTAGGCGAGGCCGATCTCGCCCTCGTCGGTCTGCCCGGGCCACAGGCCGGCCGTCGGCGCCTTGCGGCGGATGGCCGCGGGGACGCGGAGGTGGCGGGCCAGCTCGCGGACCTGGGTCTTGTAGAGGTCGCCCATGGGATTGACGGCGCAGGCCAGGTCGCCGTGGATCGTGCCGTAGCCGATGAGGAGCTCGGTCTTGTTGCTCGTGCCGAGGATGAAGCCGCCTTCCGCGGCCGACCGGTCGTAGAGGACGGCCATGCGCTCGCGGGCCATCTTGTTGCCGCGCCGGACGCGGCTCGCGGCCGGGTCGGGCGCGAAGTAAAGGTCGATCTGAGGGGCGATGTCGACGACGTCGGTACGGATGCCGAGGCGGCGGGCCAGGGCCAGGGCGTCGCGGACGTCCTGCGGGAACGCCCGGCCGTACGGCATGACCAGGGCCAGGACGTTCTCGGGGCCGAGGGCCTTGGCGGCCAGGGCGGCGCAGACGGCCGAGTCGAGCCCTCCCGACAGGCCCAGGAGGCCCCGGCGGCAGCCGCACTTGCCGAGCTCCTCCCGGATGAAGGCGACCAGGACCTTCTCGACGAAGGGAGCGTCAATCTTCGGCGGCACGGACGATCCTTTCGAGCGACCTCCAAATGGCCTCGGGCTTCTCGTCGCGCTTGAAGAGCCAGCGGCGACGGGCCCGGCCGACGGCGGCCGGGTCGGCGGGGACGACCAGGAGGTCGGGCTCGGCCGCGGCGGCCCGCCCGAGGAGACGGCCGCCGGGCGCGAAGACGAACGAGCCGCCGGCGAAGGTCACGCCGTCCTCGACGCCGGCCCGGTTGGCGTAGACGACGAAGGCCGTGGAGAAGTAGGACAGGGCCTCGCCCATGAGCTCCCACATCCGGGCCGTCTCGAAAGTCCCGCCGCCGCCGATGCCGCGGCCGGGCGCGGCCGAGGCGCAGATGATGACCTCGGCGCCGGAGGCGTAGTGGACGTAACCCGCCCCGTAGTGGAGGAAGTCCCGGCAGATGAGCAGCCCGGCCCGGCCGAAGGGAGCGTCGAAGGCCCGGAAGTCGCGGCCCTGGGCGAAGAACTTGGCCTCCTCGAACATGCCGTTGGTCGGCAGGTAGACCTTGCGGTGGATGTGGACGAGGCGGCCGTCGGCGACGAAGGCGGCGGCGTTGTAGAACAGGCCCCTCTCGGCCGGGCTCTCCTCGACGAAGCCGAAGACGGCCGACAGGCCCTTGGTCCGGGCCATGAGCCGGGCGAAGCGCCGGTCCGTGCGGGGGTCGAAGGCGACCTCCTCGACGAGGTCTTTGAGCGTGTAGCCGGTCAGGCCGAGCTCGGGGAAGACGACCAGGCCGGCCTTCTTCCGCCGGGCCTTCTCCAGGACCTCGGCGTGGAGGGCGAAGTTGGCCTCGACGTCGCCGAGCTTCGGCGCGATCTGGGCGAGGGCGATGTTCATGCCCCATAACTAACACAACCGAC
>CAZFZU010000105.1:0-3131 GCA_964523615.1 uncultured Eubacteriales bacterium | reverse complement strand
ATAAATAGAAACGTCCCCTTTTTGACAAGCCGAGCGCTTTATTCAACAATAGGCGGGATGAGCAAAGGTTACGTTCAGGTCTATACGGGCGACGGCAAGGGCAAGACGACCGCGGCCATGGGCCTGGCCTTCCGCGCGGCCGGCCACGGGCGGCGGACCTACGTCGCCCAGTTCCTCAAGGGCCGGCCGACCGGCGAGATCGAGGCCGCCAAGAAGCTGGCGCCCCTGGTCACCATCGAGCAGTTCGGCCGCGAGGGCTTCCTCACGGCCAAGGACGGCCCGGCCGCCGAGGACATCGCCATGGCCCGCGCCGGGCTGGCCCGCGCCCGCGAAGCGATGCTCTCGGGCGCGTACGCCATCGTCGTCCTCGACGAGGTCAACACGGCCGTCCACTTCAAGGTCCTGCCCGAAGCGGACGTCCTCGACCTCCTGGACCGCCGGCCCGAGGCCGTCGAGCTCGTCCTGACCGGGCGCTGCGCCCCGGCCTCCTTCGTCGAGCGGGCCGACCTGGTCACAGAGATGCGGGCCGTCAAGCACTACTTCGACCGCGGCGTCCCGGCCCGCGAGGGCATCGAGTCATGAACCGGCGGCCCAACCCCTTCGGCCGGAGCCCCTTCCGGCCGCCCATGGACGAGGCCCGGTTCGAGGAGCTCGTCGCCGCGGCCCTCGACGAGATCCCGGCCAAGTTCCGCAAGCTCATCGACAACGTCAACGTCCAGGTCGAGGACGACTGCCCGCCGGGCACGAACCTGCTCGGGATCTACCACGGCGTCCCCTACCCCCACCGGAGCCCGGGCTCGTACGGCAACTACGCGCCCGACGTCATCGTCATCTACCGCCGGCCCATCGAGTCCATCTCGCGCTCCGACGAGGACATCAAGGACCACGTCCGGGACACCGTCCTCCACGAGGTCGGGCACTATTTCGGTCTGGGCGAGGCCGAGCTCCGCGAGATCGAGCGGGCCGTCCGCGACCAGCGCCGGGGAGAACGGACATGACCCCATCCCTCGAAGGCATCTTCGTCGCCCTGACGACGCCGTTCGAAGGCGACCGCGTCGCGCCCGACCGGATCGCGGCCAACGTCGGCCGCCTCAACGCGACCGGCGTCGCCGGCTACCTCGTCCTGGGCTCGACCGGCGAGAGCGTCTCGCTGACCGACGCCGAGTCGCTCGCCCTCGTCGAGGCCGTCGTCGGCGCGGCCGGGCCCGGGAAGAGGGTCCTGGTCGGCACGGCCCGCGAGTGGACCAAGGGCACGATCGACTTCACGGCCAGCCTGCCGGCCCGCGGCGTCGACGCCGTGCTCGTCCGGCCGCCGTCCTACTTCAAGTCGAAGATGACCCGGGAGGCCCTGCGGGCCCATTACCTGGCCGTGGCCGAGGCCAGCCGCTTTCCCGTCCTCGTCTACAACATGCCGGCCAACACCGGCATCTCCCTCGAGCCGCGCCTGGTCGTCGAGCTGGCCGCCCACCCGAACGTCGCCGGGCTCAAGGAGAGCTCCGGCAGCATCGCCTTCCTGGAAGAGGTCCGCCGCGAAGTCTCCGCGAGTTTCCTCTATTTCGTAGGCTCGGGCCACGTCGTCTACCCGGGGCTCGAGATGGGGGCGTCCGGCGCCATCCTGGCCGTGGCCAACGCCGCGCCCGAGGTCCCGGCCGAGATCTTCCGCCTGTTCCAGGCCGGGAAGAAGGACGAGGCCCGGCGCCTTCAGCTCGACCTGGTGCCCCTCAACCGGGCCCTGATGGAGACCTACGGCATCGCCGGGCTCAAATACGCCCAGGACCTCCGCGGCTATTACGGCGGCCCGACCCGCCTGCCCCTGCTCCCCGTGGCCGACGCGGCCAAGGCCGAGATCGCGGGACTGCTGCGGGCCCTGGGCCTGCTCACTTCTTGACGACCTCGACCCGGCGGTTCTTGGCCCTCCCCGCTTCGGTGGCGTTGTCCGCGACCGGCTTGTCCTGGCCCCAGCCGACGGCGCCCATCCGGGCGGCCGCGATCCCCTTGGCGGCGACCGCGGCGACGACGGCCTTGGCCCGTTCCTCCGACAGCGTCTTGTTCCCCTGTGCGGTCCCCGTGTTGTCGGTGTGCCCTTCGATGGACACCTTGAGGTCCGGGCTCTTCTCGAGCAGGGCGGCGATCTCGCCGACGATCCTCTCCGATTCGGGCCTGATGGTCGCCTTTCCGGTATCGAAGTGGATCTCCAGGGCGACGCGGCCGTCCTTCTCCAGGGCGGCCAGCATGTCGCCGGCCGTGATCTCCTGGGTCATCTCCCCGACCTCGAGGACGGTCAGCGTGTAGAAGGTCCCGTTGTTGGCCGTGTCGACGGCCACCCAGACCTCGCCGCCGCCTTTGACGATCTGCAGGGAGACGTAGATATCCGTCTGGTAGACGACCTTGCCGCCGGCGGCCTGGGCCGCGGTGACGAAGTTCCTCAGGATCTGGAGCTCGGACGGGGCCGGCCGGCCTTCGGGCAGCGAGTAGCCCAGGACCGTCTTCTGTCCCTCGATCGTCCGGGTCTTGTCCTCGCCGACGTAGAACTCGACGGCGTCGAAGTTCGACTCGCAGGAATAGAGGACGAAGCCCTTCATGCGGTTGAACAGGGGGTGGTCCTTGCAGCCCTCCTCGTCCGTCTCCTGGGCCGGAAGAGCGAGCGGGAGCAGGCAGAGAACGGCCAAAAAGAACGACAGGGAGCGTCTGGTCATGGGTCCCTCCTTGAGCGATGAGGGCATGGTAGACCGGGGCTTAAAAAGAGTCAATGGTGGCCGCTGGCTGGCGCTCGATCAAGAAAAACCGGTTACAGCCTGGGGGTAGGTTTCTCTATCCCGATATTTCGCAGAAACCCGCCTCCGTGTTGCTCCGGCGGGATTCTGCCTCCGCTCGCTGACGCTCGCGGCAAAGGAAAAACCGTGCACCCTGCTCCGACAGCACTCTCCCCGCGTGCACCGGGCCGCCGGCTCCGGCGAGGCTGACTGCCGCACAAGGGACCCTCCCGTTACCGCTGCTGCCTTCCGGCCCTGACGGGTTTCGCGGGCGGCCCTTCGCGCAGGGCCCCGGCCTTCGACGCCACGTGCCCGGGCACCGGCCAGAAAGAGGGAAGCCTCGGCAGGGAGTTCGACCCCACTGGAGCGGATCGTGGG
>CAZFZU010000104.1:0-3309 GCA_964523615.1 uncultured Eubacteriales bacterium | reverse complement strand
GGCCGGGTCTCGAGGCCGTGCTTCTTGAGCAGCTTGAACAACCCCTGGCGGGTCAGCCCGACCTCGGCCGCCGTCCGCGACCGGTGGAAGCGGCAGCGGACCAAAGCCTCGCTGAGGAAGCGCCGCTCGAAGTCGGCCCGGGCCTCGGCCAGGCGGTGCGAAGCCCGGTCGTAGGTCTCGCCCTCGGGATTGATCTTGGGGGACAGGTATTCCTCGAGGACGAGGTTCCCCCCGTCGGCCATGACCAGGCAGCGCTGGACCTCGTTCTGGAGCTCGCGGACGTTGCCCGGCCAGGGATAGCGCAGGAGCATCTCCAGGGCGATGGGGGCCAGGAACGGCCGGGGCCGGCCCATCGACCGGGCGTACTCGTCGATGAAGTGGTCGAGCAGGGCCCGGACGTCTTCCGGCCGGTCGCGCAGCGGGGGCAGCTCGATGGCGATGATCTTGAGCCGGAAGTAGAGGTCCTGGCGGAAGCGGCCGCGCTCGACCTCGCGGTCGAGGTCCTTGTTGGTGGCGCTGACGATGCGGGCGTCGACCGGCCGGGAGCGCGTTTCGCCGACCCGCCGGATGCGTTTCTCCTCGAGGACGCGCAGGAGCTTGGACTGCAGCGACAGCGGCAGGTCGCCGATCTCGTCGAGGAAGAACGTCCCGCCGTTGGCCTCCTCGACCAGGCCGGCCTTGTCGCGCACGGCGCCGGTGAACGAGCCCCGGGCGTGGCCGAACAGCTCGCTCTCGAGGAGGGCTTCGGGGATGGCCGCGCAGTTGACGGCCACGAACGGGCCGCCCCGGCGGCGGCCGGTCTCGTGGATGGTCCGGGCGGCCAGCTCCTTGCCGGTGCCGCTCTCGCCGGCCAGGAACACGGGCGCGTCCGTATCGCGGACCTTCTCGATCATGGCCCGGACCCGGCGGACCGCGGGGGCGTCCCCCAGAAAGGCCGCGGTCGAAGGAAGACCGGATGCGGAGGCCGACCCGGTCCCGGCCGGCGCTACGGCCGAAGCCGGCGCGGGCCGGCCGTTCCCGTTCCGCCTCTGCAGGTAGAGCACGGGAGCGAGGGTCAAGGCCAGGAACTCCAGGTCGTCCCTGTCGAAAGGACGGCCCGCCGCGTCTCGGGCGAGCAGGACGATCCCGCCGGGCCGGCTGCCGGCCGTCCAGGGATAGGACAGCAGGCCGAAGCGGCGCCCGTCGCCCGCGAGCTCGAGGTCGGCGAACAGGGGCTCGGCGAGGACATCGCGGACGAGGACCGGCCGGCCGATCTCGAGGGTCCGGCCGACGAGGGCTTCGCCGACGGCACGGCCGCCCCCGGCGGCGGGCCCGTCGAGGCCTTTGGCCGCCTCGAAAAGGGTATCCCCCCGGCCGTCGAGGGCCCGGAACAAGGCCGCGTCGGCGGCCACGTGGTCGAAAACGACCTCGGCGATCCGGGCCAGGAATCGTGGCGTCATGCCTCTACGACGCTCGGGCCCGGCGTTTTTTCTCAGTCCGCCGGCGAGGTCCCCCGGCATTGACACGCCCGGGCCCGGCGGATAACCTGAGCCCAGTCCGTCGAGGAGGGAGACCGCCATGACCGTCCGCCGTTCCGCCGCAGCCATCGCCGTGGGACTCCTGCTCGGGCTGGGGGTCGCCGCGGCCGCCGCGCCACCGGCCCCGCCGGAGGAGCCGGCCGCCGCCCCGGCCGCGGACCGCCTGCAGTGGTTCCGCGAGGCCAAGTTCGGGCTGTTCATCCACTGGGGCGCCTACGCCATCCTGGGACGCGAGGAGTGGGCCCGCCAGCTCCTCCAGATCCCCCGCGACGAATACCGCGACATGGCCCTGGGCTTCGACCCGGCCGCCTTCGATCCCGAGGCCTGGGCGGCCCTGGCCAAGGAGGCCGGGGTCAGGTACGCCGTCATCACTTCCAAACACCACGACGGCTTCGCCCTCTACGACAGCGCCCTGTCCGACTTCGACGTCAAGGCGGCCAAGTACGGCCGGGACGTGCTCGGGCCGCTGGCCGCCTCGATGCGGCGGGCCGGCATCCCCCTCGGCTTCTACTACTCCATCATGGACTGGCACCACCCCGACTACCTGCCGCGCCGGCCTTGGGAGAAGGACCGCCCGGTCAAGGGCGCCGACTTCGGCCGGTACATGGATTTCGCGGCGGGCCAGCTCAGAGAGCTGGTGACGCAGTACGATCCGGCCGTGCTCTGGTTCGACGGCGAGTGGGAGCACTCGAACGAGGAGCAGCGGGCTTTCGCCATCGGGAAGACGCTCCTGGACATGAAGCCGGCGCTCCTCATCAACGACCGCCTCTATCGCCGCGAGCCGGGCTTCGGCGACTTCGGCACCCCGGAGAACTTCGTCCCGGCCACGGGCGTGCGCAACCCCGACGGCTCGCCGCGGCTGTGGGAGGCCTGCGTCACGATGAACTGGAACGGCTGGGGCTACAACCGCACCGAGACCGAGTTCCGCAGCGCGCCCCAGCTCATCCGCCAACTCGTCGAGATCGTCAGCAAGGGCGGCAACCTTCTCCTCAACGTCGGACCCGGCCCGGACGGGCGCATCCCCGAGGAGTTCGCGGTCCGGCTGCGGGCCATCGGGGCCTGGCTGCGGGCCAACGGCGAGGCCGTCTACGGGACCACGGCCAGCGTCTTCGACCGGCTGCCCTTCTTCGGCCACTGCACGGTCAAAGGGCGGACCCTCTACCTCCACGTCATGGGCTGGCCGAACGACGGCCGCCTGCGCCTGCCGGGGCTGAGGACGGAGGTCAAGAAGGCCTACCTGCTGGCCGACCGGGCCAAGGCCCTGGCCTTCGGGCGCGACGGCGAGGGCGTCGTCGTAAGGCTGCCGGCGCGAGCCCCCGACCCGGACGCGACGGTCGTCGCGGTCGAGCTGGCGGGCGACCCCGTCGTGGAGCCGTTCGAGATCGGTCCCGGCAAGGACGGCCGCGTCGAGCTTCCCATCTATCTCGCCGACCTGAGGTCGGAGATGGGCCAGCGCGCCTACGTCGACCATTTCTACCGGACGACCATGCTGGCCAACTGGCAGAACGTCAACGACTACCCGGAGTGGACGTTCACGACCGCCGGGCCCGGGGCCTACGAGGTCCGGGCCTCGTACGCCAGCATGTGGGGCGGCGCGGCGGGCTACGAGGTCGAAGTCGACGGGAAGACCATGGCCGCCGAGACCCAGCCCTCCCCCAGCGTCTACTTCCCGGCGACGTTCCCGGTCGGCCGGGTCGAGCTCGGCGCCGGCCGGCACACCCTCCGCATCCGGATCACCCGGGTCGTCAACAACCACGCCATGAACTTGGAGAAGGTCGTTCTCGTCCCGGCG
>CAZFZU010000103.1:0-3399 GCA_964523615.1 uncultured Eubacteriales bacterium | reverse complement strand
AGCGCGCCTGGCCCGATTCGAACGGGCGACCTGCGGATTCGAAGTCCGACGCTCTATCCAGCTGAGCTACAGGCGCGCCACGAAGGCTGAGACCCATCATACGGGCGGCGGCCCGGCAAATCAAGGCGCCGGACTCCCCCACCCCCCTCCCCCGCCCGGCCATTGACAGCGGCCGCGTTTATTCCTATTATTTCAATAGGAATTAAGCCCGGAGGGGGACATGACGTCCAAGCCCGGCGCCGCGTCGCCGCCGCACGGACCCGCCAAGCGCTACCCGCCCGGCTCGCTGCCGGACAAGCTCCGTAGGCGCGGCCTGGCCCGGACGTTCGCGGCCTTCGCCGGCAGCGGCTGGTTCCTCTACGAGATCGTCCACTTCGTCCTCGTCGACCACTACCACCTGCCCGACGTCCTCAAGGACATCACCATCGTCACGCTCCTCGGGGCCCTGCTCGCCGTGTTGGCCTGGCGCTGGTTCCGGGGCGAGCGGGCGAAGAGGGCCCGGCGTTGGGCGTTCGTCGTGGTCCCGGTCCTGGCGGCCTCGACGCTCGCGCTCGACATCGCCTTTCTGACCCGATGGAAAGCCCACGGCCCGGACGTCTACACCGAGGCCTCGAAAGGGCCCGCCTACGAGGCCTCCATCGCCGTCCTGCCCTTCGTCAATATCGGCGGCGGCGAAGACCAGGATTACTTCTGCGATGGCCTGACCGAGGAGATGATCACCCGCCTGAGCCAGATCCGCTCGCTCAAGGTCACGGCCAGGACCTCGGCCTTCGCGTTCAAGGGAGACAACCGCGACATCCGCGACATCGGCCGTCGGCTGGGCGTCGAGAAGGTCCTCGAAGGCAGCGTCCGCAAGGACGCCTCGCGCGTCCGCGTGTCGGCGCAGCTCATCAACGTCGCCGACGGCTTCCACGTCTGGTCGGAGACCTACGACCGCGAGGCCGGCGCTATCCTGACCCTCCAGGACGAGATCGCCGGCGCGGTGGCCCGTGAGCTCAAGCTGACGCTCCTCGAGCCCTCCGATCCCCTGGCCCAGACGGACAGCCTCGAGGCTTACAACGAGTTCCTCCTCGGCCAGCACTACTACGTTTCGCCGACGCGGGAGAACCTGGAGAAGGCGGTCGGCCATTACCGACGGGCCGTCGACATCGATCCCGGCTACGCCCGGGCCTGGGCCGGCCTGGCGGCGGCCCTCGCCTTTCAGGCCAACGTCGGCTTCACGCCCACCGCCGCCGGCTATCCCGAGGCGCTCGCCGCCGTGCGCCGGGCCCTCGGCCTCGACGACGCCCTGGCCTACGGTCACGTCGTCCTGGGCTGGATCCACATGACCTACGACTGGGACTGGCGGGAGGCCGAGGCCTCTTACGCCAAGGCCCTGCGGCTCGAACCCCCCCGGGGGTATTTCGGGGCGGCCCAGCTGGCCCTCGTCCTGGGGCGGTTCGACCGGGCCCTGACGCTGGCGCGGCGGGCCGCCGAGCTCGACACCCTCAACACCTCGGCCCTGATGAACCTGGCCTTGACCGCCTTCTACGCCGGGCGGTTGGACGAGTCTGTCGAAGTCTTTCGCAAGATCCACGACCTCGATCCGGAGCGCGCCAACATCCACGCCCTGCTGGCCCAGGTCTATCTGGCCCAGGGGAGGGTGGAGGAAGCGCGGGCGGCGCTCGAAGAGGAGAAAGACCCGTTCTTCCGCCTGCCCGTCGAGAGCATGATCGCGCGGGCCGTGGGCCGCGGGCGTGAGTCCGACGAGGCGCTCGAGGCGTTCATCGGGCGCTTCGGCAAAGGCAACGCCTATCAGATCGCCCAGGTCTTCGCGTACCGGGGGGAGGCGGACCGGGCGCTCGAATGGCTCGAGACCGCCTACAAGGACCGCGACGGCGGACTCTACCTGACCAAGGTCGATCCGTATCTTGGGGCGCTGCGCGGCGATCCGCGGTTCGCCGCTTTCCTGCGCAAGATGGGCTTCCCGAGCGACGCGCCCTGACGGGCTCACTCTTTCTTGACCGCCTCGTTCCAGTTGGGCGGCTCGGCGCCGAGGAGCGAGCGAACGAAGAAGTCGTACATCTTGCGCTCGCCGTAGGCCCCGCCCAGGCCGTGGCCGCCGCCCGGGATGACCAGCAGGTCGAAGACCTTGTTGGCCTTGATGAGGGCGTTGACGACCTGCATGGTCGAGGCCGGGTCGACGTTGGTGTCCATCTCGCCGACGATGAGCAGGAGCCGGCCCTCGAGCCGGTGGGCGTTGTCGACGTTGGAGGAGGCCGCGTACTCGGGCCCGAGCGGCCAGCCCATCCACTGCTCGTTCCACCAGATCTTGTCCATGCGGTTGTCGTGGCAGCCGCAGGACGAGACGCCGGCCTTGTAGAACTCGGGGTGGAAGAGGAGCCCGGCCAGCGTGTTCTGGCCGCCGGCCGAGTTGCCGTAGATGCCGACGCGGGAGATATCGTAGGACGGGTCCTTGGCCGCCAGGGCCCGGTGCCAGAGGATGCGGTCGGGGAAGCCGGCGTCGGCGATGTTCTTCCAGCAGACGTCGTGGAAGGCCTTGGAGCGGTTGCTCGTGCCCATGCCGTCGCACTGGCTGACGATGAAGCCCAGCTCGGCCAGGGCCTGCTGGGAGGAGAAGGCGCGGAAGGACTTGGGGACGTAGGAGTCGTGCGGCCCGGCGTAGATGTATTCGATGACGGGGTAGCGTCGGGAGGGGTCGTAGTGGGAGGGCCGGTAGACGACACCCCAGATGTCGGTCGCGCCGTCGCGGCCCTTGGCGACGAAGACCTCGGGCGCCTTCCAGCCGGCGGCGACGAGGGCCGAGATGTCGGCCTTCTCCACGGGCATGACGACGCGGCCGTCGGCGGCGCCGCGGATCTCGGTCACGGGGGCGAGATCGACGCGGGAGCGCGTGTCGACGAAGTAGGCCCCGTCGGCCGAGTAGGCGACGGTGTGGTGGGCGCCGGGCTCGGTCAGGCGGACGAGGCCCGTGCCGTCGAGGTTGGCGCGATAGGCGTCGATGAAGTAGGGATCCTGGCCGGGGACGACGCCGCTGGCCTGGAACCAGACCTGGCGGCGGGCCTCGTCGACGCGGTCGACCGAGCGGACGACCCACTCCCCCGCCGTGACGGCGTTCTTGACGGCGCCGGTCGCGCCGTCGAGGAGGTAGAGGTGGTTCCAGCCGCTTCGCTCGGACATCCAGACGACCTCGCGACCGTCGTCGAGGTCGCGACGGAACTTCTTGCCGCCCCACTCGCTGTAAGTGAAGAAGGTCTTGGCCCGCTCGTCGACGGCGGCGCGGGGGGCGCCGGTCGCGGCGTCGACCTCGATGACGCGGTAGGTCTGATGGCCGCGCTCGTTGTACTCGAAGGTGAAGGCGCGGGAGTCCTTGCGCCAGACGGGGCCGGAGATCTCGTA
>CAZFZU010000102.1:0-3550 GCA_964523615.1 uncultured Eubacteriales bacterium | reverse complement strand
TCGCGCCGTCCATGACCCGGGGCCAGGCCGACCGCCTCTATGCCGGCTGGCAGGCCGCGGTCCGCAAGGCCCGGGCGCGATAGCCGCGCCGCGCCCGATCGGCCTGACGGTCGTCTCCTCGACATGTCCGTTAGCGAACGACGCCTGTTCCGTTTCCGGACGTGCGGCTCGCCAAGACCCCCGGGGATCCGATGAGGGCCGGGAGATGCCGTCTGGCATAATATTCGCATATGTCATTCCTCGACATATGAGCTCCCGGAGACATAACATGGGCACAAAGGACCTCGTGGCGGCCTCGGCCAGGACCATCGTTCTTTCGCTTCTCCTGTCCGGCGAAAGCTACGGCTACCAGATCATCAAGCGCGTCCGGCGCGTCTCGGGCGGGTCCCTGCAGTGGTCGAACGCCATGCTCTATCCCGTCCTCCATCAGATGGAGCGGGAGGGGCTGATCCGGTCGGCCTGGAAGGCCTCGCCGGAGAACCGGATGAGGAAGTATTACACCCTGACCGAGAGCGGCGCCGCCGCGCTGGCCGACGACAAGGCCCGCTGGCTCGGGATCCAGGCCGTGCTGCGCAGGCTCCTGCACCCGGCCGCGGCGGCCGGCCGAGGGGAGCTGGCATGAGCGCCTTCGACCTGGAAAAGGCCCTCGCCGCATGGAGGCGGGCCCTGCGCCGCAATCCCGCTCTCGACGACGGGGAGGCGGCCGAGCTCGAGTGCAGCCTGCGCGACGAATACGAAGAGCTCGTCGCCGGGGGGATGGATCCCGGATCGGCCTTCCAGCGGGCCCTCGACGCCACCGGACCGGCCGCCGATTCCGGTCCCGAGTTCTATCGGGCCAAGAGGACCGGGCGCTCCGCCCGCCCGCCTTGGCAGGCGCCCCGGCTCGTCCCGCCCCTCGTCTGGAGCTATGTCCTGACCGCGGCGCGGAAGGTGAGGAGGGAGAAAGGCTACGCCTTCATCAACATCGCCGGCCTGGCCGTCGGCCTGGCCTGTTCGATCCTGATGATGCTGTGGGTCCGTCAGGAAACGAGTTTCGACCGGTTCCACATCGACGGCGAGTCGATCTACCGGCTGGTCATGGAGACGAAGAGCCCGTCCGCCGTCACGCGCGACGCGCGGGCCCCCACGCCGACCGGCCCGGCCGTGAAGGCGGAGATCCCCGAGGTCGTCGACTTTTGCCGTTACCGGACCAACAAGAACTACGGCATCCGTCTCGGCGACAAGGCCCTGTACGACGCGGTCATCGGCATCGCCGATCCCTCCTTCTTCGCCATGTTCACGTTCCCCTTCCTCAAGGGCGATCCGAAGACGGCCCTCGGCGATCCCCGGTCGATCGTGGTCACCGAAAGCGTCGCCCGGACGTTCTTCGGGGCCGACGATCCCATGGGCAAGGTCCTGACGATCATCCGGGACCCCTACACCGTGACGGGCGTCATCCGGGACGTGCCGGAGAACTCGCACCTGCGATTCGCCTGCGTCATCCCCGCCGTCAACATGCATGAGTACCACCATGTCGACTTCGACAGCTGGAACAGCATGTTCTTCAACTGCTATGTCCGGCTGGCGCCCGGCGCTTCGCCGGCCGCGGCCGCGGCCAAGATGACCCGTCTCGTCGCGGGGCGGCTGGGCAGGCCGAACATCGGGATCCTGGCCCAGCCCCTGAAGGACGTCCACCTGAAGTCGGACTTCGCGTTCGACCTGGATAATCACGCCCGAGGCAGCGCCTCGACGCTGACCTTGCTCTCGCTCGCCGCCGCGGCCATCCTGCTCCTGGCCTGCATCAATTTCATGAACCTGGCCACGGCCCGTTCGGCCAACCGGGCCAAGGAGGTCGGCCTGCGCAAGGTCACCGGAGCGCGCCGGTCCGACATCGTCCGGCAGTTCCTCAACGAGTCCGTCGTCCTCGCCTTCATCGGGCTGGCCCTGGCCCTGCTGTCGCTCTGGGCCGCTCTGCCGCTGTTCAACGGCTTGGCCGGCGAGTCGCTGGCGCTCGCCCAGCTCGCCGACCCGGGGCTCCTCGCGGCCGTCCTCGCCGTCACCCTCCTGGCCGGGCTCCTGGCCGGGAGCTATCCGGCGTTCTATCTGGCGGCCTTCGAGCCCGCCCGTGTCCTCAAGGGGAACTTTTTCGCGGGCGAGCGCGGACGAGCGGCCTTGCGCAAAGGCCTGGTCATCGTCCAATTCGCGCTGACGGTCTTTTTCATCGCGGGCGTCCTCATCGTCGACAAGCAGCTCCGGTTCGTCCGGACCAAGGCCCTCGGGATCGACACGCGTCAAGTGGTCACGACCACGGTGCGGTCCGAGCGTCATAGGGAGGCCGTCCTCGCCGATCCCCGGATCCTGGCCGCGAGCATCTCGGCCCCCCCCGGCCTGGCCATGCGGGCCGCCGTCGATGTCGCCTGGGACGGCAAGGACCCTCAGGACCGCACGCCGTTCTTCCCCGTCCCCGTCGATCCGGGCTACCTCGAGACGTTCCGGGCCGGGATGGCCGAAGGACGGTTCTTCTCCCGGGAATTGGAGTCCGACCGGACGGACGCCGTCGTCGTCAACCAGACGGCCGCGCGGGTCATGGGCCCGGGCACTCCCGTCGGGAAGCGCCTCACCCTCACGGCGATGTCCATGGAAGGGACGACCGAAACGAGAACCTATACCGTCATCGGCGTGATGAAGGACATTCACCAGAGCTCGCTCCGGCGGGCCATCGAACCCGCCGTCTTCACCTGGGACCTCGGGCCCTGGCTCAATCTGAGGATCGATCCGAACGGCGTGCCGGAGACGATCGCCTTCCTGGAGAAGACCTGGAAATCCTTCGTCACCGAGTTCCCCTTCACCTACGAGTTCCTCGACGACAGGTACGACGCCTTCTACAAGCAGGACCGCAGGACCCGGTCTATCCTGGGCGTGTTCGCCGCCCTGGCCCTGTTCTCCGCCTGCTTGGGGCTCGTCGGCCTGGCGTCCTTCGTCGCCGAGAGGAGGACCAAGGAGATCGGCATCCGCAAGGTCCTGGGGGCTTCGGCCCACGGCTTGGTCCTATGGCAGAGCGGGGGCTTTTTGGCCTGGGTCCTGGCGGCCAACGTCATCGCCCTCCCCGCGGCCTATTACGCGGCCGATCGCTGGCTCCGGAGCTTCGCATATCGCGTCGAGCCCGGCATCGGGCCGGCCTTGCTCGCCGGGGCGTTCTCCCTGGCGGTCGCGTTCCTCTCCGTAGCCTATAAAGCCGTCCAGGCCGCCCGATCGAATCCCATCGATTCGCTCCGCTTCGAGTAGCCTGAGCGGACTGAGGAAGATCCGCGCTCCCGGCCCTCGGCCCCGAAAGCGGGCCGGCCCGCCATTGACACCCGGCGCGAGGCGGGAATAGCATGGGCGGGTCCCTGATAAGGAGGCCCCATGACCCGCGCCCGGACGATCCCCGCCCTTGTCGGTCTTTCGCTTATCGCCTTGATCGGCCCCGTTTCGGCCGAAGGGCCGTGGCGGGCCGATTGGCCCGTCCTGAGGACCTACGACCGCGACCACGTCGAGAGGATCGCCCTGCCGCTCGGCGGCATCGGAACGG
>CAZFZU010000101.1:0-3953 GCA_964523615.1 uncultured Eubacteriales bacterium | reverse complement strand
ACGTCAGGATCAACGTGAACCCCGCGGACGGGCTGTTCAAGATCCCGGACGAGCTTATCAAATAAGGCGCGTTTCGCCCGCCCCGAGACGGACAAGGTCATCAGGTTGCGAACGCGCTGCGAATAGGCTCTTGACTTTGTGTCGCTCACTCGATAATATACACATATAGTTACACATATCGGAGGGCGCCCGATGAAAAGGACCAACGTCCTGCTGACGGAGGGCCAGCACAAAGCCGTCAAGGCCTACGCCAAGAGGGAGGGAAAGACCTTGGGGCGCATGGTCCGCGAAGCCCTCGACGCGGCTTATCGGGCGAAGGACCCGCTGGAGGGCAGGCGGGAGACGGCCATGGCCGCCTACCGCGAGGGCTTCATCAGCCTGGGGAAGCTCGCGGAAGTATTGGGCATGGACCCGGTCAGCGCCCGCGCCTACCTGAAGCAAGCGGGAGTTCGGGTCCAGAGCCAGGACGCGGCTGATATCGCCTCCGACGCAAGCCATGCCTGAGATCGTCCTCGATTGCTGCGTGGTCTCTAACTTCGCCTTGTCCGGAGCGTTGGGCGTTCTCGAGGTCCTCTTCGCTGGGAAAGCCCATGTCACGGAGTTCGTCGCCGCCGAGGTTATGCGCGGCATTCAGGCAGGGCATATCCGGCTCGAAGATATCCCTAAAGCCGTCCGGGCGGGTTGGCTCAAAGAATCCGGCCTTAAGACACGTGAAGAGAAACGTCTCTTCGAGTCCCTGTCCCGGTCGTTGGGCTTGGGCGAAGCATCCGCGATCGCCCTCGCCAAGAGTCGAGGTTTCGTTTTCGCCAGCGACGACCGTGTCGCACGCGCCGAGGCTGCCAGTTTGGGTCTGCGCCTGACGGGCACACTGGGGATACTGACCAAGGCGGTCCGGACGAAGGCCTGCGACCTCCGCGCGGCGGACGCATATCTTTCCGGAATGATCGAAGCCGGCTTTTACTCTCCGGTCCCGACGGTCCGACAGCTCGTCCGCGGTTGACCCGGCAGCTCACTTCTCCGGGTAGAGCGTGACCTGGACGTAGCGGCCGAGGTCGAAGTAGGCCCGGGCCGCGGCCCGCACCGAGGCCGGCGTCAGCCGGGCGAACGACTCGGGCAGGCGCGGGATGGCCTCGGGATCCTCGCCGACGCGGTAGCGCTCGGAGATCTGGGACAGCCACCAGGCGTTCTGGCGGCTGCTCGTCTCGAAGTCGCGGGCCTCGCCCAGCCGGACCTCCTCGACCTCCTTGGCCGTCGGGCCCTTCTTACGCAGGGCCTTGATCTCGCGGAAGATGGCCGCGCTCATCTCGTCGATGCGGGCCGGGTCGGTGCCCAGGTCGATGGACATCCGGAACTCCTCGTGCGGGATCTTGCTGTAGCCCGGCGAGACGCGGACGTCGTAGGTGCCGCTGAGCTTCTCGCGCAGGAGCTTGCGCAGACGCGTCTCCAAAATCTGGGCGGCGGCCCGGATCTGGACCCGGTTGACCGGGGTGTTGATAAAAGGCCCGGAGAAGACGATGGCCGTCAGGCTCTTGGGCTCGACGCCCTTCTCCACGGTCCGCTTGACCACGCCCTCGGGCGGCGGCACGCGCCAGTCGCGCCAGGTCTCCTTGCGGCCGAGCGACGGCAGCGAAGCCAGATAGGCGCAGACGAGCGGCTCGATCTTCTCGAGGTCGATGGTGCCGACGAAGAAGAACGCGAAGTCGCTGGCGTCGGCGAAGCGGTCGCGGTAGAAGGCCAGGGATTTCTCCAGGCTCATCCGCGGGATCTCGTCGACGGTCATGGGCCGGAAGCGGGGCTGGTCGCGCTGCATCGTCGTCCGCAGGGTGTCGGAGAAGACCGACTCGGGGCTCTGGGTGCGGTTCTCGAGGAAGGTCTTGAGCTGGGTCTTGATGACCCCGAAGACGACCGGGTCGGGCCGCGGCGCCGTGAAGGTCAGGTGGATGAGCTGGAAGAGCGTCTCGGCGTCCTTGGGCGAGGCGCTGCCCGCCAGGCCCTCCTCGAGCTCGTCGATGGACGGCCGGATCTGGACGGCCTGCCCGGCCAGCTTCTTCTCCAGGTTGACGGCGCTGAACTCGCCCAGTCCGCCCGCGGGCACGACCTGGTCGGCCGTGTTGGCCGGGATGAGGTCGGCGTCCTCGGCCAGCGAGATGCCGCCGGCGCTCGTGGCCCGGAACAGGATCTCGTCCTCCTTGAAGGCGGTCGGCTTGAGGACGACCTTGGCCCCGTTGGAGAGCGTCCATTCGACGGCCCCGATGGCCTCGAGCGCCCGCCGCGAGACGACCGTCCCCGGCGCGGGCGGGGCGGCGACGAGCGGGGCGTCGGTCGCCGTGTCCTCGTAGGCGGCGATCTCGGCGCTCTTGACCTCCTCGAGCACGGCGGCCAGCTCGGCCGCGGTCGGGACCTTGGCCCCCGGCTTCTCGGGCAGGTTGGCCATGATGACCCGGTTGCGGTCGGTCATCCATTCGCGCGCCAGGGCGTTGACTTCGTCCAGGCCGATGCCGGGCAGGAACTGCCGGTGCAGGGCGTACTCGTACTGGATGCCGGGGGTCGGCTCGCCCTCGAGGAAGGCCCGGGTGAACTCCTCGGCGTAGCTCGTCGAGTCCTGGGTCTCCTTCTCGGTCACGGCCCGCTCGAAGTAGCGCATGGCCTCGCTCTTGGCCCGCTCGATCTCGGTCGCGGTGAAGCCGAAGCGGGCCACTCGCTCCCCTTCCGTGTAGAGGGCCTTGAGGCCGCGCGGGATGCCGCCCTCGCCGACGAGGGCCGACAGGACGTAGACGTCCTTGGTGCCGACGAAGCGGCCACGGCTCGAGACGGCCCCGAGGAAGGGCGGGTCGGGCTTCTGGGCGATCTCGCCGAGGCGCTCGTTGAGCATGTCGTTGAACAGGCGCTCGACGAGCATGCGGCGGTAGGCCCCGACCGTGTCCTGGGGGGCGATGGGCAGCTTGTGGTAGACGGCCACGACGCTCTGGGCGGCCTCCTTGTCGGCGGCGATGGCGTAGAGCGTCTCGTCGTGGTCGGGGATGGGATAGACGGGGCGGGGCTTGGCGTCCGGTGGGACCGCGAGCGGCCCGAAGTGCTTCTTGACGAGCGCCTCGATCTTGGCCTTGTCGAAGTCGCCGACGGCGACCACGGCCATGAGGTCCGGCCGGTACCAGGTCCGGTAGTAGCGCTTGAGGGTCTCGTAGGCGAAGGTCTCGATGACCTCCTTCTTGCCGTCGGGCAGGCGCTCGGCGTAGCGCGAGCCGCGCAGCAGGATGGGCAGCTGGGCGTCCCGCATGCGGGCGTCGGCGCCCTGGCCCAGGCGCCACTCCTCGACGATGATGCCGCGCTCCTTGTCGATGGCCTTGGGATCGAAGGTCAGGTTGTTGGCCCAGTCCTCGAGGACCAGGAAGGCCTTGGCCATGATGTCCGGCGAGTCCGTCGGCACCTTGAGCATGTACAGGGTCTCGTCGAAGCTGGTGAAGGCGTTGAGGTCGGAGCCGAAACGCATGCCGATCGACTCCATGAACTCGACGAGCTTCTGCTGCGGGAAGTGGGTCGAGCCGTTGAAGGCCAGGTGCTCGACGACGTGGGCCAGGCCGCGCTGGTCCTCGTCCTCGAGGACCGAGCCGGCGTTGACGACCAGGCGCAGCTCGGCCCGGTTGCGGGGCTCGCGGTTCTCGCGGATCCAGTAGCGCAGGCCGTTCGGCAGGGCCCCGACGGTGATGCGCGGATCGACGGGGATACTCTCGTCGAGGGCGTAGACCCGCTCGGGGGCCGCCTCCTGGGCGGCCAGGGGCGACAGGGCCGGCGCGAGGACGGCCAGGAGGAGAAGGAGGGAAAAGAGGCGGAGGACGGTCGAACGCGGCGTGTTCATCCCCTCTAATATAGAGGATTCCGGGGATATTGGTAATCCGAGGGGGGATTTGTAATGCCGGCGGCCCCGGCCTATACTGGAGCCACGGTCGACAAGG
>CAZFZU010000100.1:0-4139 GCA_964523615.1 uncultured Eubacteriales bacterium | reverse complement strand
GCTTCGTATATGATGGTGCATCGCATTAATCCATTAAGGAGCCCTGATAACCCATGAACGTCCCCTTCGTCGACCTCAAAGCCCAGTACCAGTCCATCAAGTCCGAGATCGACCCCGCCATCCAGTCCGTCATCAGCGAGACCGCCTTCATCGGCGGCAAGTACGTCGAGGGCTTCGAGAAAGCCTACGCCGAGAAGTACGGCCGCAAGCACTGCGTCAGCTGCGCCAACGGCACGGACGCCATCTACATCACCCTGAAGGCCCTGGGCATCGGCCCCGGCGACGAGGTCATCACCGTCGCCAACAGCTTCATGGCCACCTCGGAGACGATCTCCCAGGCGGGGGCCCGGCCCGTCTTCGTCGACAACGACGAGTACTACCACATCGACCCCAAGCTCATCGAGGCCAAGATCTCCCCCCGGACCAAGGCCGTCATCCCCGTCCACATCTACGGCCAGGCCGTGGACATCGAGGCCGTCAAGGCCATCTGCGACAAGCACAAGCTCCACCTGGTCGAGGACTGCGCCCAGTCCCACTTCGCCACCTACAAGGGCAAGAAGACGGGGACCTTCGGCGTCGCCGGGACGTTCAGCTTCTATCCCGGCAAGAACCTCGGCGCCTACGGGGACGGCGGGGCCATCGTCTCGGACGACGACGACTTCGCCCGCAAGGCCCGCCTGTTCGCCAACCACGGCTCGCTCCAGAAGCACGTCCACGAGATCGAGGGCGTCAACAGCCGCCTCGACGCCATCCAGGCCGTCGTCCTCAAGGCCAAGCTCGGCCACATCGACGACTGGAACAGGGCCCGCAACAGCCACGCCCTGAAGTACAACGAGCTCCTGGCCGGCATCCCCCAGATCGCCACCCCCAAGCTCCGTCCGGACGCCTTCCACATCTTCCACCTCTACGTCGTCCGGGCCGAGCGGCGGGACGACCTGGCCGCCTTCCTCAAGGACAAGGGCGTCGCCACGGGCATCCACTACGCCAAGGCCCTGCCGCTGACGCCGGCCTACGGGTATCTCGGCCACAAGCCCGAGGACTTCCCCCTGGCCGGCGCCTGGCAGGACCGGATCCTGTCCCTGCCCATGTTCCCCGAGTTGACGGACGAGCAGATCGCCCACGTCGCGGCCTCCGTCAGGGAGTTCTACCATGCTTAACATCGGCGTCATCGGTTTCGGCTACTGGGGCCCCAACGTGGCCCGCAACTTCCACGCCACGGCCGGCGCCAAGCTGGTCGCGGTGAGCGACGTCTCGGATAAGCGCCTGGCCCTGGCCCAGACGAACTACCCCTTCATCAAGGGCCTCAAGGACCCCTACGAGCTCATCGAGGCCAAGGACGTCGACGCGGTGGCCATCGTCACCCCGGTCTTCGCCCATTACGAGCTGGCCAAAGCGGCCCTCCTGGCCGGCAAGCACATCTTCGTCGAGAAGCCGTTCACGGCGACCGCCGCCCAGGCCGCGGAGCTCGTCGAGCTGGCCGCGAAGAAGAACCTCCGGATCATGGTCGACCACACCTTCCTCTTCACCGGGGCGGTCCGGAAGATCAAGCAGGTCATCGACGCGGGCGAGCTGGGCAACCTCCTCTTCTACGACTCGGTCCGGGTCAACCTGGGCCTCTTCCAGCACGACGTCAACGTCATCTGGGACCTGGCCCCCCACGACCTGTCCATCATGGCCCACGTCATCGACAAGAGGCCGGTAGCCCTGTCGGCCCACGGCTCCACCCATTTCGGCGGCAGCTACGAGGACATCGCCTACGTCTCGATCGAGTTCGAGAACGGCGGCTTCATCGCCCACTTCCACGTCAACTGGCTGAGCCCGGTCAAGGTCCGGCAGACCCTCATCAGCGGCGACAAGAAGATGCTCGTCTGGGACGACCTCAGCGCCGACGAGAAGGTCAAGATCTACGACCGCGGGGTCGACGTCAAGAGCGCCAACGGCAGCAAGAACGGCATCCACGAGCTGCTCGTGAGCTACCGCTCGGGCGACGTCTACATCCCCAAGCTCGAGGGCATCGAGGCCCTCAAGGCCGAGGCCCAGTACTTCGTCGAATGCGTCGAGAAGGGCACGAACCCCTTCAACGACGGGCAAGCCGGGCTCCAGGTCGTCCGCCTCCTGGAAGCCGCCGACCGGTCCCTCAAGCAGGGCGGCCAGAGGATCGAACTGTAAAGGAGCCCCCATGGAATTCTGCCGCGTGTCCCCCGATGTCAAGCTGGGCAAGGACGTCAAGATCTTCGCCTTCGTCAACCTCTACGGCTGCACGATCGGCGACAACACCAAGGTCGGGACGTTCGTCGAGATCCAGAAGAACGCCTTCATCGGCAAGAACTGCAAGATCTCCTCGCACACCTTCATCTGCGAGGGCGTGACCGTCGAGGACGACGTCTTCATCGGCCACAACGTCACGTTCATCAACGACATGTACCCCCGCTCGACCGCCGAGGGCGGCGGGCTCCAGACCGAGGCCGACTGGAAGGTCGTGCCGACCTTCATCCGCAAGGGCGCCTCGGTCGGCTCGAGCGCGACCATCCTGGCCGGCGTGACCGTCGGCGAAGGGGCCATCGTCGGGGCCGGCTCGGTCGTGACCAAGGATGTCCCCCCCTGGACGATCGTGGCCGGCAACCCGGCCAAGGTCTTGCGGAAGATCGAGAAAAAGTAGATAATCAGGGGGCTCAACCGTCAAAGGGGCTTAGGACCGGGACAATGTTCAAAGAGAAGGAAGCCGTTCGTCGCAGGTTCCTGATCTTTTGCGACGCCTGCGTGATCGCCCTGGCCTACGCCTTCGCCTACCTGGGCAACAATCTCCTCAGCCCGCCGTCCATCCCGTTCCTGACCTATTGGCTGGCCCTGGCCTTCGCCATCCCGACCTGGGGGCTGACCCTCTACGCGAACGGCATGTACCAGTCCATGCGGACCCGCTCCTACTTGGAGATCCTGTGGTCCGTGCTGAAATCCGCGGTCGCGGTCTTCCTGCTGCTGGGGACGGCCATCTTCCTGTTCAAGCTCCAGTTCATGAGCCGGCTCTTCTTCCTCCTGTTCATGGCCTTCGGCTTCCTCTTCATCTGGCTCGGGAAGACGGTCATCTTCATGAGCTCCCACTATGTCCGCCGGCAGGGGCTCAATACCCGCCGCCTCCTCGTCGTGGGCACGGGCAAACGGGCCGAAGAGTTCGTCAAACGGGTCGACAGGCACTCGGAGTGGGGTTTCGAGGTCCTCGGGGCCATCGACGACGAGCCCGGCCGGGGCATCACCCGGGTCGGCCGGCTGAGCGTCCTCGGCTCCCTGGAGGACATCTCCCAGATCTTCCATCGGGACGCCGTGGACGAGGTCGTCTTCGTCGTGCCCCGGTCGCGCCTGAACTCCCTGCAGGGGGCGATCGAGGATTGCGAGACCGAGGGCGTCGTGGTGACGGTCGCCGTCGACCTGTTCGACACCAAGCTGGCCCGGTCCTCGGTCACCGAGCTCGACGGCCTGCCCCTGCTCCATTTCAAGACGACCCACGCCAAGGAATGGGAGCTTCTCATCAAGAGGCTGTTCGATTTCGCGGCCTCGGGACTCGGGCTCCTCGTCCTGTCTCCCCTCTTCCTGGTCATGGCGGTCCTCATCAAGACGACTTCCAAGGGCCCGGTCTTCTTCAAGCAGAACCGTTTGGGGCTGGCCGGCCGGCGGTTCACGCTTTACAAGTTCCGCACCATGCGGCAGGGGGCCCACGCCGTCCTGTCCGAAGTGCCCGACCTCGAATCCATGACCACGCCCGAGTTCCGGGAGAAGAAGACGAGTTGGATCACCCCGGTCGGGCGGTTCATGAGGAAGTTCAGCATCGACGAGCTGCCGCAGCTCATCAACGTCTTCGTCGGCCACATGAGCATCGTCGGCCCCCGGCCGACGGTCCCGGACGAGGTGGACAAGTACAAGGATTGGCAGCGGCGGCGCTTCTCGATGAAGCCCGGGATCACCTGCCTCTGGCAGGTCAACGGGCGGAACAACATCGCCTTCGAGGAATGGATGAAGCTCGACCTCGAATACCTCGACAACTGGTCGCTGTGGCTGGACGCCAAGATCCTGCTCAAGACCGTGCCCGTCGTCGTGTTCGGCATCGGGGCTTACTGAGGGCCGGTCGAGGGGCCGAGATTTGAGAA
>CAZFZU010000099.1:1504-4308 GCA_964523615.1 uncultured Eubacteriales bacterium | reverse complement strand
CTTGACGGCCGGGTTGAGGAAGCCGAGGGCCCGCGGCAGGAAGCCGCGCTGGTGGCAGAGGAAGTGCCCGATCCGGTACCAGGGCTCGCCGGTCGCGAAGCCGCCGAGGCCGGTGATGATCTGGTCGTTGATCGAGATGACCTCCTTCGGCTCGCCGACGATCTCCCACCAGGTCGAGCCGGCGACGGACATCAGCCACGAATAGAACCAGGTTTGCCCGTTCGTCCGCCCGAACTGATAGTAGGTCGCGCCGGCCAGGACGTGGGACCAGTTGAGCGAGAACTGGTTCGAGTCGAAGCGCAGGCCGTCGAGGAGGAAGACCCGGGAGAACTGGGACTCGGCGTCGATGGCGAAATCCCGGTCCTCGGGAAAGGAATCGCCGGCCCAGTAATTGACGGTCGTGGCGACCGAGAAGGCCAATTGCTCGAGCCAGGCGCGGAGGCGCTTGCCCGTGGCGCGCGGGCCGGAGCCGGCGGCCGGGCGGGTGCCCCGGAGGCCGGCTGAGCCGTCGCTGGCGAATATAACGGAGGCGGAGGGCGAAGCCGGGACGGGCGCGATCGTCCATCGCGAGCGATTATCGGGGGGGCGGAGGGCGAGCGAGAAAGCGGCGGGCGTCTCGGGACGGGCCGAAGCGCGGACCGGGGCGGCGGAGGCGGCGACGAGAAGAGCGATCAGGCCGGTCACGGCGGCGCCGCGCGCTCGGCGGGCGTCGGGCGGCCGGTCCAATCCCCTCCCCTCCTCGAGATCCGGCGCCTCTTCGAGGACCGGTCGAGGGTGAAGGCCTCGCTCGAGCGCCCGGCCCTGCATGACCGCGACGAGGAAGACGATGACCGGCAGGAACTGGGGCTCGGGGGTCGAGGCGGCCAGCATGAAGGCGCAGGAAGCGGCGAGCATGGCCGGCAGGACGGGGAGCTTCCGGGCGGCGACGATCGTGCCGGCGACGAGGACGAGGGCCGCCGCCGGGTAGAGCGCCGACAGGCCGAGCCAGGCCAACGGGCCGGACAGGACGTTGGGGTAGAAGGTCGTCAGGACGGCCCGGTCCTCGAGGACGACGTTGAACAGGAGCGTGTTGCGGAGGACCGCGCCGACGCCGAAGGGGGCCATGACCGCGAAGGCGACGGCGGAGGCGACGGCCAGGTCGCGGCCGGTCCGGGCGAGCGAGCGCGGGTCGCGCGGGTCGGTCTCGTGGACGTAGTAGGCGGCCATGAGCGGCAGGATGAGGAACTTGGTCAGGGCGCCGAGGCCGAAGAGGACCGCGAGGGCGAGGCGGCGCCCGGGACGAGGGGCATCTTCCTGGCGGACGACGGCCCGCGCGATGAGGGCGGCGAAGAGGAAGGTCAGGGCCACGTTGGTCTTGACCTCGCCCAGCAGGACCATGGGCAGGAAGGGCAGCAGCAGGATCGGACGGACGCGCGGCAGGACGCGGAAGAGGAGCAGGGCGCAGACGGCCTGGATGAGGACCATGGTCGCGACGAGGACGGTCGCGTTCCAGGTCCCGGAGACCCTGTAAGCCAGGTAGTAGGGGGCGATCTCGAGGGGCGGGTAGTTGAAGTCGCCGAGGACCTCGCCGGCGCCCTCGATCTCGTGGTGGATGGTGCCGGCGGCGTAGGGATTGCGGCCGGAGTCGAGGGCCTCGAAGACGGTGCCGTAGGCCCGGACGATCTCGGAGTCGGTGCGGACGACGGCCAGGTTGGCGGCGCCGAGGACGAGGCCGGCGAAGAGGATGAAGGCCAGGACGCGGCGGCCGAAGAAGGTCTCGGGGCGGGTCGCGGCCAGGAGCCAGACGGCGGTCAGCGACAGGGCCTGGATGAGGGCGTATTCGTAGCGGCGGCCGCCGGGGACGGGCTCATAGAGAAGGAGGAGCAGGGCGGCGAGAACGGAAGCGCCCAAGGCCCAGGCGGGCCAGAGCGGCAGGCCGTCATTTTTCCTCATGGTTGAAGACCGTGCGGGTCGCGACCTTCATTTTGTCGAGCCCGCCGCGCTCGATGATCTTCTTGGCGTAGAGGATGCGCTGGACGCCGCCGACGAGGACCATGACGAACAAGGCCCGGAGGAAGAGGGCCAGGGTCGGCAGGGTGTGTCGGCCGAGATGGATGACCGGCCAGAAGAGCGAGACGAGCAGGCCGACGTTGAGCAGGAGCAGGCGCTCGAAGCGCTCGCCGATGGCGGGCCAGTCGTGCTCGCCGAGCGGCACGACCATGGCCGCGCGGGGCTTGGCGAAGCTCAGCAGGAGCGAGGCCGAGATGACCAGGAAGGCCTCGAGGGCGTAGCCGGAGACGGCCAGGCCGAGATAGATGATGACCTCGACCCACTTGTCGATGATGCCCTCGAGGTAGTAGCCGAACTTGGTGACGCGCTTCTGGGCCCGGGCCACGCCGCCGTCGATGGTGTCCCAGAGGCAGGCCAGGCCGATGAGGACGAAGGCCGGGAGGCGGTGGTTGAGGTGGAAGAGGAGCGCCCCGCCGGCCGCCAGGACCAGGGCCAGGGACGAGAAGAGGTTGGGCGGGACGTGGGTCCAGGCGAACAGGACGCCGACCTTATCGAGCGTCTTGGTACATCGTTTGCGCAGGCCGTTGCCGAACATGGCATCCCTCCGTGCGGCGGAATGTGTCGTTCACGGTCACAAGGTAGGGCGCGTGCGGGGGCGAGGCGTCAAGGAAATGTCAAAAAGCGGCTAAAAGTGCGTCAACAGGGGGCGGGCGGATGGCGGTGACTTTTGGGGACATATACCTTGGGTACGTGTCCCCGGCCGGGCGAGCCGGGGCATGTGCCGGGGACTTTTGGGGACATGTACCTGTGGTACG
>CAZFZU010000099.1:0-1404 GCA_964523615.1 uncultured Eubacteriales bacterium | reverse complement strand
TGTGCCGGGGACTTTTGGGGACATGTACCTGTGGTACGTGTCCCCAAACGGATAGTGAACAGAACCTACAGAGTCAGGCGGCCGTGCGCCATGGCCAGGAGCGTCCGGACGGGCACGCCATAGGGGCAGGCCTTCTCGCAGGGTCCCGGGCACGTGCGGCAGGCCTCGGCCCGGGCGCCGTCGAGCTCGGCGTACTGCTCCATCGCGAAGCGCTCGCTGCCCTGGGCCCCGAAGTAGTGGTCGTATCGCATGACGGTGTTGACCGGGACGCCGTGGGGGCAGGCCGGCTCGCACAGGCCGCAGGCATGGCGGCAATAGAGCGTGCCGCAGTCCTTCTCGTAGGCGGCGAGGAGGCCCTTGTCGCCGGCGGCCGGCCCGGATCCCGAGAGGGCCAGCAGGTTCTTGACGTCGTCGAAGGTGTTGAAGGCCAGGTTGAGGGTGTGGACGCGCGGGTCGGCCAGGACGAACTTGAGGGCGGCCGCCTTGATCTCGGCGGGCGTGGTCAGGCCGCGCTCGCGGATGAAGCCCTCGGCCTTCTTGGCCTGCTCCTCCATCTGGGCCATGGACTGCAGCATGCGCTCGTCGACCGTCTGGCCGTCCTTCTTCATCTGCTCGATGCGGTTCTTGGTGTCGTAGTAGCGGCCGAGGGGGTTCGATTTCATGATGGTCGCGCCGACGTTCTTGGCGGCCGCGGCGGCGAGGACCTTGTCCCCGGGCTCCCGCTGGAGGAAGTTGTAGACGACCAGGACGACATCGAAGCGGCCGTCCTCGACGGCGGCCGTGAGGACGGTCTCCATCGGCTCGCCCTGGCCGGGCTGGCGGGGTCCGTGGCTGGCGGCGCCCGTGAAGCGGACCTTGCCCTGCTTCTTGAGGTCCGCGACGGCGGCGTGGAAGATCTCGTTCTTGACGGCGGCCGTGGTCGAGGGATTGATCATGAGGCAGTCGACGTAGCCGGTCTGGAGGCGGGCCAGGCTCTCGTCGAGCTTGGCGGCGATGGCGGCCGTGTCGGCCAGGCCGTCGACACGGAACTTGGTCGTGATGAACAGGGAGGCGCGGTCGCGGCCCTTGATGGCTTCGCCGATGCTGCGCTCGGCCTGGCCGCGGCCGTAGCCCTCGCCGGTGTCGAAGTAGTTGACGCCGGCGTCGAGGGCGGCCTTGAGGACCTCGGTCGGGAAGGTCTGGGAGGTGCCGATGCCGATGTCGGAGACCCGGAAGCCGGTGCGGCCGAGGGTCCGGTAGGACTTGATGCGGACATCCTCGAGAGACGCGGGGGGCGTCGCGGCGGTCGCGGCCGAGGCGGCGGGGGCCGGGCGGGCGGTCAGACCGGCGCCGGCGCCGGCCAAGCCGAGAGCCGAGGTCCTGAGGAAATCCCTGCGGTTGAGGCCTTTGCGATCGGTCATCGTC
>CAZFZU010000098.1:0-4449 GCA_964523615.1 uncultured Eubacteriales bacterium | reverse complement strand
TAAAAGAAAAATGACCCGCGTAGGACTCGAACCTACAACCCGCAGATTAAGAGTCTGCTGCTCTACCAATTGAGCTAGCGGGCCAAAAAAATCCCCTCTAGAATAGACGAGTCGGGGCCTCTTGTCAAACTCTCCGGGCGGGTTCCCAGCGCCCGCGTTTTGGGCTATCATCGGGGCATGACGGACGAGCCCGGCGATCCTTCGGGACCCCTCCCCAGCGACCCCGTCGAGCTGCCCATCGACGGCGTCCTCGACCTCCACACGTTCAGCCCCAAGGACGTCCGCGACCTCGTGCCCGAGTACATCGGCGAGTGTCTCGCCCGCGGCATCACCGAGCTGCGCGTCATCCACGGCAAGGGCACGGGAACGCTCAAGGCCATCGTTCGCTCGATCCTCGAGAAGGACCCCCGGGTAGCGTCCTTCCGCGACGCGGGCCTCGGCGGCGGGAGCTGGGGCGCGACGGAAGTGACCCTGAAGCCCCTCTCTCGCCCTTAAGAAATGACCAGGTCTTCGCAGCCGGACTTGCCAAGGCAGGAACGCGAAGACCAGGTCCTTCAAAGCTCGAAGCGGTAGGACGCCTTGAGCATGAAGATGTTGTCGCCTTTGGCCCGGAAGATGCCGCCCAGGTCCCGCCACAGGTCGAAGTCGCCGGGGTGGGCGTAGTCCTCCCGCTTCTGGGTCCAAACAAGGTAGACGACCGACCCGGGCCGGTACTCCCAGCGCAGCACGGCCGTCCCCCGCAGCGACTTGAGGTTGAAGTCCGGGTCGGCGAAGGTGAACGGCGCCGCCTCCCCCGCCGGCCCGTCCGGGTCGGCCGTGTACACGCCGTCGGCGAAGGCGATCGTCGACGCGCCGTCCCCGTAGTAATCGAAGTCGAAGGTCCGGGCCGCGCTCAATTCCTTGAACGCGCTGAAGTCGCCCACGGCCAGGTAGGGCTGCAGGTAGGCCTGCAAGCTCAGCCGCGGCGTGAACGTCCAGTTGACGCGGATCTCGATGGGCAGGGTCTTCTGGATGACGTCCGAGAGGACGTAGCGCACGCCGTAGGTCGCGGTCTTGAGCGGATCGACGACGCGCCGGATCCACTGCCCCTCCGAGTAGCGCCAGGTGTAGCTCGGCCCGGCCGACAGGCTGAAGTTCGGGCTCGGCTTCCAGACGACGCCGGCGCCGAGCGACCAGTTGTAGCCGCCGCTCGGATGGTAGCGGTAGTAGCCGCTGAACTTGAAGACCAGGGGCCGCCGGTCGTCCGTGGCCAGCGTCCCCCGCACGGTCTCTCCCGCCGGGTAGAAGGCGATCGGCCCGCCGCGCGTCAGGTAATGGCTGTATTTCGGCGGCTCGTAGTCGAGATGGAGGGTGGCCGTCCAGTAGTTGAGGAACTGGCCCTTCCCGTCGAGGTAGATGTACTCGCCGACGCGGTTGCCCCCGAAGTCGTAATTGCGGTAGTAGGACGCCGTGGCCGTCCAGTTGCGGAAGACGCGGCCCGGCTGGAGGACGCGGTAGCCGGTCTCGACGTGGCCGTTCCAGACATCGCCCCGGGTGTGATAGCCGAGGTCGTTGGCCTCGAACCCGGGCGACATCGCCCCCAGCGCCGCGTTGAAGACGAAGTTGCCCTTCTGCTTGTTGACGTAGAGCCGGGCGGCCCAGCCGGCGAGCGAGGTCGCCGCCGGATCGACCTCGACCCAGTCGGCGTCGGGGCGCTGGAAATAGTGGAGCGACGAGGTCTGCAAAGCCGAGATGGCCTCGGCCGTGCCTCTGACCTCGGACACGCCGACCCAACCGGCCACGGCCCAACCCCTGTCCTTGCCGATGAGGGTCCAGCCGTCGACGCCCAGGGTCAGGGCGCTGCGGGCCAGCTCGCCGGCGAGGCCGCTCCCCTCGCGCAAGTCCCGGAAGACGGACGTGGCCATGAAGCCGATGCCGCTCCTCCCCTCGCCGCTCTCCTTGAGGCCGCGGACGACGCCGTAGTGGCTGAAGGGCTCGACCTCGGCGCGCGAGCGGGCGCCCTGGACGTCGACCGCCGCGTATTCGCGTTCGGTCAGGGCGCTGATGATCCCGAGGTTGAAACCGCGGCCGATCCTGCCGGTCACCTTGGCCGCCGTCAGGATGGTCGTCCAGTCGGGCGATTCGGAGAAGCCGGCACCGGCGTACGCACCCTGGGGCGTGCGGCCGACGCGCCGGCTGTAGAAAAGCTCCGGGTTGTCCCAGCCGAACGAACGGTAGACGTTGGGCCCGCCCCTGCCGAAATCGAAGATGTTCGCGCCTTCGACGAAGAAGGGCCGCTTCTCCTCGTAATAGGTCTCCTCGTCGGTGATGTTGATGACCGCCGGATCGACCTCGACCTGGCCGAAGTCGGGATTGACCGAGAGATTGAGGGTCAGGTTGCTGCTCAGGCCGCCCTTGAGGTCGAAGCCGCCGCTCGCGCCGAGGTCCCGGCCGGGCCGGAACGGATCGCCGGCGGCTTCCGGGTAGAGCCGGGCCTGGGCCAAGGCGAAAGGCGCCACTTCGAGGCGGCGCCCCGCGGCGATGCCCTCGAGCCCGGTCAGATCGGCGAAGCGCGAGACCAGGCCGCTCTCCTCCTTGGGCACCCAGGCGAAGTGGTCCTCCTCGTTCTTGCGCTTGATCGTCCGCTGGAAGTTGACGCCCCAGACCTGGCCGCCGCCCCGTTTGAAGCGGAGCTGGTCGAAGGGGACGCGCATCTCGACCGTCCAGCCGCCGTCGTCGACGCGGGCCGCGCTCTCCCAGACGCCGTCCCAGGTCGAGTCCGTCTCTTCGTCGTTCGAGAGCGTGCCGTCCTGGATGGAGCCGGCCGGATTGACCGAGAAGAAGTAGCCGCTGCGGCGGTCGCGATAGGGATCGAACCCGATGTCGAACCAGTCGGACTCGGTGAACTCGTCGCGGCGGCCGAGGCGGCCGACGATCTTGGTGGGCTCGGAATCGGACAGCCGGGCCGCGACGTAGAGGTTGTCGCGGTCGAAGGCGATCCAGACGGTCGTCTCCTCGGAGGCGGGCTGGCCGTCCGCGGGATCGCGCTGGGTGAAGCCGCCGGCGCCGGGTGTCCGCCAAACCGGCTCGGAGAGGACGCCGTCGATGACGACGGGGCCGTCGGCGCGGACCGCGGCGATCGAGCGGGCCGTACGCGGGTCGGCGGGACGGGCGGGAGCCTGCCGGGCGGCGTTCCGGGAGGCGAAGGGCGCGCCCGGCGGGACGGTGGCGGCCGGTGCGGGAACCGGGGCCGCCAGCCAGACTGCGGCCAGCCCCAGGACCAGAGGGAACGCGGCGTGTCTCATGCGAAATAGAAATGCTGATATATCACGGATATCAGGACCATTTCAACGAAAGTACCTGGTCTTAACAAACGCCCCTTTTCTCCTTGAGGATGTAAAGACCTGGCACCGAACTCGCATCTATTATCCTATTGCCAAGCCGGGGCGATGGGACGATAATCTTCTTATCCTGATATCTTCGCAACCCCAGTCCCGGAGGTCAGCATGAGCCCGATCATGAAGAGACGCGATTTCGTGAAGTCCGGGGTCCTTATCGGCACCGCCGCGCTCGCCGGCGGACTCAAGGGCCAGCGCATGCCCCCCGCCGGGGCGCCGCGCGTCGCCAGCCCCGATCTCGCGGTCGTCACCGGCGCCGACCGCGTCTTCGCCGTCGACAAAGGCCTCGAGGCCATCGGCGGCATGAAGCGCTTCGTCAAGCCAGGGGCGACCGTCGGCCTGCTCGTCAACGCCCCGGCCTGGTGGACGAAGCCCGGCAGCCACACCCACCCCGACATCACCCTGGCCGTCATCCTGGCCGCGCTCGGGGCCGGGGCCAAGGAGATCCGCTACCTCATCGACCCGCTCGGGGATTACTGGAAGCGCTCCCCGCTCGCCGCGAAATACGCCGCCGAGACCGGCGCCGTCCGCAAGTGCTCCAAGGACTACGTCGAGACCCCGATCGCGAGGTCCAAGACCCTCAAGAAGGCCTCCGTCGTCCGGGAGTTCCTCGACTGCGACGTCTTCGTCAACCTGCCCATCATCAAACACCATGTCGGGGTCGGCATGTCGGGCTGCCTCAAGAACCTCATGGGCGTCAACACGGGCGCCTCGAACCAGTTCTTCCATGCCGGCTCGGGGGCCAAGGGCGAGTACGACGACATCCCCTTCCTGGCCCAGTGCGTCGCCGACCTCAACACCCTCCGCAAGCCCGACCTGTGCGTGGCCGACGCCACGGAGTTCCTGCTGACCAACGGCCCGGCCGGGCCCGGCGAGCTGCGCCGGCTCGACAAGGTCGTCCTCGGCGCCGATCCCGTGGCCGTCGACGCCTACGCCGCCCCGTTCGTGAACCTCAAGGCGGCCGACGTCCTGATGATCACGAAGTCGGCGGAATGGGGCCTCGGGCGGCTGGACGTCGACAAGCTCGCCGTCGAGCAGCTAACCGTCTAAAAAGGGGCCGTTTCTATTTTAT
>CAZFZU010000097.1:0-4746 GCA_964523615.1 uncultured Eubacteriales bacterium | reverse complement strand
CCGCTTGACAGGCCCCCTTCCGCGGCCGATATTGTGAACAGAAGGGTTCACATCCGGCAGCAGAGAAGGAGGTCCCATGAAGAGGTCCGGCTTCCTGGTTCTGGTCGTGGGCGAGTTGCTCCTCGTCGCGGCCGCGGGCACGGCCCTGGCCGCGGTCCACACCGTGGCCATCCCCAAGGGGACGAAGTGCGAGAAGCTCGGCCCGGGCAGCTTCAAGCTGACCACCCCCGACGGCGTCGTCTTCTCCGTCACGTCGTTCCAGAAGACGGGGAAGGGCGCGGCGGGGCCGGGCGCCGCGGGCATCCTCGGCGATTGCGGCATCATCGGGGACTGCGGCATCAAGGACGCCAAGGGCAAGCTCATCGCCTCGGGCAAGCATGGCGTGCTCAAGGCCGTTGCGGGCAAGGCCGTCAAGGGCGCGCCGCCCGCGGACTACATCAGGATCGACGACGAGGTCACCTGGCTGCCCGCGGTCATCGAGTTCCCCGATCTCCGCGTCTTCAACCGCCAGGCGCTCATCAAGCTCTCGCCCCAGCCCGACCCGCCCGGCAAGGGCTGAGCCGCCAGACGGGGTTCCCTAGTCCGGGTAGTACGCCAGGGCCGAGACGGCCGCTTTGAGGGAAGACCGCGGGTCGGACGGGTTCGCGGCCTTGGCGCCGACCTTCTTAACGAACCAGAAATGCGGCAGGCGGGCCAAGCCGTCGAGATAGCGACCGATCTCCGCCCGGCCGCCCTCGATCTCGATCGAGACGGCGAGCTCGCCGGCGAATTCGCCGGAGCGGGCCTGGCCGAAGACGCACTTGGTCATCCGCAGCCCGCGATCGGAGGCCAAGCGCTGGAGCTCCCGAAGGCCGTCGGCCGTTCCCGGCCGGGCCGCCAGGAGCGTCTCGGGCGTCCCGACGGGCGCCCTTTCCCCGGCATTGTCCGCGCGCGCCGCGATCGTGAACTCGTGATAGTCCCCGGTCCGGCCCTTCTTCTGGACGGACGAGCGGAGGTCCACGCCGGTCAGATGAGGGCTCTTCTCGAGCCGGGAAATGAAGTCGGCCAGGAGGTCGTTGGAAAGAACGCGTCCCGCGACCCTGGCCTCTCCGCCGTCGTAAACGATTTCGGTCGGCCAGAGGCGGTCCGGCAGGGCCCCGGCGATCGCGTCCCACGCCCGCGCCGCTTCGTCACGCCGGGCCGCTAGGTCTTCATAAAACACGGCCTTCCGCTCGAGGACCGCGGTCTTGTCCGGGCCGGGGGACGAGGGGCCGGAATTGCAGGCCGCCAGAACCAGGGATGCGCACAAACACGCGATCGGACCGGCGCTGTTGATCATGGGGCCTCCCGGCTCTGCACGTTTGTTTAGTCGGAACGGGCGAGGACAAGTGCGGGAAGCCGATCGGGACGGACGCAGAGGCCGATCTGTCACGATCCTCCAGGCCCCACCGGCGCCGGGCCTATTCGTATCGCATCGATTCGGCCGGGTTGGCGGCCGCGGCCCGGTAGGTCTGGAGCCCGACGACGGCCGCGGCGATGAGGAAGGCCGCCAGGGCCGCGCCCAGGAACATCGGCGCGGTCAGGTCGATGCGGTAGGCGAAGTTGTCGAGCCACGACCTCATGGCGAAATAGCCGACGGGCCAGGCGACCGCGTTGGCGGCGGCGACCCAGATCATGAAATCCCTCGACAGCAGGGCGACGACCCCCGCCGTCGAGGCCCCCAGGACCTTGCGGATGCCGATCTCCTTGGTCTTCTGCTCGGCCGTGAAGGCGGCCAGGCCGAGAAGCCCCAGGCAGGCGATGAGGACGGCCAGCCCGGCGAAGACGCCGAAAACCGAGCCCAGGCGCCGCTCGACCCGGTAGGCCCGGTCGAAGATATCGTCGAAGAACTGGTACTCGAAGGGATACTCGGGCGCGAACTTCTCCCAGGCCCGCCGGACGGAAGCGAGGGCGGCCGGGATGTCCCCGCCTTTCAGCTTGACCGAGACGCGGTTGGCCCGGACCGGGTCGAGGAAGATGTAAAGGGGCATGATGGCGAGGTGCAGGGAGTGCATGTGGAAGTCCTTGAGCACCCCGACGATCTTGCCCCTGGGCCTCGCCGACTCGTGCCCCTCCCGGCCGAACTCGCGGCCGACGGGATCGTCCCAGCCCAGGGCCCTCTGGGCCGCCTCGTTGATGAGATAGGCCCCCGCGGCGTCGGAGGGGAAGTCGCGCGAGAAGCTCCGGCCGCGGACGAGTTCGAGGCCGTAGAGCTCGGGGAGATCGTAGTCGGCGTCGATGAGGTAGATGGGGATCCGGGTGTCCTTCGGGCGCCCCGGCCAGTCGGCGTCCGTGCTCGAGGTGACGTTGTTCGGCAGGCTCGACGAGGACGCGACGCTGACGACCGCGGGATCGGCCCTCAGCTCGTTCTTGAAGGCCTCGAGGCCCGACCGCGCGCCGCCGCGCGGGGTCAGGACCAGGATCTGGTCGCGGTCGTAGCCCATGTCCGTATCCCGGATGAAGGCCAGCTGGCCTCGGACCCCGACCGTGCAGATGATGAGCGCGATCGAGGCCGCGAACTGGAAGACGATGAGGCCGTTGCGCAGCCCTCTCCCCTTGGCCCGCGCCGCTCCCGTGCCCTTGATGGCCGTAACGGGCCGGAAGGCCGAGACGAACAGGGCCGGGTAGCTGCCCGCGACCGCGCCGACGACCGCGGCGAGAAGGACCAGGGCGGGCATCAGCGCGGCGTCGCGGAAGGGATCGAAGACGATGTCCCGCTCGACGAACGCCCGGAAGGCCGGCAGGGCGGCCAGGACGAACACGACGGCCAAGGCCAGGGCCATGAAGGTCAGGACCATGGCGTCGCCGAGGAACTGGCGGACGAGCTGGCCTTTGCCCGCGCCGACGACCTTGCGCAGGCCGACCTCCTTGGCCCGCTTGAGGGACCGGGCCGTGGCCAGGTTCATGTAGTTGACGCAGGCGATGACCAGCACCAGGACGGCGATCGAGGCGAAGAGGAGGACGAACCGGGCGTCGCCGATCAGCCCGAAATCGAAATTGGCCCGGGAGTGGAGGTGGATCCGGGTCAGGGGCTGGAGGGTGAACCGCGCCGGCTCGCCGCGGTGCCGGACGTCCCTCGGGGGCCGGTGGGCGGCGACGAAGGGCGCGAGCTTGGCCTCCAGGGCCTTCGGATCGGCGCCGTTCTCGAGGAGGACGTAGGTGTAGTAGGAGCTGTTGTCCCAGACGGTCAGGTCGTTCTCCTGGAGCTTGCCCATGGTCTCGAAGGGCGCGACGACGTCCATGGTGAAGTGCGAGTTGGCGGGGATGTCGCGAAAGGCGCCGGCGACCTGGAACTCGGCCTTCATGGCGAAGAGCTCGAGGGTTATCGTCCGGCCGACCGGATCGGCGGCGCCGAAGTAGCGGCGGGCCGCGCTCTCCGACAACAGGACCGAGGAAGGATCCGCGAGGACCGCGGGCCCGCCGCCGCGGACGAACGGGAAGGAGAAGATCTCGAAGGTCTGGGGGTCGGTCCAGTGGACGCTCTTTTCCAGGTAGCTCCGGTCCCCCACCCGGACGAGGACGCTCGACCAGTTCTCGATGCGGGTGGCCTTCACGACTTCGGGGAAGTCCCGGGCCATGGCCGCGGCCAGAGGGCCGGGCGTGACGGCGAAGACATTGGAGCCGAGATAGAAATTGTCCGGCTGTTCTTGGACCACCCGGTAGATGTTCTTGGCGTTGGCATGGTAGCGGTCGTAGCTCGTCTCGGTCCGGACGAACAGCATGATCAGGATGAAGACGGCCAGGCCGACGGCCAGCCCGAGGATGTTGAGGGCCGAGTAGGCCTTGTTCCGCTTGATGTTCCGCCAGGCGACGACGAGGTAGTTCTTGAGCATGGGCATCTCGCTAATGATAAGACCTGGCGGAGGGGCGAATGGTTGCCATCCCGGCTCTCGGGAATTGGCACGAAACACGCTCGTTGACAAGGTCATGACGTGGCCGCGCGCCGATAGGGGGAAGCCGGTCGCCTCTCCCCAAACTCATGTAAAGGAATAGTACGATGAGCCGATCCTTTCCGGTCCGAGCCGCCCTGTTCTCGATCTTCATTGTGTCGCTGGCCTCCGCCGGCCTCCTCCTCTCCCAGAGCCCCGAGCCGTCCAAGGATGAGATCATCCAACGGGCCTGGACGGCGATGTTCGGGAACGCCAAGAACGAGGACATCCGGTCTCTTTACGTGGAGAGCTTCTTCCATGGGAGCACGACACCCAGCCGTCAGACCGTCAAGCGGCCGAACCTCTTCAGGAACGAGGTCTCGTCGGGGGTCCTCGTCTTCGATGGAAAGCGGGCCGCCTGGGTCGAGCGCCAGCCGGACGAGAGCGGCAAGCCCCTCGGGCCCGAGGTCCTCGACCAGGCGCACTGGAGGCATTTCGAGGTCGATATCGCCCTCCTCTTGCCCGCCTTCTTCGACTATCCTTCCGAGTCCCTGGGCAAGGAAGCGGTCGAGGGCGCCGATGCCTACAAGATCCGCGTCAACCTCCCGCTCGGGGGGAAGGTGATCTATTTCATCGACGCGGCGTCCTTCCTGGTCACGAAGCGCCTCGTCAGCTGGGACGGCGGGAGCCCCGCGGCCTATTGGGAGAACACCATGACCGGGCATAACCGGTACGACGGGATCGTCTTCCCGAAGGGCTGCACTTACCCGGGCAGGGACGGCCGCGAGACGGGGACCTACCGGAACGTCAGGATCAACGTGAACCCCGCGGACGGGCTGTTCAAGATCCCGGACGAGCT
>CAZFZU010000096.1:3519-5385 GCA_964523615.1 uncultured Eubacteriales bacterium | reverse complement strand
TTCGCGGTCGTCGTCCAGGACGGGCGTGCCGCGAACGCGCACCTCGACGCCCTCCTCGGGTGCGGGGCCGGCGCATACTGGCTGGGACCGGGGGTGGATATGGGCGTGGCTATGGGCCGGGTTGAGCCGGACACGGTCCTGGGCGGGAACCTCGACCCCGTGGCCGTCTTCCAGAAGGGTACGGCGCAGGCTGTCGGCGAGGCCACGCGGGCGCTGCTCGAGGCGACGCGGGGGGCGCGGAGCGTCATCGTTTCGTCGGGCGGCGACATCCCGCCCGGCGCACCGCTCGCCAACTTGAACGCGTTCTACCGCACGGTAGCCGAATTCAATAAATGATCGGGGTCAGACCCCAGCTTCTGAAATATTATCATTGACTTAGGCCTCTTTTCCGGCGTCCCATTAGATTGGACTTGTCGGTTTTTGCCGCCAAAAACAGGCCAAACGATCAGGCGCATTATTTGAACTCGAATTTGGCTGTTTTTGGGCCTAAAAACATGCGAATCAAACTGATGGAGAGGCCTCAAAGTGGATTTATGTACAAGTAATTAAAAGAGATGCTGGGGTCTGACCCCCTACTCCATGCAAATGGCTAGGAGATACCAGGCGGCGTGGGGGAGCCATTGCTCGGCCCAGCGCCAGTCGTCGTCCTTCCCGGTCTCGGCGTAGCGCAGGCCGAAGTCGATGCCGGTCCCGCCCTCGTCCGTATATCCGCACGTGATGCCGTTGCAAATGCCTCCCGGCGCGTTCGTGTATTCCCAAGAATCGAAGAACAGGTAGGCGATGTTGTTCCGGCCGTGGCCGTGGAGCATGCAGGCGTCGTAGGGATTGAGCCCCAGGATCCAGTCGATCTGGGCCCGCCCAAAGGCGGACGTGCGGGCGGCGAGTTCGCGGCGTTCTTTCGCCTCATTCCCGGCCGGCGAGATCACTGTCCCCGCGTTTTGCGCGCCCAGCGTCCGCGCCGCAAGCAGGGCCGCCGCGGCCATCGAGCCCAGCCGGGCGTTCTCGCCCTGCCACCACGGCGCGGTCTCGGTGTCGTGGGGGAAGAAGAAGGCCGAGCGTCGCGTCGCTTCCCCGCCCTTCGACTGGACGAGTTGGCGGCTGTAGCCGAAGGGATTCGTCACTTCGCCCGTGATCGCGAGCTCGAAGCGCAGGGACCGCTCGACGGCGGCCAGGGCCTTCTCGCAAGCCTGGGGACTGGCGACCGTCGCGTAATCGAGGAGAGCGACGACGGGCAGCCCGGCGTCGACGGGATGGAAAAAGGGCCTGTCGCCGTCGTCGGCGCGCCAGTAGCCGTCGTAGACCGGCCGCTCCCTGGCTCCTGCCCCCGCCGGCCAGGACGAAAGCCGCGACACGAGCGAAGCGGCCCGCCGGTCGGCCGCCGCGCCGTAGGCGGGCTTTCCGGTCGTGCGGAAGAGCTCGGTCGCCGCGACGAGCGCGCAGTAGTCGTCGACGATGTTCTCTTCGCCGTCGTTCGTGAAGTGGATGTTGTTCTCCTCGAGGAAGGCGAAGGCGCTCTCGGCGGCCGCGAGGTAATCGGCGGCCGTGAAATCGCCCTCGCCCCGGCTCACGCCGTAGCCCTCGCTGCCCGGCTGTCCGGCGGCCCCGCCGCGGGCCGCGGCCATGGCCAGGGCGGCGATAGACAGGCCGGCGCCCTCGCGGAAGCCCGCCTCGTAGGCGGCGTCGCCCGCGATCCGCTCGCGGCCGTAGTCGCGGAACTTGTCCTTCGTCTCGGGCGTCAGGATGATGTGGCGCTCGGCCTTGGCCGTGATGCGCCGGTCCTCGGGCTTCTTCTCCGGGCCCCGTCCCGAGACGGTGATGTAGAAAGAGCCGCGCGGGTCCTTGCTGCGGACGAGGTAATCGGCGCCG
>CAZFZU010000096.1:0-3419 GCA_964523615.1 uncultured Eubacteriales bacterium | reverse complement strand
GGTGATGTAGAAAGAGCCGCGCGGGTCCTTGCTGCGGACGAGGTAATCGGCGCCGAACAGGGCCTCGTCGAGGAGGCGTTTGCGGTACTGTTTGGTCAGGGGATCGGGGGCAGCGCCGCCGTCGCCCCCGTCGCCGGCCGGGCTCTCGAGAGCGCGGAGGGCCCTGAACAGCGCCCAGGCCGAGAGAGAGATCTGCTGGGGATTGAAATAGGTCGAGTAGGAGAGGTGCGAGAGGTGTTTGCCGTAATCTCCTGTGGCGTCGAACCATCCGCCGCGGACATCGACGACGCCGGGCCGTCCCTCGAAGGTCATGGCCCGGTCGGCCTTGTCCCAGGCGCCGGACGAGCGCTGGCCTTTGAAGTAGTAGATGACGTCGGAGAGAGTGTCGCGGACGAGCGCGTCCTTGCGGACGAGAACGGGATGGGAGCGGACGGCGCCCGCAGGCGAGGCGCACTCGACGATGTAGGTCCCCTCGTCGGTGACGGCGCTCCAGTCTATCGTCCAGAAGTCCCAATCCTTCCATGCGGCGACGATGCCGTCGTGGACGGGCTTCCCGGTGAGGACGGTCGCGCCGTCGGGGTAACGGACGACCTTGAAGGCCGTGAATGAGTCACCGGCGCGGGCCTGTACGACGGCCTTTTTGGGAGAAAGCGGGCCGTAGCCGACCTGGTTGGTCAGGACGCGGGGAGCGGGGCGGACGGCGGTGGATGAAGAAGAAGGCGAGGGGGAGGAGGATGCGGACGTGAGCGCAGCCGCGCCGTCCGAAGAGGGCTTGCAGGAGACGGCCGGGAGGAGGAGAGCCGCCGAAAGGAGCAGGACGATGGCGATGGCGAAAGCGCCGGGAAGGACGGGGGCAGGGATGGGGGTTGGGCGCGTGGCGGTCATTTTGGGCTCTCCTTTCGAGGGGGATGCGGGAGTCTCGCCCGGTAATCTTACAACAATCCGGGTCGGGGGAAAGAACGTCTTTGCGGTTTTAGGGGGCAAAAAGGTGGAAAATCGGATGGACCCAAGCTGTAAAAATGACGCTCATAAGAGCTAAGTATTTGATTTATTTAGAGAAGCTGGGGTCTGACCCCGAACTCGGACGGCGCTGACAGCCACCAGGGCGATGCTGCCCAGCTCCAGCAGCCAGTTCATCTTGAGGCCGAGGACCCGCCTCTCGAGAAACTCGCCGACATGGTGGAACGAGGCGGCGCGCATGACGACGAAGAGCAGCAGCATGCTCAATCCGAGGAGAAGCCAAGCCCTGCCCCTGAAGATCGACCGGGTTTTCCGCACCAGGAAGACGAACGCGGCGACGCTGGCCAGGCCGACGGCGACGACGAACCAGAACTGGATCGTGCGTCGTCCGTCGTACCAGCCGCCCCGTTTCGCGACGATCCGGCCGATGTTCGTCAGCAGGGACTGCAGGTCGAGCTGCTTATTCAAGCACAGCAGGAACATGACCGCGGAGATCCCCAGCCACAGGCGTCGCTGGGACCTCGCCCCTCCGCTCTCGTCGCCGGAAGCGCCGGCCCCGCCCGCTCCCTTCGGGCCGCCGTCCGCTGCGGCGCCCTGTTTGAGCGCGGCCACGAGGCACAGCACCGCCGTCAGACCGTAGGCGGCCACCGTGAGCCAGCCCATGAAGCTGGCGTCGCCGATCCGCGGCCGCCAGTAGATCTGAGACAGGAACTCCGTCCAGGTCATCTCTTGGCTTCGAACAGGGTCCAGGGCTGGGCCTTGAGGTCCTTCAAGTAGGGCTTCTGCCAGGCGAACTCGGGGTGCGCGGCCAGGAACTCCTTGGCCACGAAATCCCGCCCGCACGGATGCCCCATGTGCGCCCACATCTTCATGTCCTTGGCCAGCGCGCTCGAGGTCACCTTGCCCTGGACCGAACCGGCCGGCGAGAACGGCGCCCAGCTGAATTCGGGCGTCCCCTTGGGGTCCGCGTCGACGTGCCCGCAGAGCACGTTGCTGTTGAAGCCTTCCTTCCCCGTGGCCAGGTCGACGTGGTCGGCCTCGAAGAGCTTGCCGTCCTCGACGTCGATGTAGCCCTTGTACTCGGCCATGAGCTGTTCCCAGCGCGCCTTCCTCACGAGCACGGATTGCCCCGTGTTCGCCGTATCGAAGGTCGTCTCCTCGGCGATGACCTTCTCGTCGCCGGGGAAGTTAGAGCCCACGAAATAGCCGTCCGTCGTCCGCCACAGCCGCTGGTTCTTGAGCCCCAGCTCGAACTTGGCGATCTCCCCGGTCTTGGTGTCGCCGACGAGCCAGTCGTTGGCGTAGGCGCCGTTGTTGTCCTCGCCCATGATGCGGACGAAATCGTCGATGGATGCCGCGTACTGGGCGGCTTTGCGCGCCCGCGCGAACTCGGGCGTGCCCTCCTCGCGGAAGCCCTTGAACGTGCCCATGGTCGTCTCGGTGTAGACGAGACCGGCCCCGTTGACGACGAAGTCGTCGCCGCTGTGGATGGCCCCCGGCAGGCAGTCCATCAGGACGCGGTGCCCGGCCGCCGGCACGATGTCGGCCACGACGTTCCAACGTGAGCCGATGATGTAGTCGACCCAGTTGTTGTGGCCGACGACGATCTGGCCGCCCTCCGTCCAGCTCCCCGTGGCGATGAAGGCGCTGCAGTAGCCCGGGGCCTTGTTGTCGCCGGCGCCCTTCTTGGCCAGCTCGTCGAGATAGGGCACGTAATACCAGGCCAGCTCGATCCAGCCGTTGAGGGCCGTGATGTCCACGCGGTCCCAGCCCGAGCGCGGCAGCCGGGCCTTGAGGCCCGCCGCGATGCCCTCGATCTCCTCGCGGGACTCGGCCTCGAGCTTGGGCCAGAACATCCGTTCGGCCGAGGCCCGGAAGAAGTCCCAGTCGCGCTTGGTCGATCCCGTCAGGAAGACGTCGAGGGCCTTCAGCAGGTCGTCGATCTCGGCCGCGAGCAGCCAGCCGTGCTGGAAGCCGATCTCCCGCGGCGCGCCCTCGAGGTGGACTTGGATCCAGCCGTTCGTATCGACGCGCGAGGCCTTGGCCAGCTCAGGAGGCGTCGTGGGCGGCTCAGGGGCGTTCTTGGAGCAAGAGGACGAAAGGACCATTGTGAGGGCGAACGCGAGTATCACAGGCAGGGCACGGCTTCGAATACGGATTTTCAGATCCATGGCCTACTCCTTCCGGGAATGGCGCTTCCCGCTGCTGTTGACGAATTCTTGCCCTGGGCGGGTGCCTTGGCTGAGGATACCTTCGCCCGGGCCCAATTTCAAGGGTGGAATTTCTTTGTTTTTGCCCTCGAAAATATTAAAAATCAGGCCGCCATCAGATAGGGAAATACCTCAAAATGGGGTTATCTAACTGAAAATAAGGAATATGCTGGGGTCTGACCCCGAATTACCAACCGGGAGCTAGGCTAGGATCTTCCGGCCAGCCTCTCCCAATATGGGCGAAGCCGG
>CAZFZU010000095.1:0-5720 GCA_964523615.1 uncultured Eubacteriales bacterium | reverse complement strand
CGATGATGGAGAAGTTCCTGATGTTGTTCATGGAATCCCTAATTATGGCAGATTTTCGCTTAAAAGATAAGGGGACACGTACCCCGGGTACGTGTCCCCTGTCGGATTGACTTTTAGGGGGTGGGGGCGTATCCTCTAGGGGAGAAAACGAGCGGCATCGACCGTAAACCTAAGGAGAATCACATGTTTGGATCGCTCGGCGCCCAAGAATTGCTGATAATCCTCCTCATCGTGATCATCATCTTCGGGGCCCGCAAGCTGCCGGACCTCGGCAAGTCCATCGGCGAGGGCATCAAGAACTTCAAGAAGTCCATGAACACCAAGGACGACTCGGAAGGCCCGAAGAACCCCGAGCCCCCCAAGAACTGACCCTCCCGCCCCGCCTTCCCGGCGGCGGCCGCGGCCGGGCGGGTCACCGAGCGCAACCCATGACATCGTCCTTCGACGCCGGCTTCGACATCGGCGGCACCGACATCAAGTACGGCCTCGTCGACCGCGACGGCCGCCTGGCTTACAAGAGCAAGGTCCACAGCCCGGAGACGATCGAGGGTATCCTTGGCGCCCTCGAGCAGGCCTGGACCCGGCTCAAGAAAAGCGCCCCGGGGCCGATCCGCTCCTGCGGCTTCGGCATCGCCGGATTCTACAGTCTCCGGGAGCGGAAGGTGCTCCAGTCGCCCAATTGCCCCAGCCTCGACGGCTACCCGCTCATCCCCGCCTTGAGGCGGTTCATCGACGTGCCCATCCGGGCCGGCAACGACGCCAACATGGCGGCTTTCGGCGAGTTCAAGCACGGCGCGGGGCAGGGCGTCCGCAGCCTCGTCCTCCTGACGATCGGCACGGGCATCGGCTCGGGCCTCATCCTCGACGGAAAGCTGTGGCAGGGCGAGGGCGGTTACGCCGGCGAGATCGGCCATATCCCCGTCAATCCCGAGGGTGCGGCCTGCGCCTGCGGCGGCCGCGGCTGCCTGGAGACCGAAGCCTCGGCCCCCCGGCTCGTCCGCGATTTCCGGGCCCTGACGGGACGGACGGACGTCACGGAATCCAAGCAGGTCTACCTTCTGGCCAAGGACGGCGACGCGGCCGCCATGGAGAGCTTCCGCCGGCTGGCCTACTGGCTCGGTATCGGCCTGGGCACCGTCATCAACCTGCTCGATCCCGAGCTCATCCTGCTCGGAGGAGGCGTCGTCTCGGCCGGACGCGTCCTGCTCGACCCGGTCGTCGAGGAGGCCCGCCGGCGCTCGAATCCCCTGTCCTTCGCCGGCTGCCGGATCGAGAAGGCCGCTCTGGGCAACGACGCCGGCCTGGTCGGCGCCGCGGCTTGGGCCAGGCTGGCCGACCGGCGCCGGGCCTGACGGGACGTTCGGACGCCCCGCGGCCGGGAACGATATGGGAAGGGCGGGAGTTTAGGACTTTGACAAGACGGGTCGAACACACTATAAAAGTACGGTACCGACAGGCACGAAGGAGGCCCTTGTGACCAGGACGATCCCCGCCGCGCTGGCCGCCGTCGCGGTCCTCCTCGCGCTCTGCACGCCCGCCGCCGCCGGCCCCGAGGGCTCTCTCCGGGGCCGCGTCCTCGACGATAAGGGCGCCCCCCTCTCGGGGGCCTATCTCTACGTGACCTCGCCGGCCGCCATCGGCGTGGCCAACTTCATCACCGCCAAGTCCGGCCGCTACGCCATGTCGGGATTGGTCCCCGGAAGCTACAAGGTCGTGGCCGAGATGCCGGGTTTCAAGACCCTGACCGTGGACGGCGTGACCCTGTCGGCCGGGGTGACCGTCACCCTCGATTTCCGGATGCAGCCGACCGAGATCGAGGAAGAGCCGGCTACGGGCCGCCCCGGATCGCCGCTCGACCGGGACTCCGCCCGGACCGCCGTCGTCATCGACAGGGACCTCATCACCCGCCTGCCCCTGGCCCGCGACTTCACCTCGCTGCTGGGGCTGGTCCCCGGGCTGGTCTTCGAGAACGAGACCCCCGGCCTGCGGGCCTCCATCCAGGGCGCGCCGGTCACGGCCAACGTCCTGGTCGAGGACGGCGTCATCGTCAGCCATCCCGTCGACGCCCGGGCTTTCGCCCCCATCAACGTCGCCATCGTCGACGAGGTCGTCGTCGAGACGGCCGGCCACTCCGTCGAGGCCGGGCCGGCCCAGGGCGCCTACGTCAACGTCCTTTACCCGCCCGGGGCGGGGGCGACCTTGGGCGCCCTCTCCTACGGGGTCTCGGGCAAGGGCCTTTCGGACACCCTCTGGAAGGAGGCCGAGCTGGCCGAGATGGACGGAGCCGAGCCCCTGTCCCTCAAACGCGAGCACGACCTGTCCCTGACCTACGGCGCGCCCGTCCTCGAGGACATGGCCTGGCTGTTCGCCAACGTCCGCTACCGGACCCGGGGCTTCCGGGCCCCTTTCCGCTACTGGACCGACCCCACGGGCGGACGGAACTTCGTCTACGACTACGCCGACCGGGACCTCTCCGGCCTGTTCAAACTGCAGATGAACGTCATGGACATGTTCCGGGGCGTCCTGGAGCTCGGCTTCTCCAAGGTCGACCAACCCGCCGCCGCGGCCGACATCGACCCCCTGCGCCCGGAATCGGCCACCCGGGCCCTGGACGGCGAGCGCCTCCTGCGCCTCCGCTTCGGCGGCAGCTATTCCGTCAACCAAGCCACCCGCGTCGATCTGTCCCTCGGCTACGCCCGCTACAAACAACCCCTCCTCCTCAGCGACCTGGGGACGGCCAAGCCCGAATACTTCGACGTCATCAGCGGCCGCCGCTGGGGCAGCGGCTCGGTCAACGACCGCGAGACCGCCAGCCGCATGAGGGCCGGCGTCTCCCTGACCCGGTACGCCGACGGCCTCCTGGGCCTGTTCCACGAGATCGTCGTCGGCGGCGACTACGAGACGACCTCGACGACCTCGGAGACCTGGAAAGCCGACAACCTCATCTACAATTACGCCGCCGGCAGCCCCTACACCTACGGCACGGCCGTCTCCCCCGTCTCCGGGGACGAGGTCGGCTGGGGCCTGGTCGGGTTCTACATCGCCCCGGCCTCCGAGGGCGCGATGACCCTCAAGAGCGAGCTCAAGCGCATCGGGGCCTACGTCCAGGACACGGTCAAGCTCGGTCCCCGGATCTCGCTCTCGGGCGGGCTCCGTTTCGACCGCTCCGACGCCCGTTTCGCGTCCGTCTCCAAGGGCACGAGCGGCAACTCCGTCAGCGTCTCGGTCGGCAGCAGCCTCATCGACCCGCTCATGGGCTACAACATCTACAGCACGATCAGCTTCGGCGCCTGGGAGAAGGCCATCGTCTGGAACACCCTGTCGCCCCGGGCCGGCCTGGCCGTCGACCTGTTCGGCAACGGCCGGACGGTCCTCAAGGGCTCCTGGGCCCGCGTCCCGGAATACCTGGGGCTCGGCTACTCCCAGGACCTGTCGCCCATCGACCCCCGGACCTCCCACGACTTCGTCTGGTACGACGAGGACGGCGACGGCAAGGTCGACGCGACCGACAGCTACTCGCTCGTTTCCTACGACTTCCGCGTCTACAAGAGCGAGTTCTTCCGCCAGGCCGTCGACCCCGACCTTTCGGCCCCCGTCGTCGAGGAGTGGACGGCCGGGCTGGAGCAGGAGCTGGCCCGCGGCTTCACCCTCTCGGCCCGCTACATCGAGCGGCGCGCCACGAACAACATCGGGCACGTCGTCTACGACCCCTCGACCGGGGCGCGCTGGTGGCGGCTCGACGAGGCCCCGGACGGCTGGTGGGTCCCCTTCGAGACCGTCGTGCCGGGGTCGGACGGCTACGCCGACACGCCGCTGACCGTCTACCTGCGCTCGGCCACGGCCCCCGACTTCTTCGAGCGCATCGAGAACGTGCCCGAGCTCACGGCCCGGTACCGGAGCTTCGAGCTGGCCTTCCACAAGAGATATTCCCACGGCTGGCAGCTGTTCGGGTCCCTGGCCTGGAACCGGGCCACCGGGACGACGACCATGGCCTCGCGCTGGAGCGCCGGCAACGCCCCCGTCCTGCTGACGCCGAACGCCTTCACCAACATCGCGGCGGACGACATCCTGCCGCAGGACCGGCCGCTCGTCGCCCGCCTGGGCGCCACCCTGCACTTCGGCAAGGGCTATTTCGCCAGCGTCCTCCTCAAGGCGCAGAGCGGCGCTCCCTGGGGCCGCGCCGTGACCGTCCTGCCGCCTTCGGATTGGGCGGCCGCGCACGGCGCCGTCGCGTCGCCGGTCACCGTCTATCTGGAGAGCCCCGGCGCGCGCCGCCACGACGGCTGGAAGAACCTCGACCTGCGGCTGGAGAAGGAGTTCGCCAAGGGCGGCCGGGTGCCGTTCGGCGTCTCGGTCGACGTCTTCAACCTGCTCGGCGACAAGTATCGTCTGCTCGACCTCAACGACGGCGGGACCTGGGCCCCCGACGGCGAGGGAGCGGCGGCCGGGACGCGGGTCCTCAGCGAGACCTACAACGCCTACCGGCCCCTGTGGGGAACGCGGGTCGTCCGGCTCAACCTCGACCTAAGATTTTAGCCGGAACTCGACGGCCTTCTTCAGGGCCTCCGACTCTCCCGCGCTCTTGACGGCGACGTCCATCCGCAGTTTCTTGGCCTTCAGGGCGGCGACGTCCTTGTCGATGAGGATGGGGAACTCCATGCGGAAGCGGCCCTTGCGGTTGTCCGTGAGCTCGCTCTCGGCCAGGGACAGCGGGAACGTCCCCTCGGCGTCCCAGACGGGGGCCCCCGACTCGTCCGAGATCTCCACCCGGACGTCGAAGCGCGTCTCCAGCCGGCCGTCCTTGAAATCGAACCAGATCGTGTTGTAGGGGATATCGACGAAGACCTTGCCCTCGAACCGGTCGTCCTCGAGCCGGGTCTTCTGCATGCTGACCTGGTAATCGAAGAGCCGCTTGGACTGGTCGAAGGTTTTCTGGAAATGCCCCTGCGCGATGTTGAGCTCCTGGAGGTGCTCCAGGTTGATGGCCCGCATGACGAAGTTGCCCGAGCAGTGATCGTCGATGAAGACGACGGGGAAGCTGCCGTAGTACCAGACTTCGCGGCAGAAGCCGCCGGCGTCCATGGGATAGGTCTGGCGCTCCGAGGGCGGCCCGAACAGGATGAAGATGCGGCCGCGGTCGGTCTGCCAGCCGGACCGGCCCTCGCCGTGGAAGAGCTGACCGGCCCGCTCGACCCGCTGCTCGTACTCGAGCCGATACTCGTTGAGGGCCGTGTCCGGGTCGGGGTCGCGCCGCTTCCAGAACTCCTCGATGAAGTCGTCCCGGCCTTCCGCCGGGAGCTCGAGGAAGATCTTGCGCTCCTCGCGGGTGATGATGTAGCCGACCTTGGCCAGGAAGTCGGCGTGGGCCGGGCCGAGCCGGCGCTCGAGCTTGTAGGAGCCGCAGGCGGGCGCGGCCAGGAGGACGGCGGCGGCCGCCAGGACCGGGGCCAGCGCGGCCAGGACGGCCATGACGGGGAAGGCGGGCTTGACCGGGGAGGGGGTTCTCATCGGGTGGGGGTCCTTTCGCCTCTAGGGTAGTCCTCGGGTGAGGATTTGACAAGGGGCGGGAAAGAAGGCTGGTGCGGAAGGGGGGACTCGAACCCCCAAGACCTTGCGGCCACAAACTCCTGAGGCTTGCGCGTCTGCCAGTTCCGCCACTTCCGCACTCAGGAAAGCGGTATTATAGCGATTTCCCCCCCGCGCGTAAAGGGCCCTCCCCC
>CAZFZU010000094.1:0-5949 GCA_964523615.1 uncultured Eubacteriales bacterium | reverse complement strand
CTTTTCAGGAACGTCAGCGAGGCGTTGACCGCGATGCGGTAGAGCCAGGTGTAGAACCCGGAGCCGCCGCGGAAGCCCCCGATCGACCGCCAGGCCGTCATGAAGACCTCCTGGGCCAGGTCGTCGGCGTCGGCGGCGTCGCCGGCGAGGCGCAGGACGACGGCGTGGACCCGCCGCTCGTGGCGGCGGACGAGCTCGGCGAAGGCCTCGCGGCCGCCGCGCGCGGCCTCGGCCACGAGCTCGGCTTCCGAGCGCTCATCCATCTCGTCCTCACCCGTTTAGACGCGGATTATAACAGAACCTTTGAGCGGCCGGGCGATTCGTTGACAACCCCTCTCCCCTGCTGTTATCATCGCCCTTACTCCAAGAAAGGCTGAGCCCCATGATCGACCGCTATACCCGCCCCGAGATGGGCGCCGTCTGGACCGACGAGAACCGCTACCGCAGATGGCTCGACGTCGAGCTGGCCGTCTGCGAGGCCTGGTCGCGCCTGGGGCAGATCCCCAAGCCGGCCCTCAAGACGATCCGCGACAAGGCCGGCTTCTCCGTCGAGCGCATCGACGCCATCGAGAAGGTCGTCAAGCACGACATCATCGCCTTCCTGACCTCGGTCGCCGAGAGGATCGGGCCCGAGTCCCGCTTCGTCCACCTCGGCCTGACCTCCTACGACGTCGTCGACACGGCCCTGTCGCTGCTCATCAAGGAGTCGCTGGAGAAGGTCCTCGTCGACCTGCGGGCCTTCCGTCGCCTCATCAAGCGCCAGGCCCTCAAGCACCGGCGGACCGTCTGCATCGGCCGCACCCACGGCATCCACGCCGAGCCGGTGACCTTCGGCTTCAAGCTCCTGGTCTGGTACGAAGAGGTGGGCCGGCACGTGACCCGGCTCGAGAGCGCCCTGAAGACCATCTCCGTCGGCCGCATCTCGGGCTCGGTCGGGACCTACATCCACCTCGACCCCCGGGTCGAGGTCATGGCCCTGCGGCGGCTCAAGCTCCGCCCGGCCAAGGTCTCGACGCAGGTCCTCCAGCGCGACCGCCACGCCGAGGTCCTCTCGGCCCTGGCCCTGCTGGCCTCGTCCGTCGAGAAGTTCGCCCTCGAGGTCCGCCACCTCCAGCGGACCGAGGTCGGGGAGCTCGAAGAGCCCTTCACCAAGGGCCAGAAGGGCTCCTCGTCCATGCCCCACAAGAAGAACCCCGTCCGCTGCGAGCGCGTTTCGGGACTGGCCCGCCTGGTCCGGGCCAACGCCCAGGTCGGACTGGAGAACATCGCCCTCTGGCACGAGCGCGACATCTCCCACTCCTCGGCCGAGCGGGTCGTCTTCCCGGACTCGTTCATCCTGACCGACTTCCTGCTGGCCGACGCGGCCGACATCGTCGCCAACTGGGTCGTCCACCCCGACCGCATGAAGGCCAACATCGGCGCGACGCGCGGCCTCATCTTCTCGCAGAGCGTCCTGCTGGCCCTGACCCGCAAGGGCATGACCCGCGAGGACGCCTACCAGGCCGTCCAGCGCAGCAGCCTCAAGGCCTGGCAAGAGGGGCTCGACTTCAAGTCCCTCGTCGGGGCCGACCCGGCCGTCGCCGCCGTCCTCGGGCCGCGGGAGCTCGAAGCCTGCTTCTCGCTCGACCCGTACCTGGCCAAGATCGACTACATCTTCGAAAGGGTTTTCAGCCATGAGAGTTAGGATCCTCGTTTCGTTCAAGGACAGCGTCCTCGACCCCCAGGGCCAGACCGTCAAGAACGCGCTCCACACCATGGGCTACGGCGCGGTCGCCGAGGTCCGGCAGGGCAAGGTCTTCGAGCTCGACCTCGAGGGCACGACCCGCAAGGAGGCCGAGGCCCTGGTGCCCGAGATCGCCCGGCGCGTCCTGGCCAATCCCATCATCGAGAAGTTCGACTGGGAAATCCTCAAGGGCCGCTGAGGGGCACGGCCATGAAATTCGGCGTCGTCCAATTCCCCGGCTCCAACTGCGACCACGACACCTTCCACGTCCTCAGCCAGGTCATGAAGCGGCCGACCGTCTGGCTCTGGCACAAGGACCACGACCTGCAGGGCGTCGACTGCGTCGTCCTGCCGGGCGGCTTCTCCTACGGCGACTACCTCCGCTCGGGGGCCATCGCCCGCTTCTCGCCGCTCATGCAGGAGGTCAAGGCCTTCGCCCGCCGCGGCGGCCGCGTCCTCGGCATCTGCAACGGCTTCCAGATCCTGCTCGAGCTCGGCCTCCTGCCGGGGGCCATGCTCCGCAACAAGGACCTCAAGTTCCTCTGCCAGCACGTCCACGTCCGGATCGAGAACGACAAGACCGACTTCACCCGGGCCGGCCGCAAGGGCCAGGTCCTGCGCATCCCCATCGCCCACTTCGACGGCAACTACTACGCCCCGCCGCGCGTCCTGCGCGAGATCGAGCGGCGCCGGCAGGTCGTCTTCCGCTATTGCGACGCCGACGGCCGCGTGACCGACGCGGCCAACGTCAACGGCTCCCTCAACGCCATCGCCGGCGTCCGCAACGAGGCCGGCAACGTCCTCGGCCTGATGCCCCACCCGGAGCGGGCCTCGGAACGGATCCTCGGCAGCCTGGACGGCCGGACGGTCTTCGAGTCCCTCATCGCCAGCCTGGAGCGCGCCCGGCCGGCGCGCCGGGCGGCCGCGCCCCGCAGGAAGGCCCGCCATGATCGATAAGTCCCTCCTCGAACGCCACAACCTCACCGAGGACGAGTACCGGCTCATCGTCGAGCTCATCGGCAAGGAGCCCAATCTGACCGAGCTGGGCATCTTCTCGGTCATGTGGTCCGAGCACTGCGGCTACAAGAGCTCGCGCGTCCACCTCAAGCGGCTCCCGACCGAGGGCCCGCGGGTCGTCCAGGGCCCCGGCGAGAACGCCGGCGTCCTCGACATCGGCGGCGGCCAGGTCGTCGTCTTCAAGATCGAGTCCCACAACCACCCCTCCTACATCGAGCCCTACCAGGGCGCGGCCACGGGCGTCGGCGGCATCCTCCGCGACATCTTCACCATGGGCGCCCGGCCCGTCGCGGTCATGGACTCCCTGCGCTTCGGCCCGCCCGACGATCCCAAGAACCGCTCGGTCATGGAGGGCGTCGTCTCCGGCATCTCCGGCTACGGCAACGCCTTCGGCGTCCCGACCGTCGGCGGCGAGGTCTATTTCGATCCCTGCTACAATCTCAACCCCCTGGTCAACGTCTTCTGCCTCGGCCTGGCCGACAAGGACAAGGTCTTCTACGCCAAGGCCGAGGGCGCCGGCAACAAGGTCCTCTACGTCGGGGCCAAGACCGGCCGCGACGGCATCCACGGCGCGACCATGGCCTCGGCCGAGTTCGGCAAGGACACCGAGCACAAGCGCCCCAACGTCCAGGTCGGCGATCCTTTCAAGGAGAAGCTCCTGCTCGAGGCCTGCCTCGAGGTCATGGACCGCGGCCTCATCGTCGGCATCCAGGACATGGGCGCGGCCGGGCTGACCTGCTCGACGACCGAGATGGCGGCCAAGGGCGGCATGGGCGTCGTCGTCGACCTCGACAAGGTGCCGCAGCGCGAGAGCGGCATGACGCCCTACGAGATCCTGCTCTCCGAGTCCCAGGAGCGCATGCTCCTCGTGGCCGAGCCCGGCCGGGTGGCCGAGGTCCAGGCCGTCTTCGCCAAGTGGGACCTCGACGCGCCCGTCATCGGCGAGGTCGTCGAGGGCGGCCGGGCCCGCATGTCGTTCAAGGGCCGGGTCGTCGTCGACATCCCCGTCGACGCCGTCGTCAACCTCTGCCCCGCCTACGACCGCCCCATCGCCGCGCCGGCCCCTCCCCCGCCGGCGCCGCCCCTCGAGGACCTGCCCCTGCCGGCCGACCTGGGCGAGGCCTTCCTCCGCGTCCTGGCCTCCCCGACCGTCGCCGACAAGGAATGGGTCTTCCGCCAGTACGACCACATGGTCCAGGTCAACACGGCCCTCCTGCCGGGCGCGGACGCGGCCCTGCTGCGCATCAAGGGCACCAAGCGGGCCCTGGCCATGACCCTCGACGGCAACGGCCTCTACACCCGCCTCGACCCGAGGACCGGGGCCCGCGCCGCCGTGGCCGAAGCCTGCCGCAACCTGGCCTGCGTCGGGGCCCGGCCGATCGGCGTCACCAATTGCCTGAACTTCGGCAATCCCGAGAAGCCCGAGGTCATGGGCCAGTTCGAGCAGGCCGTCACCGGCATCTCCGAGGCCTGCCGGACCTTCGGCATCCCCGTGACCGGGGGCAACGTCAGCTTCTACAACGACACCGAGGGCCTGTCCATCCACCCGACGCCCGTGCTGGGCATCGTCGGCCTGATGGAGGACATCGGGATGGCCGTGACGCCCGGCTTCAAGGCCGCCGGCGACGCCGTCGTCCTCGTCGGCGAGAGTTTCGCCGAGCTCGGCGGGACGGAGTATCTGCGGGCCGTCCACGGGCTCGAGGCGGGCGCGCCGCCCGCCATGGACCTGGAGAAGGAGAAGCGCCATCAGGAATTCGTGATCGAGGCCATCGAGGCCGGGCTGGTCCGCTCGGCCCACGACCTCTCGGAAGGCGGGCTGGCCGTGGCCCTGGCCGAGTGCGCGTTCCACGGCCCGCGGCGGCTCGGCTGCGAAGTCGCCCTCGACGGCCCGATGCGGGCCGACGCCCTGCTCTTCGGCGAGTCCCAGTCGCGGGTCCTGCTGAGCTGCCGCAAGAAGGACGCCGCCCGGCTCCTGGCTCTGGCCGCGTTCCGCGGCGTGCCGGCCAAGGCCGTCGGCCGGGTCGGCGGCGCCGATCTCGCCGTCGCCCGCGACGGGCGGGAGGTCCTGCGGGTCCCGGTCGAGACCGCCTACCGGGCCTGGAAGGACGCCCTGCCCGCCTATTTCAAGGTCCGGACCTAGGAGGCCCCATGGACGAGGTCGTCTTCCGCAGCCCGAAAAAGAAGGGCCGGATCGCCGTCCTGCTGTCAGGCCGCGGCTCGAACTTCGCGGCCATCTGGGACGCCGTCCGGGCCGGGCGCATCGACGCCGGGATCGGCCTCGTCCTGAGCAACAAGGCCGACGCCCCCGGGCTGCTCAAGGCCCGGGAGGGCGGGCTCGACGCGGTTTCCCTCGATGCCAAGTCGTTCGCCTCGCGCGAGGACTACGACCGGGCCGTCGCGGCCGAGATCGACAAGCGGGGCATCGACCTCGTCTGCCTGGCCGGCTACATGAAGGTCCTGACGGCCGGCTTCTGCGACGGCTACCAATACCGCATCGTCAACATCCACCCGGCCCTCCTGCCGGCCTTCCCCGGGCTCCACGTCCAGCAGAAGGCCATCGACTGGGGCGTCCGCTTCTCCGGCTGCACGGTCCACTTCGTCGCCGCCGAGGTCGACATGGGCCCGATCATCCTGCAGGCCGCCGTGCCCGTCCTCCAGGACGACACCGAGGACGCGTTGGCCGCCCGCATCCTGGTCGAGGAGCACCGCATCTACCCCGAGGCCGTCAAGCTCTACTTCGAGGGGCGCCTCGAGGTCCGCGGCCGCCGCGTCTTCGTCCTCGATCCGGGGGCCTGAGCCGGCCGGCCCGGCCCGGAGCACGGAGTGAGCCCGCCGAACGCCTCTCGGGCCAAGACGGCCTGGCTGGCCGCCGCCCTCGTCCTCGTCTTCGCCGCGACCTATCTCGTCCTCGACCGGACCGAGCACCGTCCCGGCTGGCTGACGGTCGAGATGCCTTCCTACGCGGTCGCCGGCCGGCCGCTCGAGGTCCGGGTCACCCTGAGAGGGCCCCTGGGACCGACGATGATCGACTGCGACCTCCAGCGGGCCAACGCGGAGAAGAAAGGCTGGGGCTTCCTCGCTTCGGGAGGGCCGCCGCGGCCCGTCGCGGGAGCCCGAAGCCATGCCTATGTCTTCGATGTCCCCGAGCGCGAGGACACGGCCTTCGCCTTCGTCCTCGTCTTCCTGAGCCCGTCCGGCCGCTGGCCGGA
>CAZFZU010000093.1:0-6107 GCA_964523615.1 uncultured Eubacteriales bacterium | reverse complement strand
CGGGGGGCCGGCCGCTCCGGCCCCCCCGCATTTCTGCTGACAATCCCGGGGGAATTGCTATAGACTGGTCCGGGATGAGCCTCTCGCGGGCACGGGGATTGGTCCTTTTATCGGCGCTGTCGATCTTCATCCGCTGCGGCTCGGACCGCGTCTCGCCTGCGACACGGGACCTGGTCCGTGAGGTCCACCTCCGTATGCTGACTTTGGACGCCCACGTCGAAGCCGCCCGCAAGGCGCCGTTCGATCTCAAGGCCATGGAAAAGGGCGGTCTCGACGCCGCGGTCATCTTCGTTACGGCCCCCCCGCTCTTCCCCTCCCCCCAAGAATCCCGGCCCGCGTTGGACGCCGTCCTCGAGCGGATCGCATCCATCATCCGTTCGGTCGAAAAGCGTAGCGATCGCGCCGAAATGGGCCTCACTCCCGCCGACGCGTACAAGCTCGAGAAGCAAGGCCGGCGGACCGTGTTCCTAGGTCTCACCTACGGCGACGCCCTCGGGACCGACCTTTCCTTTCTCGCCGTCCTTCACGCTCGGGGGGTCCGGTTCCTCAAGCTCTGCGGCGAAGCCGACAACGCCGTCTGCGTCTCGGCGCTCGACGGAACGAGGGCCGCCGACCTCGGCTTGAGCGCCTTCGGCCGGAACGTCGTGACCGAGTGCAATCGTCTCGGGATGGTCATCGACGTCGGCGGATGCTCGCTCCGGTCGATCGCGGATGTCCTGGCCGCGAGCCGGGCCCCTGTTCTATGCTCGGGCTCGGCGTCCCGGGCTCTGTGCGACGTTCCGGGGAACTTGTCCGACGGGACCGTCAAGGCCATCGCCGCGGCCGGCGGCGTCGTCCTGGTCCCCTTCGTGCCTCGCCGCCTCGTTCCGGCTGGCGCCGGCCGGCGGGCCGGCGCGGAGGACATCGTCGCCCACATCCTCCACCTCGTCGATCTGGCCGGGGACGAATCCGTGGGCCTCGGCTCCTATTTCGGGGGCGGGGGCGGCGTTCCCGGTTGCGCCGAGGCATCGGAGGCCATGGACATCACCTTCCAGCTCCTTCGCCGGGGCGTCGATGAGCACGCCGCCGAAAGCGTCTGGGGCGGCAACGTCATGCGCGTCTTCGAGCGGGCCTTGAGCGCGGCCGCGGCGAGGTGAACGGGAAACTCATCATGCGCCGCGCTAACCGTCCTCTTCGGATCCTCTTCCTCCTGGCCCTCGCTCCCTCGGCCCTGCGGGCGGAGGTCCTGCGGGTGCCCGCCGACCACCCGACCATCAAGTCGGCCGTGAGCCGCGCCGCGGACGGCGACGAGGTCGTCGTCGACGACGGCGTCTACCTCGAGAAGAACATCGTCATCGCCAAGGCCGTCACGGTCAGGTCGAGGACCCCCTACGGAGCGACGATCTATGGCTCTGCGAGTTACGGAGACTCCATCTTCATCGTCCGCGCGGCCTGCCGGATCGAGGGCTTCATGCTCCGGAACGGCCACGCGGCCGTCGAGCAACGGGGCAGCCCCGACGTCCGCTGGGAGGCTTCGGACCTGGCGATCTTCGATTGCCTCGCGGCGGTAGCCATCAACGACGCCGAAGCCAACGTCGGTTCGGCGGCCGTCCGCCGGGTCGCCGTGTTCGGGCGACCGACCTCCACCGGATTCTCAACGAACGACGCGGGACATCTGGAGGTGTCCGACTGCCTGGTCGTCGGATGCGACATGGCTTTCCAAGGCTATGACCATCTCTCCTTCAAGGTCAGGGACGCGCTCGTGCTCGACTGCGGCCAGCCCTTCAACGAGAGCGCGAGCCACCGGCCCGTTCCCCCGGCGACGAGCCGCATCGACCGCGGGGAGGGCGTTCGCGCGCTCGACGCCTCGGCCCTCAGGGACGCCCGGCGGCTCCGGGAGATCGAGGACTTCCTCGAGACCTCACTCTATCCTGCCGGGCCGGACGCGGGGAGCTCCGGGACGGCGGGGCCGGTCAGGGCGGTCGCGGCGCTCGTCCGCGGGCTGATCCTGGAGGCGGGCGGCGCCAAGGCCGGCGCGGCCCGCGGCTTCGCCGCCGCGCGTTCGATCGCCGAGAGAACGGGAGTCAAGGAGCTCGTCTGGCGGGCCATGATGGGGGCCGCCCGGGTCGCCGAGGGGACCGCGGCGCCGACCGACGGAGGGGCCCTGGCGCGCTATGAGGAAGCGGCCGCGTTCCTCGAGTCCTGGCTCTCGGACCTGGCCGTGGGCATCTATCGCGTCGATTTTTTGGACGAGAAATTGCCGGTCTTCGAGGCCATCATCCGCCTCCTCCTCGAGCGGCACGGGACGGCCTCGCGGGAAGGCTGGAGCGAGAAGGCCTTCCGTTATGCGGAACGGTCCCATCTCCTGGCTTCGAGGTTCCGGGCGGCCGGGATCGTCCCGGAAAAGGGCTCGGAGGTCCGGGCCAAGACCGGAGCGGCGCGCGCGATCGTCAGACTGCAGACGGCCCTGCAGGATCCGGACCTTTCGGCCGGTGAGAAAGAGCGGCTCATCGGGCTCCTCGAGAGCGCGGAGGAGGACTATCACGGAGAGCTGATCCGGGCGGAGAGGGTGGCGCCCGCGGCCCCCTCCCCCATCGGCATCCACGAGTTGCGGGGGCGGCTGGCGGGCGACGTCATGCTGGCCTACGTCCTGGGAAACGCCGCGTCCTACGCCTTTCTGGTGACGGGCGATCGCGTCGACGCGGCGGTCCTCCCCGGCGCGGGGAGGATCGGCCCGGCGGTCGAGCGTTACCTGCGCTTCCTCCAGCTCGCCGACGGCCGGGAGTTCGCGGGGGAGACGGCAGGTCGACGGCTCTTCGAGATGCTCGTCGGCCCGTTCGCGGCCCAATTGACAACAGACGGCGGGCGACTGATCGTCGTGCCGGACGGCGTCCTTCACTACCTGCCCTTCGAAGCCCTCGTCCGCGGCCGCGGCAGCGAGGCGGATGGGAAGGGGAGAGGGACGGACTACCTGGGGCGGACGGCCGAGATCCGATACGCCGCCTCCGCGACCGAGGCCTTCGCGGCGACGCGGACCGCCGGAGCGGCCGGACGGACAACCGAGGTCCTGGCCGTCGGCAGCGCGGACGCCATCGCCTGCGACAACCGGTCGAGGCTGCTGAAGAGGTCCTTCGATCGCCTCGAGTACGTCGATGAGGAGATCCGGAGCGTCCAACGGAGATTCGCGGACCGGCGCGTCACCTCGGTCCTCGACGTCGCGGCGAGCGAGCGCTGGCTCAAGTCGGCGGGCCTGCGGCGCTTCGGCGTCATCCACATCGCGGCGCACGGGGTCATCGACGACGTGAATTGGTGGCGTTCGGCGCTCCTGCTGGCGCCGGACCCGGACGGGGCCGAGGACGGCTTCCTGACCGCCCTCGAGATCCCGGGCCTCCCGCTCGACGCCCGGCTGGTCGTCCTGTCGGGCTGCGGCACGGGGAACGGCAGGCTCTTCCTCGGCGCCGGGATCAAGGGATTGAGCGGGGCCTTCCTGCGGGCTGGGGCCGAACAGGTCGTGGTCAGCCTTTGGAACGTCGACGACCGGGCCACGGCGCGGCTCATGAGCGGCTTCTACGAGCGGCTGGCCGCGGGCGACCCGCCGAGCCGGGCCCTGGCCGAGGCCAAGATCTCGCTAATGGGATCGGGATACGCGAACCCGTTCTACTGGGCCCCCTTCGTTCTCATCGGGAGGGCCGACGGCCGGGCCTTATTCGACGACGAAGCTCGCTGAGCCCGAGGTCAGCAGGTTCGAGTCCTTGTCTCGGGCCGTGACGGTCCACAAATAGACCCGGCCCTTGACGAGCCGGTCGCGGACCGCCGGCGGGAGGACGAGCTCGTTGACGAAGAAGGCCGAATCCTTGTGGATGCTGTCGAGAGAGTCGTCGATGACTTCGACGACGTAGCCTTCGGCTTTAAGGACAGGGGACCAACGGAGGACGGCGGGCGGCACGGGGACGGCGCCGGCGGGCGAAAGGAGCGTCAGCTTGCCCGAGGGGCTCCGGAGATCGGAATGGCGAGCCGCCCGCGAGATCGTCAGAAAGGCCCCGACCCCGACGACGAGGGCGACGAGGGCGAGGACGGGCGCCCAACGGAGCGAGGCCAGGAAGGCGAGCGGGCGGGAACGAAGGGACCGGGCGGAGCGGGCGGGCACGCCGGACGGAGCGCCGCAGGGAGCGCCGGCGGCCAACGCGGGCCCGTGCTCCGAGACGAAGGCGTCGACCCGGGGCCCGAGATCTCGCTTCAGCTGCCGGAGCACGTTGAAACGGGCCGCGCAGCGCGAACAGCCGGCCAGATGCCGGAGCCTGCGGTCCGTTTCGCGGGGGGAGGTCTCCCCGACCGCGAGGCGGATCAGCGCGCAGTCGTCGGGGCACCGGCGGGTCATGTGCGCTTCCACGCGAGGCGGGGTTTGGAGGCCTGGGCGCGACGGCGCTTGCGGCGGACCTTTCCCGAGAGCGTTCCGATCTTGGTCTTGACTTCGTCGAGGCCGCGGTAGAGAAGGTGGCGGGCCGAGTTCGTGCTCTCACCGAGATAGAGGGCGATCTCCTCGAGGCCGAGGCCCTGGAGATGGAGGAGGACGGCGGTCCGGCGGCGCCGCGGCAGGGAATCGATGGTCCTCTCGGTCAGGGCGAGCAATTCCTTCTCCTCGAACAAGTATTCGGGCGACAGACTGTCGACGTAGGACTCGAGCGGGGTCTGGCCGGCCTCGACGGCGTCGTCTAGGCGGACGGCGGGGATGCGTTCGGCGATGATGTCGAGGGCCGTCGAGTAGACCATTTTCCATATGTAAGACCGGAGATTACCGACCTTTTTCCCGCGCGCGGCCATTTTCAGGAGCTTGAGCTTGACGTCTTGGCCGATCTCTTCCTTCTCCTCTTCCGTGAGCCCGGGGAAATTGGCGCTGAGGATCTTGCGGACGGAGAGGGACACCTCGTCGAGGAAGGGCCCCGCCTTGAGGACGTCTTCGAGTTCCATCACCTTGGCTATGGGGGGATGATAGGCCAGGCCAGGGCAAAAGTAAAGGGGCGGCGGACCGGGAAGATCCCGGCGCGAGGGGGTCTACATATCGGGGGAACAGGGAGCCAGGTGGGGGAGCTTTCTCCTGCCCCGGGCTTGGGCGGATCGGCCAGGCTTCCGGCCGTTCCGCCTTTTTTTATTGGCCCGCTTATTTCGGAAATTCCTCAGCGGACAATATCGGGCTGGATGAGCCAAGGTGCGGCATCCGCCTGAAGAGTTCGGCCAGGTTCGGACATTCGCTTGACGGCGCTCCCCCGCCCTTCTCATTCATGGAGTGAGGGGGGGAACAATGGAAGGGCACCGGGAGCGGACCCGGGCGTCGGCCGCAGGCCTAACCGCGGGCATCGCCGCCGCGGTCGCCATGGCGATCGTCTTGACCGCGGCCCATGCGACCGCCGCGGGCAAAGAGCGGCGCGCCAAGCCCGCGATCCCCGTCACCGTTCTCGCCCATCCTTCGATGAGCGGGAACGCGGCGTGGAAGGTCGATATCACCAGGATCTTCATGGACGTGAGCCAGAACGTCCGTGAAACCCTCGGTGTTCGACTCCGGGTCAGGGCCCTCGGCTATCTCGACGAGGGATCGGCGCCCGCCGTGCCACGACAACCCGGCTCACCTTCGCTCCGCCCCTATCTTCCGGTCCTCAGGGAGGCGGCGTCCCGGCTCGAGGGTGAGATGGCCGGCGGCATCCTCGTCGGCCTCGTCCCCGAGGGGCCGGACGGACCCGTAAGTCCGGGGCTGGCCGATTACCCCAACGGCATCATCGTGCTCAAATACCTCGAGGCCAAGGGTGGGATGCCCTTCGTCCTGCTCCACGAGATCTGCCATCTCTTCGGCGCGGTCGACCTTGAGGAGCCGGGCTCGGTGATGAGCTTCGATGGCGCGTCGTTCCGCATCGACCGCTTCACGAGAGAGATCATGGAGGTCAACAGGGACCGGTCGTTCCGGCGCGGGGCCTGTCCCTTGACGCCCGACCGCGCGGCCGAGGCCCTGGCGGTTTACGGCCGCCGAGAGGCACTCCATCTCGGCGAGCCCGAGCTCAGGATCTGCCTCGACGAGCTGCGGGCCATGATGGCCTCTCGCCGTTAAAATGGGGGACATGATACCTATTTCCCTATTT
>CAZFZU010000092.1:0-6214 GCA_964523615.1 uncultured Eubacteriales bacterium | reverse complement strand
AGCCGAGGTCCTGAGGAAATCCCTGCGGTTGAGGCCTTTGCGATCGGTCATCGTCGGTCCCTCCTCGTTGGTTTCGCAGTCATTCTAGCACGCGGCGGCGGACTAACAAACCGTCGGACCCGCACCGGCGGCGAGCGAGTCCCCTGCTTTATCGCGTTTTCGGCCCTGAAAACATCGTAATCGAGAGCGGGATAAACTGATGGGAACGGGCTCCGTCAACTTATCCCATTGATAAAAATGAAGAAGCTGGGGTCTGACCCCGTTCATCGGAGCAGGGCCCGGAGATTGCGGGTCAGGATGGGAATGTCCGCAGCCTTATCGAGGGCCGGGAAGCCGGCCAGAGTCTCGCGGAGAGTGGCCAGGAGGGCCTCGTCGGCGCGGCCGTCGAGGATGCCGCGCGTGGCTACGGCAGGGACCTCCCCCAGGGTGGCCGTGATCTCGGTCAGGCCGCCGTTCTCGGGGCAGCGGGTCTGACAGCGCAGGCAGCCCATCAGGGCATGGTGCATGCTCGGCAGGATGAAGTTGGGGAACTTGCCCGGGTTCTCGTTGTATAGGGTCAGGCAGCGGCCGGCGTCGATCAGGAAGGCGTCGCGCCGGATGCATTCCGTCGGGCAGGCCCGGTCGCAGTGGGAACAGTGACGGCAGGCGTCGAGCACGTCGAGCTCGCTCCAGGGATCCTCGGCGGCCGGGACGTCGGTGACGAAAGCCCAGAGCAGGGCGCAGCTGCCCATGCCCTCGACGAACAGCATGTTGTTCCGGCCGTAGCGGCCGAGGCCGGCCCGGGCGGCCAGGAGCTTGAGAGGCACGCGCTCGGTGACGTCGGCGACGCGGGCGGCGGGCTTGGCCAGGACCTTATCCCGGACCACGTCGGGCAGGGTCTCGGCGTTCAGGCCGTCCCGGTAATACTGGGGCGGGACGGTCACGCGGCGGGCCTGGCCGTCGACGAGGAAATCCACGGTCATGGTCTTGGCGAACGTGGCCACAGCGACGACGGAGCGGGCCCAGGGGAAGTCCTTGGTCAGGTCGAAGCTCAGCGCCACGACCTCGCGGAGGAAGACCTTGTGATCGGCCAGGCCGCCGTCCTCACGGAAGGCGGCGAACTGGCGCTGGAGTTCGGGCAGGCGGCCGGCGGGCAGGACGGCGGCCCGGAACGGGGGGATCTTGGAAGGATCGAGGGGCTCGCGGGACTCCCTGCGGCCTCGGCCGCGGCGAAAGTCCTGCGGCAGAGCGATCGAGGCGATAGCGGCGCTCTTGAGGAATTCCCTACGGTCCATCTCATTCCCCTGTTTTCGGGCTTAAAAACATCGAAATCGGGAACGGCTTAAGCTGATGGGGCCTGTCCCCATCAGCTTAAGCCGTTGATAACGTTCGAGAAGCTGGGGTCTGACCCCGTCACTTCTTCTTAGCGGTCCACTCGACCTCGCGGTCCATCATGGCGAAGGTGCCCTTCATGGTCGCGCCGTCGACGGTGCCCTTGTATTCCATGGTCATCTCGCCGCGGGGGGTCTGGCGGACGATCTTCCACTGGATGGCGTTGCCTTCGACCGTGCCGTCGCCGACGATCGGCTCGCCGGGGGTGCCGTCCTGGTTGGGACGCCCGGGCATGGTGACCTTGATGGCGTTGCCGGTCTGGACGATGGTGATGTCGCTCTCCATCATCTCGCCCCCGCGGCCGGGCCGGGACATGACCCAGGTGCCGGAGACGTCGGCGGCCAGGGCGGCGACGGTCATCAGGACCGCGAGGGACAGGACGACGAGTGAGGCTTTCTTCATGGGTGTGACTCCTTGAGGCTGGATTTATCCTTCAGCCGTTTAGACTGCCGACGCGGGGATTTCTTCCCGCCCCGGACGGCCCCCTCTCCTGCGCGGCCGGGCGGGCGCCCTTAGGGGCTAGCGCTCCCCGCGGACGACGGCCAGCACGGTTCGGCCGACGGCCTCGAGAGTGGCCTTGTCGATCTTGTCCAGGGTGTCGCCGGCGGTGTGCCAGGAGTCGGGGAAACCGTTGGCCCGCCGCTCGTCGTAGTCGATGATGTCGGCCGTGGGGATGCCGGCGTACTGATTGACGTAGAGGTGGTCGTCGATGAGGGTGCCCGACTCCCGGTCGACGAAATACCGGCCGTAGCCGAGGGCCTTGGCGGCGGCCCAGATCTTCTTGACCACGTCCGGGGCGTAGTAGAGGGACGTCCCCTCCCGCGGGAAGACGGGATCGGCCCCTCCGACCATGTCGAGCAGGATGCCGAAGCGGGCCTTGTAGCCGGGCTTGTGGGGGGTCTTGGCCCAGTATTGGGAGCCCAGGCCCCAGCTGTCGGGGTTCGAGCCGCGCCAGTTGCGGTGCTCGCCGAAGTCCTCGAGGTCGAACAGGACGATGTCGACGCCCACGGCTGGCTTATCGGCCGAGAGGACCCGGGCGATCTCGAGCAGGACGCCGACGCCGCTGGCCCCGTCGTTGGCCCCCATGACCGGCCGGAAGTGGTTGGCCGGGTCGGGGTCGTGGTCGGCGAACGGCCGCGAGTCCCAGTGGGCGCAGAGCAGGACGCGGTCCTTCTTGCCCGGCTCGAACGAGGCCACGATGTTCTTGCCGTCGAGGGGCCGCCCGTCGTAGGCCCGGGCCTTGAACGCCTGGACGACGACGTCCGGCGTCCACCGCTTCAGGGTCTTGACGAGCCAGTCGGCGCAGGCGGCGTGGGCCGGGGTCCCGGGGACGCGCGGGCCGAAGTCGACCTGGGCCTTGACGAAGGCGTATGCCGAGGCCGCGTCGAACTCGGGGCTCCCCTGCCCCGCCGCCGGTCCGGGCCGGCTGCCGCAGGAGAAGGCCGCGAGGACGAGAACAACGGGGACGATGAGGGCGCGTTTCATGGATACCATTATACCGAAATGGGGCCATTTCTATTTTTTTTAATAGAAACGGTCCCATTCATTGCCTTATAATCCGGCCTTCGGGCATTTCCCTCAAGGAGGTCGGTATGAAACACGCTCCGGCGACGGCCCTCAAGGCGTCCGTCGTCCTCGTCCTGGTCCTGGCGTTCTCGGGCTCCCCGGCGATCCCGCAGGCCGCCGCTCCCACCCCCGGCCCGGCCGGCCCCGACCTCATCGGCCACCTCAAATGGCGCTCCGTCGGCCCGGCCAACATGGTCGGCCGCATCTCCGACTTCGAGGCCCTCGACGCCGACTTCACCCAGGTCCTCCTCGGCACGGCCTCCGGCGGCGTCTTCAAGTCGGTGAACGCCGGCACGACCTGGGAGCCCATCTTCGACCGCTACGGCTCGGCCTCCATCGGCGATGTGGCCTTCTTCCAGAAGGACCCCAACATCATCTGGGTCGGCACGGGCGAGGAGTGCGTCCGCAACAGCGTGGCTTGGGGCGACGGCGTCTACAAGTCCACCGACGGCGGCAAGTCCTTCGTCCGCGTGGGCCTCGAGACGACCCAGACCATCGCCCGCGTCTTGACCCACCCGACCGACCCCGACACGGTCTACGTCGCCGCCTCCGGACACCCCTGGGGCTACACCGGCGACCGCGGCCTGTTCAAGACGACCGACGGCGGCGCCACCTGGGCCAAGCTGGCCGGCGGCCTGCCCAACGACGGCAAGACCGGGGCCATCGACCTGGTCATGCATCCGACCGATCCCAACACCCTGTTCGTCGCCATGTGGCAGCGCGTACGCCAGCCCTGGCGCTTCGACTCCGGCGGCCCGAACGGCGGTATCTTCAAGACGACCGACGGCGGGGCCACCTGGACCAAGCTCGCCCGAGGCCTGCCCACGGGCGACATCGGCCGCATCGGCCTGGCCATCTCCCGCTCCAACCCCAAGGTCCTCATGGCCATCGTCGAGCACGGCTTCCAGCCCGCCGCGCGCCTCGGGGCCGAGCAGAAGCCCAACCCCGAGTACGACGACATGACCAAGCTCGGCACGGGCGTCTACCGCTCCGAGGACGGCGGGGCCACCTGGGCCTACGTCAGCCGGCAGAACAACCGGCCCTTCTACTACAGCCACATCTACATCAATCCCCTCGAGGACAAGTGGGTCTATTGGCTGGCCACCAACATGAGCTTCTCGGCCGACGGCGGCAAGACCTGGGCCCAGGTCGGCGGCCTGCACCCCGACTTCCACACGATGTGGCTCGACCCGTCCAACAAGAACCGCTTCTACGTCGGCCAGGACGGCGGGGCCTCCCTCAGCCACGACCACGGCAAGACCTGGATCTTCTACGACAACCTGACCGCGGCCCAGTTCTACGCCGTCAGCGCCGACATGCGCGACCCGTACTACGTCTACGGCGGCCTCCAGGACAACGGCAGCTGGGGCGGGCCGTCCATGCACCGCGAGGGCCAGCTCCTGACCGACTTCTGGTACAACATCGGCGGCGGCGACGGCTTCCACACCCAGAACGATCCCCTCGACTGGCGCACCGTGTACGTCGAGAGCCAGGGCGGCGCCGTCCAGCGGGTCAACGTCGAGACCCGCGAGAGCAAGTCCATCCGCCCGACCACGGCCAACATCCTCAACTACAAGGAGTTCTTCCCGCCGGCCCCGCCCGACAAGAAGGCCCCCGCGGCCAAGCCCGCCGCCAAGCCCGAGGCCGCGGCGCCCGCCGGCCCCCCGGCCGGGCGGTCCCAGCAGGACCGCGGCCCGTTCCGCTTCAACTGGTCGAGCCCGATCGTCCTTTCCCCGCACAATCCCCAGACGATCTATTTCGGCGGCAACCACCTGTTCCGGTCCCTCGACCGCGGCGACCACTGGATGATCGTCAGCCCCGACCTGACCACGAACGACAAGAAGAAGCTCCCGTCGATGTACGGCGGGACCGACAAGCCGACCGGCGGCATCACCCCCGACGTCACCGGGGCCGAGACCCACTGCACGATCATCACCGTCTCGGAGTCGCCCAAGGTCCCCGGCCTCATCTGGGTCGGCACGGACGACGGCAACGTCCAGGTCACCCGCAACGGCGGCGCCACTTGGACCAACGTCCGCCCGGCCATCAAGGGCGTGCCCGCCGGCACCTGGTGCAGCCGCGTCGAGGCCTCGCGCTTCGACGAGGGCACCTGCTACGCGACCTTCGACGGCCACCGCTCGGACGACTTCCGCGTCTACGTCTTCAAGACGACCGACTTCGGCAAGACCTGGACGGCCGCCTCCGCCGGCATCCCCGACGGCGAGCCCGTCTACGTCATCCGCGAGGACGCCGGCAACAAGAACCTCCTCTTCCTCGGCACCGAGTTCGGCGTCTACTACAGCCGCGACGGCGGGGCGAACTGGGCCGACTTCGGGCTCAACTTGCCCACGGTCGCCGTCCACGACCTCCTCATCCACCCCCGCGACAACGACCTCATCGCCGCGACCCACGGCCGCGGCCTGTGGATCCTCGACGACATCACGGCCCTGCGCAAGGCCACCGACACGGTCGTCGACAAGGACGCCCACCTCTTCGAGGTCGGCGAACCCGGCACCCGCTGGCTCCGCGTCCAGCGCGGCGGCTACGGCCGGGGCGATCTGTTCTTCAAAGGCGAGAATCCCCCCGACGGCGCCCTCGTCCACTACTTCCTGAAAGCGGCACCGGCGGCCCCGGCCACGCTCGAGATCTCCGACCCGACGGGCACGGCCAAGACGACCTACATCCTCGACGACGCCAAGGCCGGCATCAACCGCCTGGCCTGGGACCTTCGCTTCGATCCGCCCGCGGGGACCGTCCAGACCATGGCCGCCAACGTCAAGCGGCAGATCGACGGGGCCATGCTGCGGTCGGACGTCCCCGAAGAGCAGAAGGCGCAGCTCAAGAAGGCCCTGGCCGACCTCGAGAAGTTCGGCACGAACTTCCGCAAGGTTTCCGACATCCAGCGGGCCATCATGCCCATCGTCCGGCCCGGGATGGGTGTCTACGGGGGCGGGATGCGCGGCGGCATGGGCGGGCAGCAGGCCGAGCCCGGCGCCTACACCGTCAAGCTGACGGCCGGCGGCAAGGTCCTGACCGGCAAGGTCACCGTCCGGCTCGACCCGATAGTCGGGGAAAAATAGAAAAAAAGAGGGACAGTCCCAGGCGGGACTGTCCCTCTTGTCCGTTCGGCTTACTTGAGGCCTGGGGACATGTACCTCTGGTACGTGTCCCCAGGCTAAAAAGAAGGGACCTGGTCTTCGCGCCCGCAGGTCTGGGGACATTTACCCCCGGTACGCAGGCTTGGGGACATGTACCTTTGGTACGTGTCCCCAGGCTA
>CAZFZU010000091.1:0-6331 GCA_964523615.1 uncultured Eubacteriales bacterium | reverse complement strand
ACCCCAACGTCGTCTGGGTCGGCACGGGCGAGAACAACAACCAGCGCAGCGTCGGCTACGGCGACGGCGTCTACAAGTCCGAGGACGGCGGCGGCTCCTGGACGAACGTCGGCCTCAAGGCCTCCGAGCACATCGGCACGATCGCCGTCGACCCCCGCGACACGGACGTCGTCTACGTCGCGGCCTACGGCCCGCTCTGGAGCCCGGGCGGCGACCGCGGCGTCTACAAGACGACCGACGGCGGCAAGACCTGGGCGGCCGTCCTGACGGTCGACGAGAACACCGGCTTCAACGAGGTCCACCTCGACCCCAACGACCCCGACACCCTGTACGCCGCGGCCCACCAGCGCCGCCGGCACGTCTTCACCCAGATCAGCGGCGGCCCGGGCTCGGCCGTCTACAAGTCGACCGACGCCGGCAAGACCTGGCGCAAGATCGTCGCCGGCCTGCCCGGCGGCGACCTCGGCCGCATCGGCCTGGCCCTGTCCCCCGTCGCGCCGAACCTCCTCTACGCCATCGTCGAGGCCCAGGAGGACCGGGGCGGCTTCTACCGCAGCCGGGACGGCGGCGCCAGCTGGGAGCGGCGGAGCGCCTACACCTCGAGCGGCAATTACTACCAGGAGCTCGTCTGCGACCCCGAGGACCCCGATCGCGTCTACTCCATGGACGTCTTCCTTCAGGTCACGGACGACGGCGGCGCCACGTGGCAGGCCCTCGGCGACGAGAGCAAGCACTGGGATTCCCACGCCCTGTGGATCGACCCCGCCGACACCGACTACTACCTCAACGGCAACGACGGCGGCGTCTACGAATCGTTCGACCGCGGCAAGACCTGGAAATACATGCCCAACCTGCCGGTGACCCAGTTCTACAAGGTCGTCGCCGACAACGACGCGCCCTTCTACAACGTCTTCGGCGGCACCCAGGACAACTACAGCCTGGGCGGCCCGTCGCGGACGACGAGCGCCCACGGCATCGTCAACGCCGACTGGATCACGACCGACACCGGGGACGGCTTCGAGTCGGCCGTCGACCCCGAGGACCCCAACATCGTCTACGCCCAGTCCCAGCACGGCAACCTGGCCCGCTTCGACCGCGCGAGCGGCGAGTCGACGCCCATCCAGCCCAAGCCCCGCAAGGGCGAAGCCGAGTACCGCTGGAACTGGGACTCGCCGCTCTTCGTCAGCCCGCACTCGCACACCCGGCTCTACTTCGCGGCCAACAAGGTCTTCCGCAGCGACGACCGCGGCGACTCCTGGACCGTCGTCAGCGACGACCTGACGCGACGGCTCGACCGCAACCTCCTCGAGGTCATGGGCCGGGTCTGGCCGATGGACGCCGTGGCCAAGAACGCCTCGACCTCGCAGTACGGCAACATCGTCGCCCTCGACGAGTCGCCCGTCGCCGAGGGCCTGCTCTACGCCGGCACCGACGACGGCCTCGTCCAGGTGACCGAGGACGGCGGCGCCGCCTGGCGCAAGATCGACAAGTTCCCCGGCGTGCCCGACCTGACCTACGTCAACGACCTCGTCGCCTCCCGCCACGACCGGGCCACCGTCTACGCCGCCTTCAACAACCACAAGCGGGGCGACTTCAAGCCCTACGTCCTCAAGAGCGCGGACCTGGGCAGGACATGGACATCGATCGCCTCGGACCTGCCGGCGCGCGGCTCCGTCTACGCCCTGGCCGAGGACCCGGTCCGGCCCGATCTCCTGTTCGCCGGGACCGAGTTCGGCCTGTTCGCGACCCTCGACGGCGGCAAGCATTGGAAGAAGCTCGGCTCGGGCCTGCCGACGGTCGCCGTCCGCGACCTCGACATCCAGAAGCGCGACAGCGACCTCGTCCTGGCCACCTTCGGCCGGGGTTTCTACGTCCTCGACGACTACTCCCCGCTGCGCGGCGTCACGCCCGAGGCCCTGGCCAAGGACGGCCACCTCTTCCCGGTCAGGGACGCCTGGCAGTTCATCGAGAAGATGCCCCTCGGCGGCCTGGGGTCGCGCGAGAAGGGCTTCCAGGGCGAGAGCTATTTCTCCGCCCCCAACCCGCCCGTGGCCGCGGTCTTCACCTACCACCTCAAGGACGCGCCGAAGCCGCTCGCCGACCAGAGAAAAGAGGAGGAGGCCGCGCTGGTCAAGGCCGGCAAGCCCGTCCCCTACCCGACCTACGAACGGCTGAAGGCCGAGCGCGAGGAGGAGCCGGCGGTCCTGCTCTTCACCGTCGCCGGCGAGGACGGACGGACCGTCCGCGTCCTGCGCGAGCCGGCCCGCAAGGGCCTCAACCGGGCGGCCTGGGACCTCAAGTACCCGGGCCTCGTCCCCACGAACCCGGCCCAGGCCTCGCCGGCCTCGTCCGGCCCGTCGGGCGCGCTGGTCATGCCGGGGACCTACACCGTCTCGATGGCCCTGAGCCACGGCGGCCAGGTCCGGGAGCTGGCCGGGCCGGTCAAGTTCGAGGTCAAGGCCCTGGCCGCGGTGTCCCTCCCGGCCAAGGACCGGGCCGAGCTGGCCGCGTTCCAAAGGCGGGTCGGGCGTCTCTACAATTCGGTCACCGCCGCCTCGGACGTCCTGCGGGAGATGAACACGCTCGCCCGGCACTACCGGGCCGCGCTCAAGAGCGTCACGGCGCCGCACCAGGACATCCTCGACGCGATCAAGGCGCTCGAGAAGAAGACAGGGGACCTGCAGCTCAAGCTCGGCGGCGACCGGACCCTGGCCCGCCTCGACAAGGACACCTACCCCGGCATCGCCTCGCGCATAGGCACGGTCGTCTACGAGACGGCCGGTTCGACCTCGGCCCCGACCAAGGCCCAGCGCGACGGGTACGCCATAGCCGAGGAGGAGTTCCGGCCGGTCTACGAGGAGATCAAGCGGCTCCTGGCCGAGGACGTCAAGGCCATCGAAAAGCGCCTCGACGCCGTCGGCGCGCCCTACACGCCGGGCCGCATGCCCGATTGGAAATAGGATCCGGGCCCCGGGTCCAGGGTCTTTTCCGGGACCCCCGGCCCATTCCCTACTTTTTTACTAGGATACTGCAACTTTTCGCCGCTGGCCTCCGTCTATAGGGATGTCGGTACCGACAAGACAATACCCGAAGGAGGTGAACGATATGAAGCTCCGGACCAAGATCGCCATCGTCACGATCGCCGCCCTGCTGTCCCTGGCCGGGTTCGGCCTGCTGGCGGACGCCCTGTCCGTCGACCGCGTCATGGCCGCCGCCCAGCCCGAGACGTCCGTATCCGTCCAGATCGTCGGCTGACGCCGCCCGCCGCGGCCAGCCCGTCCCGCCGGAAGAGTTCCTTCCGGCCGGCCGGGCCGGCCTCGCGGCGCGGCCCTGCCCGCTCCTCCCGCTCCCGTCTCACCTCCTCTTCCGGCTTCCGGCCAACGTCTAGAGCACCCCGGGCGTATGCTCGATGGGGTGAACACAATGAAGGTCACAAAAGCCGTCTCGCTCGTCCTCTCGTCCCTCTGGATGTTCGCGTCCGCGCCCGTTCCGGCCCGGACCGGACCGTCCCCGTCGGCGCAGAACGACGTCGCCGGGCTGGCGGCGCTCATCCGGGCGCCCTCGTTCCAGGACGCCGACAAGCTCGCGGCCAAGCTCCTGGCCGATCCCGCCCTCGACGCTCGAACCGCGGCCATGTGCGGCCTGGCTGTCCTCAAAGCGGGCCGGATCGCGGAAGCCGAGGCCATCTTCGAAAGGGTGATCGAGCGCTCGCCGGACTCCCCCGACGCGCATCTCGGCCTCGGCCGTCTCGCCCGCATCCGCAACGACGAGGACGGGGCCGTCGCCCACCTCCGCAAGGCCGTGCCGTCCGTCGCGTTCTTCGAGGAGGCCTGCCGCCAGCTCTGGCGGTCCGCCTGGGCGCGGGGCCGGGTCGCCGACCTGTCCGAGATCCGCGTGCTCGTCGAGGAACGCTACCGATTGGCGTCCCTGCCCCCGCCCTCGTGGCTCGAGAACAACCTCGGCCAACTCGCCGGGCTCGAGGGAAAGCGGCTCTTCGACCTGGAGGGGAGCTTCGAGCGCCTGAGGGTCCCGCTGGTCGATGCCGGGCCCCGCCGCTTCCGCATGATCTCCCTCAAGCTCAACGGCAAAACGGAGGGGCTCTTCCACCTGGATTCGGCGTTGGCCGAATTCATGACGCTGAGCCCCCTGTTAGCCGAAGAACTGGGGCTCTCGCCGGCCGGGAGCGCGACGTCCGTCGGCGTCGGCACGGCCTCCGTCGCGACCCGCTTCGCCGTCCTGGACAAGGTCGAGTTCGGCGGGGTGGCCTTCCGGAACGTCCCGGTCATGGTCTCCGACGTCCGGACGCTCCGAGGACTGAGGGAGGGCCTCATCGGGACGGCCTTCCTCAAGCGCTTCAACGTCGCCATCGACGTCGAAGCCGGGATCATGGACCTCTTCCCGCTCGACCGGCCGGACCGGCTCGCCGCCGGCATCGACCGGGCCGCCGTGGCGGCGGACGTCCCCCTCTATTGCTTCGACGCGACGACCGTCGAGGCCGCGGTCGAAGGAGCGCCGCCCGCCCTCTACATCCTGGACTCGGCGGCGTCCACGAACCTCTTGGACCGGCCTTTTTTCGGGGAACACATCAAGCCGAAGCTCGATCCGGCCCGCATCGTCCGGGCCGGGATACGGGGCGCGGGCGGCGAGCAGACCGTCGATCAGGTCGAAGGCCTGTCGGCCAAGCTCGGCCCGCACCTCTTCCGCGACCTGCAATTCAACGAGTTCCCGATGGAGACGCTCAACGCCATCGGGGGCCGCTATTGCGCGGGGCTCCTCGGCAATCCCCTGCTCTGGCCCTACCGGGTCCACATGGACTTCAAGAACGGGCGCCTCATCCTGGAGCGTTACTCGCGTTGAGGAGGCCCGTCAACGTTCGGGCCGGACCGGACGTATTCTCGTATGGGTGAGGCCGATGAAGGTCACAAAAGCCGTCTCGATCGCCCTCGCGTCCCTCTGGCTGCTCGCGCTCGCGCCGGCCCCGGCCCGGACCGGACCGACGGCCGCGAACGACGCCGCCAACCTGGCCGCCCTTCTCGGGACCCCCCTTTTCCACGAAGCCGACCGGCTGGCCGCGAGGCTCCTGGCCGAACCGGCCCTCGACGCCCCGACCCTGGCCCTTTGCGGCCTGGCCGTCCTCAGGGCCGGCCGGGTTGGCGAGGCGGAGGCGATCCTCGAGCGGGCCGTCGCGCTCGCGCCCGAGTCGCCCGAAGCCCACCTCGGCTTGGGCCGGATCGCCCGCATCCGCAACGACGAGGACGCGGCCGTGGCCCATCTCCGCCGGGCCGTCCCGTCGGTCCCGTTCTTCGAGGACGCCTGCCGCCACCTCTGGCGGGCGGCCTGGGCCCGGGGCGACGTGGCCGAGCTGGAGGCCATCCGAACGCTCATCGCAGCCCGCTTTCGCGAACGCTCCCTGCCCCTGCACACTTCGATCGAGAACGGCGTCGCCCTCCTGCGCGGGCTGGCCGGCCGGAAGCTGTGCGCCATGGAAGGCGCCTTCGACAAGCTCACGGTCCCCCTTCTCGCCGGCATGAACGGCCAATCGCGCCTCCGCATGATCGCTCTCCGCCTGAACGGCGGCGCCGAATACCCCGTCGACATCGACTCGGCCTCGGCCGACTTCCTGACGGTCAGCCCCCTGCTGGCCGAAGAGCTGAAGCTCGTTCCCGTCGGCTACTCGACGGCCACGGGCGTGGGCACCTCGACCGCCCCGGTCCGTTTCGCCGTCCTGGACAAGGTCGAGCTCGGCCCGGTCGCCTTCCGGAACGTCCCGGTCATGGTCTCCGACCTCCACCCCTTCCGGGGACTGAAAAAGGGATTGCTGGGGACGGCCCTGCTCAAGCGCTTCAACGTCACCATCGACGTCGCGGCCCAAGCCATGGTCCTCTATCCGCTCGACCGCCCGGACCGCCTCGCCGCCACCATCGCCCGCGACGCCGTGGCCGCCGACGTCCCCCTCTACTGCTACGACGCGACGACGGTCGAGGCCACCCTGGACGGCGCGCCTGCCGCGCTTTACATCCTGGACACGGCGGCGGCGACGAACCTCGTCGACAAGCGGTTCTTCGGGGACCACATCAAGCCCAACCTCGCCCCGTCGCGCATCGTCCGGGGCGGCATCCAGGGCGCCGGCGGCGCGCAGTCCGTCAATCGGGTCGAGGGCTTGCCCGTCCGTCTCGGCCCGCTCCTCTTCCCCGGCCAGCCGTTCAACGAGTTCCCCATGGAGACGCTCAACATGATCCCCGGCCGCTACTCGGCGGGCCTGCTCGGCAACCCGCTCCTCTGGCCGTACCGGGTCCACATGGACTTCCGCAACGGCCGGCTCATCCTGGAG
>CAZFZU010000090.1:0-6531 GCA_964523615.1 uncultured Eubacteriales bacterium | reverse complement strand
CTTTCATGTGCTTGACGTAGGCGACCCGCAGGGGCGGGACGTCCTCGATCCTGACGACAGGCGCTTTCTTCATGCCGTTCCTCCCGGTGTTCGTTCTCGCGGACCCATCGTAACCGGGGCGGAGCGGGAGGTCTTTCTTTTCCTTGCGGTCCTGTTGTCCGTTCTTGCGGATCGGACCGCCGTTCTCGCGCCAAGCCCGGGGCGTGAGCCCGAAGCGGGCCTTGAACAGGCGGCAGAAGAGGGCCGAGGTCGAGAAACCGCAGGCCAGGGCGATCTCCGTGACCGGCAGCGAAGGATCGTTGACCAGCCGAACGGCCGCCTTCTCCAGCCGCAGGCGGCGGACATACTCCGCGGGCGGCTCGCCGACCATGGCCGTGAACAGGCGGTGGAAGTGGAAGGGCGAGAAGCAGGCCGCCTCGGCCAACCGGGCCAGGTGGATCTCGTCGCCGAGGTGGGCGTCGATATACTTGAGAGACAGGTCGAGGCGCCTGGCGTACTCCTTGCGGGTCCGCCCGGACGCCCGGCTCGCGGTGGTGTCCATGGTCCTCTCCCGGCGGCGGCCATTATAATCCCGGAGGGGAACCGGCGCCAGCGGTCTTGACTCCCGGGGGGCTCTGTACTATGACGGGAACGTCCAGGAGAGTGCCCCATGCCGCGCCGTCGTCGCGCTCCCTTCGCCGTCCTTGCGATCCTCGCTCTCGTCCTTTCGGCCGGCTGCGGCCGGGGGCCCAAGAGGAGCGCTCCCGCGGACGACCTCGCCCTGGACTTCCTCCGTCCGCCCGCCGAGGCCCGGCCTTGGGTCTACTGGATGTGGATGGACGGCAACTTGAGCCGCGAGGGGATCACGGCCGATCTCGAGGCCATGAAGGCCGCCGGCCTCGGCGGCGTCGTCATCTGCGAGGTCAACGTCGGCGTCCCCCGCGGCCCGGTCGCGTTCATGAGCCCGGAGTGGCGCGCTTTGTTCAAGCACGTCGTCAAGGAGGCGGAGCGTCTCGGCCTCGAAGTCACCCTGAACGCCGGCCCCGGCTGGACGGGTTCGGGCGGGCCCTGGGTCGAGCCCGAGGACTCCATGCAGCACCTCGTCGCCGCCGCGGCCGAGGCGGCCGGGCCGGCCCGCTTCGATGCCGTCCTGCCGCGGCCCGTGCGCCACCCGGCCTTCTTCGGCGAAAGCGGACTGCCCACGGAGATCAAGGACAGGATGGACGGCTTCTACCGGGACGTGGCCGTCCTGGCCTACCCGACCCCGGCGACCGGTCCGAAGAACGCCGACATCGACGAGAAAGCTCTTTATGTCCGTGCCCCCTATTCCTCCCAGCCCGGCGTCAGGCCGTTCTTCGCTTCGCCGGCGGACTACCCCTCGCTCCCGGCGGGCGCGGCCGTCGATCCCTCGAAGGTCGTCGACCTGACCGGCCGGCTGGAGGCCGGAGGGCGACTCGCCTGGGACGTCCCGCCCGGGCGCTGGACCATCCTGCGCTTCGGCCGGACGACGACCGGGGCCAACACGCGGCCGGCGCCCGTCCCCGGGCTGGGACTGGAATGCGACAAGCTCGATGCCGGGGCCTTCGACCGCCACTACGACGCTTTCGTGGGCGCCCTCCTCCGCGAGATCGGCCCCCGGCGGACGGACGGGAAGGCCGGCTGGACGACGCTCCACATCGACAGCTGGGAGATGGGGGCGCAGAACTGGACGCCCGCCTTCCGCGAGGAGTTCCGCCATCGGCGCGGCTACGACCCTCTGCCTTTCCTGCCGGCCTTGACGGGGCGCTTCGTCGACGGTCGCGAGCCGACCGAGCGGTTCCTGTGGGACCTGAGGCAGACGGCCAACGAGCTCGTCCTCGAGAAGCACGCCCTGCGTCTCAAGGAGCGAGGCCGGGCGGACGGGTTCCGCCTGTCCATCGAGCCCTACGACATGACCCCGTGCGCCGACATGACCTTGGGCACGGCTGCCGACGTCGCCATGGGCGAGTTCTGGCTCTCCGGCTTCCACACGGCCCACGCGGTCGTCGAGGCGGCCGGCGTCGCCCACACGGGCGGCAAGACCGTCGTCGCCGCCGAGGCCTTCACGTCGGACGGCCGGGAGGCCTGGCGTGCCCATCCGGCCTCGATGAAGGCCCTCGGGGACTGGGCTTTAGCGGCCGGGGTCAACCGCGTCGTCTTCCACCGCTATCAGCATCAGTCCGGAACGCCGCCCGAGCCCGGCCTGACGATGGGGCCCTACGGGGTCCACTGGGAAAGGACCCAGACCTGGTGGGACATGGTCCCCGCCTATCACGAGTACCTGGCCCGCTGCCAGTTCCTGCTGCGGCGCGGAGCGCCCGTGGCCGACGTCCTCTTCCTAGCCGCGGAAGGAGCGCCGCACGTCTTCCGGCCCCCGGCCGGGGCGCTGCGGGGCGATCCGCCCGGCCCTGCGAGCTACGCCTTCGACGGCTGCCCGCCGGAGACCCTGCGCGCCTCTGCCGCGGTCGAGAACGGCCGGATCGTCTTTCCCGGCGGCGCGAGCTACGCGGTCCTGGTCCTGCCGGAGAGGGAGACGATGACCCTGGCGCTTCTCGCCAAGATCCGCGACCTCGTCGCGGCCGGGGCCACGGTCGTCGGGCCGCGGCCGCGAAAGTCGCCGTCGCTCTCCGGGTTCCCGGCCTGCGACGCCGAAGTCGCGCGGCTGGCCGGCGAGATCTGGGGCGACATCGACGGCGAAAGGGTCACGGAACGCGCTTTCGGCCGCGGCCGCGTCGTCTGGGACAGGCGCGGGGCGGATCCGGGACCGTCCGGCCGGATCGCCCCCGTAGGGGCCGGCTCGTCCCGTTCGGACCCGCCGACCGGAGGCGAGGACGTGTGGCGGGTCGGGGCCCCGCCCCTCGACGAGCCCCGGCAGTACGGCGATTTCGCGGTCGTTGCGGACACGCTCGCGAAAAACGGCGTCGTTCCCGACTTTTCCGCGGACCCGCCCTTGCGCTGGGTCCATCGCCGCGAGGTGGGAACGGAGATCTACTTCGTGGCCAATCCCGAGGACCGGGCCGTCGAGACGACAGCCCGCTTCCGCGTGGCCGGTCCGCGTCCGGAGCTTTGGGACCCGCTGACGGGGAAGAGACGCCCCCTGTCAGGATCCGAGCGGAACGGTACCCTCACGTCCGTGGCCCTGCGCTTCGAGCCGCACGGCTCGTTCTTCGTCGTGTTCCGGGAAGGGCCGGGGCCGGAGAGGACGGATGCGCAGGACTTTCCGGCCGCATCGGAGATCCTGGCCGTCGCCGGTCCATGGGAGGTCGCCTTCGATCCGCGGCGGGGCGGACCGGAAATGATCACGTTCGGGTCCCTCGACGATTGGAGCCTCAGGCCGGAGCCCGGAATCAAATATTATTCGGGCCAGGCCGCCTATCGGACGGCCTTCGATCTGCCGGGCGGATCGACGTCGGGGAGAGCGAGCCTCTGGCTCGACCTGGGCCGGGTCGAGGTCATGGCTTCCGTCCGGCTCAACGGCCGCGACCTGGGGGTCGTCTGGTGCGCTCCTCGGCGCGTCGATATCACGGCCGCGGTCGAGGCCGAGGACAACCGGCTGGAGATCCGGGTCGCCAACCTTTGGCCCAACCGGCTCATCGGCGACGAGCGCGAGCCGCCCGACGCCGCATACGGCCCGGGAGGGAACCTCGTCCGCTGGCCGGAGTGGCTGGTCCGGGGCGGACCACGGCCGTCCGCCGGGCGCCTCGCTTTCTCCACCTGGAAGCACTTCTCCGCGGACTCGCCCCTGCTCCCCTCGGGGCTTCTCGGGCCGGTGAGGGTCCTTCGGGCGGTTGGACGATGATCGGGCCGTCCCTTTGATGAGGCCTTCTTGGGACTTGTTGTCTACTGGCCGGCGCACTGGCCGATAGCCGAGCATACGGGGGAGCCATGAAGAAAACCGTCCTGGGCCTCTTGGTGGCGGGCCTGTTCTTGAGCGCCGGCCTTAGCGCGCCCGTCCAGGGGGAGAAGACGACCCAGCTCAGTCTTGGAGTGGGCGCGTTGGTCCTGTCCGAGACCGACTCGAGCGGTTCGAAAGGGATTTACGGTCCGGGGCTGCGGGTCGATCTCAATTTGGGCCGGTCGCTGATCATCGCGCCCGAGGTTTCCGGCGGGGTCGGCGGCTGGTCCGCCGGCGGTACCGTCAATTTCCGGTCCGGGAAGTTCTTCGCGGGCGCGGGCTATCTGGCGGCCTCTCTCGGAGGGAATTGGGAGGATTGGGGCGTCAATTCCCTGCTCAAGGTCCAGGCCGGGGCCAAGGGCCCCCATTGGCTGGTCGCCGCTTCTTACGTCACGAATCGCTGGCTCAAGGGTTTCGGGCTGACGGCCGCCTATATCTTCTAACGCCCGCCCCGACATTGACAGGCCCCTTCATGGGGGGATAGAATCGAAATACCGGGGGAATGAAAAGGAGGGCCTATCATGGCCGATCTCGTCGGCGATTTCATGGCTCAGTACGGCGGCGACGTCAGCCGCCAGCTCGGCGCGAGCCTCGGGCTCAAGTCAAGCGACGCCGCTCAGCTCATCCCCCAGGTCATTCCCATGATCATGGGCGGGCTGAAGCGTCAGATGGAGACCCGGGGCGGGGCCGCCCGGCTCGACCACATCCTCAACAAGTACGGCCGGGAGGACGTCCTCGACGACATCGGGACGGCCCTGTCGGCCAAGGCCCGGGACACCGATCCCGACCCCCAGCTCGGTGGGCTGCTCGGCCCGTCCGGGCTCCAGGCCTCCCAGATGATCGGGCAGAAGTTCGGTCTGAGCACGGACAAGGCCATGAGCCTCATCCCGATGCTGGCCCCGCTCATCCTGGGCTTCCTGTCCAAGCAGAAGAACGCGGCCGGAGGGGCCGGGCTCGGCGGGCTGGCCGCCCTGATCGACCGGGACGGGGACGGGAACATCCTCGACGACATCGCCGGCTTCCTCGGGCCGGCGCTCGGCGGGGGGGCCTCGTCGGGCGGCGGCGGGCTGCTCGGCAGCCTGCTCGGCGGCCTGTTCGGGAAGAAACGCTGAGATCCGAGGGCGGGCGCTCCGCCCCCGCTAACGACACTTCAAGGAGGGACACCATGGGTCTGTTCGGCAAATCGTTCGACGAAAAGGTCCGGGACGCCGTCGACGTCATCAACACGTCCGATATCGGGATCAAGGGCCTGCGGGCCGGGATCGACGGAAAGGTCGTGACCCTCGAGGGCCAGGCGGCCACCCTGGACGCCAAAGGCCGGGCCATGCTCGAGTTCAACAAGATGGTCAAGACCGAGAACACCATCAACCGGATCCAGGTCCAGGGCGCGGCCCCCTCGACGCTGCCCGGGCCCGATGCGGCTCCGGCGGCGGAGGTCCAGGTCTACGAGGTCAAGCCCGGCGACACGCTCGGCCACATCGCCCAGCGGGTCTACGGCAAGGCCAGCCTCTACACGAAGATCTTCGAGGCCAACCGCGACATCCTGAGCGATCCGAACCTCATCAAGGCCGGCCAGAAGCTGAAGATCCCGAAGCTCTGATGGCCGGGCTGCTCGGGGCGTTCGGGCTGGCCGCGGCGACCGGCCTCAACGCCTATCTGCCGCTGCTCATCGTCGGCCTGCTGGGCCGCTATACGCGCCTCATCGCCCTCGAGGCCCCGTGGGACGCGCTGACGCACCCGGTCGTACTCGTCGTCGTCGGCGTCCTGCTGGCCATCGAGATCACGGTCGACAAGATCCCGGCCGTCGACACCGTCAACGACGTCATCCAGACGGTCTTCCGGCCGGCGGCCGGGGCCATCCTGTTCGCGGCCAGCGGCAACGTCGTCAGCCACGTCAGCCCGGTCCTGGCCATGGTCTGCGGATTGGTCATCGCCGGCGGGGTCCACACGGCCAAGGCGGCGGCCCGGCCGGCCGTGACGGCGGGGACCCTGGGCACGGGCAATCCCGTGGTCAGCCTGGCCGAGGACGCCGTCTCCGGCGTGACGACGGTCGTCGCCGTCGTGGCCCCCATCCTGATCATGCTGCTGGTCCTGTTGGGGGTCTGGCTCTTCATCCGCTGGTATCACCGGAAGCACACGCGGGACTAGGGGAAGCGGGGGCTCTTCGGGCGGACGTGTCCCTCCTGCAGGGGAGGTCTATTGAAAGGGGGACGGCGGGAAACCCCGGAGAGACCTATCTCTTCTTCTTCAAGAAATTGTAAACGAAGAGCAGGATCAGGGCGCCGACGATGGCGCCGATGAATCCCGCCGTCTGTCCGGGCTCGTAGATCTTGAGGGCCTTGCCGAGGTACGTGGCCACGACCGAGCCGGCCACGCCCAGGATGATGGTCCAGATCCAGCCCATGTTCTCTTTGCCGGGATAGATGAACTTGGCGATGACGCCGGCGGCCAAGCCGAGGAGGATGGTCCAGAGGATGCTCATTTCGAACCCTTCCTTTCGGCCCCATCTTAACGGCCGGCCGGGACGAATGTCAACAGGCGGGAGCGGGACGGCTCCAGCCATTTCGGCCGTCAGGGCCGGATACTGAGGGTGAGCTTGAAGACGCCCCGCTCCTGGAGGGGGACGAAACGCGCGGCCG
>CAZFZU010000089.1:0-7121 GCA_964523615.1 uncultured Eubacteriales bacterium | reverse complement strand
AAGAACAAGAGGGACAGTCCCTCTTCGCTTCGCTCCGGGGACAGTCCCTAGTCGCTCCTGGGCACGGGCGCCGACGTCGTCGCCACCCGCACCGTCCTCTAACCCAGGAAGTCCCACTCGATGCCGACGCGCCTCAGGGCGTAGGGCAGCTCCCTGGAGAAATCGCCGTAGGCGCTCATCCAGTGGAAGCCCGGCATGCGCTTGGCCAGGGTCCGGTCGTCGCAGCGGTAGCGGACGTCGATCTGGGAGCGGCAGATGGGCAGGAAGGGGACCTCGGCGATCTCGGCCAGCAGTCCGACCCAGCGCTTGGAGGCGAAGTCCGGGGCGATGTGGGTCATGAGCTGGCCCTTGCGCATCTCGACCTTGGGCGCGGCGCCGTAGTCCGACTCGAAATGGGTCAGGATGCGGGCCGGCTCCACGGTCTGGCCGTCGAGCTTGCGCGGCGCCGTGCAGTGGGCCAGGGTGATGATGCCGTCGTGGGGGTAGGTCGGGTCGTTGAGGAAGACCGGCCGGGCGGCGATGTTGGCCAGCAGGACCCCGGAGGGGATGACGACGAAGTCCGACTCGCAGAAGGCCAGATAGCCGTCGTCGTTGAGGGTGCTCAGGGTCAGGCAGGCCGAGGTCTCGGCCAGCGGCATGATGGTGCCCATGCAGCCGTTGATGGTCAGGGCCCGGCAGCCGGCCTCCTTGAGCAGGGCCCGGAAGACCTCGTCGAGGAGCAATCCGTTTTCGACGAACGGGCGGTCCGTCTCGAGGGTCGTCCCGGCCTGGCGGAGGTAGGCGTCGGCCCGGGACTTGGCGCGGCGCGCGGCCGCGGCGTCGGCGCGGGCCTCCTTGATGAGCCGGCCCAGGTCCTCGTAGGGCACGGTGACGATATCGAATTTCCATTTGTCGGCGACGAGCTTGGGCACGACGCCGGCCGGCTGGGCCCAGGCGTCCGGGCCGCCGACGGCCAGGATCTTGGTGCCCACGGTGTTGCGCAGTCCGGCCAGGGCCCGGAGCCGCCACAGGATCTCTTCCTGGCTGTCGATGACGACATCGTCCTCGTCGACGCCCTTGACGGCCAGCGTGTCGGTGTGCTGGCGGAGGTAGCGGGGGCTGATGATCTCGTACCAGAGGTAAACGGGACCTGATTTGTGGCGGCAGAAGAAGATGCGGTCCTTGCCGGTCTTGTCGAGGGCCTCGAAGACGTCCATCCAGCCGCCGGCCGCGTAGACGAGTAGGACGTCGGCCTGGCCGAGGTCGCCGATCGCGGCGACGTCGGCGGCCCGGCGCACGGCCGATACGGGCAGGACCTCGACCGGGAACTCGGCCTTCTTGGCGAGCGCGGCGAGCTCGTCGCGGATGCGCGCGGCCTCGGCCCGGGCCTCGGCCTCGGTGGCGATGCCGCCCCACGAGCGCCAGCTCGTCTGATGCCGGCGGGTCGGGATCTCATGAGAGAGGATGGGTTTGACCTTGAGCGGGACGGGGCGCCAGGCGGCTTCGAGCGGCGTGCTCCGGGCCGCCAGCAGGGGCCAGGTCAGGCCGCCGGCGGCGACGCTGCCGAGGGCCGCCACGCCGGCGCCCTTGAGGAAGTCGCGCCGCGTGAAACCGGCGACTTGCGGCCCGGCGTGGTTCCCGCAGGGACAGCAGCGAGGGTTCTTCTCGAGAACGGGGGCGGTCTTGATGTCGGACATATGGCGTCCCTCCTCGGGCGGAGTTTTACTATGCCGCGCCGCGAAAGTAAAGGTCCCCTCGCCCGCCTCGAGAGGGGACCGGGGGGTTAGCGTGTCAGGACGGCCAGGGTCTCGAGGTGAGGGGTGTGGGGGAAGAGGTCGAAGGGGCGGAGAGAGGCGACGCCGTAGCCGGCCTCGCGGAAGGCGCGCAGGTCGCGGGCCAGGGAGGCGGGATTGCAGGACACGTAGACGACGCGGGGAGCGCCGACCTGGAGCGTCTGTCGCAGGGCCTTGTTGGTCAACCCGACCCTCGGCGGGTCGACGACGACGGCGTCGGCCGGCTCGCCGAGGACGCGGTCGGCCAGGGCCTCGACCGTGCCGGGAACGAACTCGACGTTGTCGACGCGGTTGACCAAGGCGTTCTCGACGGCCGTGGCGATGTTGGCGGGCGAGCTGTCGACGCCCGTGATGCGGCCCCCCGCGGCCGCCAGCGAGAGCTCGATGGCCCCGCTGCCGCAGTAGAGGCCGAGGACGTGTCGGTCCGGGCCGGCCGGGACGGCCTCGCCGATGGCCCGGTAGAGGAGCTCGGCCGCGGCCGTGTTGGTCTGGAAGAAGGTCTGCGGGTAGACGCGATAGGTCAGCCCGGCCAGCGTTTCCTCGATGAAAGGCGCCCCGGCCACGAGCCGGACGGCCTCGTGCTCGACGCAGTCGGCGCCGCGGCTGCTGACGGCGTGGCCGAAGCTCCGCAGGGCCGGGGCGGCCTCGAGGAGGCGTCCGGCGAGCGGGGCCAGGTCGACGTCGGGGAGCGGGGCGGTCACCAGGACGGCCATGAGCTCGCCCGTCCGCTTGCCCTCGCGCAGGACGATGTGGCGGAGATGGCCTTGACCCGTCGCCGGCTCGAAGCCCCCGAGCCCGTGGGCCCTGGCGAAGTCGACGAGGACGGGGAAGAGGCGCTCGACGACGGGGGAGAAGATGGGGCACTCGTCGAGGGGCAGGGTTCGCCGGTAGGTCTGGCGGCGCCGGCCCGCGGCCTTCTCCCGCAGCCCGAGGGCCAGGGCGCCGTGCTTCTCGCCGAAGGAGAACTCCATCTTGTTGCGGTAGCCGTAGAGCGCGGGCGACGCGGCGACGGGGGCGAGAAGGGCGGCCTCGTCGGCGAGGCCCGCTTCCTCGAACAGCCGCCGCAGATGGCGCGACTTGAGCTCGAGCTGGGTCCCGTAGTCGACGTGCTGGAAGAGGCACCCCCCGCAGGCCCCGAAATGGCGGCAGCGGGGCTCGGCCCGGCGAGGGGAAGGCGACTCGAGGCGGACGACCTCGGCCACCCGGGCGGCGCCGCGCTCGCCGACGACCTGGACCCGGACGGTCTCGCCGGTCACGGCCCCCGGGACGAGGACCTTGCCGCCGTCCGCGGAGGCGACGCCGTCGCTCCCGGGGAAGGCCAGGTCCTCGACGGTCACCGATAGCGTGGGGGCCAGGAAGCGCTCGAGCATCCGCTTGACCTTGTCCACGGGAAAGCCGACGACGTTGTCGTAGGAGCCCTTGAGCCGAGCCACGAAGGCGTCGCCGATCTCCTGCACGGCGTAGGCGCCGGCCTTGTCGAGGAAGCTGTCCTGGGCGAGGTAGCCCTCGATCATGTCGTCCGTGAGCTCGCGGAAGGTGACGTAGGTCAGGTCGTAGCCGGTGAGCAGGCGGTCGTCGGCCCGCCGGTAGAAGGCCAGCCCGGTGATGACCCGGTGGCGCTTCCCCGAAAGGGTCCGTAACATGGCCCGGGCCTCGTCCCGGCCGGCGGGCTTGCCCAGGATGCGCAGGCCCAGGGCGACGACCGTGTCGGCGCCGATGACGGCGGCCTCGGGGAAGGACTCGGCCCCCCGCCGGGCTTTGGCCACGGCCGCGGCGATCGCGAACCTGAGCGGGTCCTTTTCGGCGATGGCGCCCTCGTCGACGTCGGTGGGGAGGACGCGGAACTCGGGCGCCACGCGGGCCATGAGCTCGCGCCGCCGGGGCGAGGCCGAGGCGAGGACGATCTCCATGGGCCCTATTGTACCCGAACCGGGCCCGCCGCGCTCAGCGGGGAAAGAGCTTCGCCCCCCAGTCCGTCTCGACGGCGTAATCCATGCAGCGCGCGAAGACGGCGTAGTCGAACCCGGGACAGACGAGGCCGCGCCTCCCCCGCGCGGCCGCGGACCGCGCGTCGTCGAACGAGCGCGTGTCGCTCATGTACGGCCGGTAGGCGTCGAGGGTGGAGTCGTAGAGGCGCTCCAGGGCGTTCCTCGGGCTGGCCGCGAAGGCGTCCGGACCGCGCGCTTCGAGGCCCGCCAGGTTGAAGTAGCGCCGCGTATAGGAGACGACATCCCCGATGGGCGTGGTCCTGGGATTGACGATATGGAAGATGCCGCCTTCGAGCTCGTCCTCGAAGACGGCCCGGAAGGCGCGGACGAAGAAGTCGACGGGGACGAGGTTGATCCCGCCCTCGCCGCCGGCCTCGAAGCGGATGGGCATGAACAGCGCCCCGCCGTCGACGAGCCGGACGCCCATCGCGGCCGCTCTCCGCCCCTCCCGCTCCCGGATGTCCGCGAGGTAGATGTCGCGGAGGAGGACGACGGCTTTGACCGGATAATAGAGGGCGTTGAAGCGCAGAGTCCGGCCGGTGCGGGAATCGCCGGTGACGATCGAGGGACGGTAGACGTTGAGGCGGATGCCCTCGCGCCGGCAGGCGTCCCGGGCCAGGATCTCCCCGCGCGCCTTGGTCTCCTCGTAGACGTTGGTGAACGGGCCGGCCTCCACCCAGTCCTCGCGGCAGGCGCCGGTCCGGCGGCCGGCGGCGTAGGCCGTGCTGATGTGATGGAAGAGATCGCACCCGCTCCGGGCGGCCAGCTCGAGGACGTTCCGGAGCCCGCCGATGTTGGCGGCTTCGACCTCGGCCCGTTTGCGCTCGGCGAAGGCCGTGCTCGAGGCGCAGTGGACGATCTCGTCGAACCTCATCGCGTCGCCGCCCGGGCGTGAGGCGAGCCTTTCGGGGCGCAGGATGTCCCCTTCGACGACCTCGATCGAGGCCGCCTGCCGCTCCGAAAGCCCGAACCAGCCGGCCAGACGGGCGACCCTGTCCGCGGCCGAAGCGCCCTTCGAACCCCGGGCCAGGACCGCGACGCGGTAGCCCTCATCGACCAGGGCCGCGGCGAGGTGGGCGCCGAGGAATCCGGTCGCTCCGGTGACCAGGACGCGGCCGGAACGGTCCCGCCTCCTGTCCCGGAGGATGGCGGTTTCGCTCCGCGGGGGCCGGCCCTTCCCGTCAGACACGGTAGAGGAAGCTCTCTTTGCGTGAATAACCCCGGGAGAAGACGTCCTTCATGGACACGAAGCCCGGGACGCGGGCGGCCAGGCCGGCGAGCCAGGGGTCGAGGGCGGCGAGGGCCGGGCCGACCTTCTCCCGCTCCGCGGGGTCGGTGTGGTCGATATAGTAGTCGTATTCGAGGATGGCCCTCCGGCCGAGGTCCATGGGCGTCAGGAATCCGAAGTCGTGCTCGAGGCCGTTGGCCGCCGCGATGCCGGCGAAACCGTCCACCGTCTCGCGCACGACGTCGGCCCGGTCCGGCGGCAGATAGACGAGGAAGGCGACGACGTGCTTGTGGCGGGCCATGCGGGCGCTGATGACGCGGTGCGCGCTGAGCCAGGCCGCGTCGGTCATCTCCGGCCGGGCGTAGAGCTCCCGGTAGAGCGGTCGGAGGTCCGGCGGCACCGCTTCGGCGGCGGTCTCGGGGCCCGGATCGAGAGCGGCCTCGATCAAGGGCCTCAGCTCCGGGCGGCAGAGCAGCTCGTAGGGCGGGCCGTCCCCCTGCCACTCCCGGACGAGGTCGAGCCAGCGCGGCTCGACCAGCCGGGGCAGGCCGAGCATCAGAAGACGGAGGAGGCCCGCGTCGACGACGGCCGGGGCCATCTTCGCGACGGCGTCCCGGCCGTAGGGGTCGGCGACGACGAGGACCGCGAAGCGGATGCCGAGGGCCTCGGGCAGCGCCGCTTTGAGCTCCGCGGCCAGCGCCGCGTCGGGCGAGAGGAACGTGGCCAAGTAATGGGCGCCGAGCACGGCCACGGACAGGCCGAGGCGCCTCCGGCTCAGCTCGGCGGCGAAGCGGACGGCCCCTGCCAGGTCCTCGAAAGGAACGAGGAGCCCCTCCTCGTCGCCGGTCGTCGGGTGGAGCCTGACGAAGGCCTTGGTGCAGACGCCCGGCGGGGGGGATCCCGCGGCGGACAGAGGGTCAGGGACGGGCCTGTCGTTGAGGCGGAACGCCTCGCCGCCGGGCCCGACGAATTCCAGGTCGAGGAAATTGTCGGCGTTGGTGCCGTAGACGTTCGCCCAGGTCGAGAACGTCCCCGTGCAGATGATATTACCGCAGACCGTCGCCGCGGGCTCGGCGGCGTTGACCCGGAAGCCCCGGCGCTGGGCTTCCCGCTGCAGATCGAACGAGGTCACGCCCGGCTCGACGGCGACGCACCAGTTGTCCGGGTCGAACGCCATCCCCCGCATCCGGCCCATGTCGAGGACGAGGCCGTCCGTGAAGACCAGGCCGAAGACGCTCGCGCCGTTGCCGCGGACCGCGTAGGGGAGGCCCGTCTCTCCGGCCAGGCGCACCAGGGCGGCCACTTCGTCCCGCGATGCGGGCAGGGCGACGTAGCGCGGCGGCCGCGGGCCCGTGAGAGGGAAGGGGTCGTCGGCGTACGTCCAGAGGACGGCGGGGTCGTTCGAGACATGGTCACGGCCGACGATCCCCCGCGCCCGGCGCAGGAAGTCGTCTTCGGGGGGCCGGACGATCGCGCCGCCGCCGCGGCGATGTCGCTCCACCCGGTCCTTGAGGGCCCTCATGACCGCCGTCGGCCTCAGCCCGGTCACGAAATGGCAGGGGGCGTCGCAGAGACCGCATAGTGTGCACGTGTCGGCGGCGTCGACGAGGGCTTCGGTGACCGGGATCCGGCCCTCGGCCAGGCCCCGGTAGAGGTCCATACGGCCCTGGGGGTAGTAGGCGACGAAGTGCTTCGCGGGGCCCGTCGGACAGAGGCCGGTCCCCAGGTAGTCGATCTTGCACATCGCGTAATGCCGGCACTGGGCCGCCGTGGCCCGGGCCTCATCGTCGACGCCTGACATGGCCAGCCTCCCCGCGTCCGCGGCATGCGCGCGGCGGTCCCCACTATACCAGACGGTCCGCAAAAGACAAGGCGGCGACGGCGCCCCGTACTCCGGGCGGGCCGTCCCCCGTTGCCCCGGCCGGCCGTTGGGCTTAGAATAGGCCCGGAGACCGGACATGGCCCGTTACGCCGTCGGCATCGACCTCGGAGGGACCAAGGTCGAGGCCTGTCTCATGGACGGGGACCGGCGGATCCTGAGCCGACAGCGCCGGCCGTCCGAACCGGGGCTCGGCCGGGAGCGGGTCGTGGCCAATATCCTCGAGCTCGTCGCCGAGACCGCCGGCGGCGTGA
>CAZFZU010000088.1:0-7128 GCA_964523615.1 uncultured Eubacteriales bacterium | reverse complement strand
TCTTCTTCTTGCGGCCCAGGATGCCCCCGCTCAGGAACAGCCCGGCCCCGAGGACGAAGCCGAAGTTGTACCAGGTGCCGTTGTTGTGGACCTCGTAGAGCCGGACGTTCTTGCTGAAGACGGAGACGATGAACGTGACCGGCGAGATGAAGCCGTGCCAGAGGCCGAGGAAGAAGCCGGCCGTCCGGCCGTCGGCGTCGGGCGTCTTCTCGAGGTCGTTGCGCCCCGGCGCGCAGCCGGCCAGGACGAGGGTCGCGACGAGGACAGCGACGAGAAGGAACGGGCGTTTCATGGATCCCTCCTTGATCGAGGGCCGTATTCTAGCCCAAAGCGGGCCCTCCCTCCAAGATACGGGCGCGCGGCCGCTCGGTTCGCCTCCGCCCCGCGAGGCCCCCGCCGCCCCGGGCCGGCTTGCCTTTGGCCGCCGTTGCGGATAGAATGACGTTCTCGACATCGACCGAGACATACCGACCGGAGGAGGACATCATGAAAGGGGATCCGAAACTCATCAAGGTTCTCAACTCGCTGCTCGCCGACGAGCTGACGGCCATCAACCAGTACATGGTCCATTCCGAGATGTGCGACGCTTGGGGCTACGACAAGCTCCACAAGGTCATCGAGAAGCGGGCCATCGACGAGATGAAGCACGCCGAAAAGCTCATCGGCCGCATCCTGTTCCTCGAGGGCCTGCCCATCGTCAGCGAGCTCAAAAAGCTCTACATCGGCTCCGACGTCCCGAAGATGTTCGCCAGCGACGGCAACGCCGAGACCGACGCCATCAAGGCCTACAACGAGGCCATCATCCTGGCCGGGAACGTCAAGGACTTCGCCACCCGCGACCTGCTGCAATCCATCCTCAACGAGGAAGACGCCCACCTCGACGCCATCGAAGAGGTCCAGGACCAGATCAAGCAGATGAGCCTGCAGATCTTCCTGACCACGCAGGTCGGCTGAACCGGGTAGCCCTCAGTACCGGACGCACTTGAGGGCCAGCTCGCCCTCGGCGTCCTCGCCGATGTAGACCAGGCGCCCGCCGTCGAGCACGCCGAACGCCTTCACGCCCGGGTCGCACGGGACCGTCCGCAGGACCCGGCGGCTCTCGGGATCGACGACGTCGAAGCGCATCGGAAGGGGATCCTTCATGTCCGGATCCGTCTTGCGGTGCCGGGCCAGCGTCTCGGTCACGGTCAGGACGTACAGCTTCCCGTCCGGGCCGAAGGCGGCCGCGGGGCTGACGACGTCGAGGCCGGCCCGCATCTGGACGACCCCCTTTTCGGGCGACCGCTCGCCGACCAGGGCCGGGGTCATGGGCTCGAAAGGCAGGGCCCGCGAGAATTCCGCGACCTTTTCACCCGTCCGTTCGAAGACCTGGATGAGGTTGGCCGCGAAATAGGACAGGACGAGCCGCCCCCGGGGCGAGAGCGCCAGGGAGACCCGGTGCTTGATGGCCCGGATGAAGGGGTGCGCCTCCGGGAAGTCGCCGGTCGAGATCTCCAGGACCTTCTTTCCCGATCCGTCGAGGACGTTGACGAGCGGTTGGCTTTCGGCGTCCGAGCCCATGGCCACCGCGTAGCCGCTCACCCCGAAGGACGGGACCGTATAGAACAACTCTCCGGCCTGGACGAGGTCCGCGACCCGGGTCTCGGTGACCTGGGCCTGCCGGAGGAACGTCCCGGCCGGGTCGAAGATCTCGATCCGGCCGGCGCCGAAATCGGCCACCGCCAAGTCGCCGCCCGCGACGACGCAGGCTCCCGTCGGACGGACGAACTCGCCCGGTCCCTGACCTTTGCGTCCGACGGCCCTCAGGAACTTGCCGGCGAGATCGAAGGCCAGGACCCGCGCGCTCCCGGCGTCGACGACGTAGATCAGGGACCTCTCCAGGTCGACGGCGATGTCCGACGGCTCCTGGAAATAATCGTCCGCGCCGAAGGACGTGACGGACCAGAGCGTCCCGGTCGCCTCGGAAGCGGGGGAGGAGAGGGACGACGCGAGCCCCAGAACGACGAGTCCGATCCATCCGATGACATTCCTCATGACGGTTCCTTTCCCGGAAGGTGGGCGGCCGGCTTCTCAGTCAAGAGTATACGCCTAAGGCCGGCATTCCGTCTTGACCGGTCCGGTCTTCCTGATAGAATGAACGGCATGAGCGCACCGGGCAGGCGGCGGGCCGGCCTCATCGGCCCGGTCCTTCTCTGGGGGTCGGTCTGGGGGCTGGGCGAGGCCACCCTCGGACATCTCCTCCATCTCGTCCGTATCCCCGGCCTGCCGGGGCTGGTCATGGCCTCGTTCGCCGTCTGGGCCATGGGCCGGGCCGCCGCCGGGACGCGCCGGAACTCCGCGGGCGCGGTGATGCTCACGGGCGTCGTGGCCGCCTCGTTCAAGCTCCTCGACCTCCTGGCGCCCGGGATGGACCTCGCCGCCGTCGCCAATCCCGTCCAAGCCATCCTCCTCGAGGCCCTGGCCGGCGCCTGCTGGATCGCCCTCGAACGGGCCCGAACAAATGGGGACGTTTCTGTTTTTCCAGCTTTCATGAAAACGGAAAGAATACAAACGTCCCCATTTGCCGAGTAGGCGATGAAGAAGCCCGCGCTGAAGAAGACGCTCGACACGGCCGCCATGAGCCGCCGCGGCTTCCTGCGCTGGAGCGCCCTCGTCGGCACTTCGGCGGCCGCCGCCAAAGGCCTGTCCGCCGGCTTCCGCCGTCCCGACCCCCGCCACGCCCTGGCCGACGGCGCCCCCGCCGAGGAGCGCATGGTCCGCGCCGGCTGCCCCTCCCACAATTGCGGCGGCCGCTGCCTCCTCAAGGTCTACGTCCGCGACGGCGTCATCGTCCGCATCGAGACCGACGACCGTCCCGGCGACACCCTGGCCGATCCCCAGCTGAGGGCCTGCGTCCGCGGCCGGGCCTACCGCAAGCGCCAGTACCACCCCGACCGCCTGATGTTCCCCCTCAAGCGCGTCGGCAAGCGGGGCGAGGGGAAGTTCGCCCGCGTCTCCTGGGACGAGGCCCTCGACCGCGTCGCCTCCGAGTTCGAGCGCGTCAAGAAGGCCTACGGCAACCAGGCCTTCTACGTCCCCTACGGCACCGGCAGCTACAACCAGATCAACGGCCGCCAGACCGCCCAGCGCCTGATGAACCTCTACGGCGGCTCGCTCGGCTTCTACAACAGCTACTCCTGGGCGGCCATCTCCGCGGCCACCCCGACCGTCTATGGCACGAGCGTCACCGGCAACCAGCGCCAGGACTGGCTCAACTCCAAGTACATCCTGATGTGGAGCTGGAACCCGGCCGAGATGCGCGACGGAACGAACAGCGAGTACTTTGTCCGCAAGGCCCGGGAGAAGGGCGCCCGCGTCGTCTGCGTCGACCCGCGCATGACCCTGAGCGCGGTCGCTCTCGCCGACGAGTGGGTGCCCATCCGGCCCGGGACGGACGCGGCCATGATGTCGGCCATGGCCTACGTCATGGTCACCGAGGGCCTTTTCGACGCTGCCTTCGTCCGCAGCCACTGCGTCGGCTTCGACGCCTCGCAGATGCCCCCCGGCGCCGAGGGGGCCGAGAGCTACAAGGACTACCTCCTCGGGACGCGCGACGGCACGGCCAAGACGCCCGACTGGGCCGAGCCCATCTGCGGCGTCCCCCGGGCCACCATCGCCCGTCTGGCCCGCGAGTACGCCACCCTCAAGCCCGGCGTCCTCTACCAGGGCTACGGCATGCAGCGGCGCGCCTACGGCGAGCAGGCCGTCCGGGCCGGCTGCGTCCTCGCCGCCCTCACCGGGAACGTCGGCGTTCCCGGCGGCTGGGCCGGCGGCATCGCCCTCCAAGCCCCCGACGGCGGCCCGCTCTGGCTGGTCTTCCCCGTCGGCGACAACCCCGTCAAGGCCCTCATCCCGAGCTTTCTGTGGACCGAGGCCGTCCTGCGGGGGCGCGAGATGGGCCCCGCCGACGGCGTCCGCGGCGCCGCCAAGCTCGAGACCGACATCAAGGCCATCTGGGCCGTGGCCTGCAACGCCCTCGTCAACCAGCACGGCCACGTCAACCGCACGGCCCGCATCCTGGCCGACGAGTCCAAGGTCGAGTTCCTTCTCGTCCAGGACAACTTCCTGACCCCGACGGCCAAGTTCGCCGACCTGGTCCTGCCCGTCTGCACCCAGTTCGAGACCTGGGGCCTCGAGGACGGCTGGAAGTACGGCGACGAGGTCATCCTCATGCCCAAGATCGTCGAGCCGCCCGGCGAGACGAAGAGCGATTACCGCATCTGCTCCGAGATCGCCGCCCGCCTCGGGCTCGAACAGGCCTACACCGAGGGCCGGACCGAGCGCGAGTGGGTGGCCTGGTCGCTCGACCGCTACCGCCAGTCGCGCTTCCCCGGCCTGCCGTCGCTCGACGAGCTCGAGCGCTCCAACGCCGGCGTCTATTCGGTCCCGGTGACCGAGCCGGCCGTGGCCTTCGTCGACTTCCGGCGCGACCCGGGAAAATACCCGCTGCCGACGCCCTCGGGCAAGATCGAGATCTTCTCCAAGGCCCTCCACGACATGGGACGGCCGGACGATATCCCGGCCGTGCCCAAGTACATCCAGGAGTGGGAGAGCCCCTTCGGGCCCGAGGCGGCCAAATACCCGCTCTCCGTCATCGGGCATCACTACCTGTCGCGCGTCCATTCGACCCTAGAGGGCGTCGACTGGCTCGAGGAGGCCTTCCCGCAGCGCCTGTTCATCAATCCCATCGACGCCGTCGAGCGCGGCATCAAGAGCGGCGACCTGGTCAGGATCTGGAACGACCGCGGGGCCTCCTTGGTCAAGTGCCGGGTCACGCCCCGCATCCGGCCGGGCGTCGTGGCCCTGCCGCAGGGCGCCTGGTGGACGCCGGGGACCGACGGCGTCGACCGCCGCGGCTCGGTCAACGTCCTGTCGTCCGAGCGCTGGACGGCCCTCGCCTTCGGCAACGCCCAGCACACCATCATGGCCCAGGTGGCCAAGGCGGAGGCGGTCTGACATGGTCACGCAGTACGGCTTTTTCTTCGACGCCTCGGCCTGCACGGGCTGCAAGGCCTGCCAGATGGCCTGCAAGGACCGCAACGACCTCGAGCCGGGCCTGCTCTGGCGGCGCGTCTACGAGGTCACGGGCGGCGGCTGGGAGAAAAAGGACGGCGTCTGGGTGCCGTCGGTCGTCGCCTACAACGTGTCCATGGCCTGCAACCACTGCGAGAATCCCGTCTGCGGCCTGTCCTGCCCGGTCAAGGCCATCTCCAAGCGCGGCGACGGCATCGTTCTCGTCGATACGCAGCTCTGCATCGGCTGCCGCTACTGCGAGTGGGCCTGCCCCTACACGGCCCTGCGCTTCGACGCCCGCACCAACACGGTCTCCAAGTGCGACTTCTGCTGGCAGGCCCTCGACGCCGGGCAGCCGCCGGCCTGCGTCGCCGCCTGCCCCCAGCGGGCCCTCGACTTCGGCGACCTGGCCGAGCTGCGCCGGAAATACGGCGACGTCCGCCAGATCGTGCCCCTGCCCGATCCCACGCAGACCGACCCGGCCCTGGTCATCAAACCCCACCGCGACGCCGCCCTGGCCGCCGAGCGCGGGGCCGAAGTGGCCAACTGGGAAGAAGTCTAGCCCGCCATGCTCAAGGAGTGGCCGCTCGTCGCGTTCACCATTCTGGGCCAGACGGCGGTCGGCGCGTTCCTGTTCTTCCACCTGCCGTTCCTCGTCCGCGGCCGCACGCCGTACGCGGGGTGGCGCGCGACCTGGCTGGTCCTGCTGGCCCTGGTCCTGGCCTTGACCGGCGCCGCCGCCCTGGTCTCGTTCTTCCACCTCCGCCATCCCTGGCGGGCCCGGTTCGCCCTGAGCAATTGGCGCTCGTCCTGGCTCAGCCGCGAGATCCTGTTCGAACTGGCCTTCGCGGGATCGGTCGCCGCGTCCGGCTGGATGGCCTGGGCGGGCGCGCCGTCGAGGGTGGTCCTGCTGGCCGCGCTCGCCGCGGCCGGGCTGGCCGGGGCCCTGTTCCTGGTCAGCATGATCAAGCTCTACACGCTCCCCACGCTGCCGGCCTGGCGCGGGGGACGGGCCTCGGTGTCGTTCGCCCTGACGGCCCTCGTCCTGGGCGCCCTGATCGCCGAGACCGTCATCCGGGCCGTGGCCGGCCCCGGGGCTTTCGCCGTCGATCTCGTGGCGGTCTCCGCCGTCCTCATCGTCGCCGGAGCCGTCTGGGCCGCGATCCAGTCCCCGAGGTCCGGCCTTCGGCCTCGCCCGTCTCTCCGTCCGGACGCGGGCCCGTCAAGGCTGTTTCGCGCCGTCCACATGGCCGGTTTGGCCGCGGGATTGGCTTTTGCCGTCGCCGACCTGGCTCGCGGCGGCGACCGCCTCATGGACGAGCGGGGCGCGGGTCCGTTGTTGCTGTCGGCGCTGGGGTCGGTTTTGACGGGGGAAATCGCCGGCCGGTTCGCCTTTTACGGCCTCGTCCGCCGTCCGGGCGACTGAGCCCGGGCGCGCTTCTTCCGGCGCTCGGCCGGTCCACGCAGATAATCCTCGTAGTCGGCCCGGGTGTTGAGGTTGCGGACCCGCCCCGGATCGTCGAAGCGGACCTCGGCCGTCCGGCAAAGGCCATATAGAGGAAGCAGGCTGCGCTCGCCGCGGGCCAGGAGCCCTTCGACGGCCGGCACGACCGACCTGGCGTAGACCGCGAAGAGCGGCTCGCGGAGTCCCGACGGTCCGGCCGGCACGGCGATGTCCGCCGCCGCGGCCGCCCTCGCTAACGCGCGCAGGAGCGGCACGTCGATATCCGGGATGTCGCAGGCGACGACGGCGCAGGCGTCGTTGCGGGCGGCCTTCAGCCCGGCCAGCAATCCGCCGATCGGCCCCAGGCCGGGCGCCCCGTCATGGACGAAGCGGGCCGGCGAGCCGGAGGGGAGGCGCGGCGCGGCCTGTCCCGGCGATAGGCTCACCAGGACCTCGTCGAACAGGGGCTCGACCTGGGCCAGGACGTGCTCGAGGAGCGTCCGCCCGCCGACGTCGAGCGAGGCCTTGTCGGCTTTCATCCGCCGTCCCCGTCCGCCGGCCAGGACGAGGACCGTCATCGGTCTCCCGCCGCACCTCACCTTCCTTTTCATCCCGCCCATGATAAATAAATA
>CAZFZU010000087.1:4411-7304 GCA_964523615.1 uncultured Eubacteriales bacterium | reverse complement strand
GAGAACAGCATCCGGGCCAGGACGCCCTTCTTGCGGTCCTCCATGACCGTGATGCCGCCGTAGATGATGACCATCATCATGATGAACTGGATGGTCGTGCCGGGGATGGAATGGTCGAAGCCGCTCGGGACGACCCGGACGGTCTTTTCGGGGAACACGGCCTCGACCCGGACGACGTCCCGGAACTCGGGATGGCCGTCGAGGAACCGGGCCAGGTCCCCGTCGCCGTAGAGGACGAGCTCGCCCAGCATCCGCGCGACGGCCTGGTAAAGACGGGTCTCGACGCGGGCGGCCGCCTTGGTCGAGGCGTCCTCGCGCTTCTTGAAGGCCAGCTTCTGGGCCGCCTTGGCCTCGATCTTGGCGGAGAAATCGGGCGGCAGGACGAGCAGCCGGCTGTACTCGGCCGGCTCGGCCTCGACGACCTCGAGCTCGACGCCCGGCGACTCGACCTTCTCGAGGAAGTAGGCGCCCCACCGGCCCTGGTCGAGGTTGGCCACGGTCAGCTCGGCCACCGCGGGGGCGCTGTCGGAGGCCTTGAAGAGCAGGCCGAAGAGGACGATGAACAGCATCGGGAAGACGAGCGACCAGAAGAAGAAGACCTTGTCCCCGACCATGAGGCGCAGGTCGTTCCAGGCGACGTGGAGGACGCGCTTCGGCTTTCTCATGGTCACACCGCCGTCTTCCGCCGCAGGGCCGGCGCGGCCAGGGCGGCCAGGACGAGACCGCTCGCGAGAAGGACGAGGATCGGGACCAGGGGGAAGCCGCCTTCGCGGACGACGCGGGCCCCGTCGATGAACCAGCGGTTGGGGGTGGCCACGCCGACGGCCTTGAAGGCCTTGGGCATGGCCTCCGGGTTCATCATCGAGCCGCCGAACAGGCTGAAGGCCAGGATGATGGGGGCGCCGAGCGCGCCGGCCTGATTGCGGTTCCGGACCAGGGCGCTGAACAGGCCGAAGAAGGCGGCCGTCCAGAACGAAGCCGCAGCCCCGAGCAGGAGGAAGACGCCGAAGTTCCCCCAATAGGCCCTGAAGATGAGGATGCCGACCGCGACCATGACCAGGAGAACGGCCATGCCCATGACCCAGCCGCCGAGGAGCCGGGCGCCGACGAGCTCCATCGGCCGGAGCGGCGTCGTCATCATCCGCCGGAGCTTGCCGTCCTCGCGCTCGGAGATGATGTCCCGCATGAGCGTCTGGACGATGAACAGGAGGAACATGACGGCCATGCCGGGGAGCATGATGGAGTACAGGTCCGTCCGGGTGAACCGCGGCCGGGCCGTGGCCGGCTTGACCTCCTCGGCGGCGATGCCGACGAGCAGGGGGTTCAGGTACTTGGCGGCGGCGGAGACCTTCTTCTGGGCCCGGCCGAGCTCCGGCCCCAGCCGGTCCCAGGGGACGGCCTCGACGGGGGCCTCGAGCAGGGCCCGGATGCCCTTTGCCTCGGCGGCGAAGGCCTGGACGGCGGCCGAGAGCATCACGGCCACGGTGTTGACGAGCTCCTCGACGACGTCGGGCAGGAACTGCTCGGCCGGGTTCTTGACCACGGTCAGGACGGTCGTCCGGGCGTCGAGGAGGTCCATCGTGAACTTCTCGGGGATGACGATCATGGCCGAGGCCCGGCCCTTCTCCATGCGCCGGCGGCCGTCGGCCTCGTCGGTCACGGTGACCTCGAACATCTTCTTCATCTCGTCGGCGTCGAACATCCCCAGCAGGAGCTTCGAGGCCACGCTTTTATCGTGGTCGACGAGGGCGACCGGGATGCGGGGCAGGCTGTTCCCCTCCTCGTCGGGGGCGAAGATGATGCCGATGAGGGCGGTCATGACCATGGGGATGGCCATGAAGATGAGGATGGCCACCGGCGACTTGAGGTGACGGCGGACGTCGGTCCCGGCGATGAGGAGCAGCCGTCGCATGTCGGCTCCCTAGTCCCTCAGGGTCCGCCCGGTGAGCTTCAGGAAGACGGTCTCGAGGTTCGGCGACTTGATCTTCATGTCGGTGACGGCGATCTTGCGCTGGAACAGGCGGTCCATGATCCGCGGCACCTCGGCCGTGTCCCGGACGGCCAGCGAGGCCAGGCCGTCGGCGGCCGACAGGAGCTCGACCCGCTCGCCCGCGAGCTCCCGGACGGCGTCCGAGAAGGCGGCCGCCGCGAAATCGCCCATGAAGTCGACGACGTCGCGCTCGCCGACGATGCGGACGAGCTCCTCGAGCGTGCCCTCGGCCAGGACGCGTCCGCGGTCCATGATGGCGACCCGCGAGCAGGTCGTCTCGACCTCGGCCAGCTGGTGGGTGGTGAAGACAACGGCCGTGCCGGCCGCGCCGACGTTCCGGATGATGTCGAGGATGCTGACCTTGGCCTGGACGTCGATGCCGACCGTGGGCTCGTCGAGGAGCAGCAGGTCGGGCTTGTGGAGCAGGCCGATGGCCGTGTTGAGCCGGCGCTTCATGCCGCCGGAGAAGTTCTTGACCGGCTCCTTGGCCCGGGCGGCCAGCTCGACGAGCTCGAGGAGCTCGACGGCCCTCTTCCTGAGGTCGCCCCGGGGGACGTCGTAGAGGCCGCCCCAGAACAGGAGGTTGTCCATGGCGCTGAGCTCGTCGTAGAAGGCCATGTCCTGGGGCACGATGCCCAGCCGGTTCTTGATCTCGCGGTCGGCGAACAGGTTCCGGCCCTGGAAGTTGACGGTCCCGGTGAAATCGCCGACCGTTCCGGACAGGATGGAGATGAGCGTCGTCTTGCCCGCGCCGTTGGGGCCGAGCAGCCCCAGGACCTCCCCTTTCCCGAGCTCCAGGGAGAAGCGGTCGAGGGCCAGGACGTCGCCGTAGGACTTGGTCAGGTTCTTGATCTCGAGCATGGTCGGCACACCCTTTCCGGGGATATTACCATTAACGGCGTC
>CAZFZU010000087.1:0-4311 GCA_964523615.1 uncultured Eubacteriales bacterium | reverse complement strand
GCGTCAGCGTCGATTTCTTCTTCGGCGCCAAAGAGACCGCCATGGCCTGGATCGACGCCGTCATCTCCAAGATCACGACGCTCGACTGAGCCCTACTTCTTCGCCTCCGGCTGGGGCTTGAGCCCGTTGTAATCGACCAGGAGCTTGAGCCACCAGTCCGGGAACTTCAGCGGGCCCCGCTTGCGGGTGGCCTTGTCGTAGACCCACATGTGGTTGTACTTGACCAGCAGGTCGTCGCCGAGCTGCCACCAGGCCGCCAGGACGTGGTCGACGTTGGCCAGCGAATAGTCGGTCAGGAACTCCTTGGCCAGGGCCGGGTCCTTCTTGTAGAGGTCCAACGCGGCTTTGTCGATGGTCTCCGTCCGCTCGATGGCCGGGTCCTCGTACATCTTCTGCGCGGCCCGGACGTCCTCGATGGCCAGGTTGTAGGCGACCTGGGTGTGGAAGTCGACGTAGTCGAAGGCCCAGCGGGCCGAGTTCCGGTCGAAGCGCCAGTGGTCGCCGATCTCGAACGAGCGCGGGATGCGGTCCAGGGACGCCGCGTAGAGGGGCATGAAGCAGGACGTGTCCTGGGCCCCCCAGGCCAGCCAGACGATCCCGCCGACGGCGTCCGGCAGCCAATTCCGGCTCTGGGTCACGGTGACGTACTCGGCCCGGTTGACGCCGATGACGCGCGGCGTGTTGTAGCGCCGGCCTTCGAGCTCGAAGCCGTAGGGCAGGTAGTTGGGGTTCTGGAACGGGCCGCCCTGGATGCCGCGGCCCGGCCAGTAGGGCGTGCCCTCGGTCTTGTCGCGCGTCAGTCCCATGACGTCGCGGACCGAGAGCTTCTTGTCCGGCTTGACCGAGAAGGGCAGCTCCTCGTTCAAGGTCTCGGCCTTGAACTTCTGCGACGGGGCGACGAGGTCCAGGAACCGCCACAGGCGGACCCGGGCCCCGTCGGTATTGGCCGCGCTGACCGCGGTCGGGTTATAGGCTTTCTTCCAGTTGAAGGGTTTACCGGCCTTGGGATCGAAGAACCTCATGTCGACGGCCAGCTGGACGACGTTCGGCGAGGCCATGAAAAAGTCCGGCTTCTTGAGGTCGATCTCGCCGATGCGCGACTCGTTCGGGGTGACGGCGACGTGGTCGTCGGGGACGCGCTGGGCGCACCAGACCGCGCCGGGCTTGCCGCTCTCCGGCGTCCACAGCGGGCCGACGGGCATGATCTCGAACGTCCAGACCTCGTTGGGATCGGCCACGGCCAGCATCTCGCCGGTATCCGTGTGCCCGTAGCCGTACTTCTCGCCGAGCTCGCCCATGATCTTGATGGCCTCGCGGGCCGTCCCGGCCCGCTCCATGGCGATGAGCGTCAGCATGGTGATGTCGAACTTGGCCGACGGGGTCGGGTTCTCCATCTTGGCCCGGCAGCCGATGGTCGATTCGCCGATGGCCACCTGGGCATCGTTCATATAGCCGAAGTCGCCGTGGATATAGGCCCGGGTGCGGGCGATCTCCGGGATCTCCATGACGACGGTCCGCTTGATGTCCTCCCACTTGAGGCCCTGGTCGGGGTCCCAGTTGCCGAACTGGCTGATGTGGTGGATCTTGCGCGTCTCGCCGGGCTTGTGGTCGGCGGCGGGGATGAAGCGCCAGGTCCAGTCGCACTCGCCGCAGTCGCAGGTGTGCGTGGTCATGACCGAGCCGTCGGTCGAGGCGGCCTTGCCGACCATGATGACGGTGCAGCCCTCGAGCTCGCGGGCCGGCCCGCAGGTCGGGCAGGCCGGGTCCTGGGCCGTCGGGGCCGGGCCCGCCGTGAGCAGGGACAGAAGGAGCAGGAGCAGGGCTCCGGGGACGAGGACGCGGAACGGTTTCATGGGGACCTCTCTCATCGTTCTTATTCCTGGGCCGGCAGGAGCTTGTCCTTGTCGAGGGCCGACCGGCTGAAGATGCCCAGGACGCCCTTCAGCCCGACGCTCATGACGATGTTGACGAAGAAGGCCAGGAAGCCGACGGCCAGCAGCCCGCCGCAGAGCGCGGCCAGGATCATGTAGACGTCGAACTCCCCGTTGGTGTAGATCGTCCGGCGCAGCATGCCCTGCAGCCCGGCCATGCCCATGAAGGCCCCCATGCCGATGCCGCCGACGAGGTGGGCCCAGAAGTGGACGTTGGCCAGCTTCTGGCTGTAGAGCTTGGCCCCGTTGGTCAGGATGGGGAAGAGGATGTAGATGGCCGAGTACAGGGTCATGGTCAGGCCGACCAGGACGGCCACGTGGACGTGCGGCCCGATGACCCACTGGGTGTTGTGGAGGATGCGGTTGAGGCCGACGTCGGCTTGGATGATGCCGGCGGGGACGCCCAGGCCGAACCCGAGCAGGCCGCCGAGCAGGAACTTCAGCTCGTTGGACATCTTGAGCGGCCGGGCGCTCCACAGCGTCACCAGGGTGATGAAGAAGGCCAGGCCCTGGGTGATGAGCTCGAAGGCCGTGACCATCTCGCCCGAGAGGACCTTGAGGATGGACGGCTGGGCCTGGTCGGACAGGAGGTGGTGCGACCAGACCGTCCAGGAGACGACCAGCTCGACCAGCAGGGCGGCCCGGGCGACGTTCTCCATGAACAGCTTCTTGCCCGTGATGAGGGTGGCCAGGAGGTACCAGGTCCCGGCGACGAAGATGAGGACCAGGCCGTCGGCCACCAGGTCGAGGCCCCACCAGTACCAGTTCTTGTAGAGGAGGGCGTCGATGGCGGTATGCTTGAGGCTGTGGCCGAGGAGCTCGGCGACCATGTAGACGAGGATGAGGACGCCGGTGAACAGGATGATGCCCGAGTTGAGGGCCACGTCGACCGTGCCGCGGGCGACCGCGGCCACGGGCAGGGGCACGAGGTGCTCGGTCTTCTTCTTCCGGAAGAAGTTCCTGACCGCGGTCAGGCCCAGGGCCGAGCCCAGCAGGGCCCCGGCCGGCTGTTTGTCCCAGCCCTTGGGCGTGTAAGTGATGGTCTTGAAGATATTGACGACGAAGAAGACCGTCCCCAGCATGACCAGGGCGATGCCCAGGATGAAGAAGGCCCCGCCGAGGGCGCTGAACTGGGTGAAGTCGGCCGGCAGGGGCCAGTAGAGCGTGTAGAGCGGCGCGTAGTGGGTGAAGAAGCCGGCCGTCCAGAAGACGGCCGTGCCGCCGGCCAGGAGCCAGAAGGTGGCCAGGGCCAGCCGGTAGCTCCAGATGGGCTTCTTCATCAGGAACGGCACCAGGAACAGGAAGGCGCCGAAGACGATCGAGTAGCTCGAGCCGAAGATGCCGACCAGCGGGTGGGCCGTCATCATGGCGAAGAACTGGTCGGTCTTGATGAACGGCACCGGCTCGACCTCGAAGATGCGCATGAGCATGCCCTCGATGAGGGCGAAGGCGTAGTAGACGAGGCCGACCACGACGAACCGCAGGGTCAGCTTCTGCATGGGGGTCAGGGTCTTGGGCTTGAACAGCCCCTGCTTACCGTTGAGGAAGGTTTGGACGAGGCTCATGGGTTCCCCCTATCTCGCTTCCTGGACCTCGAGGGCGTCCTTGACGATCATGCCGACGCCCTTGGGGCCCGAGTATTCGGTCGACCGGACGGTGTACAGGCCCGGCTCCGTGAACCTCCAGACGACGTCGTTCCGGTGCCCCGGGACGACCTGCATCTGGAAGACCATGGTGTTGTCCGGGCGGAAGAGGCCGAAGCCGTAGGTCAGGTCGGCCGAGTCCACCTCGAAGCGGACGGTTTCGCCGACCCGGGCGACCATGCGCTCGGCCGGCAGCTCGAAGCGGTGGTCGGCGACCTTGATCGCGAAGGTCCGGTCGGCCCGGACGCTGTCCCGGTCGAGGTCCGGCTTGACCCAGGGGATGGTCAGCGAGGTCGTGATGTGGAGCGAGAAGCCGAGGACGGCCAGGACGGCAACGAAGGCGTAGAACAGCCCGGGCTTGATCCCTTTGCCCTTCCCGGCGTGGGTCAGGCGCCAGCCGAACCAGCCGACGAGCAGGATGATGACGACGGCGTAGATCGTGTAACCCAGGGTTTGGCCGAAGAGGACGATCTTTGAGTCGACCATGGGTAGTCCCTCCTTGGTGAGGGCATCATATCGGCACTTCCGGGGGGGCGTCAAGCCCCGGTCCCGGCTTATCGCTTCCGGAACTCGATCAGCTCGACGGGCGCCCCATCGTCCTCGATCATGGCCACCCGGACCCCCTCGGACGGAGCGGTGATCTCGGCCGCGACGCCGATCTCCGCCAGGGCGGCCTCGAGGTCGTCGACCTCGAAGGCGAGGTGGGGCACGCGGCGGACGAGCTCGGAGACGGCGCA
>CAZFZU010000086.1:0-8377 GCA_964523615.1 uncultured Eubacteriales bacterium | reverse complement strand
GCCGGAGCGGAGGCCGCCGCCGGAGCGCTCGCTTCGCGTTTGCAGGCCATGATCCCGCCGAACGCGAACGCGCACGCCGCGCCGCACACGACAACGTGCTTCAGTATCGGCCTCTTCGCGAACATCGCGGCTTATTATCGGTCTTTTCTTACCAGAAAAAAAGCTTGCCTCTTAATGTCCCTCTCGAGGCGGTGCTCTAAAGATATTTCGCAGGATCGGGACTCCGGGTGCTCCGTCCCGACCCTGCCTGGTACGCTCACCGGGGTTCGCTCCCCGTTGCCCGGGGGGCCGGGGAGCTAGAGGCATATTCCGAACCGAAATCCGAGAGAGGGGCGAATCAAGTCAGGCGAGAAAAACCTCTTTTCCAGAGGACGACGATGTGATATTTTCCGTCCTTCGGAGGAGGTCACCATGTCGCTCACCCGCCGTTCCTTCCTCAAGACCGGGACCGTGTCGCTCGCGGCCCTCAGCCTCGACCCCGCGGCCGTCACCGCCCAAGTCCCCGCGTCCCCCGGCGCGGAGCTCAAGAACCTGGCCGCCGGCGTCCAACCGCTCACGCCCGAGGACTTCGCCGCCCGTCAGGAGAAGGCCCGCCGCCTCATCGCCGAGCACAAGTTCGACGCCCTGTTCGTCGGCGGAGGGACCAACCTCCTCTACTTCACCAAGGTCGGCTGGTGGCTGAGCGAGCGCGTCTTCGGCGTCCTCCTCAGCGCCAAGAAGGACCCCGTCTGGGTCTGCCCGGCCTTCGAGGTCGAGCGGGCCAAGGAGCTCGTCCCGGCCGGCCAGGAGATCCGGACCTGGGAGGAGCACGAGAGCCCCTACGCCCTCATCGGCGGGGTGATGAAGGACCTGGGCGCCGCGACCGGCCGCCTGGCCACGGCCCCCGACCTCCGCGCCTTCGAGGTCCACGGCCTCAAGCGCGCGCTCGCCTCGGCCGAGATCGTCGACGGCGCCCCCGTCACCGAGGGCTGCCGCGGCGTCAAGACGGCCAAGGAGATCGCCTACATGGACCTGGCCAACCGCATCACCAAGCTGGCCTACCGCGAGGGCTTCAAGACCCTCCGCGAGGGCATGACCACCCGCGACCTGGCCGGGGCCATCGCCGCGGCCACCCAGAAGCTCGGCTCCCAGGGCGGCGGCGGCCCCCAGTTCGGCCCCAACACGGCCTTCCCCCACGGCTCCCAGGTCCCGCGGACGCTCCAACAGGGCGACGCCGTGCTCGTCGACGGCGGCTGCGGCATCGAGGGCTACCGCTCGGACATCACCCGCACGGTCGTCTTCGGCAAGCCCACGGACAAGCAGAGGAAGGTCTGGGACGTCGTCCGCAAGGCCCAGAAGGCCGCCCTGGCCGCGGCCAAGCCCGGCGCCACCTGCGAATCGGTCGACCGGGCGGCCCGCAAGGTCGTCGAGGACGCCGGCTTCGGCCCGGGCTACAAGTACTTCGCCCACCGCCTGGGGCACGGCATCGGCATGGAGGGGCACGAGTACCCCTATCTCGTCAAGGGGAACACCCTCAAGCTCGAGCCGGGCATGACCTTCAGCAACGAGCCGGGGATCTACATCTACGGCGAGTTCGGCATCCGGGTCGAGGACTGCATGGTCGTCACCGAGACCGGGGCCCGCCACCTCGGCGGGCTCGAGGCCGTGTCCATCGACCGGCCCATCGGCGAGGATTGAGCCGGAGGCCCGCCGCTCAGGCGGACCCCCGGCCCGAGTGAGCTACTTCCGGCGGACGACCGGCGCGGCCGGCAGTCCCGCCTTGTCGATGATGCGGCCTTCCGAGACGTAATTCACGACGCGCAGGGACCTCATGTAGTCCCGCACGGCGTTGTACTCGAACAGGCCCGTGTCGTACTTGACCAGCTGGCCGCCCGTCAGGCCGTTCAGGAAGTTGAAGACCTGCTCGGTCATCCCGACCATGTAGTACTTCGAGGGGTTGAGGGCCACGTATTCGCCGTTGATCATGACCGACATGGGATCGATCCGGCTGAGGCCCGAGAGGTCGTCGACGGCCGGCAGGCGCGAATCGTAGGCGAAGGTCAGGCCCGAGGTCTGGGCGCAGACCGAGCGCGAGTACTCGACGTAGGCGACCGTGAACTCCAGGCCGCCCAGGATGAGCTGGCCGGGGAGCGGCGCCACGACCAGCTTGAAGCCGAGCCCGGAGGCCGGGTCGTAGCCGTAGGGCACGGCCCGCATGACGTCCTGGCCGACGACCTTGCCGGCCGGGATGCCGAACTCCGTGTAGCCCATGGCGTCGAGGACGCAGTCGACCTGGTAGCCGGCGCCGCCGAGGGCGCTCTTGATGGCGTCCGTGACCAGGTTGCCGAGAGGCGCGTCGCGGTAGGGGCCCGTCTCGGGCCAATCGTGGCCGATGTCCTGGCCGACCAGGGCCACCATCCTCGAATAGACCGGGCCGAAGCGCGGATCGGCGACCACGCCGTCGCGGAGGTTGTTGACCACGGCCTGGACGTAAGGATCGGGCTTGACGCGGCTGTCGACCGGCCAGACGCTCCAGTCGCGGAAGGTCACGCCCGCGCCCGGCTCGAAGTCGACCTTGAGCTCGCCGAGGAACTGGCCGTGGCTCCCGGCCTGGACGATGATCTTGCCGTTGCGGACGACGGCGTCGTCGAAGAGGTCGTGGCTGTGGCCGCCGACGATGATGTCGATGCCGGGGACGTTGTCGGCCAGGCCCATGAGGTCGCCGAGCGTCCCCAGGTGCGACAGGCAGACGACGACGTCGCAGCCGGCCGCCCGCAGGGCCCCGGCCTGCATCCCGGCCACCGTGTAGACGTCGCCCGAGAAGCGGGCCACGACCTCGGCGGAGTAGTTGACCCGGTCCTCGTTGGTCAGGCCGAAGACGCCGACCTTGACGCCGTCGACGTCCTTGACGATGGACTTCTGGATCATGGCCGCGAGCGGATGGCCGGTGAGGTCGATGTTGGCGTTGAGGAGCGGCAGGGTCACGGGATCGCCCCCGGCGATCTGCCCGCTGACGACGCCGGCCAGGACGTTCATGCCCAGGTCGAACTCGTGGTTGCCGAGGGACATGGCGTCGTAGAGGTTCTCCATGATCTTCAGCTCGGGATAGCCGAGGTACTTGTTGAACTCGAAGCTGCCGACGAAGACGTCGCCGGCGTGGAGGGCCAGGACGTTCGGGTCGCGCATCTTGGCCCGCTTGATGAGGGTGGCCATGCGGGCGATGCCGCCCGTCTCGCGGACGAGCGCGGCCCGGCCGCGGCTGCCCGGCCCGTCGTGCCCCAGGAGCTTGGCGAAGGGCCCCGGGATGGACGGGTGGCCGAACGCCACCATGGCCGAATGGGTGTCGTTCGTGTGGACGATGGTCAGGGTCTTGGTCTGGGCCAAGCTCAGGACCGAAAGGCCCAGAGCGAGGGCCAGGACCGTCAGCGTTCTCCCCGCTTTCCTCAGCATGATGTCTCCTCCTTCCGACGAAATACCCCGCCCCAAAGAATGGGGACGGGAGCGCCGTTCGTTCACGAGCGAATGATGCGTTTTCCCCGCTGCCGAGTTGTCAAGCCGATGTTAAGAAATCGTGACCCCCGTGTCAAGTTCGAGGGCGGCCCGCCGGGGCGCAACAGGGAGGAGCCAGGGAAAAAGGGGGGCGAGGGAGGGCCGGAGGGGCCTAAGGCGCCTCGACGGCCCGGGTGCCGGCCTCGACCCGGACGACGTGGACCTTGGGGGCCTTGCCCGTCTGGCCCTCGTAGTCCCGGGCGACGCGGGCCTCGAACTCGGGGACGGCCCCGGCCTCGACCAGGCTGATGGTGCAGCCGCCGAAGCCGGCCCCCATCATCCGGGCGCCGAGGACGCCGGGGACGCGCCGGGCCGCTTCGACCAGGGCGTCGAGCTCGGGCGAGGAGACCTCGTAGTCGTCGCGCAGGCCGGCGTGGGACAGGTTCATGAGGCCGCCGAGGACGGTGAAGTCGTTGCGGGCCAGGGCGGCGCAGGCCTCGGCGACGCGGATGTTCTCGCGGACGACGTACTCGCAGCGGCGGAAGACGACCGGGTCGAGCTCGCCGCGGTGGTCCCGCAGGAGGTCGAGGCCGACGTCGCGCAGGCTGACGAGGGACGGGTCGTGGGCCTTGAGGGCGGCGACGCCGGCCTCGCACTGGGCCCGGCGGACGTTGTATTCCGACGTGGCCAGCTCGCGGCGGACGAGCGTGTCGGAGACGACCAGGCGCAGGTCCTCGCGCTCGAAGGGGATGGCCTCGTAGCCGAGCGAGCGGCAGTCGATCTTGAGGACGCTGCGCTCCCGGCCGAGGATGTTGATGAACTGGTCCATGATGCCGCAGCGGACGCCGACGAACTCGTGCTCGGCCTTCTGGGCCATCTTGACCAGGGTCAGGCTGTCGAGGCCCAGGCCGAAGGCGGCGTTGAGGGCGAAGGCCAGGCCGCCCTCGATGGCCGCCGACGAGGACATGCCGGCCCCGATGGGGATGTCGCCGCCGAAGACGACGTTGAAGCCGCCGACGCGGTGGCCGGCCCGGACGAACTGGTCGACGACGCCCTGGAGGTAGTCGGGCCAGCGCAGGGGCGAGCGGTGCAGGGCGCCGAGCTCGCAGCGGAACTCCTGGTCGAAGTCCTGGGAGACCATGTGGCAGACGCCGTCGGCGCGGGGAGCCAGGGCGAAGACGACGGCCTTGTCGGTCGCGCCGGGGAGAACGAAGCCCTCGTTGTAGTCGGTGTGCTCGCCGATGACGTTGACGCGCCCGGGGGACACGACGAGGAGGGGCTTGCCGGCGAAGCGCTTGCGGAACCGGGCGGCAATGGCGGGGACCAGGGGGTGCATGCTCTCTCTCCTACGGGACGGATATTATCATCAGACGCCGCCGGAGGGAAAGAAGTATCAGACGCCGAAGCTCATTTTCTGCCGGATCTCGGCCGCCTTCTCCTCGGCCGGGGCCACGACCTCGCGGCCGATGCGCGCGGCCAGGTCCTCGGGATCGCGGAAGCGCCACAGCGGCAGGACCCAACGGTACTTGCGCCAGTGGCTGTCGGGCAGGCCCTGTCCCCCGCCGTCGGCCTGGCCGATGGGCTGGATGGGGACGGTCGGCAGGAAGTGGACGACGGCGTCGAGGGTGTCGGAGATGCGGCGGTCGTCCGTTAGGTCGGCGATGACGAAGCGGGACATCCGGCCCAGGGTCTTGACGATCTCGTTCTTGTCGCCCGAGCCGGGCAAGTGGAAGTCGAGGACGAGGGGCGAGTAGTCGCCGCGGCGGAGGGCGTCCTTGACGGCCTGGAGGACGGGCCGCCGCTCGGGCGGGAAGCGGCCGATGACGAGGACCGTGTTGAGGGTGATGGAGAAGACCTCGTAGCGGGCCTTCTCGTGATGGAGAAGCATGCCGACGAGCTGGGCCGTCTGCAGGCTGTCGACCGACAGGACCGGCTCCTGGGGCGGCATGATGTCGAGGTCGCGCTGGCGGGAATCGGCCGTGTTGACGTCCCAGAGCGAGGTGCCGTGGACGGCGGCGTTGTCGAGGACGGCGCCCTCGAGATTGGCTTTGAGGAGGGTGGCGAAGCAGAGGTTGGCGTTGGCCAGGTTGGCGCCGCGCAGGTTCGTGCGTTCGAGGACGGCCTCCTGGAGATTGGCGCCCTCGAGGTCGGCCTCGGAGAGGTCGGCCTCGGAGAGATCGGCTTTGAAGAACGAGGCCTGGGCGAGCGAAGCCTTGGCGAGCTTGGCCCGGAAGAGCGAGGCCTGGCCGAGAGTCGCCCCTTTGAGGCAGGCGCCGATGAGCCCGGCCCCGCTGAGATTGGCCCGGACGAGGAAGGCGCCCGTGAGGTCGGCCCCGTTGAAGTTGGCGCCGGCGAGGTCGGCTTGGCTGAGATTGGCCTTGAACAGGGTGGCCTTGGTCAGGTCGGCTTGGCTGAGATCGGCCCGGAAGAACTTGGCTCGGGAGAGGTTGGCGCCGCTGAGGTTGGTGCCGGCCAGGCGGGCCCCGGTGAGATCGGCCCGGGCCAGGTTGGCCCCCGAGAGATTGAGCTCGGAGAGGTCGGCGCCGGCCAGGTCCGGCATGATCTTGGTGTTCTTCCGGCGCCAGTCGTTCCAGTGGGCGAGCCGGTCCCGGACGAGATCGATGTGCCCCGCGTTGGCCATCGGCCTCATTCTAGGGGCACTCGCCGGGCGAAGTCAATCGCTAGGGAAAGAGAGTCACGATTCGATCTCCGAACTACACACTCGCTTACGGGAGCTCATGTAAACAGGAGAGATTCAGAGTGGGAGTACAGTGAATTTGACAGCTTGAAGCATACCACCCAGAACGGGCTTGACAACCGCCAATTGCGCACGTGCCAGGGAAAGCATCTCTGCACCATATTATTGTCCACTCATGAGCTCGCAGAAAAATGGCCCCCCCAGTTACCAAACTCATGATCACAATCCCGATTAACAATCTCTTCTTATCAATCATAACGGGGACATTATTATTGGGGAGCTGGCGCACATGCGACTATTCTCGACGTCGAGCAATGAAGAAAACACTCCTGCGCATACCACCCAGGTTGAGCATCACACCCCCCCTGGGTGCAAGTTCCGGGAAACGCATCCTTGCACCAGAGCGCAAACCCCGCAACGGGCACGGCCATCGAAACAAAAAGCACAAGACCAAGCCCAATTGCCATGATCGCCAGAACAACAGCATACAATCTCTTCTTCCCGTTCATCTTTTTACCCTCTTATACATGTGAATTAAGTACCTATCTTCGTTTTCGTCATATAAAGAAGCGTAAATGATTGGTATCCATTTATTTACGCCGCATGCTATGCTCCTACACCCCCAGGATGAGGGGGTAACTGCTATGTTTTTCAATGGCAACCTTGTTCTCTTTGTTGGGTCATTCTCATCGATCTCGATTATCTCTTCATGACCGCTTACTTCAGAGCGCAAATTTCCTAGGAGAATGAGTATTTTCCCATTGAAGTAACAAGCATCTTTGATTATTCTGAACGTCTCAAATCCCCTGTCCGCAGGTTGGCTTTGACCGACTTTAAAGTAAAAGTCTCGATTTTTCTTGATAATTTCCTCTCCCGCGAGGTTACTTTTAGTTACAAATTGTCCTTTTAGATCGTACTTAAAGAGCTCAGCAAAAAAGTAGGAAATAAAATAAATGGCATCATTCCCGATTAGGATTTTCCCATCATTGATCGTACCGTCAACAAAGTCCTGTGCCCATCCTTTGTAAATACTCATTTCCGGTCTATACTTCTTGCCGAATGAACTCTGTCTTTCACCGTCTTTGCCATACTGAGTTATTAGATCCTCGGTTCCCGATTCAACAGTATAAATTTTATCTTTTCCAGCAGCAAACGTTAGAAGCCTGTGAAATATGCGGAACCTATCTTGATAAACACCAGTGGTTTTAAAAGTACTTATAGCTGCGTCATCAGCAACATATAGGTTATCGCCTTCAATACATATTTGCCAGGGATGAGTTAAGTCCCCCGGTCCTTGCCCCGGGCGCCCTATTATGCTTACAGAATTATCTGTGGCATCGATTTTATAAACGATATTGTCCCTATTATCTGCAGCATAAATAACGCCGAGATTATCAATAGCAATGAATGGGATCGTCCGGAAAAATACATTTTGATGCTCTTTAGGAATGCTAGCTAAAAACTCCAATCTAGCTTCTTGGCCGAGTGAATATGGCCCTAGACAAGAAAGCATTAAGATTATTAATGCGAAATGCCTGGTCAATTAGAACCTCCATATTTCCTTAGCTTTTGCTCTATTCGAAAGAACTAACAGATAGCTATATCTTTTATTCTTATTTCTGATCTCCAATCCTCTATATGTTTCTTCCCATGGCGGATTCATTATCTTTGTTTCTGTTTCGTTAGGAACAGAAAAAGCAACTCGGAAATTCATAATGTCATTCTCCGAGAAATCAGGATAGAAAATAAAGATAATCCGGACTCCTTCTTCCCTCAACTCCGCGTATTTCGGACACGGCCGGCAACAAAGATTGGCTTCTTTGATCAGATAAATCGCGGTCTTGTGACCAAAAAATTGTGAACGGAACAGCTCTATGCGGTTATTCACATATCGAGTGCCGCTATTGGCAAAAAAGAAATATACAATACACCCCAATAACAATAAGGAAAACAGTACAATATAGACCAACCGCCCCTTCACGATAGGTTCAATATAATGTCAAACTACATATGTCAAGGACTAAATTGACGATGTCAAGCCTGAGCGAAGTGGACCGATTTTTGTAAGGGCGGAACTCTACTCAGTAAAGAGACAGAGCGAGAATGGCGCCCTCGATTCAGAGCCGTGAGGCGGTCCAATATCTGGCCCGCGGCCGAAGCGGACAGGATATCAAAAGAAGTCTTTGGAGCTCACAGGAAGAGCGATGGCAG
>CAZFZU010000085.1:0-8803 GCA_964523615.1 uncultured Eubacteriales bacterium | reverse complement strand
AACAAAGGTATTTGTCTATCGGTCCAATCGGAGAAGAACCCACGCATTCCCCTCAAGTCGTCGCCTATCTCACGTCATTCATAAAATGATACCTTAAGGAGGTAAGATCATGAAGAACATCGTGAAAGGCCTGACCCTGGCGCTGATCGTCGTGTTCGCGTTCACGAGCTGCGCCAAGCAACCCACCCAGCTGATGGATTCCGCCAAGGCGGCCATCCAGGGTGTCATCGACGCCAAGGGCGGCGTCTACGCGAAGGACGAGCTGAACAAGCTCCAGGGCGACCTGCAGGCCGCTCTCGACGCCATCACGGCCCAGTCCAAGAAATTCTTCAAGAAGTACGGCCCGGCCAAGGAGATGCTGAATAAGGTCGTCGCCGACGCCGAGAGCGTCAAGGCCCTCATCCCCGGCCGGATCGCCGAGGCCAAGGCCGCCGCCGAGACCGCCATCGGCGAGGCCAAGACCGTCTTCGAAGAGGCCAAGGCCCTCCTCGAGAAGGCCCCCAAGGGCAAGGGCACCAAGGCCGACATCGAGGCCATGAAGGCCGACCTGGCCGGCATCGAGACGGCCATGGCCGACGTCGACGCCGCCATGGCCGCCGAGGATTTCTTCGGCGCCAAGGACAAGGCCGCCGCCATCAAGGACAGGGCCGCCGCGATCGTCGAGCAGATCAACGCCGCCATCGCCAAGGTCAAGGGACGGTAAGTCTCTCGCCTTGAGCGCGCGCAGAACAGCCGTCCTGTTTTTGGCTGTTTTGCTCTTCGGTTGTCGGACCGCGCCGGTCCCTCCGGAAGTCCTGGAAGCCGACCTGCAGGAACAGGATCTCCGGAGGGCCGGTGCTTCTCTTTTCGCCGGCCGGGAGCACGAGGCCTACGTCCAGTCCCTGAGGTCCGCCCGCGAGACCCTCGCGGCGGAGAACCTCAAGCTGGGCTGGTTCCGTGATCACGACCGGGTCCGCCGCGAGTTCCAGGCGGTCCTTCTGGCCGGCAATACCCTCCGGTCGACCGTCCAAGCCGCCGTATCCGGCCGCTCCGCCGACGTCGCCAGCGCGGCCGAAGCCGTCCGCCGCAAGCTCCGGACCCTCGACGAGCTGACCCTCTCCCTGGTCGAGCGGGGAGAGGCCCGCCGGAAGCTGTCCCGGGCCGCTCTGGCCCTGGACGAAGCCGGCGTCCTGGCCAAGGACCGCGAGTTCGAAGCGGCGAAAGCCAAGATCGAGACCGCCTCGGCCCTGGCCGCCGAGGCCGAGAAGGCCGTCGTCTCGCACATCTCGCGCTACCTCGATCCCGACCAGGTCCGCTCCTGGAAGCGGGCGGCCGAGGAGACCATCGCCGAGTCGCGGCGCCGGGGCACGACGGTCATCATCGTCAGCAAGCTGGAGCGCCGCCTGGCCGTGTACCGGAGCGGCGCGCTGTACCGCACGTACGAGGTGGGCCTGGGCTTCAACGGCCTGGCCGACAAGAGGTACGCCGGCGACAACGCCACACCCGAGGGCCGCTACACCGTGGTGCGCAAGATCCCCACCAGCCTCTATTACAAAGCCCTGCTCATCAATTACCCGAACGAGGAGGACCGGCGCTGGTTCGCCCGGGAGAAGGCCCGGGGCGCGATCCCGAGGTCGGCCTCGATCGGGGGGGACGTCGAGATCCACGGCGGCGGCCAGGACAGCCTGACGCGGGGCTGCGTCTCGCTCGACAACAGGCACATGGACGAGGTCTACGCCCTGGCCGGCGTCGGCACGCCGGTCACGATCATCGGCACCATGGAGCTCGAGAACTACGTCATCAAGGCCATTCGGGACAACTGACATGACCATCAAACGGATCCTCATCGCGCTGTCCGCCCTGGTCTGGCTCGGCTTCCTGTCCGTCGTCGGGGCGGCCTACCTCATCGGCATCAAGCAGGCGGCGGGCGCGAAGGGGGCCGGTCAGGCCGCACCCGTCGCCGCCAAGGACGTCGCCAAGGCCGAGAAGAACGTCCAGCAGCTCGAGAAGCGGATGTCGGGGCTCCTCCCGAAGGGGCTCTACATCGTCATCGACACGGCCGAGAACCGGCTCTATCTCAAGAACGGGGCCCAGACCGTCCGGGAGGCCGTCGTCTCCTGCGGCAGCGGCGTCGTCCTCGAGGAGCCGGGCGGCAAGAAGCGGAGCTGGGTCTTCGACACGCCGCGGGGCGAGTTCAGCGTCAAGTCCAAGATCACCAATCCTTACTGGGTCAAGCCCGACTGGGCCTTCATCGAGGAAGGCGAGACGATCCCCAAGGCCATGGAGGACCGCATCGAGGCCGGCACGCTGGGCGACTACGCGCTGGGCTTCGGACAGGGCTACTTCATCCACGGCACGCTCTACACCCGGCTGCTGGGGCGCAACGTCACCCACGGCTGCGTCAGGGTCGGCGACGAGGACCTCAAGGCGGTCTTCAAGGCCGTCCCCGTCGGGGCCAAGATCTATATCTACTGAGGCGCGCACATGAAAAGGACGATCGCGGGATGGGCCCTCTTGGCGGCGGCCGCGGCCGGGTTGGCGGCCGGGACGACGGACCGGGCCGCCCTGGCGAAAAAACAGAGCGACCTGGCTTCCGAGTACACTCTGGCCAAGGACCCCAATTTCTATTTCGTCTTCGATGTCGCCGGCCGGAAGCTCGAGCTCAGGGTCCGGGGCATGGTCCTGAGGACCTGGCCGCTGGGTTCGATCAGGTTCTGGGGCCGGCCCGACCTGGCCGGATCGGTGGAGCTGGTCAAGAAGACGACCCTCAAGGCCCCCGAGCGGATCGTCATCAAGCCGGGCGACGAAGAGGCCCAGGTCCAGACGCCCCAGCCGGAAGCCAAGCCGGCAGGAGCCAAAGCGGCGCCCGCGGCGCCGGCATCGGCCGCGGACTTCGACCTCGAAGCGCTCGAGCTCCGGGACATGCCCGAGCGTTTCAGCCTCGACTTCGACAACGGCCTGCACGTCACGGTCAAGTCCAGGGACGCCGCGTCGGGCGGTCTCTTCAAGAGGCTGGCGGACGCATGGCGATGGTATGTCGCGCTTCCCATGGAGAACCTGTTCGGCTCGCGCGAGGGCCGGGCCGTATCCCAGCTCGAGCTGACTTTCGAGAACGGCAAGGACGCGCAATCCATCTACTGGCATTTTTTCGACGGGATCAAGGGCCTGATCCTGTAGAAATCCTTCGAAATGAATAAGATATCCGCATCTGACAATATTTTTGCCTAATACTTGACAATCAAATACTAAGATTTTATAATACGTATCTACTAAATTAACGAACACCAGGAGGCAACCATGGGTAAGATAATCGGCATCGACCTGGGCACGACGAACTCCGTCGTCGCCATCCAGGAAGGAGAGAAGACGACCGTCATCCCGAACGAGGAAGGCGGCCGGACGACCCCGTCCGTCGTGGCCTTCTCGTCCAAGGGCGAGATCCTCGTCGGCCAGGTGGCCAAGCGCCAGCGGGTCACCAACCCCGAGAACACGATCTACTCCATCAAAAGGTTCATGGGCCGTCGCTTCAGCGAGGTCGGCCAGGAGACCAAACAGGTCCCGTTCAAGGTGGCCGAGGCCGCCAACGGCGACGTCCGCGTGGAGGCCCACGGCAAGATGTACGCCCCGCCCGAGATCTCGGCCTTCGTCCTCCAGAAGCTCAAAAAGGCCGCCGAGGACTATCTCGGCGAGAAGGTCGACCGGGCCGTCATCACCGTCCCGGCCTATTTCAACGACAGCCAGCGCAAAGCCACCAAGGACGCCGGGCAGATCGCCGGGCTCAAGGTCGAGCGCATCATCAACGAGCCGACGGCCGCCGCCCTGGCCTACGGCATGGACAAGAAGAAGGACGAGACCATCGCCGTCTACGACTTCGGCGGCGGCACCTTCGACATCTCCATCCTCGAGGTCGGGGAGGGCGTCGTCGAGGTCAAGGCCACCAACGGCGACACCCACCTCGGCGGCGACGACCTCGACCAGCGGGTCCAGGACTGGATCGTCCAGGAGTTCCGCCGCGAGTCGGGCATCGACCTGACCAAGGACAAGATGGCCATCCAGCGCCTCAAGGAGGCCGCCGAGAAGGCCAAGGTCGAGCTGTCGACGACCATGGAGACCGAGATCAACCTGCCCTTCATCACCGCGGACGCCTCCGGCCCCCGGCACTTGCTCATGAAGCTGACCCGGGCCAAGCTCGAGCAGCTCTGCGAGGACCTCGTGCAGCGCTCGGTCGCGCCCGTCCGCCAGGCCCTGGCCGACGCCAACCTCAAGGCCTCGGACATCCGCGAGGTCATCCTCGTCGGCGGCCAGACGCGCATGCCGCGCATCCAGCAGCTCGTCCACGAGCTCTTCGGCCGGGAGCCCCACAAGGGCGTCAACCCGGACGAGGTCGTGGCCGTCGGCGCCGCCATCCAGGGCGGCGTCCTGTCGGGCGACGTCAAGGACGTCCTGCTCCTCGACGTCACGCCGCTGACCCTGGGCATCGAGACCCTGGGCGGCGTCTTCACCCGGATGATCAACCGCAACACGACCATCCCGACCAAGAAGACCGAGGTCTTCTCGACGGCTTCCGACAACCAGCCGAGCGTCGAGATCCACGTCCTGCAGGGCGAGCGCGAGATGGCCTCCCACAACCGGACCCTGGGCCGCTTCCACCTCGACGGCATCCCGCCGGCCCCCCGGGGCATCCCCAAGGTCGAGGTGACCTTCGACATCAACGCCGACGGCATCCTGCAGGTCTCGGCCAAGGACATGGGCACGGGCAAGCAGCAGGCCATCACCATCACCGGCCACAGCGGCCTGGACGAAAAGGAGATCCAGCGCATGGTCAAGGACGCCGAGTCCAACGCCGCCGAGGACAAGAAACGGCGGGAGACCATCGACGCCCGAAACCACGCCGACCAACTCGTCTACGGCTTGGAGAAGCTCCTGCGCGAGAACAAGGACAAGGTCCCGGCCGAGGACGCCGAGCGCATCCAGAAGGAGATCGACAACACCAAACGGGCCATCGAGTCCGACGACCTCGAGCGCATCCGCAAGGCCACCGAGGACCTGTCGAAGGCCTCGCACAAGCTGACCGAGACGATGTACCGGCAGGCCGGCCCCCAGCCGGGGGCGGGCGCCGCCGAGGGCGGATACCAGCAGCAGCCGCCGCCGGGTCCGGGCGGTGACGGCCGCGGCGACGGCGCCGACGGCGAGGTCATCGACGCCGAGGTGGTCGACGACGACGGAAAAAAGAATTAGGCCCCGGGGCCTCTGACGGTTACAATGGGGCCCGCGGGGGCCCCGAAGGGTCGTCCGAGGTGAGGTCATGGCGAGAGACTACTATCAGGTGCTGGGGGTGGCCCGGGGAGCGGCCCTGGCCGACATCAAGAAGGCCTACCGGAAGCTGGCCCGCAAGTACCACCCCGACCTCAACCCCGGCGACAAGACGGCCGAGGCCCGCTTCAAGGACATCCAGGAGGCCTACGCCGTCCTCAGCGACGCCAAGAAACGGGCCCAATACGACCAGTTCGGGGACCTCGGCGGGACTTCCGCCGGTCCCGGCCCGGGTCCCGGCGCCCCCGGGGGCGGGGGATTCGAGGGCTTCGACTTCTCCGACTACGGGTCCTCGACCTTCCGGGATTTCTTCGAGAACATCTTTCGGGGCGGCGGCGTCCGCGGACCGGAGGCGGCGGCCGGCGGGCCGGAGCGCGGCGAGGACCTGCAGTACGCCATGACGCTCGACTTCGAGGACGCCATCCGCGGCGTCCAGTCGCGCATCCGCGTCAACCGCCAAGCGGCTTGCGCGGCCTGCGGCGGGAGCGGCCGGGTCGCGGCCGGCCGGCGCCGGGCCTGCCCGGCCTGCGGCGGCAGCGGCCGCGGCTCTGTCCAGCGCGGCTTCATGAGGTTCGCCGGGGCCTGTCCGGCCTGCGGCGGAACTGGCCAGGCCCCGGGCGAGCCCTGCGGCGCCTGCGGCGGGCGGGGCTCGGTCCCCAAGTCCGAGGTCATCAACGTCCGCATCCCGGCCGGGGTCGACAACGGCTCCCGCGTCCGGGTCCCGGGCCGGGGCAACGCCGGCCGGGACGGCGGCCCGCCGGGGGACCTCTACATCGTCATCGAGGTGGCCCCCCACGCCGTGTTCAAGCGGGAGGGGGCCGACATCTCCATCCGGGTGCCGATCACGGTGCCCGAGGCCACCCTGGGGGCCAAGATCGAGGTGCCGACCCTGTGGGGCCGGACGGCCATCCGTATCCCGCCCGGGACGAAGTCGGGCCAGAAGTTCCGGATCAGGGAGCAGGGCGCGCCGGCGGCCGGACGCAAGGGCGGCCGCGGCGACGAGTTCGCCGAGGTCTTCATCGTGCCGCCGCCCCACGACAACGAAAGGGTCCGCGAGCTGATGAGGGAGCTGGAAGGCCTCTCGGGGTCCAATCCCAGGGGCGCGGCGGGGACGGACTGACATGGCTAAAGCGCGGCGGGATACGGCGAAAGGGGCGAAAAAGGGCCCCGGCGAGTTCTACCACATCTCCAGCGTGGCCAAGATGTACGACATCCACCCGCAGACCCTCCGCCTCTACGAGCGGGAGGGCCTGTTGGCCCCCTCGCGCAGCGAAGGAAACACCCGGCTCTATTCGGCCGAGGACCTTAAAAGGCTGGAGCTCATCCTCAGTCTCATCCGGGACCTCGGGGTCAACCTGGCCGGCGTCGAGGTCGTCCTCAACATGAGGGCCAAGATCGAGCGCATCGAGGGCGAGGTCGGCGAGTTCCTGGACTACGTCCGGAGGGAGTTCTTCGAGGGCCGCGAGGAGGAGTTCGAGGCCCGCAAGCGGGCCCTCGTCCACGTCCGGCCGGGCGGGGTCGTCAAGGTGGACCGCGGCGACGGGTGAGGCATGGACCCCAGGGACTTCGTCGAGTCGCGCAGTCTCAAGCACTATCTCGAAGAGATCGCCAAGTTCCCCGCCCTGACCGAAGAGGACGAGAAGCGGCTCGGCGAGCGCATCCGGCAGGGGGACCGGGAGGCCATCCAGAGCCTGGTCCAGTCCAACCTCAAGTTCGTCGTCTCCTATGTCAAGAAGTACCGGGGCATGGGATTGGGCCTGCTCGACCTCATCGACGAGGGCAACGTCGGGCTCATCGAAGCGGCCCGGCGCTTCGATCCCGCCAAGGGCGTCCGTTTCGTCTCCTACGCCGTCTGGTGGATCCGCCAGGCCATCATCCACGCCCTGACCCTGTACTCGAGGGCCTACGCCATCCCCCAGAAGCTGGCCGACCAGATCTCCCTGATGAAGAAGAAAACGGCCGAGCTCAAAGCCGACCTGGGGCGGGAGCCGAACCGGGAGGAGATCGCCCGGGCCATGGGCTTGACCGAGACGGACGTCGAGGACCTCGAGCTCCTGGGGGAGCGGAACCTGTCCCTGAGCGACAAGGTCAACGACGACGACCTCGAGGTCGAGGACCGCATCAGCGACGTCTCGTCCCCGTCGGTCGAGTACCAGATCATCAGGGCCTCCGTCGAGCAGCAGATCCGGGAGATCCTCGGGGAGCTGGATGAGAAGGAGGCTCTTGTGCTAAAATTGAGGTTCGGGCTGGACGACGACAGGCCGCGGACCCTCCAGGAGATCGGCGACCGGCTCCAGCTGACCCGGGAGAGGATCCGCCAGATCGAGCGGAAGGCCATGCGCAAGCTGGGCCGCTCGAGCAAGCTCCAGCACCTCAAAGGCTACCTGAATTGAGCGACAAGACGGTCTGCGGGAAGTGCCAGGGGACGGGCTGGCTCCTCGAGGACGCCGGCGGGTCCCAGGTCGCCAAGAGGTGCGCCTGCTTCGGCGAGCGCTGCCGGCAGTCCCTGCTCGACCAGGCCAATATCCCGCGCCGCTACCAATCCTGCACCCTGGATAACTTCGAGGTCCACAACGACTCCCACCGGGACGCCCTGAAGATCTCGCGGCAGTTCGTCAAGAACTACCCCGCACAGGACGTCGGGTTGGTCTTCATCGGCCCCTGCGGCGTCGGCAAGACCCATTTGGCCGTGGCCATCATCCAGGAGCTCATCCGGGCCAAGGATGCCTCGTGCGTCTTCTACGACTTCCGGGACCTCATCCGGGAGATCCAGGCCACGTTCACCCCGGACTCGGTCCTGTCCGAGAGCGATGTCCTGACCCCGGTCTTCTCGGCCGAGGTCCTGGTCCTCGACGAGCTGGGGGCCAAGCGGACGACGGCCTGGGTCGAGGAGACCGTCTTCTACATCATCAACCACCGCTACAACCACAAGAAGATGACCCTGTTCACGACCAACTACCCCGACCTCGACGAGGAGGAGGACAAGCGGGACTCCTTCTACAAGAAGGGCGGCGACACCCTCATCGACCGCATCGGGGTCCGGCTCCGCTCGCGCATCTACGAGATGTGCAAGGTCGTCGAGATCGCCGGCGACGACTACCGCAAAATGGCCAAGCAGGCCAGTTACCGGTTCTGATAGTCCATTCCTTGCTTTTTTTATATCGTCATGCTATATTGCGCCAGCCTGCTCCTCGGTAGCTCAATCGGCAGAGCGGGTGGCTGTGACAACGCAGCTTCCACGAGAGATCGTGGATGAAAAACCGGGTGAATTCAGGGAAGCCTTCCCTTCGCCGGTGCGGAGAAAGGTAATCCTGAGCCAAGCTCCCTCCCGGCGGGAGGGGGAAGGTGCAGAGACTAGAGCAACGCTCGTACCGCGGCCTTCGGGCGGCGGGAAGCGCCCGGCACCCTCAGCCCTTATCCGGGACGGGTGAAGAGATAGTCCAAGCCCAGAAGAAATTTTGGGGCGCTTGTAACCACTAGGTTGCAGGTTCGAGTCCTGCCCGAGGAGCCA
>CAZFZU010000084.1:6487-8826 GCA_964523615.1 uncultured Eubacteriales bacterium | reverse complement strand
ATTTCATTCATCTCCCGTTCATCAAATGAATAAATAAAACAGAAACGGCCCCATTTTTCGGGCTCGGGGGATCCGTGCTATAATCGCCGCATGCTCGACCCGAAATTCGTCCTGGAAAACCTTGAGTCCGTTCAGAATAGGCTGTCCGCGCGCGGCCCGCGGATCTCCTTCGACGACTTCGTCCGCGTTTCCCGCGAGAAGAAGGAGGTCCTCAAGAAGGCCGAGGACCTGCGGGCCGTCAAGAACAAGGCCTCCGAGGAGGTCTCCCGGCTAAAACGGGCCGGCCAGGACGCCGCGGCGATCATCGCCGAGATGCGCACGGTCGGCGACGAGATCGCCGCCCTCGAGGAGCGCCTCAAGGGCTTCGACGAGGACCTCCGCTCGACCCTGCTCAACATCCCCAACATCCCCCACGAGTCCGTCCCGGTCGGCAAGGGCGCCGAGGACAACAAGGAAGCGCGCCGGTGGGGGAGCCGGCCGGAGTTCGCCTTCAAGCCCCAAGCCCACTGGGACGTCGGGGAAAAGCTCGGGATCCTCGATTTCGAGCGGGCGGCCAAGATCACCGGCTCCCGTTTCGCCGTCTATTTCGGGGCCGCGGCCCGGCTCGAGCGGGCCCTCATCGGCTTCATGCTCGACCTGCACACCCGCGAGCGCGGCTTCACCGAGGTCCTGCCGCCCTTCATCGCCAACGCCGACAGCCTGACCGGCACCGGCAACCTGCCCAAGTTCAAGGAGGACCTGTTCAAGCTCGAGGGCTTCGACTGGTACCTCATCCCGACGGCCGAGGTGCCGCTGACGAACATCTACCGGAACGAGATCCTCGACGGCGCCGCCCTGCCGACGCGCTTCGTCGCCTGGACGCCCTGCTTCCGCAGCGAGGCCGGCTCCTACGGCAAGGACGTCCGCGGCCTCATCCGCCAGCACCAGTTCAACAAGGTCGAGATGATGATCTTCAGCCGGCCCGAGTCGTCCTTCGACGAGCTCGAGCACATGACCGCCTCGGCCGAGGAGGTCCTCAAGCGCCTGGGCCTCCACCACCGGGTCGTCCTGCTCTGCACGGGCGACATGGGTTTCGCCAGCGCCAAGACCTACGACCTCGAGGTCTGGATGCCCAGCCGCGAGGGCTTCATGGAGATCTCGTCCTGCTCGAACTGCGCGGACTTCCAGGCCCGGCGCGCGAACATCCGGTTCAAACGCGAGGCCAAGGGCAAGCCCGAGTTCGTCCACACCCTCAACGGCTCGGGCCTGGCCGTCGGCCGGACCGTCAGCGCCATCCTGGAGAACTACCAGCAGGCCGACGGCTCGGTCGTGGTGCCCGAGGTCCTGCGGCCCTACATGGGCGGCCTGGAGCGGATCGTCCGGGCCTGACGGCCGGGCTCCGCCCGCCTCATCTTCCCCTCGCCCTTGCCAGCCGGGCCTCCGGCACGTAGAATGAAGGCCGTGGCGCGGAGGGATGGCCGAGTGGTTGAAGGCGGCGGTCTTGAAAACCGCTTTCCGGTCCTCCGGAACGGGGGTTCGAATCCCTCTCCCTCCGCCACGGTCGCCTTGCTCAGGGGTATCAACAACGTCGGCAGCCGGCGTGTGACCATGGCCGCCCTCAAGGCCGCCTTCGAAGCGATGGGCTGTCATAACGTCAGGACCGTCCTGGCGAGCGGGAACGTCGTCTTCGACCCGCCCCGGCAGAGTCCCGACCTCGTTCGGAAGCTCACGGACGGCCTCGAGAAGGCCCTGGGTTTCCCCGTCGTCCTCATCATCCGCACGGTCCGGGAGATCGAAGGGATCATCCGGTCTGAACCGTTCAAAGGCGTTCCTCACGGTCCGGAGGACCAGCTCTATGCGACCTTTCTCGGCGGGAAGGGGAGCGGAAGACCCGGGGCTCGGTTCCCGGATCCCCCCAAGGGGACGCGCGTCGTCCGGGTCGATCCGGGGGAGATCTTCAGCGTGGTCATGCTGTCCCGGGGCGGCAAGACCCCCGACCTCATGAATTATCTCGACCGGAACCTCGGCCCGGCCGGAACGACCCGGAACTGGCGGACCGTGCTCAAGCTCGCGGGAGGCGGACGATGAACCTGACCGAATTGCCGAACATCGGCAAGACGACGGCGGCCAAGCTGGAGAAGATCGGCATCAAAACGGCCGAGGACTTCTTGAAGCGAGATCCTTACGAGGTCTTCCACGAGCTCAGGGCGAAGGTCGACAAAACCCTCTGCCGCTGCGCCTTGGCCGGCATCGTCGGGGCCAAGACGGGGGAGCCCTGGCACAAGATCACCAAGAAGACGGCCGCCGAGTACGAACGTCGCCACCCCAAGCACACCTGGGGCCCCTGCTGAAGAGGGGAC
>CAZFZU010000084.1:4801-6387 GCA_964523615.1 uncultured Eubacteriales bacterium | reverse complement strand
CCGCGCGTTTGGCTTTGGCCCCGGTCTCATGCTAGAATAGCCCGGTTCCCCGACCGCGGAGAGGTGCTGGAGTGGTCGATCAGGAACGCCTGCTAAGCGTTTGCCCTGGCTCAAACCGGGGCCGCGGGTTCGAATCCCGCCCTCTCCGCCATTCTTCCTCTCCCCGTTGAAGGCCCTCCGGCGCCGCTCGCGTACCTCGCCCGGCGGATCGGGGCCCGCCCGCTTGACTTTGCCTCCTCGTTCCCCTAGATTGAGGGACAAATGTGCGCTCGCCGGCGGCCAACTCTATCTGTCCGCCGTACCGTCGCCCGGGCGCGAAAGGGACCCGCCATGACCAAGAACCGCCGTATCCCCGCCGGGGCGCTCTGCCTCCTCCTCGCGGCCGCCGCCGCCGCCGTGCTCCCGGCCTGCGCGAAGAAAGCCGAAGGACCGTCCTACGACGCCGTCCGGGCCGCCTTCGCCGATCCCCCGGCCGAGTACCGCAGCGCCCCGCTCTGGGTCTGGAACGACCTTATGACCCGCGAGGAGATCAAGCGCCAGCTCGAGGACTTCAAGGCCCGGGGCATCGGCGGGGGATTCATCCACCCCCGGCCCGGCCTCATCACGCCCTACCTTACGGACGAGTGGTTCGCCCTCTGCGCCTACGCCGTCGAGGAAGGCAAGCGGCTCGGCCTCAAGATCTGGCTCTACGACGAGAACTCCTACCCGTCCGGGTTCGCCGGCGGCCACGTGCCCGCGGCCATGCCCGACGCGGCCCGCTCGGGCCTCCGGCTGCGGACCTTCGACGGCCCGCCGCCGGCCCCGCTCGACCCCGCGCCGCTCGTGGTCCTGCGCCGCACCCTGACCGGCATCGAGGACGTCACCGGCAAGGTTCCGGCGCAGGGGACGGACGCCGCCAAGTACTTCGTCTTCGACGTCGTCAAGTCCGCCCCGTCGCCCTGGCACGGCGGCTTCACCTACGTCGACGTCATGCGCAAAGACGTCACCGAGAAGTTCCTCGACCTGACCCTCGACGGCTACAAGGCCGTGATCGGGGCGGAGTTCGGCAAGACCGTGCCCGGCGTCTTCCAGGACGAGGCCGAGATCTCCCCGGCCGGCGGCGCCGACACCGTCAACTACACCCCGGCCCTGTTCGCGGCCTTCCAGACCCGCTGGGGCTACGACCTGCGGACCAACCTCGTCTCCCTGATCGAGCAGACCGGGAACTGGAAGCGGGTCCGCCACGACTTCTACGCCACCCTCCTCGACCTGTTCATCGAGAACTGGGCCAAGCCCTATTACGCCTACGCCACGGACAACGGCCTGGCCTTCACCGGCCACTACTGGGAGCACGAGTGGCCCCGGCCGCGCGTCTCGCCCGACAGCCTGGCCATGGCCTCCTACGCCCACATGCCGGGCATCGACATCCTGATGAACGAGTGGAGCGACGCCCCGGACGCCCAGTTCGGCAACGCCCGCGCCGTCCGCGAGATCCGCAGCGCCGCCAATCAGCACGGCCGGGAGCGGACCATGTCCGAGACCTACGGCGCCGGCGGCTGGGACATGACCTTCGCCGACCAGAAGCGCATCGGCGACTGGGAGTACGC
>CAZFZU010000084.1:1249-4701 GCA_964523615.1 uncultured Eubacteriales bacterium | reverse complement strand
GCGGCTGGGACATGACCTTCGCCGACCAGAAGCGCATCGGCGACTGGGAGTACGCGCTCGGCGTCAACTTCCTCAACCAGCACTTGTCCTACGCCACCATCCAGGGTGCCCGCAAGAGGGACCACCCGCTGTCGTTCTCCGACGTCGAGCCCTGGTGGCCCCGGTATAACGTTCTGGCCGACTACTTCGGGCGGCTGTCGGTGGCCATGAGCCTCGGCCGGCAGGTCAACCGGGTCCTGGTCATCGAGCCGACGACGACGGCCTGGATGTATTACTCGCCGGCGGGGGAGTCCGAGGAGTTCACCTCCGTCGGGACCGACTTCCAGACTTTCGTCCGCCTCCTCGAGGCCGAGGAGATCGAGTACGACCTGGTCAGCGAGAAAGCGCTCCAGGAGTTCGGCTCCGTCGCCCACGCCCGGCTCAAGGTCGGCCAGGGCTCCTACGGGCTGGTCGTCCTGCCCCCGGGCCTGCGCAACCTCGAGGACACGACCCTGGCCCTCATCCGCGACTACGTCATCCGCGACGGCCAGGTCCTGTCCTGGGTGGCCCCGCCTGACTACGTCAACGGCCTGCTGACCGAGGACGTCCGCATCCTCCAGGAGTCCTTCGGCGACCGCTGGCGCAACTCCGGGCCCGACGGCTTCGACCGGCTCCGGGCCGCGAGCCCGCAGGACCTCGCCTTCACGGGCCTGCCGTCCGCGAACCGGTTCTTCCATCAGCGGCGGGAGTTCGACGGCTTCCGGCTGGTCTTCCTGGCCAACGCCGACCCGGCCGCGACCGTCGAGGCCTCGCTCGAGCTCACCGGCGGCTCGGCCGAGGAGTGGGACCCGTTCACCGGCGCCGTCAAGCCCTATCCCTTCGAGCGCCGCGGCGGGCGGGTCGCCATGTCCTTCTCGCTCCCGCCGGCCGGCAGCCTCCTGCTCTGCGTCAGGGACGCCAAGGCCAAGCCCGTCGCCGCTCCGCCGGCCCCCGCCTGGCAGGAGATCGCGCCCGAAGGCGGCCTCACGGTCGAGCCGCTGGGGCCGAACGTCCTGACCCTCGACTACTGCGACCTCGTCCTCGGCGGCCGGACCGAGAAGGACCTCTACTTCTACGACGCCCAGCGCAAGACCTTCCAGGCCCACGGCCTCGACCGCAATCCCTGGGACAGCGCCGTCCAGTACAAGACCAACATCCTCGACAAGGACAAGTTCCCGGCCGGCTCCGGCTTCGAGGCCGTCTTCGCCTTCCGGGTTGTCAAGGGCGACGCCCGCGACTTCGCCGACCTCAAAGCCGTCGTCGAGCGACCGGCCCTCTTCAGCGTCGCCGTCAACGGCAAGGAGGTCCGGCCCCTCGCCGGCGAGTGGTGGCTCGACCGCGGCTTCGGCGTCTTCGAGATCGGCCCCCACGTCGTCTCGGGCCTCAACCGGCTCTCGGTCAAGGCCCGGCCGTTCACCATCCACTCCGAGCTCGAGCCCGTCTACCTGCGCGGCGACTTCCGCCTGGTCCCGGCCGCCCGGGGCTTCGAGCTCCACCCGCCCGCGCCCCTGGCCGCCGGCTCCTGGAAAGCCCAGGGGCGGCCGTTCGACGCGGCCGGCGTCCGCTACACCCGCGTCTTCAGCCTCCCCGCGGCCGCCGCGGGAGAGTCCTATCGCCTCGAGCTCGGGCCCTGGCTCGGCGCGACGGCCGAGGTCTTCGTCAACGGCCGGCCGGCCGGGACGGCGGCCTTCGCGCCCTACCGGCTCGACCTGACCGCGGCCCTGGCCGCGGGCCGCAACGAGATCGCCGTCGTCGTCACCGGCACGCTGAAGAACACGCTCGGCCCCTTCCACAACGCCCCGCCCCTCGGCCGGGCCTGGCCCGGCTCCTTCCAGCAGGGGGCCAAGGGCGGCCCGCCGCCCGGCGCGGCTTACAGCGTCGTCGACTACGGACTGTTCGAGGACTTCAAGCTCGTGAAAGGCGCGACCCCCCGATGACCTCCCTGCCCGGCTTCGACAACGACCGCTACCTCCAGGAACAGAAGAGGGCCATCCTCGACCGGATGACCCGGTTCCCCAACAAGCTCTACCTCGAGTTCGGCGGCAAGCTTTTCTTCGACTACCACGCCGCCCGGGTCCTGCCCGGCTACGACGCCAACGTCAAGATGAAGCTCCTCCAGGAGCTCCGCAGCCAGGCCGATTTCCTGCTCTGCATCTACGCCGGCGACATCGAACGCCGCAAGATGCGGGCCGACTTCGGCCACACCTACGACGTCGACGCCCTCAAGCTCATCGACGACCTCGGCGAGTGGGGCATCCGCATCAAGGCCGTCGTCATCACCCGGTTCGACAACCAGCCGGCCGCCCGCATCTTCAAGAACAAGCTCGAGCGGCAGGGCATCCGGGTCTACACCCACAGCTTCACCAAGGGCTACCCGACCGACGTCGACGTCATCGTCAGCGACGAGGGCTACGGGGCCAACGACTACATCGAGACCGAGCACCCCCTGGTCATCGTCACCGGGCCGGGGCCGGGCAGCGGCAAGCTGGCCACCTGCCTGTCCCAGCTCTACCACGAGCACCGCCGCGGCCTGGCCACGGGCTACGCCAAGTTCGAGACCTTCCCCATCTGGAACATCCCCCTCAAGCACCCCGTCAACGTGGCCTACGAGGCGGCAACGGCCGACATCGGCGACTTCAACCTCGTCGACCCCTTCCACCTCGAGGCCTACGGCAAGACGGCCGTCAATTACAACCGCGACGTCGAGGTCTTCCCGGTCCTGCGGCGCATCATCGAGAAGATCACGGGCGAGCCGTCCTTCTACAAGTCGCCGACCGACATGGGCTGCAACGCGGCCGGCTTCGGCATCGCCGCCGACGACGTCTGCCGGGAGGCGGCCAAGCAGGAGCTCATCCGCCGCTTCTTCCGCTACTCCTGCGAGTACACGCTGGGCTTCGTCGAGAAGGAGACCGTCCAGCGGGCCGAGCTGCTGATGAAGGAGCTCGGCGTCAAGCCGGAGGACCGCCGCGTCGTCGAGCCGGCCCGGCGGGCGGCCGACGAGGCCCGGGCGGCGGGCAAAGGCAACAAGGGCGTCTTCGTCGGGGCGGCCGTGGAGCTTCGCGACGGCACGATCGTCACCGGCAAGAACTCCCCGCTCATGCACGCCGCCTCGGCTTTGATCCTCAACGCCGTCAAGACGCTGGCCGGCATCCCCGACCGCATCCCGCTCCTGTCGCCGTCGATCGTGGAATCGGTCGGCGAGCTGAAGAAGAGCGTCTTCGGGGCCAAGTCGGTCAGCCTGGACCTGTCCGAGGTCCTCATTTGCCTGAGCATCACCGCGGCGGCCAACCCCATGGCTCATCTGGCCCTCGAGAAGATGAAGGAGCTGGCCGGGACGGAGGTCCACATCACCCACATCCCGACGCCCGGCGACGACGCGGGGCTGCGGCGGTTCGGCATCAACCTGACGACCGACCCGCAGTTCGCCGGCCACA
>CAZFZU010000084.1:0-1149 GCA_964523615.1 uncultured Eubacteriales bacterium | reverse complement strand
GGGCTGCGGCGGTTCGGCATCAACCTGACGACCGACCCGCAGTTCGCCGGCCACAGCCTGGTCGTGGGCTGAGGCGGGGAGGACGACATGGCCGTCGCTCTGTTCCGTCCCCGCGGCCTCGACCACGGCATCGCCAAGGGCAAACACCCCCTGCGGCGGGCCTCGGTCTTCCTGGCCGGCGTGGGGGCCGCCCATATCGTCACCTCGGTCGTCCTGGCCGCGGCGGGGGCCGTCCCGACGGCGCCCGTCCTGATCGGCCTCGACCCGGTCAACTACCACGTCTGGCAGGCCCTGTTCATCGTCCCCGTGATCTTCGCGGTCTGGGTCCTGGCGTCGGGCGTCATCCTGGTCCTGGGCAAGAAGGGCTGCCGGCGCAGCTTGCTCCTGGCCGAGACGGCCTGGGCCTGGGGCGGGCCCCTTCTCGTGGCCTGGGTCCCGGCCCTCGTCCAGGCCGCCTTCATGGCCCTGGGCATGGGCCAGGAGGAATGGGTGGCCCTGTTCTCGGAGCCGGGCCCGTGGCAAACGGGGTACCTGGCCTTTTTCGCGGCCGCGGCCGCCCTGGCCGTCCGCGACTTCATCCTGGTCGCCCGCACCGTGCACAAGAAGTCTTGGCCGGCGGCCGTCCTCACCGGGACGGCCGCGGCGGCCCTGGCGATCGGGGCGTTCGTTCTGTTCGTCCGCTAGGCCGGGACGGCGGGTCCGCCGGCCCGGGAGAGGGGAGAGGCCATGGCCAACGGCACCGTGTCCGACGGCATCGTCTTCCGCGACTTCCGGCCCGGGGACTACGGCCGGGTCATGGAGCTGTGGGCCGAGGGCGGCCTGCCGCTCAAGCCCCAAGGCCGCGACACCCGGGAGAACATCGTCCGCCAGGTCGCCCTGCCCAACGTCCGCTTCCTCGTGGCCGAGGACGGGGACGGCCGGGTCGTCGGCACCGTCCTGGCCACCCACGACGGCCGCAAGGGCTGGATCAACCGCCTGGCCGTCGACGCCGCCCTGCGCCGCCGCGGCTTGGGCGCCCGGCTCGTGGCCGAGGCCGAGCGCTGGCTCGAGGCCCAGGGCCTCGACATCCTGGCCTGCCTCATCGAGGACGGCAACGCCGTGTCCATGGCCGTCTTCGAGTCGCTCGGGTACAAGAAGCATCCCGAGATC
>CAZFZU010000083.1:3573-8883 GCA_964523615.1 uncultured Eubacteriales bacterium | reverse complement strand
ACGGTCATCTCGACGCTGAGGTCGATCTTGACGGGCGGCGCCGCCCGGAAGACCTTGACGGCCTCGTCGTAGGCGCCCTGGGAGAAAAGGATCTCGCGCCGGAGGTGGTTACTGGCCATCTCGTTGAGGGACTTCTCGCCGCTCTCGACCGTGCCGCCCCCGGCCGCGATCTCGGCCAGCTTGGCCTTGGCCGCTTCGATCCGGCCCTCGCGGACGTCGAGCAGGCCGCCGTAGAGGAGGGCGTAGGCCTTGTTGAGGATCTCGGTGCCCATCTTGGCCTCTTTGCGGAAGGCCATGCGCCGGTCGAGGTTGACCCGGAACTGGTCGAGCCGGCCCCAGTCGTAGCAGATCCAGAGGGCGTCGCGCAGGATCATGTCGGCCAGGGTCTTGTTGCCGGCGGTCTTGGCCAGCGTCTCGGCCTGGGTCAGCTCCGCGAGCGACTCGTCGACCCGGCCCATGATCGAGAAGTAGAAGCCCTTCCACTGATGCCCGTCGGCCCGCATGCCGTCGTTGTGGGCCTGCGAGATCATGTGGTCGACCCAGCGCAGGGCCGCGTCGTAGTCGCCGTCGAGGGCGTAGAGGTAGGCCAGCTTCCAGGTCGAGGGGAAGTCCGGCCGGATGGCCAGGGCCTGCTGGTACTTGGCCCGGGCCTTGTCGAACTCCCCCGTCCGGAAGTACAGGTCGCCCATGGAGTCGAGCGGATTGGCCTCGCCGGGGTGGGCGGCGACGTAGCGATCGAAGACCTTCAAGGCCTTGTCCTTCTCGCCCATGTCGCCGTAGGTGTAGGCCAGGAGGTTCAGGGCGTAGCCGAAGTTGGGGTCGATCTCCAGGGCCTTCTCGAACTCGGCCACGGCCTCGGGACGCTTCCCGGAGTTCCGGTAGAACCAGCCGAGGTCGGCGTGGGCCCGTTTGTCCTTGGGATCCGTCTTGATGACGGAATGAAGGCCCTTGACGTAGCCGTCCATGTCCTTCCCGGCCAGCGCGGACAGGGCCGCGACGTAGAGGGCGTCCTTGCCCTTGCCGGGGCTCGTCTGGCTGAGCTTCTTGAACCGGTCGAGGGCTTTGGACGAGTTGGCCGAGTCGGTCAAGCTGGCGTAGACCTTGGCCAGGTAGAAATAGGCCAGGGCGAAGTTGGGGTCCATATCGACGGCCTTCTCGAAGGCCTGGCGCGCCTCGTCGTAGTAGTAGCGCTCGAAGCTCTCCTGGCCCTTGAGGAAGTACTCGTAGGCCTCCATCGAGGCGGTCGTGACCTCGGTGATGGGCTTGGCGTGGCGGGCCACGGCCCGCTCGGACAGGCCGGCGCCCTGGGAGATCTGCCGGCTCAGCTCGTCGATCTGCGAGCGCAGGATGCTGCCGACGCCCTCGCCCCGCGCCCCGGCGCTCTTGAGCAGGTTCTTGGTCGGGACGTCGTAGACCTTGGCGTCGGTGGCGAACATCGAGTCGGCCTTGGTGAAGCTGCCCAGGACGATGACGTCGACGCCCTCGCGCCGGCAGATGTCGAACCAGGCGGCCCGCTCGGCGTCCGTGACGACGTCGCGGTCCTGGAAGCCGGCCAGGTCGGCCAGCCGCTCCCACGACGTGACATCCAGGCCTTTGGACTGCTCGAGGCTGGTGATGAGGAGGTTGGGGATGGCCTTCTTGAGGTAGTCGTAGGAGGCCTCGCCGGTCAGGTTCTCGAAGCCGACCACGGCGATGGTGTGGATAGCGCCGGTGGCCCGGGGCAGGACCTCGCGCAGGACGACGCCGAGGCCCATGATGCCGGCGAAGGCCAGGACCGGGATGAGGGCCTTCTTCCAGGGGAAGCCCGCCGGGATCGGGCGCAGCCGGGTCTTACGCGTCGTCGGCTTGGTCCGCGGCGCCGGCAGCGGCGTCGTCCGCAGGGTCTCCTCGACCGCGCTCAGGTCGCGGCAGACCTCGTCGGTCGTCTGGTAGCGGCCGGCCGGGTCCTTCTCCAGGCACTTCAGGATGACGGCGCTGAGGCCGGCCGGGGTCTGGGGATTGAGGCCCTCGGGGCGCGGCGGCCGCTCCGACTGGTGCTTGAAGGCCACGGCGAAGGGGGTCTCGGCGTCGAACGGCAGCCGCCCCGTGACCATCTCGAACAGGATGACGCCGAACGAGTAGATATCGGAGCGGCGGTCCGACTCGCCGCCCTCGACCTGCTCGGGCGACATGTATTCGGGCGTACCGATGACGCTCCCCTCGGCCGTGACGCCGCGGGTCCCGACGGCCCGGGCGATGCCGAAGTCGAGGATCTTGGCGTTGCCCTCCTTGTCGATCATGATGTTGCCGGGCTTGAGGTCGCGGTGGATGATGCCGGCGTCGTGGGCCTCGCTGAGGCCGCTGCAGACCTGCTTGGCGATGGCCACGACGGTGCCGATGTCGAGGCGCCGCGAGCGGCGGATGAAGCTCTTGAGGTCCTCGCCGGGGACGTATTCGAGGGTGATGAAATGGAGCCCCCGGTCGACGCCGAGGTGGTACATCTTGCCGATGTTGCGGTGGGAGATGCGGTGGGCCAGCTTGATCTCGTTGACGAAGCGCTCCCTCGTCCGCGGGTCGTCGGCGATGTCGGGCCGGATGAGCTTGATGGCCACTTCCTCGTTCGTCTTGGTGTCGAGGGCCCGGTAGACGCGGCCCATGCCGCCCCGGCCGAGGAGCTCGATGATCTGGTAGCGGTCGCCGAAGATGGAGCCCGTGGGCAGGTTCCAGGACGAGGCCTCGGCGGTGCGGGTGGGGTCGACGGGGAAGGCCAAAGTGCCCGAGCCGGCGCCGGAAACGGGGGTCGCGCCGGAGGTCTTAGGCAGGACGGCGGCGCAATTCTGGCAGAAGTTGGCCGTCTCCGAGTTCTCGGTCCGGCAGGTGGGGCAAAGGGTGGCCATCGTCGCGCTCTTTCGCCAGCTCTGTTTCGAGCCGCTCCTCCTGGTCTCCCCCGTTTAAATGCGCCCCGCCCTCATCCCTATATACGCCTCATCATCTGATAAAGTTTCTCTGCAAGGAACATGCCAAGGGAGAACGCGCTTTCCAGCTCCCTCCCCGCCTGTTGGAGGCGCGACGGCCGGTCCGGGGCTTTACACCCCTGGAAATGTATTTTACATCCTGCTTCGACCGGGCACGGCTGATATTTCAGATTTCGATTTGGGGACATGTACCTCAGGTACGTGCCCCCCTACGGCCGGACAAGTGGGGACATGTACCCCGGGTACGTGTCCCCTATGGCCGGATGGACAGCGAGATCTTTATCACGCCGCGGTCGGCCAGCGGCTCGAACCGGCTCCGCGGGTCCCAGACCCTCTGCCAGTTCTTGTTGTAGACGAGGTAGATCTCGTTGCCCGGCGACAGCTGCCAGCGCAGGCGGGCGTTCCAGCCGAGCGAGTCGGAGATGCTGTCGTACTGGACGTAGTTCATGAAGCCCAGGTCGGGCGACAGGAAGATGTCGGCCTTGACCTGGTAGACGTTCTCGCTGAAGTCGCCCTGCGGCATGCGGCCGCGGACGAGATTGGCGTCGAGGGCCAGCGTGGCGTAACCCTTGAGCTTGAACGTCAGGCCCAGGTTGACGTCGTCGTAGTGTCCCGAGTAGAACTGGCCGAAGTTCCAGCCGGCCTCGACGACGACCGGCCGGTGCCCGGCCGACGAGGCGTTCACGCGGAAGCTCGTGTAGCCGTAGGGCCCGGCCGGCAGGACGACGCCCTCGGCGACCTCGAAGTCGAACGGCAGGACGTCGTGGTTGCGGACGGCGCTGAAGCCGAAGCTCTCGCCGCTCTGGGTCCGGAAGCTCAGCGGCGAGGCCGTCAGCGTGCTCGTCTCCAGGCGCCCGGCCAGGTCCCAGTAATAGTCGCCGCTGACGTCGAAGAAGAACTGGCGTACGGCGCCGGCCAGGAAGCCGCGCTTGGGCCGCGGCTGGAAGCCGACGCGCAGGAAGCCCGTCTGGATGCCCTGGCGCATCATAAAGCCCAGCCCGGGATCGAGGGACTCGCCGTAGTAGGCGTAGGTCGACATGACGTTCCACAGGTCGTTCGGGTAGTTGGCCCGGAAGCCGAAGCCGTGATGCCGGCCGTCCTCACGCTCGTTCCAGTTGTAGACGCCCCAGGCCGCCAGCATGAGGTTCTTGTCGCCCAGGAACTTGGACGAGGAGTAGTTGAAGTCGAAGCCGAAGAGGGAGTTCTTCGCGCCCGTCGGGCTGCCGTTGGTGAAGACGAAGCCGATCTTGCTCTGGTCGAAGATGTTCTGGGTGACCCGGGCGGCCAGGAGGTTGCGCCCCGGCAGGAGCGTGTCGCCGACGGTCGCGGCCTTGGTCTGGACGTCGAGGACGGTCAGGTTGGTGTCGCCGATCTTGCCGTAGACCTTGGTCCCCCACAGGACCGGGACCTGCGAGCCGCGGTAGAGGCCGACGGTGCGGCTGAAGAAGGGCGTGAAGCTGACGCTCGAGCTGAAGCTGAAGTTCTCGGAGCCCTCGAGGAAGAACATCCGCTTCTCCGGGAAGAACATCGGGAAGCGGGTCAGGTTGATGCGCCGCTCGTCGGCCTCGGTCTCGGCGAAGTCCATGTTGTAGCTGACCACGGCCGCCAGGTTCGGGGTGATGCTCTTGTAGAGGTCGAAGCCGCCGTCGAGCTCGCCCTTGTAGTCGGGCGAGACGAGCGTGTCCTTGGCCGCGCTGGCCAGGCCGTAAGGCTTGAAGGTCAGGCCCAGGCCCTGCTTGACGCCCTCGATGCCCTGGAGCGAGGCGGCTTCGTTGGGGTTGCTGAAGTTGCTGTCCAGGGTCGTGCCGGACAGGCGGATGGTCTCCATCTTGCGGGCGATGGTCCGCTCGATGTTCAGGCCCCAGGCCGTCAGCCCGGGCCGGAAGGAGATGGTCTTGAAGGGGATGCGGATCTCGGCCGACCAGCCGTCGGCCAGGCGCTCGGCCTTGGCCTCCCAGATGCCGTCCCAGTTGAGGCTCGAGTCGCCGGCGTAGGCCAGGCCCTCGCTGCGGGCGCCGCGCGGGTTGACGATGAAGACGTAGGCGTTGCGCTTGTCCTGGAAGGGATCGAGGAGGACGCGGACGCGGTCGTCGCTCGCGGTCGAGCCGCCGTGTCCGCCGCCGTACATCATGTAGGCGCTGCTCCCTCCCCCGCTGTCGTGGGCCATAGTGTTGGCCGCGATGCGGCCGGGCTCGCTGTCGTAGCAATAGACGCCGATGTAGAGGCTGTGCCCGTCGTAGAGGACGCGGGCCTCGGTCCGCTCGCTGGGGTCCTCGCCGGGCCGGGGCTCGACCATGCGGAAGCCGGTGATGGCCGGGGCGTCCTTCCAGACGGGGTCGTCGAGCCGGCCGTCGAC
>CAZFZU010000083.1:0-3473 GCA_964523615.1 uncultured Eubacteriales bacterium | reverse complement strand
AGCCGGTGATGGCCGGGGCGTCCTTCCAGACGGGGTCGTCGAGCCGGCCGTCGACTCGCGGGCCCTCGGCGACACGGACGGCCTTGATCTCGACGTCGGCGGGGGCGGAAGCCGCGCGAACGGCGGTAGCGGGGGCCGCGGCGAAAAGCGCGGGGCCGGCGACGGCGAGCAGCGCGACAAGGAGGGCGGTTGGCGTATTCTTCTTCAGCATTCGTTAATTCCGTTCTTACTTTGGATGGGACGAGGCAGACAGCCCCGCCTCAGATAGCTTAGACGGTCGAGGCCGGGGTTTCTTCCCCGTCTTACTGCGGCATCCAGCTGACGATCTGCCTCGAGACCGTGCCCGCGGCGGGCGGATCGAGGTTCGTCAGGACGATGACGATGGTGCCGGCCCGGGGGTCCCACTCGACGGTCGAGTTGATGCCCGGGGCCCCGCCGGCGATGCCCAGGCCGGAGGCGGTGTCGGGCAGGAACAGCTTCTTGTCCTTGAGGGCCAGGACGTACTTGAGCATGTCCTCGGCCGTCGAATAGCCGCCGCCGGCCGACGAACCGCGGCCGGGCAGGGTGGCGTGGTTGAGGACGCGCTCGCCCGCGGGGGCGCCCTCGATGGTGTAGCCCTTGGCCAGGTTGGGCGTGCCGGCGTCGCGCGGGTAGGAGTCCGTGTCGAGCATGCCGACGGGCTTGAAGACGTTCTCGCGGACATACTGATAATAGTCGACCCCGGAGGCCTTCTCGATGATGAGGCCGAGGACGACGTAGCCGCCGTTGGAGTACCTGTTCGAGGTGCCCGGCTCGAATTCGAGGGGCTTGTCGGCGAAGAGCGGCAGGTAGTCCCTGAGCGAGCGGATCTTGTCCTTGGGCGCGGCGTCGTAGCGGTCGCCGAAGAAATCGCCGATGCCCGAGGTCATGTTCAGGAGATGGCGGACGTTGACCTTCTCCGCGGCCTGGGCGTTGGGGTAGTCGGGCAGGAACCGCTTGATGGGGTCCTCGAGCGACAGCTTGCCCTGCCGGGCCAGCTGGTGGATGGCCACGCGGGTGAAGTTCTTGTTGATCGAGCCCAGGTTGAACTTGGTGTCCTTGCGGTTGGGGACCTTGGCCTCGCGGTCGGCCAGGCCGTAGGCCTCGTGGAAGACGGTCCGGCCGTCGCGGTGGATGAGGACGACGCCGGAGAACTCGTCGGTCGCCGTTTTGTCCTCGAGGAAGGCCCGGATCGCGGCCACGAACTCGGCCTCGTTCTCCTTGGGATCGGGGACGGTGATCATGGACGGGTCCTCGACCCGGTCGGCCAGGATGGCCACGAGCTTGCGGGGCGGGACCTTTTCGACCAGGCCGCGCAGGAGGATGTCGTTGCCGTTGCCGGCCTTGACGAGGATGGCCGTCTGGTGCTCGAGCTCGGCCACGACGCGCTCGATCTCGAACGACTTGAGCTGAAGCTTGCCGCCCTGGTAGCGGGCCAGGCGCTGGGGCACGGTCAGCTCCTTGAGGGCGGAGGCGGCGAAATGGCCTTCGAAGAAGGCCTTCATCGTATCGAGGCTGCCCGTGTTGAAGGCCTCGATGTAGGCCTTGAGGTGGGTCGTGGCGGGCTTCTCGGCCGGGGCCTTAGCGGGCGCTTTAGCGGACTGCGGCGTGGCGGCAAGGGCGGCCGGGATGAAAGCGGCCAGAAAGGCCGCCGAGGTAAGCGTAGTGATCGTTCGGGCGTACCGTCTCATGCGTCCTCCTCGGAAGAAGGAATTATAGCACGGGACGGGAAGGATGTCGGCTAATCCCTATGGACGCGGATCCACGTCACGTTCTCGAATTCGCCGGGCGTGAGCAGAACGGTCCGGGTCATCGGCTGCCCTTTCGTCTTGGCCAGCGTGACTATGATCTCCCGGGGCCTTAGCTCGAAGCCGGGCCCGCCGCCGGTGTCGAGGACAGTGAGGAGCCCGCCGACCGCGGCCGCGCCGCCGCCCCAGATCAGAAAGGACATCGAGGCGACATTGGGATCCTCGTCGTGGGCCATGCTGTAGGCCATCGCGGGGACGATCGCCGGGATGAGACCGATCAAGAAATTGCCGATGACGGGTCCGGGCGACAGCTTTCGCGCCGGCCGGATCTCGAGCGGGTCGTAGCCGTCGGACTCGATGCGAATGACCTGGTCCTTTCGGCCACGATGCAGTTTGATCTCGACCGGGGTGATCCCTTGGGGCTCGCCGTTGACGCTCACCCTGGCCTCGATGGGAGCGGACGTGACGGGGATCCTCTGGGTGGCGCGCCGAATGACCGACGCGCAGGCGGCAGAGGACGCCAGGATCGTCAGGACGGCGAGGACAGTCAGGATGCGAAATGAAGAGCGGTTCCTCATCATGGCCCCTCCTCTCGCTCCCATTATGCGGCCGCCGGTTCGCCGAGTTGTCAAGCCTGCGTCAATTTCGAGGGAAGGACGGGAGATGAGGCTTAGAGAGAGCGCGCCTGGCCCGATTCGAACGGGCGACCTGCGGATTCGAAGGGCCGTAATCAGGGGGCCCAACCGACTTTAAGTAAAGAAGTTGCTGACGTTTCCTAATTAAATTGTGCAGCAGGTGTGCAGTAGACCAAAGGCCTAAAACGCACGAAATAGGTGGCTCTCATTTACCCTAAATGCCACCGTCAAGAAATATTAAAAGAGGATCGAGACGCCGACGAAGAGTTCATTCATCCTCCACTTGGCCGGGCCAAGGTCCCCCATATAAGGCGCGTCGTGTGTTAACCACTTGAGGCGATATTCGGCTCTCAATGCGGCCGATTCTCCCATCCGGCACTTTACCCCAATGATGCCGCCAAAGGCAGAAACCTTAGCGCCTTCTGAGCCTCCTATGCCGACAACGGGATTCTCGCTGCCAAAACCTGCGAAAGGGCCAATAAAGGGGACTAGGTTCAATGGCGCTTTGAAATTGTAGGTTAGATTGCCCTGCAAAAAATAATTCAGGCGCCCCCCGTCGACCGAGTTCAATTGCACCTCGGGCTCGATTTCGAGTCCTCTCCAAACAAACCACCCAAAACGCACCGGAATCGTTAGGACGCTTACCGGCGTATTGTCCCGGTCTAACCGCTTGGCGTTACTGAACGAAATGGCGGTGCTGAACTCGAACTTCTTTCCCTTAACGGGCCCTTCCGTTGCCGATACTATTGCGCTTAAGAGGAAAAAGACCACAAGGAACGCATAATTTCTTTTCATTAGCCCTCTCCCTGACCAATTCCATTCAATATTGGTGTATCGTAGACACTATAGTCAAGCGGTTGGGATATAAGCAACGAATATAGTATCACCGCTATCCAAACTCTGCTAGCCGAAGTTTCGGCTTTATTAGCAAGGACAAAGGCAGAGCGCGCCTGGCCCGATTCGAACGGGCGACCTGCGGATTCGAAGGGATAGGACTGCTAAGCGTAAAGTTCGCGATTGACCTGCCCCCTAGCATTGTGCCAGCCCTAGAGTGAACGTTCCGACCACATGC
>CAZFZU010000082.1:0-8943 GCA_964523615.1 uncultured Eubacteriales bacterium | reverse complement strand
GCTGAATTACTATAAAATTAATAGGAATTAATCCACCAAGGAGCGCGACCGTCATGAAACCCCGCGAGATCGTTCCCGATGTCCACTACGTCGGAGCCCCGGACTTCGACCGCCGGCTCTTCGACGCCCTCATCCCCCTGCCCGACGGGACGAGCTACAATTCCTACCTCGTCACCGGCCGCGACAAGACCGCCCTCGTCGACGCCGTCGAGCCCGAGAAAATGCACGTCCTGCGGGCCTATCTCGAGGATGTGCCCCGTATCGACTATATCGTCTCCAACCACACCGAGCAGGACCATTCGGGCGGCATCCCCTGGCTCCTCGAGCGCTATCCGGAGGCGGTCGTCCTGGCCTCCGAGCCGGCCAAGCCCATGCTCGTCGACCACCTGGGCCTCGACCCCGCCCGCGTCCGCGTCGTCGCCGACGGCGAGCGGCTGGCCCTCGGCGGCAAGACCCTCCGGTTCGTCTACACGCCCTGGGTCCACTGGCCGGAGACGATGTCGACCTACCTCGAGGAGGACCGCATCCTGTTCAGCTGCGACTGGTTCGGGGCCCACGTCGCCCAGACGGACCTGTTCGCCGATTGCTCCGACTGCATCCTGGCCGAGGCCAAGCGCTATTACGCCGAGATCATGATGCCCTTCCGCAAGATCGTCCAGAAGAACCTGGACAAGATCAAGGACCTCGACATCCGCGTGATCGCCCCGAGCCACGGCCCCATCCACCGCGATCCCGCGATCATCGTCCAGGCCTACCGCGATTGGACCGACGACATGCCCCACAACAGCGTCGTCATCCCCTGGGTGACCATGCACGGCTCGACCGCGATCATGGTCGAGCGGCTCGTCGACGGCCTGGTCGGGAAGGGCATCAGCGTCTTCCCCTTCAACATGGCCACGGCCGACATCGGCCAGCTGGCCATGGCCCTGGTCGACGCGGCGACCGTCGTCGTGGCCGCCCCGACCGTCCACGTCGGGCCCCACCCGGCCGTGCTCAACGCGATCGTCCTGGCCAACGCCCTGCGGCCCAAGGCCCGGTTCGCCTCGATCGTCGGGTCCTTCGGTTGGGGGAGCCGGATGGTCGATGCCGTCAAGGGAGCCATGCCCAACCTCAAGGTCGAGCTCATCCCCCCGGTCATCTGCAAGGGAATGCCGAAAACGGCCGACCTCGAGGCCGTCGATCAACTGGTGGAGGCCATCGCGGCCAAGCACCGCGCGATCGGCCTGGCGGCCTAATCCCGTTCGGCCAGCGCCTCGACGATCTTGACGCTCCCCGACGGCAGGGGATAGCGGCGGATCCCGGCCAGGGTCACCCAGCGCCGTCGCGGTCCGGGCTCGAAGTCCGGGTCGCGGAGGGCGCAAACGTAGGCGTGCAGGCGCACCCGGAACCGGGTGTAGGCGTGGGTCACGGCCGGCAGCCGACGCAGGACCCGGACCTCGACGCCCACCTCCTCGCGGACCTCGCGCCGCAGGGCCGTCCGCGGGCTCTCGCCGGGCTGGATCTTGCCGCCGGGGAATTCCCAGAGGCCGGCCAATAGGCCCTTCTCCGCGCGCTCCTGGATGAGGTAGCGGCCGTCCCGTTCGATGACGGCCACGACGGCCTCGATCTCCTGGGTGATGAGTCGCTTGGGACGGGGGATGATCTCCTGCGAACCTTCCCGCGCCGCCCGGCAGGCGAAGCGGACGGGGCAGGCCAGGCACTGGGGATTGCGGCTCCGGCAGACGAGGGCCCCGAGCTCCATCAGGCCCTGGTTGAAGTCGCCGGGCGCGTCGGCCGGGAAGACCTTGGCCAGGTAGGCGCGGAGGTCGCCGTCGACGCGCGGCCCGGCCGGCCCGTCGAGCCCCAAGACCCGCATCAGGACGCGCCGGACGTTGGCGTCGATGACGGGCAGGGGCCGGCCGTAGGCCAGGCTGAGGACGGCCGCCGTCGTATAGGGCCCGAAGCCGGGCAGTTCGCCGAGGACCGCTTCGTCGTCGGGGACGCGGCCGCCGTGTTCGCGCAGGATGAGACCGGCGGCGCGGTGGAGGTTGCGGGCCCGCTGGTAGTAGCCCAGGCCCTGCCATTCGCGCAGGACCCGGCGCAGGGGCGCCCGGGCCAGCGCGCCGAGGTCGGGGAAGACTTCGGCCCAACGCTCGAAGTAGGGGACGACGGCCGGGACGGTCGTCTGCTGGAGCATGACCTCCGAGACCCAGATGAGGTAGGGATCGCTCGTCCGGCGCCAGGGCAGGTCGCGGCGCCGGGCCCGGTACCAGGCCAGGAGCGCGGCGGCGAACTTACTTCTTATCGGCCTGGCCTTCCGCGGGAGCGGTCGCCGCGGCCTTCCAGTCGGCCTTGGCCTTGGGCAGGTCGGCCAGGAAGCCGGAGTCGACCAGGAAAAGGTAGCCGAGCCCGGCCGCTTTGACGGCGACCTGCTTCTTCACCGCGTCCTCCCGACCGATGAACAGGACGACCTCCTTCTCCTTGTCCTGGAAGTCCTTGGTCTTGACGCGGACCTCGATCCCCGGCTCGAGCCCGTAGGCGGCGAGGGACGCGGGCGCGTCGACGAAGGCGGCGGCCTCGAGCGCCTCGACCTTGCGGACGAAGTCCTCGACCTTGGTCCGGTCGGCCTCCTCCTTGGCCGCTTCGTCGAGATACCAGGTCTCGGCGTCGCCGGACTTGACCTTGACGGCGGCGATCTCGGCGCCGTCCCGCTTGACGACGACGGACCGGGCGTCCCAGGCGTAGAAGTCGGCCACCTTTTTCTCGCGCAGCTCCTCGACCTTGCGGTCGAGGTCGGCCAGGACCGTGCCCTCGAAGGCCACGACCTGGGCCGCGAGCGAGGTCGCGGCGTACTGGGCCTCTCCTTCCTTGTGCAGGGCGAAGGCGATCTCCCGGTTGGCGGCGGGCATCGATAGCACGACCTCGTACTCGGGCTTGGCCAGGCCGTACTTCTCGAGGACGCCGGCGGCCTTGTCCTCGGCCACGAATTCCTTGGCCCGCAGGCCCGACAGGGCGTCGAGGAGGGAATCGACCTTGGTCTTGGCGGCCTGGGCGGCCACGGGGGAAGTCAGCGCCCAACCCGATTCGGAGCGTTCGGCTTCCCAGGCGATGTCCTTGGCCCTGACCTTGATCTTCCGGACGTCGGCGGCGGCGAACTTGAAGACGTCCTTCTGGCGCAGGTCGAAGAGCGTCTTGTCGAGCTGGGTCTTGACCGTCGAGGCCAGCAGGACCAGCCGCGGGTCGTCCGCGCGCTTGGCGAACAGGCTCTTGTCGAGGGGGTTCTCCATGCCGACGAGGAGCCGGACCGGGGCGTCCTTGCCCTTGGCCCAGAGCCGGACCTCGGTCCCGGGCAGGCCGTAGGCGGCCGGGTCCTTGACCTCTTTCTCGACGACGCGCTCGAGGCGCAGGCCGGCCAGGGCGCCGGCGAGGGCCTTGGCCTCGTATTCGTCGGCGGCCGCCGCGAGCGGCGAGGTCAGTCGCCAGGCGCCGGCCTCGTCCTTCTCCAGGGCCAGGGTCTCGCCGGGCCGAACGATCTCGATCTTGCTGAGGTCGTCCTCGGCGATCTCGACGAGGGCCTTGGTCTTCTCCTCGGCCGCGGTCTTCTTCGCGCTCCTGGAGTCGAAATAGAGGACGACGGCGAGCAGGGCGGCGAAGACGCCGAGGAGGACGAGGGTGGTCTTGCCTTTCACAGCGACCTCCGCCTCAGCCAGACCGCGACGCCCGCGGCCAGGACGGCCAGGGGCAGCAGGACCAGGCTGACGAGCATGAGCAGGCGGCCCTGGGACGGGGTCATCTGGACGGTCCGCGGCGTCTGGGTCTTGGGCTGGATGGCGATGAGGTCGGACTCCTCGGTCAGCCAGTTGGCGATGTTGAGGAAGAAATTGCCGTTGCCCGACAGCCCGTAATAACGGTTCTTGACGAAGTCGGAGTCACCGACGACGGCGACCCGGGCCTCCTTCTCGGTCGGCTCGGGCTTGGCCGCGGCGGCGTCGGCCGGTGCCGCGCCCTCCGCCGGAGCGGCCGGGGCGGGGGAGGCGGGCTTGGTCTTGAAGGAGGACACGGCGGCCAGGCCGACGGGGCCCTGCTTGTCCTTGTCCGTTGTGAACTTGACCTCCTTCTGGTCGAGCTCGCGCTCGGACCAGGAGTTGGGACTGGTCTTGGCCAGGGCGGCCACCGTGGCCCCCTCGGGCTTGGTCTCGGCCGGCTCGACGGAGCGGGCGTAGGGGAAGAAGGTGGCGTAGCCGAAGTTGGCGGTGATGGCGTGGGGCTCGTACTCGCTGACGACGGGCATGAAGTAGTCACCGCCGAGCAGGCGCGAGACCGTGTCGACGACGATGTCGTTCTCGAGCTTGAAGCCGTAATCGGCCAGGAAGAGCGGCAGAAGGGTCTGGGTCTCGGGGTCGACCAGGAACAGGACCCGGCCGCCGTCGGCCAGGTAAGCCTTGAGCGTCTCGTACTCGTTCGGCAAGAGGTCTTTCTGCGGGCCGGGGACGACGAGCAGGGCGCAGTCCTTGGGGAAGCGGTCGGCCAGGGCCAGGCTCTGCTTCTTGACCTCGTAGCCGAGCTTCTCGAGCTCGGCCTTGACGGTCGAGAAGCCGTTGTCGCCCGACTCCTCGACGGTCGCCTCGCCGTGGCCTTCGAGGAAGTAGACGACCTTCTTCTGGGCCCGGGTGGCCTTGATGAGGGCGTTGGTCAGGTCTTCCTCGGAGGTCGTCGTGATACGGCCTTCCTTGTCGCCGGCCTCGATGATGGTCGTGCCGTCCTGGGTCACGTCGTAGCGCTTGACCAGGCCGGGGTTCTTGTCGGGGTCGATGAACTCGTATTTGACCTTGTTCGAGTGGTAGGCGTAGAGCTTGAGCAGGTTCTCCATGGCCGCCCGGCCGTAGTTGCCCTCGCGGAAGAAGCCCTTGAAGGCGACGTCCGTCTTGAGGTTCTCGAGGACGGCGACCGATTGGTCCGACAGGCTGTGGAGCTTGCCCGCCGTGAAGTCCTTGCGGTAGTCGTGCTTGGAGACGAAGTAGTTGGCGAGGACCAGGATGGCCAGGACCAGGACGACGACCAGGGCCAGGTTGCCGGAATAGAGGAACGACTTGCGCGTGAACGAGCGCCCGAGGGCCTCGCGGTTGAGAACGATGTGCGCGGCCAGGGCCAGGAGGCCCAGCCCGCCGAGGACGAGGATAGGGGTCTTGAGGTGGGGCCAGACGGCCGCCACGACGAGGGCCGCGCCGATGAGGGCGGCGGCCGCCAGATTGAGCTTCTTGATCGGGAGTTTCATGGGATCACCTCCACCGCCGCGACTGGAGGACCGAGTGGGCCAGGAACAGGCCGAAGCCGGCCAGGCTCACGAAGTAGACGGCGTCCTTGAGGTCGAAGATGCCCTTGGGCAGGTCCTCGAAGTGCGACGACAGGGACAGGTAGCCGACGACGCCCTGCCAGGAGCCGCTGCCGATCTGGGACAGCCAGTTGAGGACCAGGAAGAGCAGCAGGGTCAGGAAGGTCAGGATGGCGGCCACGATCTGGTTCTCGGTCAGGGACGAGAAGAACAGGCCGACGGCCAGGGCGGCCGCGCCGAGCAGGAACAGGCCGAGGTAGCCCGTCAGCCAGGGCGCCAGCTCGGGGTTGCCGAAGGCGAAGGCGAACAGCGAGAGGAGCGCCGTCAGGCCGAGCATGACGGCCAGCATGGCCAGGGCGGCCAGGTACTTGCCGAGGACGATCTGGCCGACCGAAAGGGGCGAGGTATAGAGGAGCTCGTCGGTGCCGTTCTTCTTCTCCTCGGCCAGCAGCCGCATGGTCAGCAGGGGCGTCAGCAGGACCAGGACCAGGACCATGTTGTGGAACAGGGGCGTGAAGACCATCTCGTTGACGTTGATCTGCTGGGCGTAGTAGGGGTTCTGGGCCATCTGCATGGCCTGGAGGTTGAACCACATGACCAGGTTGTAGAAGAAGTAGCCGAAGATGAGGGTGAAGGCGAAGAGGACGACGTAGGCCACGGGCGAGCTGAAGTAGGAGCGGAGCTCCTTTTTCATCAAAGACCAGATGTTCGTCATGATTCGAGCCCTCCCGAAACGATCTTCATGTAGAGGTCCTCGATGCCGCCGAGGGAGCGCATCTCGACCAGGCCGAGGCCCTTGTCGAGGGCCAGGCGGGCGACGCCGTCGCGGAGGTCGCGGCCGCGGGGCCATTCGACGCGGATCTCGTCGCCCGAGCGAGCGACGGCCTCGACGCCGGGGAAGGCGCGCAACAGGGCGGCTTCCTCGTTCCCGGCCCGGCGCAGGCGGAGGACGACGCCGTCGTTCTTCTCGAAGGAGGCGGCCAGGTCGGCCAGGGAGCCCGAAGCCATGAGCCGGCCCTGGTTGATGATGACGACGCCGTCGCAGACCTGGGTGACCTCGGGCAGGATGTGGGTCGACAGCAGGATGGTGTGCTCGCCCTTGAGGCCGCGGATGAGCTCGCGGATCTCCCGGATCTGGCCCGGATCGAGGCCGATGGTCGGCTCGTCGAGGACGAGGACCTTGGGGTCGTGGATCATGGCCTGGGCGATGCCGACCCGCTGCTTGTAGCCGCGGGAGATGTTCCTGATCAGCCGGCGCGAGACGTCCTTGAGGCCGGCCGAGGCCAGGACGCGGTCGACGGCGGCCTTGCGCTTGGCTTTGGGCACTTGCTTGATCTCGGCCACGAAGCCGAGGTAGCCGGCGACCGTCATGTCCTGGTAGAGGGGGACGACCTCGGGCAGGTAGCCGATGGACCGCTTGAGCGCGTCGGGCTGGTCGAAGACGTCGAAGCCGGCCACCGTGGCCCGGCCCGACGTCGCCGGCAGGTAGCCGGTCAGGACGCGCATCGTCGTCGTCTTGCCGGCCGCGTTCGGCCCGAGCAGGCCCCAGATGCGGCCCGGCTCGACCTGGAACGTCAGGCCGGAGACGGCGACGAGCTCCCCGTATCGTTTGGTGAGCCCTTGGACATCGATCATGTTCACCTCCGCTATAAGGTAACTGAACCGCCGGCGGGCGAAGGGCGTTGCGTCACATCCGCTCGGGCGGCGGGATGCCCATCAGCCCGAGCGCGGCGTGGAGCTGGTCCTTGACCGTCTTGAGGACGAGCAGGCGGAAGCCCCGGACCTCGCCGTTCTCCTCGGCCAGGATGGGGTATTTATGGTAGTAGCCGTTGAGCTTCTGGCAGAGGAGGAAGGCGAACTTGGCCAGGTGCGAGAACTCCAGGGCCGAGACCGACCGGAGGACCTCCTCCTCGAGGGAAGCGGCCGTCTGGACGAGGTCCCAGAAGTCGGCCGTTTCCGGCTCGGCGAGGCCGGCCGGGATCGCGGGGGAGGCCCCCGCGGCGGGCCGGATGTCGGTCTCGTCGACGCCGAAGCGCTCCTTGAGCTTGCGGAAGATGCTGGCCAAGCGGACGGCCGTGTACTGGAGATAGGGCCCGGTCTCGCCCTCGAAGCTCAGGGCCTCCTCGAAGTCGAAGACGATGACCGAGTTGCGGGCGAACTTGAGCATGAAGTAGCGCAGGGCCCCCGTGGCGATCTGGCGGGCGATGCGGCGCCGCTCGTCCTCGGGGAGCTCGGGGTTCCGCTTGGCGATCTCGGCCCCGGCCTTGTCCTCGAGCCGGTCGAGGAGGTCGTCGGCCTTGACGCCCAGGCCCTTGCGGCCGGAGACCTCGAGGAAGGAGCGCTCCTTCTCCTCGTCGGAGGCGGCGTAGCCGAGCTCGGCCAGGCTCTTCGGCGACAGGGCGACCATCTCGTAGGAGAAGTGGACCGATTTGGCGGCCGGCTCGTCGAACTTCAGGGACCGCAGGCCCTGGACGACGACCTTCTGCAGATAGGACTGCCGGGTGTCGATGACGTTGTAGACCTTGCTCGCCCCGCCGAAGGCCGGAGACGCGGACGAAGGCGCCGGCGTGGAGATCCAGAGCGTCCGTCCGGCCTCCTCGGCGAAGGGCTCGTAGAAGAAGTCGCGGCCGAGCAGGCCGAACTTCCAGAGCTGGTAGGCGATGTCCTTGCCGACGTAGGTCACGGTGCCGTCCGAGCGGACGATGACCTTCTCCCGCTCCTCGTCCTCTTCCAGGCGCATGACCCAGCAGCCCTTGTTCTCGCCCTCGGCCGCGAGGTAGATGGAGCGGCGCTCCTTGAGCAGCTCGAAGGCCTTGTCCCAGAACTTCAGGTGCAGGATGGTGCTCTCGCAGGGCAGGACGTCGTAGCCGATGCCCAGGCGGGCCATGGTGGCCAGGTGGGCCCGGACGATGCGCCGGGAGACGTACCGGGACAATCCGTATTCGGGGTCCTGGCCGTGTTCGATCTTCTTGTAGATCTCGGCCTTGCGGGCCTGGGCCTCGGGGTGCTCGGCGAGATAGGCGGAGACGCGGGTGTAGAGGTCCCAGCAGTAGTAATCGAACTTGCCGGGCAGGGCCTCGAGGTCGGCGACCGTCTTCTTTTCGAGCTCCATGATCCCGTAGACGACGTCGACGACCTGGACGCCCGTGTCGTCGATGTAGTTCTGGACCTCGACCGTCTCGCCCTTGTACCGCAGCGAGCGGGCCAGGGTGTCGCCGAGGCAGGCGTTGCGCAGGTGGCCGATGTGGGCGGCCTTGTTCGGGTTGATGTTGGTGTGCTCGATGACGATCTTCCGTTCCTCGGGGGCGAGGTCGGTCCGCCCGGCCAGGCGGACGGCCTCGGCCAGGACGGCGGCCTTGTCCAGCCACAGGTTCAGGAAGCCGCCGCCCGCGGGCTCGGCCTTGACGATGCCCTCGACCGAGGCCAGCAGGGGAGCGGCCTCCGTCGCGATGGCCCGGGGGGCTTTCTTGAGCGTCTTGGCCAGCTGGAAGGGGAAGGTCAGGGCCAGGTCGCCCATCTTCGGGTCGGGCGTCGGGGCCATGTCGAGATCGGCGAGCTCGACCGGGTAGACGGCTTTCAGCCGCTCGTAGAGGCGGTCTTTAAGGGCGGCTTTAAAGGTGATCATTTTCGGC
>CAZFZU010000081.1:0-9399 GCA_964523615.1 uncultured Eubacteriales bacterium | reverse complement strand
CCTCGAACGGCAGGTCGGCCCACTGGCCGGTGAACAACGTTACGGGTCGGGCCATTGTTGCCTCCTAGTGAGTAACGCTGCTTGGCGGCCTCATTATCTCATACCCGAGGCCGGGGCTGAAGGACCTTCAGTCCTCGCGATTGACGATCGCGTATTCATAGACGCAAGCCTCGTCGAGCGGGTCCACGAAGAACACGTGATCGCCGCGCATCGTCATGTTGTCGAATTTCACGACCTCGGGCGGGATGGGCAGGCGGGACAGGAGGACGCCCTCCGGGCTATAGATCTCGAAGTCGAGATAGTCCTGGATCCTGTAGTCCTTAGGCAGGATGGACTGGCTGATCGCCTTTTGGACGCCCAGCACCCAGATGCGCCCGCCGCGGTCGATCCCGATCCCCCTATTCACCGGCGTGAAGTCCGGCTCGTCGACGAGGGCCACCTGGCCGCCGACGTTCATGGACGTTTGCTTGTAGCGGTGCGTGACCTCGAAAGGCAGGGTCCGGTCGATCGACAGGAGCAGCCGCCCGGCCGGAGAGTATTTCTCGATCCGGTTGAGGGTGGTGAAAGCCGCGTAGAGGTTCTCTTCCCCGTCGACGGCCAGACTCAGGAAATTGGCATTCCAGGTCCTCCTCGCCGCGTCCAGAAGATAAGGCTCGCCGAACTCCTTAAGGACCTGACCTTGGAAATCATAGATGGCCAGAACGTGGTTGTCCCGGCTGTTCTCTCCGTTGAACTGGAAGGCGTAGGCGGCGATGCGGTCAGCGCCGAGGACGACCGGGTTGATCCCTCGGTAAGGGGGAAGCCGGAAGCGGCCGACATAGGTCCCATCGTTCCCGAAGACGTGGAATTCCGCGGCCATCGTCGAGACGACGACCTGGCCGCTTGCGCCGACCGAGACCTTCATCGCGTATTGGAATTCTCCCGGACCCTGGCCGTTTCGGCCGAACCGGCCCAGATATTCCCTACGGGGGCTGAATTTCTTGACGCAGGACTCCTTGTCGTCGAGGATAAAGAGGTTTCTCGCGGCGTCCTCGTCGGCGCTCATTGGGCGGACGAACTGGCGGTCCGGGTCCTTCGACTCGAGCTCCCCGATCTTCCCAACGAAGACCAGCCCTGCCACGGGCTTCTCGGACGCGGGCCGGATGTTGTGGACGCACCGGACGCCGTCCCTGACCTCGACCGCGTAGGTCTTTTGTCCGCGGCAGCGCGGGAGGATCAAGAGGGCGAGGATGAGGGCCGCGCTACAGCGGGCAAGCCGGACCGTGATGTGTTTTTTCATCGATACTCCCTTGCGCGGCCCGCCTTGAACCCTATCCAGGGATCCCGCCGAGTTCTCACTCCATCGCGACCCAGACGGCGCCCTTAGCTGAGCTCGCGACGCAGGCTTCGATGAAGCGGACGCCGCGGAGGCCGTCGTCGACGTTGGGGAAGTCGAGGTCGGCGGGGGCGAGCGGCTGGCCGCGGAGCTTTTTGGCCAGGGCGGCGATGAAGGTCGAATAGACGTTGGCGAAGCTTTCGAGATAGCCCTCGGGATGGCCCGAGGGGAGCCGGGACAGCGACTGGGCCCGGGGCGACATCGGGTCGCGGCCCCGGGACAGGGTCATGGTCGGGCGGTCGGGGAGGGAGAGGCGGGCCGTGTTGGGCGTCTCCTGGGACCACTCGATCGCGCCCTTCGTGCCGTAGACGCGCAGGCGCAGGGCGTTGTCGTGGCCGGCGGCGACCTGGGAGGACCAGTAGACGCCGCGCGCGCCGCCTTTGTAGTCGACCATGATCGTGGCGTTGTCGTCGAGGGGCCGGCCGGCGCCGAAGCGGTCCAGGCGGGCGCAGAGGGACTCGATCTCCAGGCCGGTCAGGTAGGCGGCCATGAACTCGATGTGGCTGCCGATGTCGCCGACGCAGTTGGAGGCGCCGGCGAGCTTCGGATCGGTGCGCCAGGCGGCCTGCTTCTGGCCCGTATCCTCGAGCTTCGACATCAGCCATTCCTGGGGATATTCGCCGTTGACGAAGCGGACCTCGCCGATCCCGCCGCCGGCGACGAGGTCCCGGAGGTGCTTGACCATGGGATAGCCCGAATAGGCGTAGGCGACGCCGAAGAGGAGCCCTGTCTCGCGGACGAGGCAGGCCAGCTCGGAGGCGTCGGACACGCGGGTGGCCAGGGGCTTCTCGCAGAGGACCGAGAAGCCGTGCTCGAGGGCCAGCTTGGCGGCCGGGAAGTGGGAGCTGTTGGGGGTGACGACGCTGATGAAGTCCGGCCGGTCGGGGCGCTTCGCCTCGGTCCGGACCATCTCGTCGAAGGTCCGGTAGAGCCGTTCGCGCGGCAGGCCGAGCGAGCCGCCCGTGGCCAGCGTGTTCTCGAAGCTCTGCGAGAAGACGCCGCAGACGAGATCGGCCCCGCCGTCCATGGCGATAGCTTTGCGGTGGACGTCGCCGATGAAAGCGCCCGGCCCGCCGCCGATCATGCCGTAGCGGAGCTTAGCGGCCCGGCCGCCCGTCGCTTGTCCTTCGATCATCGCCAACCTCCCAAGACGGGGTCAAACCTACTTTATGGCACTTTCCGACAAAAATGTCGGAAACGGCCGCGGGACGCTAGCAAAAGTGTCAAAAAGTAGGTTTGACCCTCTCTTATTTCAGCGCGTTGCGGATGCGGTCGGAGGCCAGCTTGGCCTCGGCCGCGACGGTCGGGTCGGCCAGGAGCGACTCGGCCGCTTTGAGCGAGGTGACGCAGGGGAAGCGGCCGAGAAGTCCCAGGACGAGCTTCTTCTCCTCCGGCCGCGGCGACAGGGCCAGGACCCTGAGCAGGTCGGCCGCGGCGCCCTCGGGCGAGCGGTAGGGCTCGAGCCCGACCATGCGGATGTAGGCCCGCATGGCCAGGACCCGGTGGTTGAGGACAAACGCGGTCCGGGCCACGTCGAAGACGTCGTCGCGGGCGGCCGGGGTCGGCCAATCGGCCAGGGCCCGGACCGCGGCGTCGACGACGGTCTCGGCGGCGTCGCCCCGGGCCGCCCGGACGAGCGGCAAAGCCGAGTCGTCGCCGATCTTGCCCAGGACGCGCAGCAGGTCGGCTTTCTTCTTCGGGTCCTTCTCGGCGCCCAGCCGGGCCTTGACCTCGCCGGCGCGGGACAGCTCGCGCGGATTCGTCCGGGCCGCCGCCGCGACCGTGTCCTGCATGGCCTCGCGGGCCGTCTCGTCCTCGAGGCCGCCGAGCAGGTCGAGCAGGGCCGGGATGTCGGCCTGGCCGGCCATCGTCCGGAGGGCGGCCGCGGCCCGGGCCTTGACACCCGGAGCGCCGGAGGCGACGAGGGCCATGAGGGCGGGCTTGGCCCCGCCCATGCGCCTGGCGCCCGCGGCCCTGACCAGTTCGGACCTGACCGCGTCATCTGAGGCCTTGCCGAGGTGCTCGAGGACCGAGGCGTCGACGTCGAGTCCCTTCATCCGGGCCAGGGCCTCGCGGGCGGCGTCCTGCTCGGCGCCGGCGGTCTTGGCCGCCTTGTTGGCCAGGAAGAGGACCGCCTTGCCGTCGCCGGCCGCGGCCAGCGCCCGCAGCGCGGCCGACCGGACATCGGGCGACGGGCTTTCCGCCGCCTTGAGAAGATAGGGTCTGGCCGTCTCGGCCGGATAGCGCGCCAGCAGGGCCGTCATCTGGACCTTGGCCGGGCCGGGCAGCCTGTCCGTGAGATCGACGACCCTCCCGATCTCGTCCGGCCCGAAATTCCCGGCGACCCCGGCCAGGGCCGGCTCGTACAGCAGCGCGTCCTTGCCCGCCAGGGCCTTGAGGATCGCCCCCCGTGGATCGGGGCCCGCGGCGATCCGCCCCTTGAACGCGGCCTGCCGCGAGACCGGCGACACGTTGGCCGCGAAGACCTTGTCGTAGACGGCCGTCGCAGCGGCCTTGTCCCCGGCGACCGCGGCGCTCTCGGCCGCGGCCAGCAGGGCGGAAGCGATCTCGGGCTTGAGCCCGGCGGGGGCCCGGCCAAACGCCGTGCCCAGGGCCTTCACGGCTTCGGCGCCGCCGATCTTCCCCAACGCCTTGACGGCGTCGGCGGCGATGGCCGCATCCTTGCCCGTGGCCAGCCGGGCCAGCGCCAGCACCGCGGCCGCGCTCTTCCTCGCGCCGAGGGAGAAGACGACGCCGCGGCGGACGTCGCCGGCGGTCTTGTCGAGCGCCCCGACGAGGGCCCGGTCGGCCTCGGGCCCCGGGATCCGTTCGAGGGCGTATCGCGCGGCGTCCGTCGTTTCCGGCTTGAGAGCGAGGGCCGCGAGCGCGGGGATGGAATCCGGTCCGCCGATGAGCGAGAGCGAGCGGCAAGCCGCCATCAGCCCGGCGGGCGACGGCCCGCCCTGGACGAACGTGAGGAGCGCGGCTTCCGTCTCCTCTCGGGCCGCCGCGTCGTCCTTGCGGGCGAAGACGTAAGCGTGAAGCCGCATGGCCGGGCCGGTGTCCGAGGTGTCGTAGGTCTGAAGGTCCTTCAGGATGGCTTCGAGCGAATCGTAGGTCAGTCCCATGCCCCGCTTCATCGGCTCGGGCATCTGTCCCGCCGCGGGGGCGGTCAGGGGCGCCAGCGACGCGAAGACGACGAGAGCCGCGACCGCGATCGTTATGTGCGTTCTTTTCATGGTCGCTCTCCTCACTCCGGCAGCTGCCACGGTTTGCGGTAGGAATGGCCGAGCAGGCGCTCGGCCTCCGGGTCGCCGATGATGGTCTCCGTGGCCGGGTCCCACTTGATCTTGCGGCCGACCTCCATGGCGATGACGCCGAGGTGGCCGACGCTGGCCGAGCGGTGGGCCGTCTCGGCCGGGGTGATGGTCCGCCCCCGGCTCTTCACGCAGTCCAGGAAGTTCTGGTAGTGGTCGCGGCTCTTATAGAGGCGCGTCTCCTCCGGCCCGATGACCTCGCGCTTGAGGGAGGCCGGCTCGGTCTCGAACTGGCCGCGGTCGACCCAGACCCAGCCGTACTCGCCGATCCACTTCGTCCCGCTCCAGATCTCGTCGTGCCCGCCGGCCAGGACCATGGGCGTCCCGTCGGCGTACTTGGCTTGGACGTAGTAACGGGTCGGGCTGTTGTAGATGCCCGACGTCGGGAACTCGCCCGTGGCCTCGATCTCGACCGGGCCGGTCTCGTCCCAGCCCATGCCCCAGTGGGCGATGTCGAGGTGATGGCCGATCCAGTCCATGTACTGTCCGCCGCCGAAGTCCATGTTCCAGCGCCAGTTCATGTGGACGCGGGCCTTGCAGTACGGCCACCACGGCGCCGGGCCGACCCAGAACTCGTAGTCGAGGTTCTTCGGCGGCGCGACCAGCGCTTCCTGGCCGAAAGTCCCCGCAAAATCGTAGTGTCCGGCCGGCAGCCCGACCTCGATCCGTTTGACCTTGCCGATCCGGCCGTTGCGGACGAGCTCGCAGGCCTGGTGGAAGTTCTCGACCGAGCGCTGCCAGGAGCCCGTCTGCCAGACCCGGCCGTAGCGGGCCACGGCGTCGCAGAGGGCCCGGCCCTCGCGGAGGTTGTGGGTCAGCGGCTTCTCGCCGTAGACGTCGAGCCCGGCCCGCAGGGCCGAGACGGCCAGGACGGCGTGCCAATGGTCGGGCACGGCGATGGACACGGCGTCGAGGTCCTTGCGCAGGAACAGCTCGCGGAAATCGTGGTAGGTCGCGCAGTTCCTGTTGCCGTAGGCCTTGTCGACCATGCCCTTGGCCATGGCCAGGGGCTCGGTGTCGAGGTCGCAGACGGCGACCCACTGGACCTCGGGCTTCTCCAGGAAGCTCGACATGTTGCCCGGGCCCATCATGCCGAAGCCGATGCCGGCCATGACGATGCGGTCGGAGGCCGCGACGGCCCCGTTCTTGCCCAGGGCCGAGGCCTTGACGATGGTCGGAAAGCCGGCCGCCCCGGCGACCGCCGCGGCCCCGCCGACGGCGGCCTTGCGGAGGAATTCCCGCCGGTCCATCTTCGTGCGTTTTCCGCTCATGTCGTGTCCTCCTTGTCCGTCGCGTCGGGGTCCCGCTCAGACGAGCGGGGTCACGCCCGGCACGGCCACCGGGTCGACCGGGTTCGGGCCCAAGGCCAGCGTCTTCGGGAAGAGGTCGAGCTTCGAGGCGTTCATCGCCCAGTCCCAGGAGATGGCCCGTCCCGTGTAGGCGCTCATGCGGCCCATGATGGCGCAGAGCGTGCTCTCGGCGATGCGCCGTCCCTCGTTGAGGGGCTTTCCGGCCCGGATGCTCTCGATGAGGTCCTTGTGCTCGACGACGTACGGATTGGGCTCGTCGGCCTCGAACTTCCAGGCGTTCGGCCCCGAGATCTCGCCGTAGCCGAAGGCGTGGCCCTTGGCGCCGACGATCTTCTCCTCGACCCGGTCGGCGCAGCCCTTGATCTGGCGGCACTGGCTGGCCACCCGGACGCCGCCCGGGTATTCGAACTCGACGGCGAAGTGGTCGAAGATGTTGCCGTACTCGGGGCCCGTCCGGACCTGGCGCCCGCCCATGGCCATGACCTTGACGGGGTTGGCGCCGAGGGCCCAGTTCATGACGTCGATGTTGTGGACGTGCTGCTCGACGATGTGGTCGCCCGAGGTCCAGGAGAAATAGAGCCAGTTGCGGCACTGCCACTCCATCTCGCTCATCTCGGGCGTCTTGGGGATGACCCAGAGCTCGCCCTGGTTCCAGTAGCACTGGCCGCCGACGATCTCGCCGATGGCCCCGTCGTGGACGCGCTTGAGCGTCTCGAGGTAGCGCGTCTGGTGGCGCCGCTGGGTGCCGGCGACGATGCCCAGGCCCTTTTTCGCGGCCAGCTCGGCGCTGGCGATGACCGAGCGCACGCCGACGGGGTCGACGGCCACCGGCTTCTCCATGAAGACGTGCTTGCCGGCCTTGACCGCCGCCTCGAGGTGGAGGGGCCGGAAGCCGGGCGGCGCGGCCGTGACGATGTAGTTGATGTTCCGGATGGCCAGGAGCTTCTTGTAACCGTCGAGACCGGTGAAGCAGGTCTCCGGGGTGACCTTGACGGCGGCCGGGACCTTCTCCCGGAGCGTCTGGAGGGCCCGGTCGACGCGGTCCTGGAAGGGATCGTAGAGGGCCACGATCTCGACGCCCGGGGCCGCGTTGACGGCGTCGATGGCCGCGCCCGTGCCGCGGCCGCCGGCGCCGATGACGCCGATGCGGATCGTGTCGGAGCCGCCGGCGCAGCGCCCCTGCGTGCCGGCCACGGCGGCCGCGAGGGCGGCCACGGAGGCGGTCGAAGCCGTCCTGATGAAGTCCCTGCGGGTCAGTCCGTTGTCGCGTTTCTCGTCCATGGGATGCTCCTTATCAAAATCCGTCGGCGTCGCGGTAGGCCGCGACCAGGGCCTTCTCGCCATCGAGGCCCTTGCGGCTCAGGCCGTGCTCGAGGCAGAGGACGCCCTGGTAGCCCTTGCCGTGGATGTGCTTGAAGATGTTGCGGTAGTTCATCTCGCCCGTCCCCGGCTCGCGCCGCCCCGGCGAATCGCCGACGTGGAACGAGGCGATCTCGTCCCAGCAGGCGTCGAGGTTGGGGATGATGTTGCCCTCGGTGATCTGCTGGTGGTACATGTCGTCCAGGATCTTGACCGACGGGCTGGCGACGGCCTTCACGATCTGGTAGGCCTGGGCCATCTTGGTCAGGAACAGGCCCGGGTGGTCCTTGGGATTGAGGGGCTCGAGGACCAGGGCCACCCCGGCCGGCTCGACGATCCCGGCGCACCACTTGAGGTGCTCGACGACGTTGGCCGTCTGGTAGTCCCAATCGAGCCGCTGGTCGTAGCGGCCGGGCACGAGCAGGGCCAGCCGGCAGCCGGTCCGCTTGGCGACCTCGACGGCGTCCCGGAGCTTGACCCCCAGGGCCTCGCGAAAGGCCTTGTCGGGCAGGACGAAGGTCGCGTTGCCGAACTCGGCCGAGACGACGAACGGCCCGACGGCCAAGCCGAGGCGCTCGGACTCGCGGGCCAGGGCCTCCTGCTCGGCCGCCGGCCGGTTGTTCAGGCCGTTGTCGAACCAGGCCGTGAAGCCGTGGCCGGCCAGGGCCTTGAGCTGGTCGAGAGGCTTCTTGCCGGCGCTCGCCTCGAACACCCCCAATCCGGGGGCGTACTTGAGCTTGAAGGCGCCGCCCTTGCCCGTCTCCGACTTGGCCTGGGCGGCGGTCCCGGCCGCGGCGAGCGGCGCCAAGGCCGCTCCGGCCGCGCCCGCCCCGACCGTCCGGATGAAGTCCCGCCTGGACGATGCCGATCCGTATTTCGCCACGTTCCCCTCCTCTTCGAAATGGGGCCGGCCGGCGGACGGACTCCGAATGCCCGGTCAGAGCGAGCGGCGGGGGATCCTTCCCGGCGGGGGAAGGCGCTTCGCGCGGAGGGTCCTCGGTGCGGCCACGACAGGGCGATTCTATTAGAAAGGGGCGGGCCATTTCAACCGGGGGCCCGGACGGCCCCGTTTGACGGGCCGCTAAATGGGGGACATGATACCTATTTCCAATTTTTCTCCCTGCCTCTAATTCCTACTTAAATTGTCGGAAATAAGGACAGGCTGTCCTCGCCGGTGGACGCTGTCCGGCCGGCCCCACCCCCGGTCCCTCCCTCCGCGCGCCCCGCCCCGGGTTGGCACGGCGGCCGCATTAATGCGGGCGGCTGGCCGGGAGCCAGCCAGAAAGGAGAACGAGATGAAACTCATGAGATACGCGATGGTCATCCTGGCCCTGGCCGGCCTGGGCTACGGCCAGACGGTCGACCACGGCCTGGGCGCCTTCTCCAACGAGAACGGGGCCATCCTCGTGGCCGTGGACGCCGCCCTGGTCAATAAGGACCTCAAGGAGCCGTACGTCATGTTCTACGGCTTCCTGGCCCCGAAGGACCCCAATGTCCCCATCCGGGTGGCGGCCAAGGACGTCGTCATGGTCTACAAGGGACGGGAGATCCCCATGCTGTCCCTGTCGGAGCTGCGGGACAAGTACCGCGGCGAGATCCGGGACATGACCTTCTACCGCAAGCTGGGCAAGGAGGGCATCATCTCCTCCTGGGTCCGGCTCTACCAGTTCCCCGAGCCCTCGAGCTTCTTCCCCCCGCTCACCCTCAACGCCCCCCTCGCGGTCAAGGAGGCCTACATGCTCGGCTTCAACGGCTTCATGACCCCGCTCTACTTCAAGAACCCCGGTTTCGCCAAGGGGGACCGCCTGACGATCAAGGTCCGCGACGCGAAGGACCCCGCGCTCACGGGCGAGTGCGACATCGTCCTCGACTGACCGGGCCGGCCCCTTTCCCGGTCGCCGGCGCCCCGATCCCCCGGGGCGGGCGGGCCGCAGGGTCCACCCGCCCTTCCTTTTTACCTCGCCCGCGGCCCGCTCATCGCGCCGCCGGGACGAGAACGACCTTCTCCAAGTTCATGGCGTGGTTGTTGACGACCCGG
>CAZFZU010000080.1:0-9677 GCA_964523615.1 uncultured Eubacteriales bacterium | reverse complement strand
TCGGCCACGGCCGAGCGCGTCTTCCCGCGCACCCCCGGCGTCATCGGCCGCAAGGTCCAGAACTGCCATCCGCCGAAGAGCGTCGAGGTCGTCGAGCGCATCCTGGCGGCCTTCCGGTCGGGGGAGAAGGACGAGGCCGCCTTCTGGATCTCGTCTCGCGGGAAGTTCCTGCATATCCGCTATTTCGCCATGAGGGACAAGGCCGGCGCCTACCGGGGCGCGCTCGAGGTGACCCAGGACGTGACGGGCATCCGGGAGCTCCGCGGCGAGAGGCGCCTGCTCGATTGGGACGAGGCGTGAGGCCGGGCTTGCGAGGCCCGGCCCCCGAGCGTAAGATAAAAAGCCCGGCTTAGGGTGAAGAGAGGAGTCGATCATGAAAGACAAGGTCGAACAGGCGTTGAACAAGGTCCGCCCGGCCCTCCAGGCCGACGGCGGCGACGTCGAGCTCGTCGAGGTCGGCGCGAACGGCGTGGTCAAGGTCCGCCTCAAAGGGGCCTGCGGCGGCTGCCCGATGTCCCAGCTGACGCTGAAGATGGGCATCGAGCGCATCCTGAAGAAAGAGGTCCCCGAGGTCCAGTCGGTCGAGGCCGTCTAGGCCCCGGACCGGCCGCGCGACCCCGCGGCCCCGGAGAACGCCATGCCCAAGGTCTATTGCGACCGCATCGCCGCGACGCCCCTGCTCCCGGAGGTCCGGGAGGCCATGCGGCCCTACCTCGAGGGCGCCTTCGGCAACCCTCAGAGCCTGCACGCGGCCGGCCGCGAGGCCCAGGAGGCCGTCGAAGCCGCCCGGGCCGACGTGGCCGCGCTCGTCGGGGCCCGGCCCGACGAGGTCTACTTCACGGCCAGCGGCTCGGAGGCCAACAACTTCGCCCTCAAGGGCCTGGCCCTGGGACAGCAGTCCAAGGGCCGCCACCTCGTCGTCTCGGCCGTCGAGCACTCGTCCGTCCTGAATTCGGTCAAGGCCCTCGAGCGCCTGGGCTTCACCTCGAGCCTCGTCCCGGTCGACCGGACGGGGCGCGTCGACCCGGCCGACGTGGCCAAGGCCCTGACCAAGGAGACGACCGTCGTCTCGGTCATGACGGCCAACAGCGAGGTCGGGACGATCGAGCCCGTGGCCGAGATCGCGTCCGTCTGCCGCGAGCGCGGCGTCCTCTGCCACACCGACGCCGTGGCCGCGGCCGGCAGCGTCCCCCTCGACGTCAAGGCCCTCGGCGTCGACGCCCTGAGCCTGGCCGGCGACCAGTTCTACGGCCCCAAGGGCTCGGCGGCCCTGTTCGTCCGCAAGGGCGTCCGCGTCCTGCCGCTCGTCGACGGCGGCATCCAGGAGGGCGGGCGGCGGGGCGGGACCGAGAACGTCCCGGCCATCGCCGGGCTCGGCGCCGCGGCGCGGCTGGCCGCCCGGGACATGGCCGCCCGGTCGGCGGCGCTCGTCCCGCTGCGCGACCGGCTCCTCGAGAGCCTGCCGGGGCGGATCGAGCACGTGGCCGTGACCGGCTCGCGGACGGACCGCCTGCCCCACCACGCCAGCTTCTGCGTCGAGTTCGTCGAGGGCGAGGGCATGCTGCTCTTCCTGGACATGAAGGGCATCGCCGTCTCCAGCGGCTCGGCCTGCACTTCGAAATCCCTCAAGGCCTCGCACGTCCTGCTGGCCATGGGCTACGACCACGCCCTGGCCCAGGGCTCGCTCGTCTTCAGCCTCGTCGACGGCACGACGGCGGCGGACGTCGACTATGTCGTCGAGTCCTTCCCGCCCATCGTCGACCGCCTGAGGAAGATGTCGCCGCTCTATACGGCGTTCCTGAAAGAGAGAGGATCATGATGTACAGCGACAAGGTCATGGACCATTTCGCCAATCCCCGCAACGTCGGCGTCCTGGCCGACGCCGACGGCGTCGGCGAGGTCGGCAACCCCGTCTGCGGCGACATGATGACGTTCTACGTCAAGGTCGAGGGCGACCGCCTGGCCGACGTCAAGTTCCAGACGTTCGGCTGCGGCGCCGCCATCGCCGTCTCCAGCATGGTCAGCGAGATGGCCAAGGGCAAGACGATCGACGAGGCCATGGCCATCACCAACGAATCGGTCGCCGAGGAGCTCGGCGGACTGCCCAAGAACAAGATGCACTGCTCCAACCTCGGCGCCGACGCGCTCCACGAGGCCATCAAGAACTATCAGGACCGGAAGGCCGGCCGGGCGCCCGCCGCCAAGGCGGGGGAGCACGACCACGCCCACGACGAGGGTTGCGCCTGCCCCTATTGCGACACGGCCCTCGAAGAGGAGAACAAGACCTTCTGCCGGGCCTGCCGGGTCGAGTTCGAGGAGTGCCCGGCCTGCGGCGGCATCACCAAGAAGGGCGACGCCAAGTGCGTCCACTGCGGCGCCGCCCTCGCGGCCAAGGGCTGAGGGCCTGAAGGGAACGGGGAGGGGAGAGCCGTCATGACGACAGCCGAGACCGTCGCCAGGATCGGCGAGCTCAAAAAGCGCCGGGACGCCGTCATCCTGGCCCACAACTACCAGCTGCCCGAGATCCAGGACATCGCCGACTTCACCGGCGACTCCCTCGAGCTCAGCCGCAAGGCGGCCGCCCTGGAGGCCTCGACCATCGTCTTCTGCGGCGTCCACTTCATGGCCGAGACGGCCGCCGTCCTAGCCCCTGCGAAGACCGTCCTGCTGCCCGAGATCGAGGCCGGCTGCCCCATGGCCGACATGATCAACGGCCGCGAGCTCAGGGCCTGGAAGGCGGAGCACCCCGGGCTCAAGGTCGTCTGCTACGTCAACACCAGCGCCGAGGTCAAGGCCGAGAGCGACATCTGCTGCACCTCGAGCAACGCCGTGGCCGTCGTCCGCTCGCTCGGCGTCCCCAAGGCCCTGTTCGTCCCCGACAAGAACCTGGCCGCCTACGCCGCCCGGGAATCGGGGGTCGAGCTCCTCGCCTGGGACGGCTACTGCCACGTCCACCACCGCTTCACGCCCCAGGACATCCGCGACGCCCGGGCCCGCCACCCCGAGGCCGAGGTCTGGGTCCACCCCGAGTGCCCCGTGGCCGTGAGCGACCTGGCGGACAAGGTCCTGTCGACGGGGAAGATGGTCCTCGAGGCCCGGACGACCGCCAGGAAGGAGGTCCTCATCGGGACGGAGAAGGGGATCATCTACCGCCTGGCCAAGGAGAACCCGGCCGTGGCCTTCTTCCCGGTCCGGGAGACCGCCGTCTGCGTCCACATGAAGATGACGACCCTGCCCAAGGTCCTGCGGGCCCTCGAGACGGGCGCCCACCGGGTGACCGTCCCCAAGGACGTCGCCGACCGGGCCCGGGGCGCCATCGAAGCCATGCTCGAGATCTCATAGCCGATATCAACCCACAAAAGGAGTCGGGACCATGAAGAAGATGACCGAAGAGAACGTCAAGGCCGCCCTCGCCGGCGAGAGCCAGGCCCACGTCAAGTACGCCGCCTTCGCCGAGAAGGCCGCCGACGAGAAGCTGCCCAACATCGCCCGGGCCTTCAAAGCCAATTCCTACGCCGAACAGGTCCATGCCACGAACTACGTCAGGACCCTCGGCGCCCTCGGCTCGACCAAGGACAACCTGGCCGCCGCCGTCGGCGGCGAGTCCTTCGAAATCGAGGAGATGTACCCGGCCTACGTCCTGGTGGCCCAGTCCCAGGGCGAGAAGACGGCCGAGACGTTCCTCAACGCCGCCCTGGCCGCCGAGAAGGTCCACGCCGGCATCTACAGGGCCGCCCAGGCCGCCGTGGACGCGGGCCGGGACCTCGAGTTCAAGCCCATCCACGTCTGCGGCGTCTGCGGCTTCACCATGGAGGGCGAGGCCCCGGACAAGTGCCCCGTCTGCGGCGCGCCCAAAGCCAAGTTCGTCACGTTCTGAGCCTGAGGAAAAAGCCATGGCCATCGACAAATCCCTCGCCGCCTGGCAGGTCCTCGGCGTCGCCATCCGTTCCGAGGTCGACGCCGCCGCGTTCTACACCCGGCTCCAGGGCCGGGTCAAGAACGTCCTGCTCGTCCAGAAGCTCAAGTTCCTGGCCCTCGAGGAGGAGCACCACCGCAAGATCCTCGAGCGCCTGCTCGCCCAGAGGTATCCCGACAAGCCCAAGGACGTCCCCGAGTCCGCGATCATGCCGCCGATCGGCGTGGCCCTGCCGGCCGAGCCGTCCGTGCCCGAGCTGTTCGAGGCCGCCCTCAAGGCCGAGGAGATCGCCGAGGCGTATTACAACGACGCCGCCGGGCGGGTCGAGGAGGAGGCCGGCCAGCGCATCCTGGCCTACCTCGGCCGGGTCGAGCGCAGCCACCAGGCCATGATCCGGTCCGAGCTCGACCTCATCCGCCGGTTCCCCGATTACTACGACGTCGAGGACTTCCACCTCGGCCAGGACCTCTTCCACGTCGGGCCCTGAGCGGGGCCCGAAGGAGGCGCGGATGGAGAGCGCCGAACGGCGGGCCGGGGCCGTCGTCCGGCTCCTGAGGCGGCATTATCCTCAGGCCCGGACGTCCCTCGATTTCGGCAGCCCGCTCGAGATCCTGGTGGCCACCATCCTGGCCGCGCAGTGCACCGACGAGCGCGTCAACACGCTGACGCCCGGTCTCTTCCGGCGCTTCCCGACGGCCGAGGCCCTGGCCCGGGCCGACCGGGCCGAGCTCGAGGCCCTCATCCGCCCGGCCGGCTTCTTCCGCAACAAGGCCAAGGCCATCGCCGGCGCGGCCGCCCGCATCGTCGAGGTCTACGGCGGGGCCGTGCCGGACACCATGGCCGAGCTGGTCACCCTGCCCGGCGTGGCCCGCAAGACGGCCAATATCGTCCTCTCGGCCGGCTACGGCAAGGCCGAGGGCATCGCCGTCGATACCCACGCCGGGCGGCTGGCCCGGCGGCTCGGCTTCAGCCGGGAGAAGGACCCGGTCAAGGTCGAGCGCGACCTCATGGCCCTGGTGCCGAAAAAGGACTGGCTCGACTTCAACGTCCTGCTCGTGGCCCACGGCCGGGCCGTCTGCCGTTCGCTCAAGCCGGCCTGCGGGGCTTGTTTCCTGGCCGGGCTCTGCCCGTCGGCCGGGACGGCCGCGGCGTCGCCTCCCGCGGGTGAGAAGAGAAGACGATGAGCCGCCGCGAGGCCATGCTCTGGGAGCCGGCCGGGGACGGCCGGGCCGCCTGCCGCCTCTGCGCCCACCGCTGCGTCGTCGCCCCGGGCGGGCGCGGCGTCTGCGCCGTCCGGGAGAACCGCGCCGGCCGGCTCGAGACGCTCGTCTACGGCGAGGCCGTGGCCGCCCACGTCGACCCCATCGAGAAGAAGCCCCTCTACCATTTCCTGCCCGGCTCCAAGGCCCTGTCCGTGGCCGCGGCGGGCTGCAACTTCCGCTGCGGTTTCTGCCAGAACTGGCAGATCAGCCAGGCCCCGCGCCGGGAAAGCGGCGCCATCGCCGGGGAGCCGTTCCCGCCCGAGGCCGTCGTCCGGGCCGCGCTCGACGGCGGCTGCCGGAGCGTCTCCTACACCTACACCGAGCCGACCGTGTTCTTCGAGTACGCCCACGACACGGCCCGGCTGGCCCGGGCGGCCGGGCTGCTCAACAATTTCGTCACCAACGGTTACATGACCGCCGAGGCCCTGGAGACGGTCGCGCCCGTCCTCGACGCGGCCAACGTCGACCTCAAGGCCTTCCGGGACGAGACCTACCGGAAGGTCTGCGGGGCGCGGCTCGCGCCCGTCCTCGAGACCATCCGTCTGATGCGGAAGCTCGGCGTCTGGGTCGAGGTCACGACCCTGGTCGTGCCCGGGCTCAACGACGGGCCGGACGAGCTCGCGTCCATCGCCGCCTTCATCGCCTCGGTCGACCCGGACATCCCGTGGCACATCAGCCGCTATCATCCCGACTTCGAGTACGACCAGGCCCCGCCGACGCCCACGGCCACCCTGCGGGCGGCGGCCGCGATCGGGCGCCGCGAGGGGCTCGAGCACGTCTACGTCGGCAACGTCCCGGGGGAAGGGGAGGACACCCTGTGCGCTTCGTGCGGCGCCGTCCTCATCCGCCGGCGCGGCTTCGCCGTCGTCGCCAACTCCCTCCGCGGCTCCGCCTGCCCTGAGTGCGGGACGGTCCTGGCCGGCCGTTTCGCCTGACCGCGGCCGGGCCGTCCGAATAGAGGAGCGCCGGGATTTCCGCTATAATGACTGTCCGTTCAGGAGGCCCCATGATCACCAAGACCCTCGCCCGCGCCGCGGCCGCGCTCGTCGCCGCCGCGGCCGTCCTCGCGCTCGCGTCCGCCCTATCCGGGCAGGGCCGCCAGGCCCCGCCGCCCGAATACAACGAGCTCGTCGCCGCGTCCAAGATCGTCGATCCGGCCGTGCGGCTCCGGGAGTTCGAGCGCATCAAGGCCGCCTTCCCCGAGACCCGGTTCCTGGAGGCCATCGACGCCAGCATCATGCAGGCCAAGGTCGAGTTGTCCGGCTCGCTCGAGGCCGTCCTGGCCCTGCAGGCGGACTTCATGGCCAAGGGGCGCGGCTCGTCCCGGCTCCTCAATCCCAGCACCATGGCCGTCCAGCTCGTCAACCATCCCAACATCCTGGCCTTCGATCCCCAAGGGGTCCTCAAGGCCGTGCTGGACTACCGGGCCCAGGCCCGCAAGGCGGCCGCGGACGAGGCCTCGTTCGAGGACGTGCCGGCCGAACAGCGGGACTACCTGAAGACCTACGCCCTGAGCGCGGTCGAGCTCGTCGCCGCCCGGGCCTACCTCAACGCCGGCGACCTGCCCAAAGCCAAGGCCTCGCTCGAGGCCTACCGCCAGGCCGGCGGGGCGACGGGGGGCAATTTCCAGTACGTCGCCGCCGGCCTCGCCGAGAAGCAGGGCCGGAACGCCGAAGCGCTCGACCTCTACCTGAGCGCCGCCGTCGAGGGATACATGGACGCCGCCGACCGGGCCAAGGCCCTGTACGCCAAGATCAACGGCAAGGCCGACGGCTTCGAGGCCGCCCTGGCGGCCAAGGCCAAGGCCCTGCCGTTCCATCCCGACCCGTTCAAGGCCCCGGACGGCTGGAAGGGCAAGGCCGTGCTGGCCGAGCTCTTCACCGGCTCCGAGTGCCCGCCCTGCGTCGGGGCCGACCTGGCCTTCGACGCCCTCGTCGAGACCTTCCCGGCCAAGTACCTGGCCGTGCTCGTCTACCACCTGCCCATCCCGAGGCCCGACCCGATGATGAACTCCGCGAGCGAGGCCCGGCAGAAAGCCTACGGCGTGACCAGCACGCCGACCGTCGTCATCGACGGGACGAACAAGAGCCTCGGGGGCGGGGCCCGCGGCGCCGCCGAAGGCAAGTTCGGCCAGTACCGGTCGGCGATCGAGCCCCTTCTCGCGGCCGAGCCGGGCATCGCCCTGAAGGCCCAGGCCTCTCTCGCCGGGAACACGGTCAAGGTGGCCTTCGACCACGACAAGGCCGTTCCCGGCGCCGAATATCTCCTCGTCCTGGTCCAGGAGGAACAGGAGCACAAGGGCGGCAACGGCATCGAAGCCCACCGCATGGTCGTCCGCGACCTGAAGGGCATCGACCCGGCCGGAGCGAGGACGGCGGAGTTCGACCTGGCCGCCTCGGAGAAGGCCGCGGACGACTACCTGACGGCCTTCGAGAAGGGCTATACGCGCGTCCCCGGCTTCAAGTGGGAGGTCCGCCGCAACGCCATCGCCCGCCGCGGCCTCAAGGTCGTCTACTTCGTCCAGGAGAAGCCCTCGGGCAAGGTCCTCAACGCCGTCGTCGCCGACGTCCGGTGAGCGCCGGCTGGCGCCCGGCCCCCGGTCCGCGGTAAGATGACGGGGGAGGGGACAGCCCCGAGATGGACAGATACCGGTTCCTGCCGCACACGGCCGACGGGAAGTTCCAGGCCTTCGGGGCCACCCTCGAAGAGGCCTTCGCCAACGCCGCCCTGGCGACGGCTTCGCTCGTCTGGGACTGGACGGCGATCGCATCGAAGGTCCGGCACGCCGTCCTCGTCCGGGCCATCGACCGCGAGCAGCTCCTGGTCAAGTTCCTGACCGAGGTCGTCTACCTCTTCGAGACCCGGCGCTTCCTTCTCGGCCGGGTCGAAGGGACGGCCGTCCGGGCCGTCCCGGGCGGCATCGAGCTCGACGCGGTGTTCGTGGGCGACACGCTCGGGGAGGAGCACGCGCTCCACGGCGACGTCAAGGCCGTCACCTACCACGAGCTCAAGATCGAGGAGTGCGACGGATTCACCGTCCAGGTCGTCGTCGACATGTGAGGATGGACATGGACCTCGAACGGACCGGCGAGCACGTCTGGACCCTGCCGCGGCGGGGCGACATGCGGGTGCCGGCCGTCGTTTACGCTTCCGACCGGCTCCTCGGGGACATCCGCCGCGACCAGACCCTGGCCCAGGCCCGCAACGTGGCCTGCCTGCCGGGCATCGTCCGCGCCTCCTACGCCATGCCCGACGCCCATCAGGGCTACGGCTTCCCGATCGGCGGCGTGGCCGCCTTCGATCTCGCCGAAGGCATCGTCTCGCCGGGCGGGGTCGGCTACGACATCAACTGCGGCGTCCGGCTGCTGCGCACCGGCTATCGGGAGGAGGACCTCGCCTCGCGGCGCAAGGAGCTCCTGTCGGCGCTCTTCGCCGAGGTCCCGGCGGGAGTGGGCAAGGGCGGCGTCACCAAGCTCAGCCGGAGCGTTCTTCGGGAGATCCTGGTCCGAGGCGCGGAATGGGCCGTCGCGAACGGCTATGGCCGCGAAGCGGACCTGGAACGGACGGAGGAGAACGGGCGGATGAGGGAGGCGGCCATCGACGGCGTCTCCGAGCGGGCCATGGAGCGGGGGCTGCCCCAGCTGGGGACGCTCGGCTCCGGCAACCATTTCCTGGAGGTCCAGAAGGTCGAGGAGATCTTCGACCCGGAGGCCGCCCGGGCCTTCGGCCTGACGGGTCCGGGGCAGGTCCTGGTGATGATCCACTGCGGCAGCCGCGGCCTCGGCCACCAGGTGGCGAGCGACGCCATCGAGGCCATGGAGAACGAGTTCGGCATCACCGGACTTCCGGACCGCGAGCTCGTCCACGCCCCGTTCGCTTCGCCGGCCGGCCGGCGCTACTACGGGGCCATGTGCGCCGCGGTCAATTACGCCTTCGCCAACCGCCAGATGATCGCCCACGGCGTCCGCGCGGTCTTCGACCGGGTCCTCGGCGGCGCCGCGGGCATCGATCAAGTCTACGACGTCTGCCACAACGTGGCCAAGGTCGAGGAGCACGTCGTCGACGGGCGTTCGCGGCGGCTCGTCGTCCACCGCAAGGGCGCCACCCGCAGCTTCGGGCCGGGCCGGCCCGAGGTGCCGGCGCCCTACCGGGCCGTCGGCCAGCCGGTCGTCATTCCGGGCAGTATGGGCACGGCGTCCTATATATTGGCCGGAACGTCCGAGGCCGAAGCCCTCAGCTTCGGCTCGACCGCCCACGGCGCGGGCCGAGTCATGTCGCGCCACGAAGCCGTGCGCCGGTTCCGGGGCGAGAAGATCCGGGACGACCTGGCCCGACGCGGCGTCGAGCTCCGTTCGACGAGCTGGAAGGGCGTTGCCGAGGAGGCAGCCGAGGCTTACAAGGACGTCGAAGAGGTCGTGCGGGTCTCGCACGAGGCCGGGCTGGGACGCCTGGTGGCCCGGGTCGCGCCCGTCGGCGTCATGAAGGGCTGACCGTCACTT
>CAZFZU010000079.1:0-9701 GCA_964523615.1 uncultured Eubacteriales bacterium | reverse complement strand
CGACTTGGTCACGCCCGGGATCTCGCCCTTGAGGGCGAGCTCGCGGAAGCACAGGCGGCAGAGGTCGAATTTCCGGTAATAGGCCCGGGAGCGGCCGCAGAGCCGGCAGCGGCGGCGGACGCGGATCTCGTACTTCGGCTTGCGGACCATCTTGGCCATGCGGGCGGTAGTTGCCATGCGGACCTCTCTCCTCAGGATTCCCGGAACGGCATGCCCAGCCTCTTGAGGAGGGCCAGGGCTTCCTTGTCCGTCCGGGCGCTCGTGACGATGGTGATGTTCATGCCCCGGGGCCGCTCGACCTTGGTGTAGTCGATCTCGGGGAAGACGAGCTGGTCGCGCATCCCCAGGGTGTAGTTGCCGCGCCCGTCGAAGGACGAGGGCGGGACGCCGCGGAAGTCGCGGACCCGCGGCAGGACGATGTTGACCAGCCGGTCGAAGAACTCGTACATCCGCCGGCTGCGGAGGGTGACGTAGCAGGCGATGGGCTGGCCCTTCCTCAGCTTGAAGGCCGAGATGGACTTCTTGGCCCGCCCGACGCCCGGCAGCTGCCCGGTGATCTGGGCCAGCTCGCCCTTGGCCGTGTCCAGGAGCTTGATGTTGCCGATGGCGTCGCCGACGCCGACGTTGACGATGATCTTCTCCAGGCGCGGCACGGCCATGATATTCGCGATGCCCAGCTCCTCCTGGAGCGCGGGGACCACGTCTTTCCGGTACTTCTCGTATAAGCGGCTCATGGACGCATCCTCACTTTTGCTTCTCGATCAGGGTCTCGCAGCGGTGGCAGAGCCGGATCTTGGAGCCGTCCTCGAGCCGGCGGCTGCGGGCCCGCACGCCCTGCCCGCACTCCGAGCAGTAGAGCATGACGTTGGCCACGGCGATCGGGGCCTCCTTCTCCATGACCCCGCCCTGGGTGTTCCGGCTGCGGTCGGCCTTGACGAAGTGCTTCGAGAAATTGATCCTCTCGACGATGACCCGGTTGGTCTCGGGGAAGAGCTTGAGGACCTTGCCCGTCTTCCCCTTGTCCTTGCCCCGGATGACGACGACGAGGTCGTTCTTCTTGAGCTGGATCTTGTGCATCACAGGACCTCCGGCGCCAGGGAGATGATCTTCATGAACTTCCTCTCCCGCAGCTCGCGCCCGACGGGCCCGAAGACGCGCGTGCCGACGGGCTCCCCCGCCTTGTCGATGATGACGGCGGCGTTGTCGTCGAACCGGATGTAGGACCCGTCCCGGCGGCGCAGCTCCTTGCGGGTGCGGACGACGACGGCCCGGATGACCGTGCCCTTCTTGACCTTGCTCTCCGGGTCGGTCTCCTTGACGTTGGCCGAGATGATGTCCCCGATGCGGGCCACGTGGCCGACGCCGCCGCCGAGCGGCGTGATGGCCATGATCCGCCGGGCGCCGGAGTTGTCGGCGACCTTGAGCATCGTGCGCATCTGGATCATTGGCCGTCTCCCGACTCGGGCTCAACGGCCTTGGCGGCCAGGGGGTCGGTCTCGATGGGCGTGGCCGTCAGGGCCGCCTCGAGGCCGACGACCTCGAGGACCCGCCAGCGCTTGGTCTTGCTGATCGGCCGCGTCTCGACGATGCGGACGACGTCGCCGACCTTGCAGGTCTCGGCCTCGTCGTGGACGAGGAAGGTCTGCTCGCGCCGGACGATCTTCCGGTACAGGGGGTGGCGGACCTGCCGCTCGACGGCGACGGTGACCGTCTTCCTCATCTTCCGGGCGACGACGGTGCCGACCTTGGTCGTCTTCCGTGCTTGCCTTTGCGTGTCCATGGGCTACTCCGTTGCCTTCGACGACTGCCTGAGCAGCGTCTTGATGCGGGCGATGTCCCTCTTGACGTTCTTGACCTTCATCGGGCTCTCGAGCTGGCCGAGGGACTTCTGGAAGCGGAGCTTGAAGAGCTGGTCGACGAGCTCCGCCTCCTTGTGCTTCAGCTCGTCGGCCGACATGTCCTTGAGTTCCTTGATCTTCATCTGAGCTCCCTCGCTTCCCGGGAGATGAACCGCGTCTTGACGGGCAGCTTCTGGGCGGCCAGGCGCATGGCCTCGCGGGCCTCCTCGAGCTCGATGCCCTCGAGCTCGAACAGGACCTTGCCCGGGCGGATGACGTCGACCCAGAACTCGGGGTCGCCCTTGCCCTTGCCCATGCGGACCTCGGTCGGCTTCTTGGTCACGGACTTCCAGGGGAAGGTCCGGATCCAGAGCTTGCCTTTCCGCTTCATGTGCCGGGTGATGGTGATGCGGCCGGCCTCGATCTGCCGGGAGGTCAGCCAGCCCGGCTCGAGGGCCTGGAGGCCGAACTCGCCGAAGGTCAGCGTGCCGCCGCGCAGGGCCTTGCCCCGCATGCGGCCGCGCTGCTGCTTGCGGTATTTGACTTTCGAGGGCATCAACATGGTCAGATCTCCTCGACCTCGGCCATCTGGGAGGTCATCTTGGCCTTCTCGACGTCGGCCCGGTAGACCCAGACCTTGATGCCGATCTGGCCGTAGGTCGTGAAGGCCTCGGTGAAGGCGAAGTCGATGTCCGCCTTGAGGGTCTGCAGGGGCAGCTGGCCCTTGAGGTACCACTCGGAGCGGGCGATCTCGACGCCGCCGAGCCGGCCGGCGCACATGACCTTGATGCCCTTGGCCCCCATCTTGAGGGCGAACTCGACGGCCTTGCGCATGGCCCGGCGGTAGGCGATCCGCTTCTCCAGCTGGACGGCGATGCTCTCGCCGACGAGCAGGGCGTTGAGCTCGGGCTTGTCGACCTCGCGGATGTCGACGTAGACGTCGCGCTTGGCGATGGTCTCGAGATAGGTCTTGAGGCTCTCGATCTCCTTGCCGCCGCGGCCGATGATGATGCCCGGGCGGGCCGTGTGGATGATGACCCGGATCTTCGGCCCGACGCGCTCGACGTCGACGCCGGCGATGCCGGCGTGGAAGTACTTCTCCTTGACGGCCTTCTTCATCTTCAGGTCTTCGTGGATGAGCCGGGCGTAGTCGGGGCCCTTGGCGAACCAGCGGGACGTCCACTGCTTGTTGAAGCCGAGCCGGAATCCGAACGGATGCGTTTTCTGTCCCACGTCACTTCCCCTTTTCGCTCAGATAGATGTGGACATGGCTGGTCCGCTTCTGGACGCGGTAAGCCCGCCCCATGGGCGCCGGGCGGATCCGCTTGGCCACGGGGCCGCCGTTGATCTGGATCCGCGAGACGATCAGCGTGTCGACGTCGACGTCGGGCGAGGCGTGCTGGGCGTTGGCGATGGCCGACCGCAGGACCTTCTCGAGGACGGCGCTGATCTTCTTGCGCTCGTTGAACCTCAGGATGGTCAGGGCCTCGCCGACGTAGCGGTCGCGGACGAGGTCGGCCACCAGGCGGCCCTTCTGCGGGCTCATCCGGACGTAGCGGGCCACGGCGTGGGACAGGTGGGTGGCGGCGGCGGTCATGGCTTCTTCTCCACCTTGAGCTGCTTGGCCGTCTTGGTCGTGTGCCCCTTGAAGTGGCGGGTCGGCGAGAATTCGCCGAGCTTGTGCCCGACCATGTTCTCGGTGACGAAGACCGGGATGAACTTGCGCCCGTTGTGGACGCCGATGGTCAGGCCGACCATCTCGGGGATGACCGTCGACCGGCGGGACCAGGTCTTGACGACCGTCCGCTTGGCCGCGGGCGTCGACAGGGCCTGGACCTTCTCCAGGAGGTGGCCGTCGATGAACGGGCCCTTCTTCAGTGATCTGCTCATGGTTACTTGCTCCTGCGCCGGACGATGAAGGCCTGGGTCCGCTTGTTCTGGCGGGTCTTGTAACCCTTGGTCGGGATGCCCGTCGGGCTGACCGGGTGCCGGCCGCCCTTGGCCTTGCCCTCGCCGCCGCCGTGCGGATGGTCGATGGGGTTCATGGCCGTGCCCCGGACGTGGGGCCGGATGCCCTTCCACCGCGACCGCCCGGCCTTGCCGACGCTGATGTTGGAATGGTCGAGGTTGCCGATCTGGCCGATGGTCGCCCGGCAGTCCAGGTGGACCTTGCGGATCTCCGAGGACGGCAGGCGGACCTGGGCGTAGTCGCCCTCCTTGGCCAGGATCTGGGCGCCCGCCCCGGCCGACTTGGCGACCTGGCCGCCCTTGTCCTTCCGGAGCTCGATGTTGTGGATGATCGTGCCCAGCGGGATGAAGCGGAGGGGCATGGCGTTGCCCGGCAGGATGTCGGCCTGGCGGTCGGTCGAGACGACCTCCTGCCCGACCTGGAGCCCGGCGGGGTAGATGATGTAGCGCCTCTCCCCGTCCCGGTACTTGACCAGGGAGATGAATGAGGAGCGGTTGGGGTCGTACTCGACGGTCTCGATCTTGCCCGGGATGTCGATCTTGTCCCGCTTGAAATCGATGACGCGGTAGAGCTGCTTGTGCCCGCCGCCGCGGTTGCGCATGGCCAGCCGGCCGCGGCTGTCGCGCCCGCCCGACTTGGACAGGGACACGAGCAGGGGCTTGAAGGGCCGGTCGCCGCTGAGCTCCTCGAAACGGTTGCCCGTCCTGTGCCGCAGGCCGGGGGTCATCGGTCGGTATGTCTTGATGCCCATGTTACGCCGCCTCGAAGTATTCGATGGGTTTCTCGCCGTCGCGCAGCCGGACGAAGGCCTTCTTCCAGTCCTTCGTCTTGCCGGCGTTCCGGCCGACCCGGCGGACCTTGCCCGTCTTGGTCTGGGTCCGGACCTCGGCCACCTTGGTCTTGAAGAGGTGCTCGACGGCCCGCTTGATCTCGATCTTGTTGGCGCTCCGGGCGACCTCGAAGCAGACGACGCCGCTCGTGCCCTTGAGCTGGGTCGTCTTTTCCGTGATGACCGGGCGCAGGATGATCTTGTGGGGGTCTTTGATCACTTGAGTTTCTCCAGGACGGCCTCGAACGCCCGCCGGCTGAAGACGAGCGATTTATGGGCGAGGACGTCGTAGATGTTGAGGCCGGAGACGTCGACGGCCTTGACCCGGGGCAGGTTCCGGACGGCCTTGAAGAGGTGGACGTTCTCGGCCAGGTCGACCAGGAGGGCCGACCCGAGCTTGTAGTCGCGGACCAGGGCGGCGGCCTCCTTGGTCTTGGGCTCCTTGACCTCGAGGGTCGGGACGACGAGGAGCTCCTGGGCGGCGTGCTTGCCGGCCAGGACCGAGCGCAGGGCGCCCTTGCGGGCCTTCTTCGGCAGCTCGTAGGAATAGTCGCGGGGCTGAGGTCCGAAGACCGTCCCGCCCTTCTTCCACAGGGGTGAGCGTGTGCTGCCGACGCGGGCCCGGCCGGTGCCCTTCTGCCGCCAGGGCTTCTTGCCGCCGCCGCTGACGAAGGCCCGGGTCTTGGTCGCCGCCGTGCCCTGGCGCTGGTTGGCCCGGTAGCTGACGACGGCCTCGTAGACGAGATGGTCCTTGCCGGCCTGGGAGAAGAGGTCCTCCGGCAGGTCGACCTGGGCGGCCGTCTGGCCGCTTCTATCGATGATGTCCAATTTTGCCATGGTGCCCTCTCCGCCGTTCACTTCGCCGCCGGCCGGGCGAACGAACGCTTGGTGATGCGGACGTACCCGCCCTTGGCGCCGGGCACGGCGCCCTTGACGATGAGCAGGTTGTTGTCCTTGTCGGTGGCCACGACCTCGAGGTTGCGGACCGTGATCCGCTCCGAGCCCATGTGGCCGCCCATGCGCATGCCCTTGATGACCCTCGAGGGGTAGGACGAGGCGCCGATCGAGCCGGGGGCGCGGTGGAACATCGAGCCGTGGGCCGCGTCGCCGCCGGCGAAATGGTGCCTCTTGACGACGCCGGCGAAGCCCTTGCCCTTGCTCGTCCCGGCGGCGTGGACGGTCTCGCCGACCTCGAAGATGTCGACCAGGACCGTGTCGCCTTCCTTGACGCCCTCGGGCTCGCTGCAGCCGAACTCCTGGAGCTTCTTGACGACGGGCACGCCCGCCTTCTTGAAGTGCCCCGTCTGGGGCTTGGTCGGCTTGCGGACGGCCCGCTCCTCGACGAAGCCGAGCTGGACGGCGGCGTAGCCGTCCTTGTCCGCCGACTTCTTCTGCACGACCGTGCAGGGGCCGGCCTTGAGGATGGTGACGGGGACGACGTTGCCGGCGTCGTCGAACTGCTGGCTCATGCCGATCTTCTTGGCGATCAATCCCTGGATCATGGTCACTCTCCCGCCCCGTAGGCCTGGATCTCGACGTCGATGCCGGCCGGCAGGTCGAGCTTCTGGAGCTCCTCGATGGTCTCGTTGTTGTACTCGCTGATGTCGATGAGCCGCTTGTGGATCCGCATCTCGAAGTGCTCCCGCGACTTCTTGTCGACGTGCGGGGAGCGGAGGACGCAGAACTTGTGGATGCGCGTCGGCAGGGGGATGGGACCGGCCACGCTGGCGCCCGTGCGTTTCGCCTTGACGACGATGTCCTTGACGGACTGGTCCAGCAGGCGGTGGTCGAAGGACTGTAAGCGGATTCTGATTTTTTCCATCGTTCTCTATCCTCTGTACTCCGAAATGCTCTCTCCCGGGCCGCGGGGCCCGGCGGACCCGTCCGGCGGCGCCCGCGGTTACTCGATGATATCGGTGACCGTGCCGGCGCCGACCGTCCGGCCGCCCTCGCGGATGGCGAAGCGGAGGGCCTTCTCCATGGCCACGTCGGTGATCAGCTCGATCTCCAGGTTGACGGCGTCGCCGGGCATGACCATCTCGACGTTCTCGGGCAGCTTGACGGAGCCGGTGACGTCGGTCGTCCGGAAGTAGAACTGGGGCCGGTAGCCCTTGAAGAACGGCGTGTGGCGCCCGCCCTCTTCCTTGGTCAGGGCGACGATGGTGGCCCGGAACTTCCGGTGCGGCGTGATCGTGCCGGGCTTGGCCAGGACCTGGCCGCGCTCGACCTCGTCCTTGCCGACGCCGCGGAGCAGGGCCCCGATGTTGTCGCCGGCCTGGGCCTGGTCGAGGAGCTTGCGGAACATCTCGACGCCCGTGACGACCGTCTTGCGGGTCTCGCGGAGGCCGACGATCTCGCACTCGTCGCCGACCTTGACGACGCCGCGCTCGACGCGGCCCGTGACGACGGTGCCGCGGCCGGTGATCGAGAAGACGTCCTCGATGGCCATCTGGAACGGCTTGTCGATCTCGCGCTGGGGGTCGGGGATGAAGTCGTCCATGGCCTTGACCAGGTCCCAGATGGGCTTGGCGCCCTCGCCGTTGACGTCCTCGGCGGCCTTGGTGGCGCTGCCGCGGATGACGGGGATCTTGTCGCCGGGGAACTCGTACTTCGACAGCAGCTCGCGGACCTCGAGCTCGACCAGGTCGAGGATCTCGGGATCGTCGACCAGATCGCACTTGTTCATGAACACGACGATGGCCGGCACGTTGACCTGGCGGGCGAGCAGGATGTGCTCGCGCGTCTGGGGCATGGGGCCGTCGGCCGCGGACACGACCAGCACGGCGCCGTCCATCTGGGCCGCGCCGGAGATCATGTTCTTGATGTAGTCGGCGTGGCCGGGGCAGTCGATGTGGGCGTAGTGCCGCTTCTCCGATTCGTACTCGACGTGGCTCAGGGCGACCGTCAGGATCTTGGTCGCGTCGCGCCGGAACATCTTGGCGTCGGCCTTGGCGACGTCGTCATAGCTCTTCGCCTGGGCCAGGCCCTTGGACGCCAGAACCTTGGTAATGGCGGCCGTCAGCGTCGTCTTGCCGTGGTCGATGTGACCGATCGTCCCGACGTTGACATGGGGCTTCGTTCTCGCAAACTTTTCTTTCGCCATCGCTCACCTCCTGTATGGCTTATCGTTGCTCGCGAACTCTTCTAGGCGTCGGCCCGGAACGGGGCGCGGCCCTCGATCCGGGCGACGATCTCTTCCTGGACGCCCGCGGGCGTCCGCTCGTAACGGGCGAATTCCATGGCGAAGACGCCCCGGCCCTGGGTCAGGGTCCTGAGCGCCGTCGCGTAGCCGAACATCTCGGCCAGGGGCGCGAGGATGTCGACGACCCGGGCGCCGCCGCGCATCTCCATGCCCTCGATCTTGCCCCGGCGGGCGTTGATGTCGCCGACGATGTCGCCGAGGTACTCGTCGGGGGCGACGATCTCGAGCTTCATCAGCGGCTCCAGCAGGACCGGGGCGGCCTTCTTGGCGGCGTCCCGGACGGCCAGGGAGGCCGCGATCTTGTAGGCGACCGGCTGGGCGTCGACGTCGTGGCTGGAGCCGCCGACGAGGACGGCCCGCAGGTCGGTGACCGGGAAGCCGGCCACCGCGCCCGCCTCGAAGGCCTCCCGGACGCCGTTCTCGACGTCGCCGACGAACTCCCGGGGCACGGTGTCGCCCCGCGTGGCGTCGGCGAACTCGATGCCGCGTCCCCGGGGCAGCGGCTCCAGCCGGACGACGCAGTGGCCGTAGAGGCCCTTGCCGCCGGCCTGGCGGATGTACTTGCCCTCGCCCTCGGCGGAGGCCTGGATGGTCTCCTTGTAGGCGACCTGGGGCTTGCCCAAGTTGGCCCGGACGCCGAACTCCCGCTCCATGCGGTCCATGACGATCTCGAGGTGGAGCTCCCCCATCCCCCGGAGCAGGGTCTGGCCCGTCATCGGGTCCTGGCCGACCTTGAGGGTGGGGTCCTCGCGGACGAGCTTGGCCAGGGTCGCCGCCAGCTTGGGGTGGTCGGCCTTGGTCTTGGGCTCGATGGTGGCCGCGATGACCGGTTCGGGGAACTGGATGGTCTCGAGGACGACGGGATGGCTCTTGAGGCAGAGGGTGTCCCCCGTCGAGATGTTCTTCATCGAGCCCATCGCGGCGATGTCGCCGGCGTAGACCTCTTTGACCTCTTTCCGCTTGTTGGCGTGCATCTCGAGCAGGCGGGAGAGCTTCTCCTCCTCGCTCTTGGTCGAGTTGTAGACGGCCTGCCCGACCTTGGCCTTGCCGGAGTAGACCCGGAAGTAGGCCAGGCTGCCGAGGAAGGGATCGTTGGCGATCTTGAAGACCAGGCCCGAGAACGGGGCCTCGTCCGAGGCCGGCCGGGTCTCCTCGGCCAGGGTCTTGGGATGGCGGCCGACGACGGGCGGGACGTCGGCGGGCGACGGCAGGTAGTCCACGACGGCGTCGAGCAGCGGCTGCACGCCCTTGTTCCGGAAGGAGGCCCCGTAGAGGACGGGGACGACCTCCAGGCCCAGGGTGGCCCGTCGGACGGCGCGCCGCAGCTCTTCGGCAGGCACCTCGACGCCGTCGAGGTACTTCTGCATCAGGCTGTCGTCGTGTTCGCTCAGCATTTCCAGCATGTCCTGTCGTTTCCTGTCGACTTCCTCGCGGTCCTCCTCCGCGACCTCGCGGACGGCATAATCCGCCCCCAGGATGTCCTGACCCCAGTCGTAGACCTTGCGGTCGATGAGGTCGACGACGCCGCGGAATCCGTCTTCCCTACCCAGGGGAATCTGGATCGGCAGAGGCTTGGCCGCCACCCGCGTCCTCAACTGGAGGACCGCCCGTTCCGGGTCCGCCCCGACCCTGTCCATCTTGTTGATGAACACGATCCGCGGCACCCGATACTTATCGGCCTGGCGCCACACTGTCTCGGACTGCGGTTCGACGCCGCCAACTCCACACAGTATGGCTATCGCGCCGTCGAGCACTCGTAAGGAGCGCTCGACCTCCGCGGTAAAATCCACGTGACCCGGCGTATCGATGATATTGATACGGTGGTCACGCCAGGCGCACGTCGTGGCGGCCGAGGTGATGGTG
>CAZFZU010000078.1:0-10343 GCA_964523615.1 uncultured Eubacteriales bacterium | reverse complement strand
GGTACGTGTCCCCGTTTTCCCGGACGGTTGTGCTAAAATGGGCTTCGTGAGGTTCACGATGCGCAAGAGAACCCTGATCGCCGGGGCCGTCGCCGTGGCCGGGATCGCCGCGGCCGCCTGGCTCGTCCTCCGGCCCGGGCGGGCCGATCTCGCCAAGCTCCGCGGCGGCAAGGATTTCAATGTCATCCTCGTCACCGTCGATACGCTGCGGGCCGACAAGGTCGGCTGCTACGGCAACCCCCTCGTCCGCACCCCGGCCATGGACGCCCTGGCGGCGTCCGGCATCCGCTTCGAGAACTGCGTCAGCCAGACCCCCCTGACCCTGCCCTCCCATACGACCATCATGACCGGGACCCTGCCGCCCTTCCACGGCGTCCGCGACAACGGCGGCTTCGTCGTCCCCGACGGCCTGTCCACCCTGGCCGAGTCTTTCAAGGCCGGCGGCTACGATACGGCCGCCTTCGTCGCCGCCTACGTCCTCGACTCCAAGTGGGGCCTCGACCAGGGCTTCGACACCTACTTCGACAAGTTCGACCTCAGCCGCTTCGAGCGCATCTCCCTCGGCGAGGTCCAACGGCCGGCCGACGAGGTCATGGACGAGGCCCTGGGTTGGCTCGAGGCCCGCGAGGGCGGCAAGTTCTTCGCCTGGATCCATCTTTACGACCCCCACAGCCCGTACACGCCTCCGGCGCCCTACGACTCCGAATACGCCTCGAACCCCTACTTGGGGGAAGTCGCCTTCACCGACAGCCAGATCGCCCGCCTGACCGACGACCTCGACCGCCGGGGACTGCGCGACAATACCTTCATCGTCCTGGCCTCGGACCACGGCGAGAGCCTGGGCGAGCACCAGGAGAGCACCCACGGCTTCTTCGTCTACCAGGAGGCCGTCCACGTGCCCCTCATCGTCGCGACGCCCTTCGCCGGGCTGCGCGGCGTGACCTCGAAGGAGGTCGTCGGCCTGGTCGACGTCATGCCGACCGTCTGCGAGATGGCCGGCCTGCCCGTGCCCGCCGAGGTCCAGGGCCGCAGCCTGGTGCCGTCGTTCTTCGCGCCGGGGGCCGGGCCCTCCCGGCTGGCCTACGCCGAGACCTTCTATCCCCGCTACCACTACGGCTGGTCCGACCTGCGCAGCGTCCAGGACGGCCGCTGGAAGCTCATCGTCGCCCCGGTGCCCGAGCTCTACGACCTCGAGCGGGACCCCGACGAGGAGAAGAACCTCGTCTACCTCGAGAAGGAGGTCTACGAGGACCTCTCGGCCCGGGCCCGGACATTCATGACCGAGGCCGAGCAGGGGGCGCACGAGGTGGACTTGGGCAAGATCGACGAAGAGACCCGCGAGAAGCTGGCCGCGCTCGGCTACATCGGGTCGTTCGCCGATCCGTCGCGGCTCCAGGGCCAAAAGCTGTCCGATCCCAAGGACAAGATCGGGGTCTTCAACCTGCTGTCCAAGTCGCGGGAGTCGGGCATGAACGGCAACATCGACGAGGCCGTGAGCACGATCGAGGCCATCATCGCCGAGGACCCGACCATCTCGGACGCCTACTTCTCGCTCGGCAACGTCCTCTACAAGGCCCGCCGCTTCGAGGAGGCCATCGACGCCTTCGACAAGTCGCTCGCGCTCAAGCCGGACGATTCCTTCACGGTCATCAACATCGCCAACTGCTACCAGGCCATGGGCCGCTTCGACGACGGCGAGACGTTCGTTCTCGACTACCTGGCCCGGGGCTTCAAGGACTCCCAGCTGCTCTTCCTGCTCGGCAACCTCAAGGTCCACCAGGGCCAGCCCGACAAGGCCATCCCCTATTTCGAGCGGACCCTCGAGGAGAATCCGCGCTCAGCCTCGGCGCACAACGCTTTGGGGGCGGTCTACATCAACCGCGACGGCGGCGCCGCCGACCTGGCCCGGGCCGAGGAGCACCTCCTGGCCGCCTCGGCCATCAATCCCACCCTCATGAGCGTTCGCTACAACCTGGCCCAGGTGCGCGAGAAGCAGGGCCGGCTGGACGAGGCCGCCGGCCTCTACCTCCAGGAGGTCCGCGACCTCCCCAAGAGCTATAAGGCGCTCTACAACCTGTCGCGGGTCTACCGGCTGATGGGACGGGAGGACGAGGAGTACGAGACCCTCAAGAGGACGATCGAGGCCGAGCCCGACTTCCCCATCGCCTATTTCTACCTGGCCCGCGTCCACCTCCGCCGGGGGGCCGGGTACGAAGAGGCCATCGGCTGGGTCCGCAAGGCCATCGAGCTCAAGCCGGCCCCGGCCGACCTGCCGCTGGGGTATTTCCTGCTCGCCGACCTCTACAACCGCGTCGGGGACCAGGCCCGGTCCGCGGAGAACGCCCGGCTGGGCCAGGCCGCGGCCGAAGCGGCCAAGGCCAAGGCCAGGGGCTGACCTAGATCTCGAAGGCCCGCTCGAACGCGGCCTTGCTCCCGTCGGTGGCGTTGGTCACGACCGCCTTGAGGGTGTAGGCCCCCGGCTTGAGCGGCGCCACGGCCTCGACCGTGAACTCCTCCCTCAGGACGGATTTCAGCCGGTCGACGGGCACTTCGAGGGGGTATTTCCGGGACAGGGACCAGGTCTCCGCCCCCGCGGCGTCGAGGACCCGGATGTCCACGTCCAAGGAGCCCTCGAAGAGGTCGCCCTTGGACTTCATCCAGATGTTCTTGTATGGCAGGACGAGCGTGATCCGGGTCCCCTCCGGGCCGGACGGGCCGATCCGGACCTCGAGACCTGTCAGGGCGGCGGGCCGGGCCGACAGGGCGTAGCCCGGCGGCAGGTTCTCCAGGGGCTGGTTCCACTGGCGCTGAGCCTGGTTGAGGACGCCGATCTGGGTCGCGCTCGAGGGCTCGAGCCGGTAGTCGTCGACCCAGCGCTCGTCGACGAAGGTGATGGGGAAGAAGCCGTACCACCAGATCTCCGTCGGCACGCCGTAGAAGGTCACGCCGCGGGGATAGGTCTCGCGGTTGTCGGGCGGCCCGAGGGTGATCCAGACCCGGCCGCGGTCCTGGAGCCAGCCGGGCGCGGCGCCGCCGGAGAAGAGCCGGTTGGACTGGTCGATGCGCTTGAAGTACTCGATCTTGAACTCGTTCTCCTCGGTCTTGGGGGAGGGGTCGCGCCGCCGCCAGAAGTCGGCGATGAAGTCCTCCCGGGCCTCGGGCGCCAGGGCCAGGAAGGCCTTCCGCTCGTCGGCCGTGATGATGTAGCGGACCTTGGAGACGAAGTCCCGGCTCTTGGCGTCGAGCCGCTTCTCGACGCGCGACGTGGCGCAGGCCGCGCCGAGGACCCCGGCAAGGACGACCGAAAGGACGGCGCTCCGGCGCGCGGCAGCGTTCATTTTTTCTCCTTCATCCGGTCCTGGAGGTCGGCCAGCTTCTTCTTGACGTCTTCCTGGGCCGGATTGAGCTCGAGGGACTTCTTCCAGGCCGTCAGCGCCCCGGCCAGGTCGCCGGTCTTGACGTAACAGTCGCCGATGGCGTTGAGGACGACGAGGTTCGTGCCGAAAGAGGTTAAGTAGTCCTTGTAATAACCGACGGCCTCGGCGTACCGGCCGAGGGCCTGGGCGCTCTCGCCGAGGTACTGGGCGAACTCGAAGTCCTTCTTGTCCCGGTAGAACGGCAGGGCCACGGACCGCACCCCCTCGTAGTCCTTGGCCGCCAACAGGACGCGGCTGTAGTCCAGGGCGAACGGGGCCGACTCCGGGGAGCGGCGGTAGGCCGCCTCGAGCAGGGCCCGGGCCTTGGCCGCGTCGCCGGCCTGGAAGTGCTGCAGGCCCAGGATGTGAGGGTAGGCCGGATCGCCCGCGGCGGGCAGCGGCTGGTAGATGATCCAGGCCCGCGGCAGGGCCGTGGCCAGGCTGATGTAGAAATCCGTCTTGGACGTCAGCACGGCCGCGCCGGCCGCGTCGAGGACGGTGACCTCGGCCGCGTAGTAGTCGGGCGGGAAGCCGGCCAGGGGGAAGTCCTCGGCGATCCGGACCGGGTCGGCGGCGCCGCGCAGCTCCTGGCTCTTCTCGGCGACGGGCTGGCCGCCGCGGACGAGGGCCACGCGGACCCGGCCGCCCTCCCGCAGGGCCGGCGTCAAGCCGCCCAGCTCGGAGTACAGGGACAGGGTATCGGCGAGGACGAAGTCGTTGCGCGGCGAGGCCACGATCTGGACCTGGCCGAAGGTGAACGGCTTGACCTGGCCGGCGAAGGCGGGATTGCGCACGGCCCGGTTGCCCAGGACCGGCGGGCTCAGGGTCAGCGTCCGGGCCGGCGGGATGGTCAGCGAGGCCTCGATGGAGCTGAACTCCTTGGAGACCGTGTTCTTCCAGAGCAGGCTGAACTTGTAGTCGCCGTCGATGAGCGGGAAGGCGTCCTGGACGGAGACCTTGCGGTCCTTGATCTTGAGGAACTGGTCGCCCTGCAGCTCGATGGGGATGGTCCGGTCGAACTGGTAGACCGGCTTGCCCTCGGCGTCCGAGACGATGCCGTTGATCTCGAAGGTCGTCCGGAACAGGTTCCCGACGCGCTCCAGGCTGAGCCGGCCCGGTTCCAGGAGGTAATGGACGAAGGCCCGCCCGGCGCCGTCGCGGGTGACCTGGACGAGGGCGTCGCTGTCGATGTAGTTGGCCGTGTACTCGACCTCGATGACGTCCTTGTAGCGGAGGAGCTTGTCGGCGTAGGCGCTGCGGACGGCGTCGTAGGCGGACTGGGGGATCTTCTGGCCGAGCAGGATGTCGGAGGAGACCGAGGGCGTCGAGCCCATGACGTACTCGTTGGGGATGAGCGTCAGCGAGACTTGGGCGATGAGGGGCTCGATCTCCATGAGCTGGCGGTAGGCGTCGATGTAGCTGGTCTGGTCCCCGCTGTAGAAGGGCAGGAGCTTCTGGGGCCCGTCCTTCATGGGCGAGTAGAGGACGTAGTCGCCGGCGTCGTTGGGCTTGAAGAAGACGATGTTGAAGGAGCTGGGCAGGCTGGTCGTCGCCAGGCCGGAATAGAACCAGACGAGCATGGGGTAGACGTTGCTGAGGTTCTCGTACTTCTCGATCTGCTTGGGCTCGCCGAGCGTGATGTAGATGCGGCCCCGGTCCGAGCGCCAGCCGCCGGCGGACAGGCCGCGGCCGAAGTTCTCGTTGGCGTACTTGATGCGCCGGTAGTGCTCGTCCTTGGCCTCGTTCTGGGGGGTCGACGGGTCGGTGTCGCGGGCCTTCCAGAAGGCCTCGATGAACATCTCCCGCTCGCGGTCGTTGGACAGCTGCAGGAAGACGGCTTTCTCCTTGGGGGAGATGATGTAGACGACCTCCTCCTGGAGCCAGTCGCGGTAGCGCGGCGGCAGGTCCTTGACGGCGACCTTCTGGGCCGCGGCGGGCAGGGCGAAGAGCAGGACGCCGGCGAGGACGGCGGCGGTTCTCGGTCTCATGAAGGGGTTCCTTTCGTGTCCGACCCGGACGATTCAGTGTACCCCCTCCGGGCCGCTTTTTCAAGGCGGCCGGCCGGGCCGAAACCGCTTGCAATCGCCCGGCGCTTTCTCTACACTGGACCCTCCGTCATGAAGTTCGTCGCCGATCTCCACATCCACTCGAAGTTCTCCCGGGCCACGTCGCGGGACATGTCCTTCGAGGCCCTCTCGCCCTGGGCCAAGGTCAAGGGCGTCTCGCTTCTGGCGACCGGCGACTTCACCCACCCCGAGTGGCTGTTCCTGATGAAGGAGAAGCTCGAGCCGATGGGCAACGGCTTCCTGCGGTTCAAGAACGGGACGACCGTCCTCGACGCCCCGCCGTTCCGGGGCCTGCCCGCGCTGCGGCGGCCGCTGGCCTTCGTCCTGGCCTCCGAGCTGAGCTTCATCTACTCCAAGGGCGGCAAGGTCCGCAAGGTCCACGTCATGGTCCTGGCCCCCGACTTCGAGTCGGTCGAGCGGATCAACGCCCGGCTCCAGGCCGTCGGCAACCTGGCCTCGGACGGCCGGCCCATCCTGGGCCTCGACGTCCGGCTGTTCTGCCGCATGGTCGCCGAGGCCGCGCCGCGGGCCGTCGTCATCCCCTCGCACGTCTGGACGCCCTGGTTCTCGCTCTTCGGGGCCAACAGCGGCTTCGACCGCGTCGAGGAGTGCTTCGAGGAGATGACGCCCATGATCTTCGCCCTGGAGACGGGGCTGTCCTCCGACCCGGCCATGAACCGGCGGCTCTCGGCCCTGGACCGCTTCGCCCTGGTCTCCAACTCCGACGCCCACTCCCCGTCCAAGATCGGTCGCGAGGCCAACGTCTTCGACACGGATTTCAGCTACCGCGGGCTCGTCGAGGCCCTGCGGGCCAACGACCCGGCCCGGTTCCTCTACACGGTCGAGTTCTTCCCGGAAGAGGGCAAGTACCACTACGACGGCCACCGCAAGTGCGGCGTCGTCAGCGCCCCGCGGGAGAGCCTGAGGACGAACGACCTCTGCCCCCGCTGCGGCAAGAAGCTGACCATCGGCGTCGCCCACCGCGTCGAGGAGCTGGCCGACCGCGAGCCCGGCCAGGGCCCGGCGGGAGGGGTGCCCTTCAAGAACCTCATCCCCCTCAACGAGCTCATCGCCGAGGCCGTCGGCAAGACGCCCGAGTGCCAGGGCGTCTGGGACCTCTACTTCCATTTCGTCCGCGAGTTCGGCGACGAGCACGCCATCCTGACCGAGGTCCCCGTGGCCGAGCTGGCCCGTGTCGCCCCCGAGCGCGTGGCCGAAGCCGTCGACCGGATGAGGCGGGGCCAGGTCCGCGTCGAGCCCGGCCACGACGGCGAGTACGGGACCGTCCGCGTCTTCGGCGGAGAAGCCGCGGCCGAGGCCTGCACCCCCCAATTGAGCCTGTTCTAGGCCATTTGACAAGCCCGGACCCGGCCACTATATTGGTGTCGGAACGAACCGGCCATGCAGATCGAGATGAAGGTCAAGGGGCTCGTCGTCGACCCCATCTCCAAGATGCCCATCGTCGTTCTGGAGAACCCCCGCGACGAGCAGATCCTGCCCATCTGGATCGGGGTCTTCGAGGCCAACGCCATCGCCCTGACCATCGAGAACGTCCCCACCCCGCGGCCGATGACCCACGACCTCCTCAAGAGCTTCCTGGAGAAACTGGGCATCGCCATCGAGAAGATCGTCGTCAACGACGTCCGCAACAACACCTTCTTCGCCCTCATCCACTGCCGCCGGGCCGAGCAGGAGATCGTCATCGACTCCCGGCCCTCGGACGCCATCGCCCTGGCCCTGCGCATGGCCTCGCCCATCTACGTCGAGGACGAGGTCGTCAAGAAGGCCAACGGCTTGAAGTTCGACGAGAAGGTCGAGTCCTCGGAGAAGCTGCGCGGCTGGCTCGAGGGTCTCCGCCCCGAGGACTTCGGCAAGTACAAGATGTAGGGCCGCCGGGGCGAGCCCCGGTCAGGTCCGCGTCCGCAACAATCCCGCTATCCCCCCCAACCCGAAGACCAAGTTGGCGCCCCAGGCCGCCAGGAAGGGCGGCAGGGCCCCGGCCATGCCCAGGCCGCGGCAAAGCGCGAACACCCCCCAAAAGGCCACGGCCAGGACCGCGGCCAGGCCCAAGCCGGCCAGGACGCCCCGGCGGCCGGTCCGGAAGCCGAAGGGAACGGCCAGCAGGGCCATGACCAGACAGGCGGCCGGCAGGGCCGCGCGCAGGGCCACCTCGGTCCGCAGGCGCGAAGACGCCAGGCCCAGACCGCGGACCTCGGCGGCGTAGCGCCGGAGCTCGCCCCAGGTCATTTGGGGCGGCTCCTTGAAAGGCTCGAGGAAAGCGGCTCTCTCGCTGGCGATATCGATCGACATGCCGGCCGGGACGGGCGGCCCGCCGGCCGGCCGGTCGTACCTCCGTTCTGCGGCGCCTGAGAGACGAAGGAGGCCGTCTTCGAGGACGGCCCGCTCGGCGAAAGCGCGCCGGACGAGCGCGCCGCGGCCCAGATCGAGGTCGAAGACCGATAGCCGCGCGAACGTCGCCGTGGCCGGATCGAAGAGGTCGTAGCGGAAGACCCGGTCGCCGGAGCGTGACAACACCCAGTGCCGGTTGACGAAGCTGTAGGCGCGGGAGGGCAGGTCGAGCAGGGCCGCGCGGGCCGCCTCCGACCGGGCCCGGGCCGCGGGCGCGACGCGCTCCTGGACGAGGAAGGCCGCTCCCGCCGCGGCCGCGCCCAGGACGAGGACGGGGAGGGCCAGGCGATAGGCGCTGACGCCGCAGGCCTTCATGGCCGTCGCCTCGTTCGTCCGGACCAGGACCCCGAGGGCCAGGACGGCGGCGACGAGGACTGCCGCGGGCAGCAGGAAGGCCAGCAGGCCGGGCAGCCGGGCCGCGGCGTACCGGGCCACGAGCGCGGCCGGCTTGCCCTTGGCCAGGGCCTCGCCCAGGTGTTCGAAGAAGACGGCCAGGAAGGCCGCGGCGGCCAGGGCCGCCAGGGCCAAGGCCAGGACCGACAAGAACTTGCGCGACACGTAGCGGTCGAGCAGTCCGGGGAAACGGAACGGCGGCCCGGAACGGAGCGCGGGGACCGGACGCCCGGAGAGCGTATCGGCCGGGACGCCGGTCGGGACCGGTGGGTCGGACCGGCGCCGGGGCCGGAGGGTGGGGACGCGCGCGGGGACCGGGCTCCGCCTGGCCCGCATGAGGAGCAGGACGCCGGCGGCGGCGAAGAGCGCGTTCGGGCCCCACATGGCGGCGACCGGTGACAGCCGGCCGGCCATGGACGCGTTCTCGCCCGCCATGAGAAGAGCGTAGAAGACCAGGATGACGGCCAGGCCGAGGGTGAAGCCGCCGGTCCGTCCGGCCCGTCCGGTCAGGACGCCCAAGGGCAGGCCGAGGAGGGCGAAGACGAGGCAGGCCGCGGCCAGGGCGAACTTCTTGTGGATCTCGACGCGGTGGGCCCGGGCCGGACGCGACGGAGCGGGCGGCGCCGGACCGGCTTCGAGGGCCCGAAGGTCCCGGACGAGCTCGCCGAGGTCCTTTTCGCGGACCCCCTTCTCGCGCGAGGCGGCGGCGAACAGCCCGGCCACGTCGATCTCCTCCTCGAGCCGTTCGAACGCGGTCACCGTGTCGGCGCCGGCGCCGGAGGCCGGCCAGGCGTAGGCCGTGCCGCGGTCCAGCGCCAGGACGGCCCGGCGCTCGCCCGGATAGAGCCGAACCGAGCCGGAGCGGGCCAGGACCAGCCGGGGGCGGGCGGGGTCCGCGCCGAGATAGACGAAGACGTCCTGCCAGCGACCGCCGTCCTCGACCGCGCGGACGAGGAGCACGGTCCCTGGCAGGGTCTCGTCGAACTCGAGCGGACGGACGTCGAGCGGAGCGCGGCCAATGACCGAATCCGCCATGGACCTGACCCAGGCGGCGTTGGCCCGGGGGGCCAGCCAGAGGGCGAGCGGCAGGGTCAGCAGGAACCCGGCCAGGCCGAACAGGGCGACGGGACGGGCCAGCCGGGCCGGACCGATCCCAAGCGAGCGGAAGGCGACGATCTCGGAGTCGGCCGAGAGACGGGCCAGGCCCCCGAGGACCCCCACGAGCACGGCCATGGGCAGGGCGAAGACGAGGATGGACGGGATGAGCCCGGCGATCAGGCCCAGGGCCTCGGCGAATGGCACCCGTTTGGCGATGAACAGCTCGGCCAGGAGCAGGACCTGGTCCGCGAGGAGGGCGAACGCGACGAGAAGGAGCCCGGCCAGGAAGGGCGGCACGACCTCGCGCACGACGTACCGGTCGATGAGACGGGCCATCGGAAAAACTATAGCAAAAAAGATGGAATCAAACCTACTTTTTATTACTTTTAGCCGGGCTGGATCAGGAAATCCGACAATAATGTCGGAAAGTGATAAAAAGTAGGTTTGACCCCGTCCGAAAAAAAAGCCCCGGGCGGGAGGCCGCCCGGGGCTGGCGATGCGTTACGCGCGGGGCGCGATCAATACATGTCGCCGGGAGGGGTCGGATACGCGGGCTTCTTGTCCTCCTCGGGCATCTCGGCGATGAGGCCCTCGGTGGTCAGCAAGAGGCCGGCGATCGAGGACGCGTTCTGGAGCGCGATCCGGACGACCTTGGTCGGGTCGAGGATGCCGCCCTTGATCATGTCCTCGTACTTCTCGGTCAGGGCGTTGAAGCCCATGTCCTGCTTCATCTCCTTGACCTTCTCGACGACCACGGAGCCTTCGAAGCCGGCGTTGGCCGCGATCTGGCGGAGGGGCTCCTCGATGGCCCGCTTGATGATGTTGGCGCCGATCTGCTCGTCGCCCTCGAGCTGGAGCTTCTCGACGGCCTTCTGGGCGCGGATCAGGGCCACGCCGCCGCCGGGCACGATGCCTTCCTCGACGGCCGCCTTGGTGGCGTGCATGGCGTCCTCGACCCGGG
>CAZFZU010000077.1:6640-10689 GCA_964523615.1 uncultured Eubacteriales bacterium | reverse complement strand
AAGATCTTGACATCATAATACAATGCTGATACCTGATAAATTGTGAGGGGAAAAAAGGATGGATTGTTAAGGTCGCATCCTAACTATGTGGTTGGCTCTATTGTTTGGATTTGTGCAATATGCACAATTATTTTGTTCCCAAACGTATTGCCAAAAATTCGTTTTTTAAAAAAGGCCTGCGTTTCTTGTTCTGGATATTCCCGTTTCGCAGATACATTAACCCCTGAACAAAAGGCCGATTTTGACCTGCTTGAAGCTGGGGCTATTAATATAGATGGAATTTTTCAAATTGTTGGGAAAAATTCAGAGAAAGAATACGAGCTTTATAAGAATGGACTTATTGAATATCGCGAACTTGATCCGATAATCGACGAAAAAAACCATAGGCTAATCCTTTTCAATTCACTCATTAAAACCTTATCTCCCGAAATACGCAACATGGTTCTGGACAGAAGGGCTGCTATCCTCTTTAGAGAGGGTCGAATGATCTTAGTACATGCGAAAAGCAATTTAATTGATGGCAAATAAACCGCATCATATGCGGTTCCATAATTTTTGGAGGTGTCAAGATGAAGGGCGCGAAATGGAGGTCTTGGGTACTCATTGTCATCTCTATGGCTCTTGCCCTAGCGTTCACAAACGCTGCAGCCTCGCCACAGCCATGTGAAGTACTCTATAACTTCTGCCAGTCACCAGGGGGGTGTCAAGGCGAAGCAATCCTTATCGTATATGGCGGAGGAGGTTATGCTATTCAGTGCATCAATCCTCAAAACCCGTTTTGCCGCGAGTGGACTCAGCCCTGTATTTAAACTGAGACCATCAAGTTAGCTCTAAAGAAGCCTCAGATCTTTTTATTAGGTACCCCCTGTCTTTAATTACACGTTCATTCCCGAGTCAATGCGGGAGAGGAATTACATCTTACTCGGGTCAAGGATGGCGGGTCCGTTTGCTGTGACATAAGTCAATGAGTGGGGACCTTTAATGCGACGTTGCATTCAGAAGGTTGGTCTTTATTCCATAATTCCCGTGGTGCCTTTTCTATGTTGTAGGTTCCTTGAGAGCGAACAGTGGAAGGGTTCAGTCAAGACCGAAAATGGGGTGACAATAATTGAGAACCCTAGACAGCCGATATATCAAGCGGCGAGTCCAGAATTCGATATCGAGCTAACTATCGGCGAGTCATATTCTCCTGGGGATATCAGTTTTGTCAGAATAGCTAGCATCATAGTTGACCAATCAGAAAATATTTATGCTTTGGATTCTAGGGAATCAAACATAAAAGTCTTCAGTAGAGAAGGTCAATTCAAAAAAATAATCGGCAGACAGGGACCTGGGCCTGGAGAATTAGCGACTCCTGTCTACATGGACTTCATAAGTTCTACTGAGATCATGGTTCTTGATGCCCGCATAAGGAGATTGACTGTATATAATATGGAGGGTGAATACCAACGCTCAATGTCTACTGCGTCATATTCTATGGGCGAAATAAAAATTGATTCGATGGGCAATATATTCTCAATAATTCAGTCGACCAAGGATGGTTTGAGAAGATATGAATTACAGAAATTTGATTCAAGCCTTAATTTTATGAGGATTTATGATTCCTCATTTATAAAAGATGAAGAGAACCTATCCCTATTTTTAGCAGGCCCCAGCTTCGCAATCACACAGGATGGGATCGTCTGGTATGGATGTCCAGACAGAAGATATGAAATAAAAGGCTATAACAGTGATGGTCTTCTTGTAAAAAGAATATATAAAAATGATGTTTTAACTAGAATTCCGAGTGCCGAGGTTGAGGCAGCAACTAAAGGAATTCCACAAGGACTTAAGGTATACATTCCCGAATATTATGCCCCCTATTATGCTATCGACGATGATAAAAACGGCAGGCTTATTGTTCTTTCTCGCATTATTTCTAGGGAGAACATTTATTTCTTTGATATCTTTGATAAGGCTGGAAGGTTAGTTGAAACTAAACGTTTTGCCCCTGGCCATAAAGCATCGTGCTTTAGGTGGAAAAACAATAAATTGTATGTCGTCGAGGAAGATTCTAGCGGCCTTCCAGTTATCAAGGTATATCGCGTTAATTGGGCAAAGCGATAAGCTTAGGGATGCAGCGTTTCATTTAGCAGTCCGGATGCCTCGAAGATCCCCGCTGCTGGAGGAGGGGACCGGCAGGGAGCGGAGTCCCCGAAGCGACCATCAGCGCCGCTCCGGAGTAGCTCGGAGGAGCGGCGCTGGGAAATATCGGGAAAAGTGATTTCTTAAGAGATTTCGCAGAATCGGGACTCCGGGTGCTTCGTCCCGATCCTGCCTGGTCCGCTCCTAAGAATCCGCTCCCCGTTCCCCGGGGGGCCGGGGAGCTAGAGGCATATCCTGAGCCAAAACCCGAAAGAGGGACTTCCCGGAAAAAGGAGAAGCACCTTTTTTGCGGGCGCTTGTCTTTTCCCCCCGGGGCGTCATATCATCGCGACTGCGGAGACCACCCATCATGGCCGAACACGTTTGCCCGCCCTGGCTGTCCTTCACGCTGACGAGCGTCTTTCGCCGGCTGGCCCAGGACCCGGACCGCATCCTCGGCCCGTTCATCCGTCCCGGGGATATCGTCCTCGACATCGGCTGCGGCCCCGGCTTCTTCGCCGTTCCTCTGGCCCGGATGGTCGGGGAGAGCGGGCGGGTCGTGGCCGTGGACATCCATCCGGGGATGCTCGAGCGGACGAGGCGGCGGGCCGTCCGTGCCGGGGTCGGTGACAGGGTCCGGGTCCATCTGGCCGGTCGGACGGGACTCGGGCTCGACCCGGCCGAGCGGGCCGACTTCGCCCTGGCCTTCTGGATGGCCCACGAGGTTCCCGACACGGAGCGGCTGTTCGCCGAGATCGGGGCCGCGCTGAAGCCGGAGGGCCGGCTGCTCCTCGTCGAGCCCAAGCTCCACGTCCCCGGGCCGTCCTTCGCGGCGCTCATCGGCCTCGCCGAGGGCGCGGGCTTCGTCCGGCGGGGCGAACCGCGGATCCGGCTCAGCCGCGCGGCCGTCCTCGGCCTCGGCCCGGCCGTCTCCCAGAAGCTCCCCGAAGCCGATCTCCGACGCCAGTGACCGGGAGGTCCGATATGAAACGCAGGGACGCTCTGTTGACGCTCGGCGCCGCGGCCGGCACCGCGGCCTCTTACCGCCTCGTCCGGGCCGAGGCCGGCCAACCCCATCCCCTGGGGGCCCCGCCGTCGTTCGAGTGGAAGAAGCCCTCCCGCCCGGTCACGGCGGCCGTCATGGGCGCCGGGGGCCGCGGCCGTGTCTACGCCGCCTACGCCAAGGCCTTCCCGGAGGAGCTCAAGATCGTCGGCGTGGCCGAGCCCATCCCGTACCGCAACGCCTTCCTGGCCGAAGGCCACGCCATCCCGCCCGAGCGGCGCTGGCCGACCTGGGAACGGGCCTTCGACGGGCCCAAGTTCTGCGACGCCATCATCGTCACGACGCCCGACCGCCTCCACTACGGGCCGGCCATGGCCGCTCTGGAAAAGGGCTACGACCTCCTTCTCGAGAAGGCCATCGCGCAGTCCTGGTCCCAGTGCCGCGACATCCTCGACCTGGCCACGGCGCGGCGGGCCATCGTCGGGGTCTGCCACGTCCTGCGCTACACGCCCTATTTCCGGATGATGCGGCACATCGTGGCCTCCGGCCGCCTCGGCCAGCTCGTCGGCATCCAGCACCTGGAGCCGGTCGAGCACATCCACATGTCCCACTCGTTCGTCCGCGGCAACTGGCGCAACAGCCGCGAGTCGACGCCCATGCTGCTTTCGAAATGCTGCCACGACCTCGACATCCTGCGCTGGCTCGCGGGCAGGCCCTGCGACAAGGTCCAGTCGTTCGGCTCCCTGCGGCTCTTCCGCCGCGAGATGGCCCCGCCCGGCGCGCCGGCCCGCTGCGCCGACGGCTGTCCCGTCGAGGCCTCGTGCCCGTTCTCGGCCGTCGAGATCTACCTCCGCCGCAAGAGCTGGCTCGGCCACAAGGACACGCCCGGCGACGACGACGCCTCGGTCGAGGAATGGCTGGC
>CAZFZU010000077.1:0-6540 GCA_964523615.1 uncultured Eubacteriales bacterium | reverse complement strand
CGCGTCGATTCGGGTCACGGCGGCGGCGACAACGGCCTCGTCCGGGACTGGGTCCAGGCCGTCGGCCGGCGCGACCCGGCCCTGCTGGCCACGACGCTCCAGGAGTCCATGGACAGCCACCTCATCGGGTTCACGGCCGAGAAGAGCCGCCTGGAGGGCGGCACGCTGCGCGCCGTCGACGGGAAGGGCCTGGGAGAGGGACCGGCGTGAACGGCTTCCTCCGCGTCAAGGCCGTTCTCGAGGGCCGGAACCCCGACCGGGTCCCGGTCATGCTCCACAACTTCCTCATGGCCGCCCGCGAGGCCGGTTTCACCCAGCGCCGATTCCGGGAGGACCCGGGGGCGATCGCCGAGAGCTTCATCCGGGCCGTCGAGACCTACGGCTACGACGGCGTCCTCGTCGACGTCGACACGGTCGTCTTGGCCGAGGCCATCGGAGTGCCCGTCGACCATCCCGAGGACCTGCCGGCCCGTCCGGCCGGGGCCATGATCGGGAGGCTGGCCGAGGCCCGGGACCTCGCGCCCGCCGACGTCGGCGGCCACCCGCGCATCCAGGTCTGGCTCGAGGCCGTGCGCCGGCTCGTCGCCCATTTCCGGGGCGAGATCTACGTCCGCGGCAATTGCGATCAGGCGGCCTTCTCGCTGGCGTCCATGGCCCGCGGCCCGGCCGACTGGATGATGGACCTCGTCGACCCGGCCAACCGGGAGGACGCCCACGCCCTCCTGCGGCATTGCGCGGAGGCCTCGGCCGCCTTCCTCCGGCTGATGGCCGCGACGGGGGCGGACATGGTCTCGAACGGCGACAGCCCGGCCGGCCCCGACCTGATCTCGCCGGCCATGTACGAGGCGTTCGCCCAACCCTACGAGCGCCGGCTCGTCGAGGAGGCCCACCGCCTGGGGCTGCCCTACGCCCTGCACATCTGCGGCGATACCACGCGCATCCTGGAGCCGATGCTGGCGACGGGCGCGGACGCCCTCGAGCTCGACTACAAGACCGATGTCCGGGCCGCCCGGGAAGCCATGCGGGGCAGGGCCGTCTTCATCGGCAATATCGACCCGAGCGGCGTGCTCGCCCTCGGCCGGCCGGCCCTGATCGAAGCCAGGACGCGGGAGCTTCTCGACGTCTTCGCCGGCGTCCCGGGCTTCATCCTCAACGCCGGCTGCGCCATCCCGGCCGAGACGCCGCCGGAGAATCTAAAAGCCATGATCGCCGCGGCCCGCGGCTGGGAGCCACGGGCTTAGGCGTACGCGCGGGACGGCCCGTCAGCGGCCGGCGAACTCGCGGGCCCAAGCGGCCTCGGCGGCGATGAACCCGAACGACGCCCAGCCCGGGCCTTCGAGGATGCCGGCGAAGACCTCCCGGGCCCCCTCCCGGTCGCCGTTGGCGAGGCGCCAGCTCCCCAGCCCGAAAGCGGCGGCGTCGTTGGTCGTCGCGGCTTCGCCGTCGGCCGTTACGGCGTCGGCGACGAGCTCGCCCTTATAGAAGAGCAGGAGCCGGTGGTAGACCGTGTTCTCGACGACGTCCATGTCCGGCCGCACGGTCTCGAGCAGCCGCCGGGCTTCGCCGTCCCGGCCGAGACGGCGCAGGGTCGTGTACAGCCAGTGCGAAGTGGCCACGCGCATGTCGTCGTTGGGCGCCGTCTCGAGGCCCTTGCGGTAGACGGCCAGGGCCTTGTCCAGGTCGTCCTTCAGGAAGTGGGCCAATCCGAGATGGTAATAGATGTTGGAATGCAGGGTGCTGACGGGGATGCCCCGGGGATTGGGGGCGCCGTCGGGCTCGATCGCGTCCGGCCGGCCCTCGACGAGCGCGGCCGCCTTCTCGAGGTCGCGGACGGCCCGGTCGAACTCCCGGATGGAGATGTAGCGGTGGCCGCGGTGGCGCAGGAACCGGGCGTCGCCGGGGAACGCGGCCGCGCCGCGGCTGAAGACCCGGATGGCCTCGCGGTAGTCGCCGGCGTAGGCTGTCCGGCGCCCCAGCCAGACCAGGGCGTCCGCGCTCCGGGGGTCGGCCGCGGCCGCCCTCCGGGCCGCTTCGAGCTCCTCGAGGGCCTCGGCCGTCGCCGGGGCCGGAACGAGCGCCCGTCCCGCGAGCGAAACGGCCTGCGCACCCTCCGGAACGGGGGGCAGGATCGCGGCGTCGTCGGGCTTCCTCGCGCAACCCGCCAGAAGGGCCAATCCGGCCAGCCATGCGGCCGCTTTCCTCATGCCTCCTCCTCCCGCTCCTCGCCGTTCTCGGGCCGGCCCCGCAGGGCCAGGATCTCGGTGGCGATCTCCTCGATGGGCTTGTTGGTCACATTGACGATCGACCAGCCGGTGTGCCGGGCGTAGTACTGCCGGGCGTGCATGAGCTCGATGCGCACGTATTCCGGGTCGGCGTAGCCGTCGACCCCGCCCTTGAGGTATTCGGCGCGCGTCCGCCGCAGCTCGGCCAGCTGGCGGGCATTGGTGTCGAGGCAGAACACCCGGGCCGGATCGACCTCGTCGAGGACGTCCGGCGGCGGCTGCTCGATCGTGATGGGGACGTTGGCCACGAACCAGCCCTTGAAGGCCAAATAGATGCTGAGGGGCGTCTTGAAGGTCCGCGACACGCCGAGCAGGACGAGCTCGGCCTGCTTGAGGTCCTGGACGCGCTGGCCGTCGTCGTGGCGCAGGGCGAATTCCATGGTCTCGATGCGCCGGAAATAGGTCTTGCCGAGCTGTCCGAACAGGCCCGGCCTCTCCGTCGGCGAGGTGGCCAGAGTCTCGGTCAGCCGGGCGATGAGAGGCCCCATGAGGTCGATCGTCTCGACGTTGAGCTCCCGGCCGGCCCGGATGAGGTCGGCGTGGACCTCGTCCCGGACGACGGTGTGCACGACGAAGCCGCCGGCCTCGGCGGCCTCGCGGACGACCCCCTCGGCCCGCTCCTTCGTCGTGATGTCGGGCCGGACGACGATGCGGACCTTGGCCCCGGGGAACTGGGCCAGGGCGGCGTTGACGGCCAGGTAGGCCGTGCGGCCGGTCCCGTCGGAAGCGACGAAGATCTTGTTGGTCACGTTTCCGGCCCCCTGTCCTTCCAAATGTCGCGGAGCAGAGGGTATTGGGTCTTGAAGCCCAGGATGGCCAGGTAGAGCCCGTACTCGGGGTAGTTGCGGTGGAGCTCCCGGAGGTTCTCTATGGGATCGTAGGGCGTGCCCTCGGGGATCTCGTGGCCGACGCACTCGGAGAGCAGGTGGAGCTTCTTGGACATCCAGGCGTCCAGGGTCACGGGCAGGCCGAAGGGCGCCAGGCCGGCCAGGCGGTCGTCGCGGCCGATGATGGGCTGGGTGATGATGAACGCGGCCCCGGCGTCGACCTTGCGTCTCATTTTCTCCAACTCGGCGTCTTGGGGCTCGTAAGGATTGAAAGCGACGCCGCAGGTGAAGCGTCCCGGGTACTCCCGGTCGATGTAGCGGAGGAGCTCGACCGAGGTCACGGTCGGGCCGGACGCCCCGATCTCGGCCGGCTCGAGACGGTGGAGCTTCTGGCTGCCGTCGCCCGAGACGACGAGGAGGTCCCGGCCGCCGGCGTCGCCGAAGGCCGCCAGGATCTCGTCGAGCTCCCGGCGAGGATGGAAAGTGTTGAGGTGGACCATGAGCCGGTCGGGCCGGACGGGCAGGCCGAGCAGCTCGATCGTCTCCATGGCCCCGTAGCTCAGCAGGCCCATGGGATTGTCCGTGACGCAGACGGTCCAGCCGGCCTCGACGACCTTGCGGTACTTGTCGGCGAAAGTCCCCAGGTCCTTGTCGATGTCCTCGGAGGCGCGCTTGGGGGTCTGGAGCTCGACGTGGAAGGCGAGGTCAGCCATAGAACTCCTTCAGCCGGACGAGCGCGTCGTAGCCCTCGAGCCCGAGGATGTCCTCGAGGCAGGCCAGGGCCGGGTGGCCCGGAGGCAGCAGCTCGTACTTGCGGACGGTCGAGCCGATGATGAAGTCGAGGCCGAGGGGCATGGCCAGGGTCAGGAAGGCGCTCTCGAGCGGTCCCTTGACCGGCGAGCCGTCGGCGCGCTTGGACGGCAGCATGACCGTGAAGTTGCTCAGGCCGACCGAGGCGTGGACCCCGGCGAGGGCGGGATCGTCGCGGAGAAGGGCCAGGGTCTCGAGGACCCGCTTGAGCTGGCCCTCGCAGTCCGTGCCGAGAGGCGCGATGCCCGGGTCGACGATGGCCCCCGAATTGGCGAAGCCCGGGACGCGGCGGCGGGCCTCCTCGAGGAGCGAGCGGGCCGTGAGCCAGGTCTCCTCGGCCGTCCGGTTGGCGCTGGCGCAGGGCGCGCCGGCTTCGAAGCGCTCGGAGGCGAGGAGGATGGGCATGAACGGGCGGACCTGCCAGAGGTCGAACATCTCCAGGCGCAGGGGCGACACGGAGTTGAGGATGGGCGGGCGCCCGTCCGCCCGGGCCGGGTCGTAGGCCTCGAGCGCGGCCCGGGCGACGGCCGGGTCGGGCGTGTCGATGGACAGGGGCTTGCGGGTGACCGTCTGGAGCTCGCGGACGAGATCGGCCATGAACGCGGGCGGCCTCAGCCCGACGTTGACGTCGATCCAGGCGGCGCCCTTCTCGTCCTGCGTCCGGGCCAGCTCGAGCAGGCCGGCGACGTCGTTCGCGTCGAAGAGCCTCTTCGTCGAGGGCACCGAGTCGTTGATGGACTCGCCGATGAGGGTCAGCCCCGGGAGCGCCATCGTCAGATGACCAGCCCCTCGTGGCGGTCGAAGGCCCGGCCGAGGGCGTAGTCGCCGAGGTCGACCGGGCCGAGCCCGTCCGGGAGCTCGAACGAGCCGACGTCGGCGCCGCGGGCCACGAGCTCGGCCACGATGAGGGCCGAGAACGGGGCGTGCATCAGCCCGTGGCCGCTGAAGCCCGCGGCGTGGATGAGGTTGGCGACGCGGCCGTCGTAGCCGAAGAGGGGATTGTGGTCGGGGGTCGTGTCGTAGAACCCGGTGGTGACGGCGGCCAGGCGGCCCATGTCCTGGGCGGCCGGCAGGAACTGGTTGACCTCCTTGCGCAGGGCCGCGCCGTACTCGCCCATGCCCAGGCCGAAGCCGGGCTCGATCTCGTCCTGGTTGTCCAGGGTGGCCTCGACCGGCCGGGGGAACTGCAGCCAGCCCATCATGAGCTGCTTGTTCTCGGGCCGGCCGTAGGCCCCGGACGGGGTGATGATCATCGGCAGGGACGGGAACTCGTCCACGGAGAGGCCCCAGTCGCTGTCGCCGGCCAGGCCGGCCAGGAAGTAAAGGTAGCGGCGCTCGGCCTTGATCGGCAGCTCGCGGCCGCCGAAGAGCCGCGACACGGCGTTGGCCATGAAGCCGGTGGCGTTGACGAACAGGTCGGCCTCGATCCTCCGGCCCGAGCCGAGGACGACGGCCGCGGCCAGCGGGCCGGACCGCTCCGCCCCGACCACGGGATCGTTCTGGACGACCGTGGCGCCCAGGGCCCGGGCGCCCTCGGCCCCGTCCTGGTAGATGATGGCCGGGAAGAGGAACCCGTCCCGGGGGCACCAGGTGGCGGCCGTGACCCCGGTCGTGTCCAGGAAGGGCATGCGCTCGTCGAGAGCGGTCTTGTCGAGGTATTCGACCTCGGCCAGCCCGGCCTCGCGCTGCATGCGGACGAGCTCCCGGACGGCGTCGAGGTCGGCTTGGTAGTTCTTGAGGAACAGGTACCCGTTCTGCCGGAAGGGGGACTGGCTTCCGGGGAACCGGGCCGTCCAGCCCTCGAAGAACCGCTCGCAGTAGACCAGGCCCCGGACGGTCGAGGGCACCCCGAACTGGGCCCGGATGCCCGCCGCCGAACGGGAGCTGGCCCCGTTCCCCAGGGCCCGGGCCTCGACCAGGGCGACTTCGTGCCCGGCCGCGGCCAGCTGCCAGGCGGACAGGACCCCGGTGACCCCGCCGCCGATGACGACGACTTTTTTCATGGCCCTATTAAAACAAATATTGACTTTACGCGCGAGGATTTTTTTGGTATGCTAGCGGGCGTAATTCCCCCATAATGGGGGCGCGGGTCGGATAAAGGCACGGAGGCCTGTGGCCCAAACAGCCGGCGTACTCCTCTCCTTTATTGCGATCGAATTTTTTGTAGGAGATGAGTATGAACATCTACGTCGGCAACCTGTCTTTCGGTGTGACTGAGGACGAGCTCCGCACGGCCTTCTCGGCTTTCGGAACCGTCGAGAAAGCGGCCGTCATCACGGATAAGATGAGCGGCCAGTCGCGCGGCTTCGGCTTCGTCGAGATGCCCAACAAGGACGAGGCCATCAAGGCCATCGAAGGCCTCAACGGCAAGGACCTCAAGGGCCGCAACCTGAAGGTCAACGAGGCCCAGCCCCGGCCCGCGGGCGGCGGCGGCGGCGGCAGAGGCGGATTCGGCGGCGGCCGCGGCCGTTACTGATCGCCAGTCTTTCCACGATCCGGCACGGCTCCCGTGAGGGGCCGTCCCAGATAGGGGACAGCGCCTTTATGGCGCGTTGTCCCGGGTGACCTAGTCCGCAACGAAAACCGGGGGCGGACGCCTCGCGAGGGGCGTCCGCCCTTTT
>CAZFZU010000076.1:0-12026 GCA_964523615.1 uncultured Eubacteriales bacterium | reverse complement strand
CCCCCCGCTCCGCGGGTCCCCTCCTCCAGCAACGGGGATCTTCGAGGCAACATCCTTCGCCGCCTCGAGAGGGATGCCCGGATGTGGGAGAAGGATCTATTTTTTAGCCGGGCAGAGCGGATTTGACAAGGCCGGGGGGCCGGCGGATAATGGCGGTGATCCTCATGAAGAGAATATTCGTCGTCGTCGCCGTCCTCGGGCTGGCGGCCTCCCTGAGCGCCCAGAGCCTGGTCGAGCTGGCCAAGCGCGAGAAGGCGCGCCGGGAGAGCCTCAAGGGCCGCCACGCCGCCGTCGTCACCAGCCGCGAGCTCCTCCTGGTCAAGAAGGCCCCCGCGGTCGAGGTCAGCCTCCCTCCGGGCGGGTTCGACGACGCCCTGTATCCGGAGTCAGGACCCGAGGCCGCCGCGGCCGAAGCCGGCCAGGAGCCGTTGCCGGCGGGGCCCGGCGGGGCCGTTCCGGGCGAGGTCGCCGAGGGCGGCGGCTCGCTCGAAGACCAGTTGCGCGTCGTCGACGAGGTCGTCGAGGGCTTGACCCAGGAGATGAACGCCCTCCGCCAGCAGTTCGAGGCCCAGAACACGATGGTCCCCGGTTCCGTCATCCAGCAGCAGATGGAGGAGACGAACCAGCGGCTCGAGCAGGCCAAAACCCGTCAGGCCGGCATCAGGGCCAAGATGGAACGGCAGGGGATCCCCGTCAAGAAGGCCGTCGAGCCCGAGATCCGCTAGGGCCTCCGGGCCCGGCCCCCCGTCTCTTCTGTCTTCCCAGAGCATCCCCCCAAAATGGCCGTCCGGACCTTGTCCATGAGCTCCGGCATGGTCTCGACCGTGAGGCCGGCCGACGGCACCGGCTCGTGGAACGCGATCCCGACCCGACCCGGGCGCGCGGTGGTACGCCCCTTGGGCATGAGCTCGCCCGAACCCGTGACGGTGACCGGGACGATGGGCGCCCCGGTCTCCAGGGCCAGAAAGAAGCCTCCCCGCCGGAAGGGCCCGAGCCGGCCGTCGAGGCTGCGCGTCCCTTCGGGGAAGATGAGGTAGGAATACCCGCGCTCCTTCATGAGCGCGGCGGCCCGGGCGATGCTCTTCTTGCCGCCTTCGGCGCCCCGGCGGTCGACCGGCACGAAACCGACGAAACGCATGGCCACGCCGACGACCGGGACGCGCAGGATGGACCGCTTGAGGATGACCCGGGCGGCGCCCGGTATGGCCAGCATGACCAGGGGGCCGTCGAGGAAGCTGGCGTGGTTCGGCATGTAGATCCGAGGCGTCCCCGGCGCCAGTCCCCTGGCCCCGGAGACGTCGACGGAGATGCCGGCGATACGGCGGCAGACGCGCGCGATGCCCAGGCCGAAGGCGAGGAGAGGCTCGCGGAGGCCGGCGGCCAAGCAGACCAGGACGAACGGCAGCCCGGCCAGGACGGCGAGGACGGCGAACGCGACAGCGAGATAGGAGCGCATCGAAGTCCGCCGATTATAGCACAGCCGGTTCCGCCGGCGAAGGCGGTTGCGGTATAATCCCCGGCATGAGCAAGGGATCCCCCGCACACACCCGCCGTCTCGTCCGGTCCGGCCTCTGGCTCTACGGCGCCCTCTGGGCCGCCGAGGCCGCGACCAAGGTCATCTCGGTCCTCTACGAATACGCGGGCCACGACGCCAAATCGCCTCTCAAGACCCAGCTGGCCGAAGGCCTTCGGCTCTTGGCGCCGGGCATGGCCCTCTACGTCCTGAAGCTCCTGGCCGTCTACGCCGTCTTCGGGGCCATGAACGGCCTCTACGCCTCCCTGCTCGCCGCCCGCATCGTCCGGCGCTGGCCGCGGTCGTCCCGGTCGGCCCCGGGTGTCGCCTTCCTGGCCGTCCATGCGGTCTTCCTGGCCGGCGTCTACGCCCTCAACGCGGCCCGTTATCCCGCCTCGAACCTGGCCTTCATCAAGGGCGGCCTCCTCTTCGGCGGGAGCGCCGCCGCGCTCGAAACGGCCGCCGTGGCCCTGCTCGGCGCCTACCTCCTGGGCTTCCTGGCCCTGACGCTCCGGCACGCCCCGAAGGGGGCGGCCATCGCCTCCCTGGCCGTCTGGACCGCGCTCCTCGTCGCGCCCTACGATCCCGCCTACCTCGTCCGCCGGGCCCTGCCGAAGAAGCCGGCGGCCGTCCGGACGGGAGCGCCGAACGTCATCCTCATCGGCGTCGATTCCCTCAATCCCCGGCACACCGGGCGCGCCGGATACCCCCTGCCGTTGACGCCGCACATCGACGCCTTCCTCGACCGGGCCGTCGTGTTCGACAACTGCTACTCGCCCATCGCCCGGACCTTCCCGTCCTGGTACGCCATCCTGACGGGCCAGTTCCCGGTGACCAACGGCGTCCGGCTCAATCTCCAGAAGCGGAAATACATCCTGTCGGCCGACCGCTGCCTGGGCCACGTCCTCAGGGAGCGCGGCTACGCGACGGCCCATTTCACCGACGAGGTCCGCTTCAGCAACATCACCGCGGCCGAGGGCTTCGACCGGCTCACCCACCCCGTCATAGGCGTCAAGGACTACGTTTACGGCAGCTTCCACGACTTCAGCCTGACCAACGTCTTCCTCAACAATCCTCTCGGCTTCGCCGTCTTCCCCTTCCTTCGGCACAACCGGGCCGTCTTCCATCTCTACGACGGTCGCTATTTCGTCAACGACCTCGTGTCCGCCCTGGACCGGCTCAAATCGGGGCCGCCCTTCTTCCTGGCCGCGCACCTCTGCATCGGCCACTGGCCCTACTTCCACGCCTCCCCCCGCGAGTTCGCCTACCGGCCCGGGGCCGATCCGCGCATGAACCTCTACGACTCGGCCCTGTCCATCGCCGACGCCCAGGTCGGCCGCATCCTCGGGGCCATCGAGGAGGCCGGGATCACCGACGATTCGATCGTCGTCGTGCTGTCCGACCATGGCGAGTCCGCCGAGGGCCACGGCTCCGACCTGAGGGACGCCGGGCAGAACCGGACCCTCCTGGCCTGGAAGCCGGCCGGCGCCTCCGCCCGACGGGACGTCGGGCACCTCGTTCGCACGGTCGACATCGCCCCCACGGTCCTCGACCTGCTGGGCATGGGAACGGAGGACAGGGAGTTCGACGGCCGGAGCCTGGCGTTCTGGCTGAGGCCCGGGTCCGGTCCCGAGCCCCCCGACGACCGGTCCGTCTTCATGGAGACCGAGTTCTCCCTGGACTCGCCCGGCGGGGCCGGCATCGCCCTGCAATCGCTCATCGAACAGGGCGTCCGTTTCTACGAGTTCGACCGGGCCGGCCTGGTCACCGTGCGCGACGAATACTACGATCTCCTCATCCGGAGACGGAACAGGGCCGTCGTGACGCCCGACTGGAAGCTTATCCGGGACGTCCTCGTCCGGGGCGGCGCGGAGAGCGTCAAGACCGGCCTGTTCGACCTGAAGAACGACCCCGCCTGCGAGACGGATCTCTCGGACGAGCGCCCGGAGGTGTTCCAGGAGCTTTGGGGCCGTCTGTCCCGGTATTACGGCGCCGAGCTCGAGCCCCGGCCCTCCCCCTCCCCCGCCGGCCGCTGACCTCCTGCCCGTTCGGGCCGCCCCGGCGTCGACGGAGCGCGCGAGCCCCCGATCGGGGGAGATGCCGGGCTACGGAGAAAAAAAAAGGGGGGCGGCCGAAGCCGCCCCCCGGTCGGGCGTGAGTAAGAAAGCCCGCTCAGCTCCCGGACTGGACCAGGGCCGTGCGCGGACCGCAGATCCAATTGCCGCCCCAGGCGACCAGGTCGTTGTCGAAGTCGGACATGCCGCTGACGTTGTAGAAGCCGGCCTCGGGGGTCGCTTCCTGGTAAGTAGAAGCGGGGTACGGCCCGTCGGCCTGGTTCCGGCCGTAGGACGAGATGACGAAATCGTCTTCGCCGATGTTGTCGGCGTCGGCGCCGCTCAGGGCGCCTTCGCTCGCATCGTTCCCGCAGTAAACATTATACGGAGTGTTCCAGGGGTCGTTGATCGGGCAGGTCTTGATGTAGAAGTTGGCGATGGCCTGGGGGAACGGGTCGGAGGAAGCGCCCAGAGGGCCGTCCTGAGCGACCGCATCCCAGTTGCCATGGTCGGTGATGTAGTCCATGGCGCCGGTCGAGATGGTCATGATCTCCTTCATCGCGGTCTTCTGCTTGGCCTTCTGGATGGCGGCCAGAGCGTTGGGGATGAGGAGAGCGGCCAGGATGCCGATGATCGCGACGACGATCAGCAGCTCGATGAGGGTGAAGCCTCTCATCTTCTTGATCATTGAAAACCTCCTTGAAATTCCCTGGCTGATCTCCTCAGCCGGGTTGTTTGCCACTCATAGTTGGCACCCCTATTATAGCAAGTTGCGTGCCAACTCTAAAGACATCTTAACTTATAGATATTAAAGACTTTATAAACATTGTCGGGAGCACTGACGAAAAAAAGACGCCGTATTTTGTCACTTTTGACACAATTTGTCGTCAGGCGGGATTGCGGTCGCCGTTGCCGTTCCGCTTTTCGGCCTTGCGGACCTGGTTGAGGTCGTACTTGCCGATGAGATAGCGGATGGTCCGGTAGCTCAGGCCCAGGAGGGGGGCCGCCTTCTGCAGGCTGCCGCCCGTGACGGCCAGGGCCTCCTGGATGTACTTCTTGGTGATCTCGTCGAGGTGGCGGGTCAGGCTGAAGCCGGGGGCGAACAATTCCTGGGTCTCGAGCTTCTTCTTCTGCGGCGAGACGATCTCCTGGGGCAGGCAGGCCGCGGTGACCGTCTCGCGGTCCTCGATGGCCACGATGCGCTCGATGACGTTCTCGAGCTCGCGGATGTTGCCCGGCCAGGAGTAGCCCTCGAGCAGCCCGACGACGTCGGGCGTGAACCGCTTCGGCTTCTTGCCCATCTTCTCGCAGTACTTCTGGAGGAAGTGGGCCATCAGGATGGGGATGTCCTCGACCCTCTTGCGCAGGGGCGGCATGTCGACGGAGATGACGTTCAGGCGGTAGAAGAGCTCCTCGCGGAACTTGCCCTCGGCGATGCGCTTCTTGAGGTCCTGGTTGGTGGCGGCGATGATGCGGACGTCGACGGGGATCTCGTCGGCCCCGCCGACCCGCCGGACCTTGCGCTCCTGGAGGGCCCGCAGGAGCTTGACCTGGGTCCAGGGCGACATCTCCCCGACCTCGTCGAGGAACAGGGTGCCGCGCTGGGCCAGCTCGAACATGCCTTTCTTGTCGGAGACGGCCCCGGTGAACGAGCCCCGGACGTGGCCGAAGAGCTCGGACTCGAGGAGGTTCTCGGGCAGCGCGGCGCAGTTGATGGACACGAAGGCGTGGTCGCGGCGGGCGCCCTGCTGATGGACGGCCCGGGCGGCCATCTCCTTGCCGGTGCCGCTCTCGCCGGTGATGAGCACGGTCGAGTCGGTCGAAGCGACCTTCTCGATGAGGATGTAGATCTCCTGCATCGGCCGGCTCTTGCCGATCATCTGCTCGAAGCCGTAGCGCTCCTTGAGGTCGCGCTTGAGCAGGAGGTTTTCCTGCTTGAGGCGTCGGGCGGCCAGGCCCCGGCCGACGATGATCTTGAGCTCCTCGACGTCGAAGGGCTTGACGACGTAGTCGAGGGCCCCGGCCTTGAGGGCCTCGACGGCCTGGGCGATACTGCCGTAAGCGGTGATCAGGATGACCGGGAGGTCGGGCAGGTTCTCGCGGGCGTAGCGGAGGACGTCCATGCCGTCGGCCCCGGGCATCTTGATGTCCGTGACGACGAGGTCGACCGCGTCCTTGGCCAGGACCTCGTAGGCCCCGGCCGCCGACTGGGCCGTCCGGACGGCGTACCCTTCCTTCTTGAAGACGACGGAGAGCAGGTCGAGAAGGCTTTTCTCGTCGTCGATGATGAGGATCGTTTCCATGGGTCTACCCCTGCGCCGCCGCCGGCCGGCGCCGCGGCAGCGTGATGACGACCTCCGTCCCCCGCTCCGGCTCCGATCGCAGGTCGATGCGGCCGTCGTAATCGTCGACGATCTTGCGGACGATGGACAGGCCCAGGCCGCGGCCGTTGCCGAAGCCCGAGTAGAAGGGCTCGAACAGGTGGCGGCGGTCCTCCTCGGTCAGGCCCCGGCCCGTGTCGGCGACGACGACGCGGACCTCCTTGCGGCTCGGCTGGAGGACGTCGAGGGTCAGGCGGCCGCCGTCGGGCATGGCCTTGAGCGCGTTCTTGATGAGGTTCCAGAAGACCTGCTTGAACTGGCCGGCGTTGCCGATGAACGGCACGTCGGCCTCCCGGAAGTTGCCGCCGAGCTCGACCCGGCCGTTGAGCTCGCCCCCGGCCCTGAGGACCTTGACCGTCTCGTCCATGAGGCCGCCGAGGTCGATCGGCGAGAAGACCTGCTTGGCCGGCAGGGCGAAATCGAGGAACTGCTCCAGGCTCTGGGAGACCCGCTCGGATTCCTTGAGGACGATGCCCATGAGCTCCCCCTGCTCGGGGGTCAGAGCGAGCTCCTTCTTCAGGACCTGGACCGAGCCGGAGATGGCGGCCAGGGGATTGCGGATCTCGTGGGCCAGGCTGGCCGAGACCCGGCCGGCCTCGGCCAGGCGCTCGCGGACGAGGAGCTCCTTCTCGGCCGCCCGCAGGGCCTCTCGGGTCCGCCGCAGGCTGCCGGTGAGCCGGCTCATGAGGGCGGCGATGACGAAGAAGACGCCCCAGGCCACGAACATCTGGACCAGCATCGAGCCCAGGGGCGGCTTGACCGCGTGCTCGGGCCGGAAGCCGGGGATGAAGCCGAAATAGAGCCCGTCGGCCAGGACCCCGAAGAGGATGGCCGAGAGCGCGGCCGCCAGGTACCCGGCCCGCCCGGAGACGACCAGGCTCGCGGCGATGATCGGGAACAGGTACAGGAAGTACATCGACGAGCCCAGGCCGCCGGAGATGTAGACGAAGGCGGTGATGAGCAGGAGGTCGAAGACGACCTGGACGTAGGCCTGGGCGGCCAGCCGCCGCCCGCCGGCGTACAGGGCGAAGGCCGCCGCCGAGAAGACGTAGGCGCCGAGGATGAGGTAGTAGAAGGGCAGGTTGGACGGCGCGTCGGGCGACGACAGCTGAATGATGATGGCCGAGACGAGGAGCGAGGTCAGGACGACGAGCCGGTAGACGTTGTAGAGGAAGACGTGCCTCCTCTCGACCGTCCGTTCCGGTTTCATGGCCCGCTCTCCCCCGCCTGCCTCAGAACTGCTGCATCAGGCTGAAGATCGGCAGGTACATCGAGACGACCAGGCCGCCGACGATGCCGCCGATGAAGATGAGCATGATGGGCTCGAGGACCGACAGGAGGGCGGCCACCGCGGCGTCGACCTCCTCGTCGTAGAAGTTGGCCAGCTTGTTGAGCATCTCGTCGAGCGTGCCGGTGGCCTCGCCGACGTTGATCATCTGGAGCATCATGGTCGGGAACTTGCCGGCCTGCTTGAAGGACTCGTTGAGGGTCTTGCCCTCGGAGACGAGCTTGCGGGCCTCGACGATCTGCTTCTCGATGACGACGTTGCCGGCCGTGGTCGAAGTGATCTTGAGGGCCTCGAGCATGGGCACGCCGCCGGAGATGAGGGTGGCCAGGGTCCGGGTGACGCGGGTCATGGCCACCTTGTGCATGAGCTTGCCGATGAGCGGGAGCTTCAGGATGAGCGTGTCGGTCTGCCAGCGGCCCGGCGTCGTGCTCCGGTAGTACCGGAAGGCGAAGAACAGGGCCACCATGCCGGCGAAGATGAGGAAGATGTACTTCTGGACGAATTCGCTCATGGCCACGACCATGGCCGTGATCCAGGGCAGCTCGGCGCCCAGGTCCCGGAAGATCGAGGCGAAGATGGGGATGACCTTCCAGAGCATGAAGATGGTCACGACGATGGCGAAGATGAGGATGCCGACGGGGTAGATCATGGCCTGCTTGATCTTGGAGCGCAGGCGGACGTTCTTCTCGATGAACTCCGACAGGCGCCGGAGCATGACGTCGAGCGACCCCGACTGCTCGCCCGAGGCGATGAGGTTGCAGTACAGGTCGTCGAAGGCCTTGGGGTGCTTGCGCTTGGCCTGGTTCAGGGTCGAACCGGCCTCGACGTCCTCTTTGACGGTCTTGATGACGTTCTTGAAGTAGGCGTTCTTCTGCTGCTCCTCGAGGATGCCCAGGCTCTGGATGAGGGGCAGCTCGGCGTCGATGAGGACGGACAGCTGGCGGCTGTAGACGGCCAGGTCTTTGAGCTTGACCTTCTCGCGCTTGAGGAACGGGATGGCGAACCCGCCCTTGGCGCCGCCGATGCTGAGGACCGTGATCTGGTCCTTCTGGAGCATCCGGCCGAGCTCCTCCTTGGACGCGGCGACGCGCTCGCCGCCGACCGTGTCCCCGTAGCGGTTCTTGCCCTTCCAAACGTACGTCGGCATGGTTGACCTCGCTTTGCGGTGCGTTCCTTATTTGCGGTACGAGCCGGCCGAAGGGGACGGCCCGATCTTGACGCCTTCGCGGCGCTGGATGATGTCGGTCAGTTCCTCGGGGCTGGAGCTCATGCTCATGATCATGTCCAGGCTGACCAGCTTGCGGAAATAGAGGTTGGCCAGGGACTGATTGAAGGTCTGCATCCCGAACTTCTCCTGGCCCATCTGCATGGACGAATAGATCTGGTGGATCTTGTTCTCGCGGATGAGGTTGCGGATGGCCGGATTGGGGATCATGATCTCCATGGCCAGGACCCGGCCCTTCCCGTCTATCCGAGGCAGGAGGGCCTGGGTGATGACGGCCTCGAGCGACATCGACAGCATGATCCGGATCTGGGTTTGGTACTGGCTCGGGAAGATGTCGATGATGCGGCTGATGGACTCGACGGCCGAGTTCGTGTGCAGGGTCGAGAAGGTCAGGTGGCCCGTCTCGGCGACCCGCAGGCAAGCCTCGACCGTCTCGTGGTCGCGCATCTCGCCGACCAGGACGACGTCGGGGTCCTCGCGCAGGACCGAGCGCAGGGCGTTGCCGTAGGATTGGGTGTCGGCGTAGAGCTCGCGCTGGTTGATGATGGCCCGGCGCGGCGTCAGGTAGTATTCGATGGGGTCCTCGATGGTGACGATGTGGACGGGGCGCTCGGAGTTGATGTGCTCGATCATGCAGGCCAGGGTCGTCGACTTGCCGCAGCCGGTCGGCCCGGTGACGAGGACGAGCCCCCGCGGCAGGTAGCAGAGCTGCTGGATGCGCTGGGGGATGCCCAGCTGGGCGAAGCTCCACATGGACGGCAGGAACCGCCGGAAAGCCCCGGCCACGGCGCCCTTCTGCATGAAGACGTTGGCCCGGAAGCGGCCCAGCTCCTTGACGCCGAAGGAGAAGTCGAGCTCGAGCTTCTCCTCGAACAGCCGCTTCTGCTTGTCGGTCATGATGCTGTAGATGACCTCTTTCGTCTCGGCCGGGGTCATGGTCGGGTGCTCGAGGTCCTTGAGCACGCCGTGGACGCGGATGCGGGGCGGGATGTAGGTCGTGATGTGCAGGTCGCTGGCGTCGCCCTCGACGCAGGCCTTGAGCAGCTCGAATATCGGCTTGGCCATGGGAACCTCCGTTATCGGGTTTCGGGGATCATTCGTCGCGGACGGTCTCGCGCAGGACCTCTTCGACCGAGGTGACGCCGTTCTTGATCTTGATGAGGCCGCTGCGGCGGAGCGTGATCATGCCCTTCTCGATGGCCTTGCGCTTGATCTCTCGCGACTGGGCCCGGGTCAGGATCATCGTCCGGATGTCGTCGTCGATCTTCATGACCTCGAACAGGGCCGTCCGGCCCTTGTAACCGGTCTTGTTGCAGGCGTCGCAGCCGCCCGGCTTGAGGGCCTGGAGGCCCTTGAGCTCGCTCTTCAGGTAGCCCATCTCGAGCAGGGCGGCCTCGGGCAGCGGGTGGGGCTGGGCGCACTTCTTGCAGAGCCGCCGGACGAGCCGCTGGGCGACGACGAGGATGAGGGAGTCGGCGATCAGGAACGGCTCGATGTTCATGTTCTCCATGCGGGTGATGGAGCTGGCGGCGTCGTTGGTGTGGATGGTCGAGAAGACGAGGTGGCCGGTCAGGGCGGCCTTGATGGCGATGTCGACCGTCTCCTGGTCGCGCATCTCGCCGACGAGCATGACGTCGGGGTCCTGCCGGAGGAAGCTCCGCAGGCAAGCGGCGAAGGTCAAGCCGATCTCTTCCTTGATCTGGACCTGGTTGATGTTGGGGACGTTGAACTCGACCGGGTCCTCGGCGGTCATGATGTTCATGTCCGGCGAGTTGATGGTCGAGATGGCCGAGTAGAGCGTGTTCGTCTTGCCGCTGCCGGTCGGCCCGGTGACCAGGACGATGCCCCAGGGCTTGCCGATGGCGTCCTGGAAGACGGCCAGGGACTCCTCCTCGAAGCCGAGCTGGGTCAGGTCGAGCTTGAGCATCTCCTTGTCGAGGATACGGGCGACGATCTTCTCCCCCCACAGGGTCGGCAGGGAGGAGACGCGCATGTCGACCTCCTTCTTCTTGCCGTTGTCGAGGCGGAGGCGCATCTTGATCCGGCCGTCCTGGGGCAGGCGCTTCTCGGCGATGTCCATGTTCGACAGGATCTTGACGCGGGAGATGACCGGGCTGCGGTACTTGAGGGGCAGGTTGACGATCTCGTAGAGGTCGCCGTCCATGCGGTAGCGGACGCGGAAGCTCATCTCGTAGGGCTCGAAGTGGACGTCGCTGGCGCCGCGCTTGATGGCGTCGATGAAGGTCTGGTTGACGAGCTTGATGATGGGGGCCTCTTCGGCCTCGTTGTCCTCGTCGGTCAGGACGTCGGAGTCCTTGTCGTCCTCGATGATGTTGACCCGGCCGTCGTCGGCCAGGGCGATGTCCTCGATGATCTTCTTGACCCGGATGGCGTCGGCCGTGCCGTAGTACTTGTTGATGGCGTTGACGACGCCCGTCTCCGAGGCGATGACCGGCTGGATGGACAGGCCGGTGCGGAAGCGGACGTCCTCGATGATCTCGAGGTCGGTCGGGTCGACCATGGCCAGGGTCAGGAAGGAGCGGATGCGGTGGATCGGCATGACCAGGTACTTCTTGGCCACGTCGACCGGGATGAGGCTGATGACCTCGGAGTAGACGTCGAACTGGTCGAGGTCGATATAGGGGTAGCCGAGCTGGCGGCTGAGGGCCTGGGCGATGTCCTCCTCGGTCAGATAGCCGAGCTGGACGAGCGACGTGCCGACCGGCAGGCTGTTCTTCTTCTGGAAGTCCAGGGCGGACTTCAACTGGTCGACCGACAGGATCTTCTCCCGTAGCAGCAGCTCGCCCAGGTTGGAAGCCATTTTTTATTCCGTCATCTTAATATTTTGGACAATTCCTGTCAATGCGGGCCGGGTCCACGCCCGTTCCCTATATAAGGACGTCCGGGAGGACGAAAATTCTCTTGCCGATATCTGTAACAAGACTATGCTCCGATGGGTCCTATTCTCCTCCAGAGACAATTTCCGTCAATCACCCGGGGTGAGCATTGCCTGGGTGAAATTACCAAAAATTGTCTCCTCGCGGGGGGTGAGGGCGGCCCTCTCTCCAGGCAGGGTCGTGGCGCCGGGAGCGCTTGCCCCCCCGGGCCGGGGGGTGAGGGGGGGCGGGGAGGGACGCGAGGATCTGGCGACCGGCGAACGACGCCGGATCGCGAGTGTCGATGTCGCGCCGCTCGCCGCTATCGGAGTTCCTTGGACCAAGAACGTCGTGCTCATCCTGAACGAGGGCGAACGGTTTTGGCTGCAGGTTTTATAGCTGAATTCCCGCTTTTGATCTGAGATCGATCAGGACCAGCGGTCCGACAAGAAAGAGAGGGCGTTCAAAGAGAACAGGCGTCGATCCGGCTCAACAACCGCTCGTCCTTCACCCCCGTCCGGTTGCACATCACGACGCTGGTGTATCCATCGTCCGGGTAGATCCGCACTTCGCAATAGTACCCGCCACCGCCGCCGGCGTGCGCGACGAAGCGCTTTCCTTTGAGGCTCCCGGTGAACCACGACAGGCACATGCCCGTCGGGCGGCCGTCGTTCGTGCGGTTCTCGGTG
>CAZFZU010000075.1:0-12049 GCA_964523615.1 uncultured Eubacteriales bacterium | reverse complement strand
ATTTTTTTCATCTTGTTTTCATCTTTTGCGCTCTTTTCTCTCAGATGCGTCCGAGATCGGGGACATGCGAAATCGGGGACATGAACCAATTCTCCCGAATTGGTATCGTGTCCCCGATTTCGCCAGATGCCCGTCCCCCGATTTCGGTCTGGGGCTATTGCACCCTGGACTGTTCCGTTTTATGATGACCTTCCCATGCCCCCGAAATCCCGGAAAGGCCTTCTCGTCGTCCTCGAGGGCATCGACGGCTCCGGCAAGACCACCCAGGCCCGCCGCCTGTTGCGCCGGCTTCGCCGCCGCGGCTACAAAGCGGCCTTTTTCCGGGAGCCGACCCGGGGCAAGTGGGGGAGGGAGATCAAGCGCCAGGCCGCCCGGGCCGATTCCCTGACGCCCGAGCAGGAGCTCGAGCTCTTCGTCAAGGACCGCCGTGAGAACGTGGCCAAGAACCTCATGCCGGCCCTGGCCGCCGGCAAGGTCGTCGTCCTCGACCGCTACTACTTCTCGACCATCGCCTACCAGGGGGCCAAGGGCCTCGACGCCGGCCGCATCCGGCGCCTCAACGAGGCCTTCGCCGCGCCGCCCGACCTGGTCGTCGTCCTCGACGTCGACGCCGGGGCCGGGCTGGCCCGCATCCGGGGCCGCAAGACCCGCGACGAGCTCTTCGAGCGCGAGGACTACCTCGTCCGGGTCCGCGAGATCTTCCGCGGCTTCAAAGGCCCCCGCATCGTCCACCTCGACGGCCGCCTCGACCCCCGCGCCGTTTCCCAGGCCATCTGGCGGAACGTCCAGCCGCTCCTCCGATAATGGGGCCGTTTCTATTTGTTTTATTCATCTCCCGTTCATTTCATTAAAAAAATAAATAGAAACGGCCCCTTTTCCGGGTTTTGTCATCGGGGGGACGTTTTGCTATGATGGCCTGCAGCACCCATGAAGATCCCGAACCTGAAGCTCAAGATCAAGAAGATCGATAAAAAGACCGTCCTGCGCGTCGCCCTCGGCCTGGCCCTGGCCGGCCTGGCCCTCGGCCTGGGCGCCCTCGCCGGCGCTTACGTGGCCATCAAGGACAACCTGCCCAACGTCGCCGATATCAACACCTTCCGGCCCAAGCTCATCACTACGGTCTACACCGCCGACGGCCAGCCGCTCAAGGAGTTCGCCGAGGAGAAGCGGGTCGAGGTGCCGTACAGCCGCCTGCCCCGTTCCCTCGTCAACGCCATCGTGGCCACCGAGGACCCCAGCTTCTTCCGCCACGGCGGCGTCGACCTGCGGGGCATCCTGCGGGCCGTCTGGGCCGACGTCTTCAAGGTCCTCGGCGGCAAGCGCCCCGAGGGCGGCAGCACCATCACCCAGCAGCTGGCCCGCTCGCTCTTCCTCCACAACGAGGTCAGCCTGCGCCGCAAGCTCAAGGAGCTCTACGTCTCCCGGGAGATCGAGAAGATCTACCCCAAGGAGAAGATCCTCGAGCTCTACTGCAACCACTTCTACCTCGGCCACGGCACCTACGGCGTCCAGGCCGCGGCCACGCTCTACTTCGGCAAGGACGTCAAGGACCTCGACCTCGTCGAGGCGGCCATGATCGCCGGCATCTTCCGCGGCCCTTCGCTCTACTCGCCGTACACGAACGCCAAGCTCACCCTCAGCCGGCGCAACCACGTCCTCAACCGCCTCGTCGCCGAGGGTTACCTGACCAAGGCCGAGGGCGAGTCCCATAAGCAGTCCCCGATGGCGGTCCTGCCCCTGCGCCGGACGAGCGCCGAGTTCGGGGCCTACTACTTCGAGGAGGTCCGCCGCTACCTCGAGCGGAACTACGGCCGTGAGGGGCTCTACCGGGCCGGGCTCAAGGTCTATACGACCCTCGATCCGGTCCTCCAGCGCTACGCCGAGCGGGCCCTGCGCGACGGCCTGCGCCGGACCGAGAACCTCCTCCACGGCTGGCGCGACGACAAGCCGAACCTGCTCACGGCCGGGCCCGAGGTCCTCAAGGCCCTGGTCGCGCAGCCCCAAGCCGTGCTCGGGGAGCAGTGGCTACTGAGCTGGGAGAGCCAGGCCCTCGAGCCGGACGAGGTCTACGACGCCATCGTCCTCGAGGCCTCGCGCTCCGAAGCCGCCGTCCGGGTCAAGAATGCCGTCGGCCGCATGACGGCGAAAGACATCGCCTGGACCAAGGCCTCGCGCCTCGACGCCCTGATCAAGAAGGGCGACGTCGTCCAGGTCCGCGTCGTCTCGGTCGACGAGGCGGCCAAGGAAGCCAAGGTCTCGCTGACCCAAAAACCCGTCCGCAACGGCGCCTTCGTCGTCCTCGATCCCCGCACCGGCCAGATCAAGGCCATGGTCGGCGGCTACGCCTTCCGCGAGAGCCAGTTCAACCGGGCCACGCAGGCGCCCCGCCAGACCGGGTCGTCCATCAAGCCCTTCCTCTACACGGCTGCGCTCGAGAACGGCTTCACCCCGGCCAGCCTCATCGCCGACGAGCCGGTGACCTTCATCGACCGCTGGGACGGCGAGCCCTGGTCGCCCAAGAACTACGACCGCAAGTACAAGGGCATCGTGACCGTGCGGACGGGCCTCGAGCAGTCGCGCAACGTCGTCACGGCCAAGCTCCTGGACTTCATCTCGCCCCAGGTCGGCGTCGAGTACTGCCGCCGCTTCGGCATCACCTCGCAGCTCAATCCCTACCTGTCGCTCAGCCTGGGCACCTTCGAGGTCACCCTGCTCGAGATGGTCTCGGCCTTCTCGACCTTCCCCAACAAGGGCGTCCGCTTCCGGCCCTCCTTCATCACCCGCATCGAGGACAAGGACGGCAACGTCCTCGAGGAAGCGCGGGTCGAGTCGGAGGAGGTCCTCTCGCCCCAGACGGCCTACATGATGACCTACCTCATGCGCGGCGTCGTCGAGTCGGAGGGCGGCACCGCCGGGGCCGTTTCGGTCTTGGGCTGGCCCCTGGCCGGAAAGACCGGGACGACCGACAAGTACTCGGACGCCTGGTTCGTCGGCTTCTCGCCGGATCTCTGCGCCGGGGTCTGGGTCGGCAACGACCTGCCCGTGCCGCTCGGCGAGCGCCAGACGGGCGCGGCAGCGGCCCTGCCCATCTGGCAGGACTTCTTCGAGAAGGTCATCGCCGACGCCCAGAAGGAGGCCGTCGCCGAGGGCATCGTCGATTTCGCGCCGCCCGACTTCGAGGTCCCGCCGAACCTGGTCTTCGTCGACATCGACAAGAAGACGGGGCTCCTGGCGACGCCGACCTGCCTGTTCCCGTTCAAGGAGGTCTTCTTCCCGGGCACGGAGCCGTCGCGCTTCTGCACGAACGCCGACCACCTGCGGGTCTACGATTACTACGGCCGCGAAAAGACCGTCGAAGATCACTGAGCCCGCTCGGGCTCTTGTTGGCGGGAATAAAAATGGGGAGCGCCCCTACCAACCGGCCGGAAGAAGGGACGCTCCCCCCGATGGAAAGGGGTTGCTATTTTCTGCGGACGCCGCCGCCGCCCGAGCTGCCCCGCGAACCCGAGGACGAGCCCCGCGAAGAGGAGCCCGACGAGCCCCGGGACGAGGAAGCGCGCGAGGCGCCGCCCGACGATCTGCCCGACGAGGACGAGCCCACGCGGGCCCCGCTCGACCGGCCGGACGAAGACGGCCGGGCATAGGAGCCGCTCGAGCGGCCCGACGAGGACGAGGGGCGTGCGTACGAGCCGCCCGAGGACGGACGGCTGGTGGGCCCCGAATAGGACCCCGCCCGGGCCCGGCCGCCGTCACCGTACGACGTGGCCGGCCGCTTGATGGTCGGGGAGGACGGATAACCGTAGGCCGTCCGGGGCGAACCCGTCCGGACGGCGGTCCCGCCCACGGCCGGATCGCTCTGATACCCGACCGACGAGCTGGCCGCGGTGGCCGGCTCGCCGTCCTTCTTGCGGATGGTCCGGCCGCTCGAGCCCGAGGCGGGCTTGGCCGTGCCGCCGGACTTCGAACCGCGGTCGGCGCCCTTGACGCTCGCGGGCTTGGCCGCCGTCGCGCCCTTGGCGCCGGACGGGGCGTCGGGCCTGCGGATGGAGCGGGGGGCCGTCGAGGACGCGGTCCCGCCGCCTCCGCCGGCCCGCTTGTCGATCCGGGCGTCGCGCTCGAGCCCGGTCGTGCGGTCGTTGCGAAGCATGACCCTCCCGCCGTCGAGCGGCTGGACCGAGACGCGATTGCCGGCCGGCCGGACGTTGGGGCTCGGGTGGGCCAGGTTCATGCGGTCGAGGGCCTTGAGGGAATCGCCGCGCAGGGCATTGGCCGAAACGCGAGGGTCCTTGAGGCTGTCGCGGCGGACGACGGTCAGGGCCCGCGACTGATAGGGATAATAGCCGCCGTAGTAGTGGCCGTAGTACATGCCGCCCATGACCACGCCGGGATAGCCCCAGTAGCTGAGGGGCGCCCAGCCGAAGTAGAAGTCGTCCCACCACCAGTTGACCCAGGCCGGGCCCCACATGTTCATGGGGATCCAGTACCAGCCGAGATCGACGCCCCAGTGCCAGCGGCCGTAGTGGAAGGTCGACCAGCCCCAGGGCTCATAGGGCCACCAGGTCCAGCCCGAAAGGGGCAGCCAGGTCCAGCGGCCGTTGTAGTAGGGGCGCCAATCTTCGTCCAGGCCGGAGGGCACCCAAACGTTGCCGTAGGGGGCGAGGTAGGTCCACTCGCCGTATTCCTCGAGCTCGCCCTCGTAGTCCGAGAGCTCCTCGGGGAGCTTGCCCTTGGCCAGCTGGCGGGTCGTGGCCGAGGTGCGGGACTCGTTGAACTTATCGAAGCCGTCGTTGGCCACGTTCATGAAGGAGGAGGGCTTGGAGGCGAAGCGGCCCTCGGAGACCTCGAGCCGCTGGCCGCCCTTGAGCAGGGTCGAGCCGTCCTCGCCGGCGGCCTCCATGAGGCCCTCGAAGACGAGGACCTCGGTGTCCTTGTTCTCGCGGACGTCGACGCGGTAGACGCCGCGGTCGAGGACGTAGAAGGAGGAATCGGCCGTGTGCAGTTCGATGGCCTTCTCTTTCTTGAGGGAGCCGACCACGAGGTACATGTGGCCCGACCAGACCCGGACGCGGGCGACATCGTCGTCCTTCTTGGGCAGGTTGAGGACGTCGACCTTGGTGTCGTTGTCGAGGCGGAGATAGTTGCCGCGGCCGAAGTGGACCTCGACCCGGCCGTCCGACGTGCCGATGCGGTCGCCCTCGCTGATGGGCATATTGAGGGCGGCCTCCTCGTAGCCGAGGTCGGAGGCCCGTTGGACGAAAGCCTTGCCCTCGACGAAGCTGAGCCGGGCGACGGACTCGTTGGTGTATTTCGCGTCCTTGATCTCTTGGGTGTTCTGGGGGGTGGGCGCCTGCTCTTCCTGGGCGTAGACGCCGGCCGCCAGAGCGATGAGCGCGGTCGCTATGATGAGTGTCCTTTTCATTGTCCTTCTCCTATCCGCTTCCGATATTGCAAGAACTATGCCAAGGCCCCTGCCTGGACACCAGGGGGAAAAGCGGGGCGTTTGTCCTGATTAGGGGACGGCCGCCGCAGGGGAGGACACCTAGAGCTCGGGGATGTCCCACTTGCGGCGGAAGGTCCGCAGGGGCTCCTGGAGCTCGACCCGCAAGGCGGGCGAGAGCGGCGGCCGGGCGGAGGGACTGGAGGGACTGTCCCCCAAAGGGCCTCGCCCCGAGGCGTCGAGGGCCCGCAGGGTCTCGCTCACCCCGTCCCGGAGCGCCCCGAGGTCGTAGCCGCCCTCGAGGACCAGGGCCAGCCGGCCGCCCGCCGTGCGCTCGGCTATGGCCGCGAGCGCGGCCGTCAGGCGCCCGAAGCCGGCCGTCGTGACCTCCATGCCGCCGAGGGGATCGCCGGCGGCGATGTCGTAGCCGACGCTGGCCACGACGAACTCGGGCTGGAACTCGGCCGCGACCGGGGCCAGGATGCCCTCGTAGACGGCCAGGAAGTCGTCGTCGCCCTTGCCGGCGAGGAGCGGGACGTTGAGGTTGTAGCCGAAGCCCTCGCCGTGGCCGAAGAAGCGCGTCGCGCCCGTGCCCGGGAAGAGCGGGACCTGGTGGCTGGAGAAGTACAGGACGTCGCGGCGCTCGTAGAAGGCCTGTTCGGTGCCGTTGCCGTGGTGGAGGTCCCAGTCGACGACCAGGACCCGGGAGAGGCCGTGCCGGCGGACAAGGTGCTCGGCGGCGATGGCCGCGTTGTTGAAGAAGCAGAAGCCCATGGCCCGCGAGGCCTCGGCGTGGTGGCCGGGCGGCCGGACGAGGGCCAGGGCGTTGCGGACGGCGCCGTCCATGATCCGGTCCACGGCCTCGAGCAGGCCGCCGGCGGCGAGCAGGGCCGCCTCCCAGGTCTTGGGACCGGCCACGGTGTCGCCGTCCATGGGCACGACGTGCCCGGCGGTCGAGCGGACGAGGTCGATGTAGCCGCGCTCGTGGACGAGGCCGAGGTCCTCGCCGGTCGCCGGGCGCGGCGTGATGGGAAGATAGGGGACGGGCGGGTCCTCCTCGAGCAGGCGGCGCAGGACGCGCAGGCGGTCCGGGGACTCGACGTGGGCGGCGCCCATCGCGTGGTCCTCGTAGCGCCGGTCGATGACAACGCCCGTCGTCATATCGCTCCCCCTAAATGGGGACGTTTCTATTTATTTTTTTAATGTGATGAAACGAAGATGAAAATAAAAAATAGAAACGTCCCCATTATTCTATTTCGGAAAGAACTTCTCGAGCTCTTCGGGCTTGGGCTTGGGGGTCAGCAGGCTGACGACGACCAGGGCCGCCAGCGAGGCGAAGAGCGAGGGGTAGATGATGGGGATGCCCCAGGCGTCGCCCTCGATGACCGGGATCCCCGGCAGCTTCGAAAGAATGAAAAAGCCCAGGCAAACGACCGTTCCCGAAATGATGGAGGCCAGGCCGCCGGCCTTGGTGACCCGCTTCCAGGCCAGGGCCGCGATGAGCGCCGGAGTGATGGCCACGCCGTAGATGGTGTAGGCGAACAGGCTCATCTCAAGGACGGACTTGAGCTGGGTCGCCAGCAGAAAGGCCACGACGCCGATGACGACGATGAGGACCTTCTGCAGGGCCACCAGGTTCTTGGGATCGGCGTCCTTCTTCAGGAAGCGCTGGTAGATGTCGCGCATGATGGTCGTCGAGGGCGACAGGAGGTAGTTCATGCCCGTCGAGATGACCACGGCGCAGGCCGCGCCGAGCAGGAGCACGCCGACGGGGAAGGGGACGAGCTGCTTGGCGGCCATGAGCACGACCTTGCCGCCCGCCTTGGGCACGCTGAGGTCGATCTGGCCCTGGAGCTTGCTGAAGGCGAAGACGGCGATGACGACGACGATGGTCTCGACGAAGATCGTTCCGACCGTCCACCAGGCCACGGCCTTCTTGGCGTCCTTGCCCGACTTGGCGCTGTAGAACTTCTGGTACATGCTCTGGACGCCGAGGAGCAGGAACATCGTCGACAGGAAGTAGCCGATGGCCTTGAGCCACGGGTAGGCCCCGAACTTGCTGTTGACCACCGCGAAATAACCCGGGTCGAGGGCCGCCTTGGCCGCCGGCAGCCCCCCGGCCGCGGTGACGACGAAGGGCACGGCCAGCAGGCAGGCCAGGACGATGATGATGCCGTTCGGCAGGTCCGTGTAGGCGATGGCGACCATGCCGCCGAGGGCCGTGAACAGGATGACGAAAGCGGCCGCGATGAGCGTGCCCTGGGCCTCCGAGATCTTGCCGTCGGTGATGACGTTGAGGATGAAGCCGCCGGCGATGAACTGGTAGGAGACGATGGACACGAACGACAGGATCAGGGCCACGGCCCCGACCAGGCGCGCCGCGGGCCCGTAGCGGACCTCGAGGACGTCGCCGACCGTGTACTGGCCGAAGGTCTGGATCTTGGCGGCCAGGAAATAGATGAGGATGATCCCCACCCAGGCGCCGGCCGCGAGCCAGAGGGCCGAGAAGCCGGCCTTGGAGGCGAACTCGGCGCCGCTGATGAAGGTGCCCGAGCCGATCCAGGTGCAGATCAGGGTGAAGACCATGACCTGCCACTTCAGGCTCCGCCCCGCCACCATGAACTGCTCCTGGCTCTTGATCCGCCGCGAGCGGACGAAGTTCAGGACCGTCAGGGCGATGAGGTAGGCGAGGATGATGAGGAGATAGGTCGACATGCCGCCCTCCTTCGGCCGGGGTGACCGGCGTTATAGCGCGAGATCGGGCGGCGGTTCGCCGCCCTTGCGTTCGAGCTTCACGGAGAGGAGCCGGGTCATGTTGGGCTCGGCCATGGTCGTGCCGTAGATGTAGTCGGCGACTTCCATCGTCTTGTAGTTGTGGGTGATGATGATGAACTGGGTCTGGTGCTTGATCGTCTTCATCAGGTCGAGGAAGCGCGACAGGTTGACGTCGTCGAGGGCCGCGTCGACCTCGTCCAGGAAGCAGAAGGGCGAGGGCCGGTAGCGGAACAGGGCGAACAGGAAGGCCAGCGAGGTCAGCGACTTCTCGCCACCCGACAGCAGCGACAGGTTCTGGACCCTCTTGCCCGGCGGCTGGGCGATGATCTCGACGCCGCTCTCGAGCGGGTTGTCGGGCTCGAGGAGCTTGACTTCGGCGTTGCCGCCCTTGAAGAGCAGCCCGAACAGCTCCTGGAAGTTCTTGTTGACCTCCTCCAGGGCCTTGAGGAACTGGGTCTTGCTCTCCTCGTCGATCTTGCGGATGGCCTCCTCGGTCGAGGAGATGGACTCGCGCAGGTCCTGGCGCTGGCCGCTCAGGAACTCGAAGCGCGTTTTCTGTTCGGCGTACTCCTCCTCGGCCATCAGGTTGACGGCCTTGAAGCGGGCGATAGCCTCGCGGGTCTCCTCGAGCTCGGCCTCGACGTCGGCGTCGGTCATCTCGGAGAGGGGCCGCCATTTCTTGGCCAGCCGGCGCGGCTTGGAGGCCGGTGCGGCGAGCGGGGCGCCGGGCTCGGCGGCTTCGGCGCCTTCGCCGGCCGGGACGGCGGGTACCGGCTCCTCGCCGTTCTCCTCGCCGTCGCCCTCGTCTTCGGTTTCTTCTTCGCTTTCGGCCTCGGCGGCGGGCGCGGCCGCCGGCTCCGCCTGCGCGGCGCCTTCTCCGGCCGCGGCGGCCTCTTCGGCCGCTTTGGCCTCGGCCCGCAGCTCGGTCAGGGTCTTCTTGAGCTCCTGCCAGCACATCTCGTCGAGGTTGACCAGGTCGCGGTCGACCTCGGCCTTGTGGATCTCGTGGCGGACGCGCTCGTCCTTGGCCGCTTCCTCGTCCTTGCGGCCGCCGATAACGGCCTCTTCGAGCTCCTCGAGGGCGGCCCGGGCGGCCCGCAGGGCGTCGTCCGTGACCCCCAAACCCGTCTCGGCCTGGGCCCGGTCGGCGGCCAGGGTCTTGGCGCTCTCGCGCAGGGCGGCGATCTCGCCGCGCAGGCGGACCTGGTCCTCCTCGCTCCGGCGGGCGTCGGCCTCCAGGGCCTCGATCTTGGCCGCGGCGGCCTCTTTGCGCTTCTCCGCGGCCCGCAGCTGCTCGCCGAGGCCGTTGATCTTCTCCTGGACGAGGTCGAGCCCCGAGCGGGTCTCGAAGAAGCCGCGCTCGAGGTCGGCGGCCCGGGCCACGAGCCCGGCCTGGGCCCGCTCCATCTCCTCGATGCGGTCCTTGAGCGAGCGGGCCTCGCCGTCGTGGCGAGCCAGGCTCTCCTCCGCCCCGCGGAGGGCCTCGCCGAGGCGGTCCTTCTCGCCGCGCAGGTTCTCGAGCTCGCGGCCGAGGACCGTCCGGGTCAGGCGGACCTTGTCGGCCTCGCCGAGCCCGTAGCGGCGCTCGCGCTCGCGGTCCTCGATGACGCGCTCGGTCCGGTCGAGCTCGTCGCGGACGCCCTGGAGATCGGCCTCGTGCGCGCCGATCGCCCGGATGCGCTCGTCGAGCTCGGCGACGAGCGGGCCGGTCTCGGCCTCGGCCTGGGCGACATCGCCCTCGAGCCGGCGGATCTCGGCGGCCAGGGCCACGGCGCCTTCGGCCTTCTGGCCGACGCGCAGCAGCCCGGAAGCCAGCAGGAGGTCGCCCGCGGTGGTCAAAAAGTTCAGACCGGGATGCTCGATCCAAGCCCGGACGGCCTCGGCCACGGACGATACGATGACGGCGTCCTCGAGCCCGGCCAGCCGGTCGCGGAGCCGGTCGTCGGCCTCGATGAGCCCCTTGAGCTGCCCGACCACGCCGGGCCGCGACAAGAGCTCTGCCGGGACTGCCGGACGGGCCGCGGCCGGGACGAGGAGATAGCTGCCGCGCAGGCCCTCGGGCAGGCCGCCCAGGAACTCCTCGGCCGGCACGACCCGCGAGCGGGCCCCGTCGCGCCAGAAGGCGTCGAACAGGCGGGCGTTCTCGGGGCTCGTCCGGACCAGGTCGGCCAGGATGCCCAGGCCGCCGGGGACCTCGTCGGCGCGGGCCTCCTCGCGGGCCTTCTCGTCGACGCGCCGCAGGGCCTGGAGGTGGTAGGCGGACTCGTCGCGGCGGGCCTTGAGGGCCTCGAGCCGGCGCTGGGCGTCCTCGGCGGCGGCGCGGGCGGCGCCGAGGGCCGTCTTGATCTCTTCGGCGCGCCCGACGAGGCCCTGGCGGACCTCCCGGCGCTCGCCGAGCTCCCGCTCCAAGGCCGCCGCTCGGACGCCGATGTCGGCGAGCAGGCCGTCCTGCTCGACGAGCTGGGCGGCCAGCTTCTCTTCCTGGCGGACGAGGAGCTCCATCTCTTTGCCGGTCTTGGCGCTTTCGTTCTTGTTCTCGGTCAGGGCCTGCAGGGCCAGGAAATAGCCGTCCCGCAGCCGCTCGACTTCCTGGGCGCCGCCGAGGCGGGCCTGGGCCGCCTCGTTCAGGGCCGCTTCGGCCGAGGAGGCCTCGGTCCGCTTGGCCCCGAGCTCCTCCTCGAAAGCGGCCAGCCGGCCCTTGAGATCCTCGATCTCGCGGGTCAGGACGAGGACGTCCTGGAGCAGCTCGTCGCGGTCGGCCTGGGCCCGCCGCTTGGTCTCCTCGAAGAACTCGACCCGCTTCGTCTCGCGCTCGATGTCGCTCTCGGCCCGGGCGGCCTGGGACTTGAGGGCGAAGACGCGCTCCTGGCCGTCCTTGAGGGCCTTCTCGAGGTCCCAGAGCCGGTGGCGGCCGGCCGCGGCGGCCTTCTCGGCCTCGCGCAGGCGGCCGGAAGCTTCCTGCTCGGCCTTCAGGCCGGCCTCGTGCCGGGACGAGGCCTCGCGCTGGGCCGTCTCGAGGACGACGAGCTTGCGCTGGTAGTGGTGCGAGGTCAGCTCGCGGACGCGCTCGCGCAGGCGCCGGTAGCGGTTGGCCGCCTGGGCCTGGCGCTGGAGGGAGTTCTTGGCCTTCTCGACCTCGATGATGATGTCCTCGAGGCGGATGAGGTTCTGCTCGGTGCTGTCGAGCTTGGACTGGGCCTGGCGCTTCTTGTCCTTGTAGTAGGCCGTGCCGGCGGCCTCTTCGATGAACGAGCGCTTCTCGGTCGGCTTGGAGGTGACGAACGTGCCGATGGCCCCCTGCTCGATGACGAAGTACTCCGAGCCGCCGATGGCGTGCTTCCAGAGCTCATCCTGGATGTCCTTCAGCCGGACGGTCTTGCCGTTCATCCGGTACTCGCTCTCGCCGGAGCGGAAGGCGCGGTGGGAGATGGCCAGCTCCTGGTCCTCGCCGGTCAGGGTCAGGACGGAGTCGGCCATGCTCAGGGCCGGGCGCTTGGCGTTGCCCGAGAAGATGACCTCGTCGGTCCGGTCGCCGCGGACGGTCTTCTGGCGGTGGCCGCCGAGGGACCAGAGCATGGCGTCGACGAGGTTGCTCTTGCCCGTGCCGTTGGGGCCGACGATGGCGGTGATGCCGGGGTGGAAGGCGATCTTGGTCCGCTCGGCGAAGGACTTGAATCCTTGCAGCTCGAGCTTCTTGATGATCATGCTCATGATATCGGGGCGCTTTCGGTCGAACGTGTCCGCCCGCCAAGGCGGACAGAGCGGCTATTGTATGCGAATCGCCCGCCTTTTTAAAGGGGGGTAATAGGGGACATGTACCCTTGGTACGTGTCCCCG
>CAZFZU010000074.1:10680-12335 GCA_964523615.1 uncultured Eubacteriales bacterium | reverse complement strand
GTGACGGCCGAGCGCGAGCCCATCAAGCTCGGGCTGGTGGCGGTGACGTTGACGCCGGGAAGCGGGGCGTTCTGGTCGTCGGTCACGACGCCGCGGAGGGCGCCGGTGTCCCGGGACTGGGAGAACGCCAGCGGGGCGAGGAGGAGAGCGATGGCCAGGAACGTTAAGACTTGCTTTCTCAATCCAACCTCCTTCTTTCCTTGCTGTGGGGATAAGGCCTGGGGATGACGGTCTTGGGGTAAGCCGATACACACCTCCTTGTCGCCCAATGAGCTAGCAAAAAGAGTGCCAGAGTCTCGAGATTGATATGATCTTCAAAATAATAGAAATACGAGACGAGCCCGCCCCTCCCTTATTCATTTGATTGAATAATATCCAAAAAAATGGACGGTTTCAAGGATTATTTCATGTTCGGCGGAGCGCCGGGGACGGCATTTGTAATGCCTCCCCCCATATGCTATCGTAGAATCGGGAAGGTCGAGAGCATACCCATGACCAAAAGGACCCCCATCCTCAAACTGCTGTTCCCTCTCTTGTGCCTGGCCCTCGGGTCGGCCGTCGCCTCACCCGCTCCCCAGAAAGCGGCTCCCCAGAAGCCCGCGACCCTCTCCCCGGAGCTCCGGACCTGGCTCGAGGACGTCTCGCCGATCATGACCAAGACCGAGCGGGCCGTCTTCGGACAGCTCCGGACGGACGCCGACCGGGACAAGTTCGTCCGTTTCTTCTGGCGGATGCGCGATCCCTACCCCGACACGTCCGAGAACGAGTTCCAGAAGGAATACGAGGAACGGGTCCGCTTCGCCGACCAGAACTTCGGCCATTACTCGCCGAAGCGGGGCAGCCAGACCGACCGTGGCTACTTCTACGTCGTCCTGGGCAAGCCGCTCGAACGGACCCACTACACGACGCAGTCGTCACTTTGGCCCCTGGAGCTGTGGTTCTACAAGGGCGCCGAGGAGTACGGCCTGCCGAGCTACTTCTATCTCATCTTTTACCAGCCCGAGGGCATCGGTGACTTCCGGCTCTACTCGCCGACCGTCGAGGGCCCGGAGAAGCTGGTCATCCCCAACCTCGGGACCTCTCTGACCCGGTCCACGGCCGTGAACGCCATCAAGGCGGTCAACGGCGAGCTGGCCGGGGCCTCCCTGAGCTACCTCCCGAGCGATTCCGGCGGGGGGCTGGCCTCGTTCTCCTCCGACACCATCATCGCCTCCGTCCGGGGCCTGCCGGAGAAGAAGTTCTCCGACAGCTACGCCCGGAACTACATGACCTACAAGGACTACATCGAGACCGACTACACCGACAACTACCTGGCGAGCGTCTTCCAGGTCCGCGTCTTCCGGACGGCCGGCCAATCCTTCCTCCACTGGGCCATCGAGCCGGAGAAGATGAACTTCGCCACCCAGGGCGAGACGATCTACGCCAGCTTCGAGTTCATCCTGCGGCTCGAGGATGGCGCCGGCCGGCTGGTCCACGAGACGGCCGAGGAGATCCCCCTCCGCCTCACGCCCGAGCAGTATCGGGCCCACGAGCGGCAGCGCTTCTCGTTCCAGGACCTCCTGGCCGTGGCGCCCGGCGAGTACAAGGCCCTGTTCCTGCTGAAGAACAAGACGGCCAAGGACTTCTCGTCCTTCGAGACCCGGGTCGTCGTGCCG
>CAZFZU010000074.1:0-10580 GCA_964523615.1 uncultured Eubacteriales bacterium | reverse complement strand
GAAGAACAAGACGGCCAAGGACTTCTCGTCCTTCGAGACCCGGGTCGTCGTGCCGGCCGCGTCCGGCGAAGGGCGGTCCGGCATCGGGACGCCCCTGCTGGCCCACGCGGCCGAGGACGTGCCCGAAGCGCAGAGGCGGAACCTCAAGGCCTTCGCCTTCGGCGGGCGGCAGTATCTCGCCGGCGCCCGCGACGAGTTCACCCAGGCCTCGACGATCGAGGTCTTCGCCCAAGTCCTCAACGCCGGGCGGGTCCTGGCGGGCGCGCCGCCGGCCTTTTCGCTCAGCCTCGTCTCCCTCGACACGGGCGAGACGGCCGGGACCTTCCCGATGACCCGCGTTGCGCCCGACCCGGGCGATCCGTCTCTCCTCCTCGTCTCGGGGTCCGCCCCGCTCAAGGACGTCCGGCCCGGCTACTACCGGGCCGAGGTCTCGCTCCGGGCGCCCGACGGGAAGACGCTGCTCGCCGAGAACGGCAATTTCGTCGTCCTGGCCCAGCCCGTACCGGTCGTGCCCTGGGTCTACGCCCGCCTGCACGGCCCGTTCCCCGGTCCCGAGCACCTGCGGGTCCTCGGGTCCCAGTATTTCCTCAAGGGCGAGTACGACCGGGCCCGGGACGCCCTCGAAAGGGCCCTGGCCGCCCGGGAGGATCCGGGGGCCCGGCTCCTGTTGGCCAAGGCGCTTTACGGCCTCGGCCGCCATCGGGAGTCGTTGGACCAGGCCGGTCCGCTCTTCGAGCGCGGCGGCGACCGCGAGGCGGCCAAGGTGGCCGCCCTGGCCCACGCCGGGCTGAAGGACTGGGCGGCCGCCCTGACCTATCTCGACAAGCTCCTGGCCGAGGCGACTGAGGTCCCCGTCCTGAACCTGGCCGCCGAATGCCACTTGGCCCTGGGCCACAACGACAAGGCCCTGGCCCTCATCCAGAGATCCCTCGCCCTCCTTCCCGACCAGCCGGCCCTCCGGACCTTGGAGGAGCGGGCCAAGAAACGTCCCGATATACGATAGGAGTCATCGATGATATCCAAGCGATCCGCCCTCATCATCCTCGTTCTCGCTCTCGCTCTGGCCGCGTCCGCCCCGTCTTGGGCCCAGTTCCAGGGCAAGATCACCGGCCGCGTCGTCGACCCGGCCGGGAATCCCGTCGAGAAGGCCGAGGTCAGCATCGTTTCGCAGAAGACCTCGTCGGTCCGCTACGAGCTCAAGACCGACAAGGAGGGACGCTTCCTCCAGATCGGCCTGATGCCGGGGTATTACCTGGTCACGGTCAAGAAGTCCGGCTTCGTGTCCGGCTCCAAGGAGACCCATGTCGGGGTCGCCGCCGAAGAGGTCTTCGAGATCAAGCTCAAATCCGCCGAGGCCGAGGCCGAGAAGGCCTATTCGGCGGCCGACAAGGCCTTCCTCAAGGGCAACAAGCTCTTCGCCGAGCAGAAGTACGAAGAGGCGACCGCCGCTTACGGCGAGGCCATCGGCCTCGATCCGGCCAACTGGGCCTACCGGCTCAACCTCGGCCTGGCCCACAAGAAGACCGGCAAGGCCGCCGAGGCCCTGGCCGAGTTCCAGAAGGCCGTCGAGCTCAATCCCGACAGCTACAGCGCCAACAAGGAGACCGGCGAGTCCCTGGCCAAGGCCGGCCAGTACGCCGAGGCCAAGCCCTTCTACGAGAAGGCCGCCGGCCTCAGCCCCGACGACCCGGACGCCCAGTACAACTTCGGCGTCTGCCTGGTCAACCTCGGCGAGTCCGAGGCGGCCCTGCCCAAGTTCCAGAGGGCCGTCGAGCTCAAGCCGGATTACGCCGACGCCCACTATCAGATGGGGACCATCCTCATCGGCCAGAACAAGGCGCCCGAGGCCATCGCCGCGCTGGAGAAGTTCCTGGCCGTCGCGCCCGACCACGAAAAGGCCGGCATCGCCAAGCAGCTCCTCGACTTCCTCAAGAAATAAGCAAAAAAAAAGGGCCGCCCCCCAGGGGGCGGCCCTGTCCGTTTCTCTCGTTACCCGGGCTTACTTGACGGTGAAACCCATCCGGGCTTCGCCCTTCTTGCCGGAGACCTTGTCGGTGATGGTGGCCACGAGGCCGTACTTGCCGGCGCCCAGGGGCTTCTTCTCGGTGCTCAGGACCGTGCCCTTCTCGTCCATCTTCTGCAGTGTCTGGACGAGCGGCAGGGGCTGGTTGACGAAGTAGGCCTGATAGGTCTGGGGGGCCCACTTGATGGCCGACTTGCCGGCCTCGTCCTGGACCTCGAAGCTGACCTCGAGGTCGAGCTCGGGACGGGCCGCGGCGGGGTCCTTATAGGCCGCGCCGAGGACGAAGAAGAAAACCTCGAGGTCCTGGCCGGTCGCGATCTCGCCGGTCACGTTGGCGGAGAACTTGATGGCGCCCCAGGTGAAGTAGCCGCGGTGGAGCGTCGGCCGCTGGTCCTGTTCGCCCTGCTCCATGGCGGTCACGACAACGGGGTCGGTCGGCCAGAGGGCGGTCTCATAGGCCGCGGGCCCGTTCAGAGTGACGTCGGTATACGCGACGCTGAGCTTTTTCATATCGGGGGTGCTCAGGACCATGGCCAGAGTGTATTTGCCGGCCGGCATGCCCAGGCCGAAGGAGTACCAGTCCTCCTTGTCGGGGCTGTAGTCGGCGCCGGGCGTGGTCAGGGCCACCTGGGACTTGCCGCCCATCTTGGGGGCCAGGGTGCCGTCGGCCGCGGCCTCGAAGAACTGGAAGAAGGCGACCAGGTTGGCTTCCATGTCGCCCGAGCCGGAGGCCGAGGGGGCGTAGCCGAGGTCGCCGTTCTTGGCCTTGATGAAGAAGATGGGATACAGGTTGTTGTCGCGGGCGGGCAGGACGAGCTGCTTGAAGAAGCCGAAGGGGATGTCCTGACGGCCCTGACGGGTGGCCAATCCCTCCTGGATCACAGCCGCGATCTCCTTGGGCATCCCGGACTTGGCCGGGGCCTTGGCCGCGGCCTTGGGGTCCTGTTTCTTGCCCTGCATTCCGGGCGCCGCCTGCACGGAAACGGTGAGGACGCTGACAACGAAAAGGAGCGCGAGCGCGGCCGCGATCGTTCGGGAAGTCTTCATTTTTCCTCCTGACATATTCATCTGGTTCACTTCCGCAATCTTAGAGAGCAATTCTCATGCCAAGTTTCCCGGCATGGCCGCCCTCTCTCACGGGGATGGATGGCGGATCGTGTAAAGGACTTTTACAGCCCTCGCTCGATGCTCACGCCAACGTCCGGGGAGGCGGAACAGAAGAAGTAATATATCAAATTTCAATTATTTTTCAACGCCCGGTACCGTCGCACGGCATCGTTGTGCTCGCCCAGCGTCCGGCTGAAATAATGGCTTCCGTCGCCCTGGGCGACGAAGTAGAGAACCTTCTCCGGCGCGGGGTCGAGAGCGGCGTCGAGGCAGGCCAGCCCGGGATTCGAGATCGGGCCCGGCGGCAGGCCGGCGTGGAGGTAGGTGTTGTAGGGAGACGGGAAGGCCAAGTCCCGGATGAGAAGACGGCCGGTGTACCGGCCCTCGCGCTTGAGAGCGTAGGCGACGGTCGGGTCGCAGTCGAGCTTCATGCCGATCCGCAGGCGGTTGTGGAAGACGGCCGAGACCAGCCGGCGCTCCTCCGGCACGGCCGTCTCCTCCTCGATGAGGGAGGCCAGGGTCACGGCGTCGCGCACGCTCAGCCCGAGCGCGGCGGCCCGGCGCCGCCTGTCCTCGTCGAAAACCCGGCGGAAGCCATCGACCATGGCGGCGACGAGATCGGCCTCGGAGGCGCTCCGGGGCAGGCGATAGGTCTCCGGGAAGAGATAGCCCTCGAGGTCGCGGGCCCGCGGGTCCCAGTCGGCGATGGGCGACGGGTCGGCGAAGGCCCGGCGGAAGGCCTCGGCCCCCGCGGCGTCGCCGGGGCGCAGGAGCTCGGCCATCTCGGCCCCGGTCAAACCCTCGGGAACGGTGACGGGACGGAGGTGGACGCGGCCGCCGAAGACGCGGAACAGGAGCTCCTTCGGCGCGAGGGCGGGGGAGAGCATGTATTCGCCGGCCTTGAAGGTCTCTTCAGGGTAGAAGAGCCGGCAGGCCAGCCGCAGGGGCAGGGCGGCGCGGACGAAGCCCCGCTCGCGGAGGGACTCGAGGACGCCCCGCGCGGTCGTGCCCGGGCCGACCTCGAACAGGGCCGGCTCGGCGGCGGCGGCCGCCGGCGCCGAAAGCTCCTTCGCCAGCCAGCCGCCGAGGGCCAGGACGGCGAAGACGGCGACGCCGAGGGCGGCCCGGAGCGAGCGGAGGACCATCGGCCTAGCCGCGCTTCCTTTCGAGGTAGGTCGAGAGGATGATGACGGCCGCGATCTGGTCCTCCCATTCCTTTTTCTTGGGGCCGCGGAGACGGTCGTCGTCGAGGTCCTTGAGGGCCTGCTGGGTCGTCAGCCGCTCGTCGAACAGGACGACCGGTCGCCCGACGGCCTTCTCCAGCCAGGCGGCGAAGGACCGGGCCTTGGCGGACCGCGTCCCGGCGCTGCCGTCCATGCGCAGGGGCTCGCCGAGGACGATCTCGCCGACGTCGTGCTTGGCCACGAGGTCCTGGAAGAAGCGCCGGTCCTCGGCCTCGCGGCCCGTCAGGCGGTACGTGCCGAGGGGCTGGGCCGTGATGAGCAGGGGATCGCTGAGGGCCAGGCCGACGTGCCGGTCGCCGTGGTCGATGCCCAGGACCCGCATCAGCGGGCCCTCTCGACGCAGGCTTTGCGGGCCCGGTGGCGCTCGAAGCCCAGGGCGATGAGCCGGTCGAGGAGGCGCGGGAAGGGCAGCCCCGAAACGGCCCACAATTTGGGATACATGCTGATCTCGGTGAACCCCGGCATGGTGTTGATCTCGTTGATGTAGAGCCGGCCGGTGCCCTTCTCGAGGAAGAAGTCGACCCGGGCCAGGCCGGAGCCGGCCAGGGCCTCGAAGGCGGCCACGGCCAGGGCCTGCACGCGGGCCGTGACCTTGGATCCGAGCCGGGCCGGGATGCCGAACGTCGTCCGGCCGTCCTTGTACTTGTCGTCGTAGTCGTAGAACTCGTTATAAGGGATGATCTCGCCGGGCAGGGAGGCCTCGGGCGCCTCGTTGCCGAGGACGCTGACCTCGAGCTCGCGGCCGGCGATGCCCTTCTCGACGAGGGCCGTGGCGTCATAGCGGAAAGCCAGGTCGAGGGCCGCCCCGAGGTCCGCGTAGGACTTGACCTTGGTGATGCCGACGCTCGAGCCCAGGTTGGCCGGCTTGACGAAGAGCGGCAGGGGCAAGGCCCGGCGGACCCGGCGGGAGACCCTGCCGGCGTCGGCCCGCCAATCGGTCTCACGGACCACGGCCGCGGGGACGACGGGCAGGCCGCGGTCGCGCAGGACGGCCTTGGCCACGGCCTTGTCCATGCCCACCGCGGACCCGAGGACGCCCGTGCCGACGTAGGGGACGCCGGCCATCTCGAGCAAGCCCTGGACGGTCCCGTCCTCGCCGAAGGGGCCGTGGAGGACGGGGAAATAGATGTCGACCGGCCTCCCGCCGAGGGGGGCGCCGGGCTCCCAGGGCAGGAAGGAGAAGGCCGGTCCGGCCTCGAGCGCCCGGAGGTCGGACGACGGGGCCGCGACGGGCTTCCAGCGCCCTTCCCGGGCGATGTAGATCGAGCGGACGTCGTACTTTTCCCGGTCCAGGTTCTTGTGGACCGCGCCGGCCGAGACCAGGGAGACCTCGTGCTCGGCCGAGCGCCCCCCGAAGATCAGGCCGACGACCGTTTTTTTGGACATTTGGACCCGCGGCACGACTAATCCATTGGCTGGTGCCATTCTATGGAAATCGGGGCCCTTTGTCCATCGGGAGCGGGTGCTAACTATGTGTTGACAGCCGCTCCGACCGGCCCCTATAATAACGCCGGGTGGAACTCCGACGGCCGAGAGGTGTGACGATGCGCCAAAAACCGATCCTGTACGGATGCCTGGGATTGCTGGCCCTGTCCGGCCTGCTCTTGGCCGTGCCGGGACAGCCCGGGGGCCAGGACCAGATCCGCAAGGCCAAGATCTTCGACGAGACCTACCAGCTCATCAACGAGTCCGACCTCAACTGCTCTTTCTACATGCACGAGGAAGGCAAGCTCCTGCCCGACATCCGCATCATCGGCGGCGAGCGGATGAACGAGAAGAGCCTGTTCAGCGACGGCGACATCATCTACATCGACAAGGGCGCCGCCGACGGCATCGAGATCGGCCAGCTCTTCTTGACGGTCGGGCTGCGGGCCAAGGTGGCCAAGCTCGGCACGGTCATGGAGCGCCACGGCCGGGCCCGCATCGTCCGGCTCGACGACGGCATGGCCACGGCCAAGGTCGAGAAGGGCTGCGGCACCATCAAGGTCGGCGATTTCCTCCTGCCCTTCGAGGAGGGCGAGGGCGAGATCGGCAAGGACCTCGGCTTCGGCGACATGGACCCCAACGCCAGCAAGAAGGGCAAGGTCATCTTCATCGAGAACGACTTCCACATCTCGGCCACCGGCCAGTGGGCCCTGATCGACATGGGCCGCCAGCACTGCGTCCAGATCGGCGACCAGCTCAACGTCTTCCACCGGGCCAAGCCGAACCTCCCCCGCGAGGCCGTCGCCAGCGCCATCATCATCGACGTCCGCGGCGCCACCTCGACCATCAAGATCCTGGCCGCCCGCGACGCCGTCGACATCGGCAGCGAGGTCCAGATCAACCTGGCCAAGTAATCCCGGTCTCCAGGGGGACACGTACCTTCGGTACATGTCCCCCATTCCCAAGGGGACATGTACCTTTGTTACGTGTCCCTATTTTTTTTGCCCTAGAGAGGGTGCTTTTCGGTGGTTGACAGCCCTCCGGGATTCTGCTAGTTTAAGGCGTGCTAGCCTTGAAAAAGGACGAGCGGGCGGGCGTAGTTCAGTGGTAGAACGTCTGCTTGCCATGCAGAAGGTCGTGGGTTCAAGTCCCATCGCCCGCTCCAAGCATCTTCCTCCGTCCATGATGACACCGGCGCGGTACCCAAGCGGCTAAGGGAGAGGTCTGCAAAACCTTTATTCGTCGGTTCGAGTCCGACCCGCGCCTCCACTTTCCCCCGTCCCGGCCTGATGCCCCCGCCGAGGCCGGCGTCCGCCGGGCGTTGACTCCTCCCGGCCCCCGGTATATAGTCGGTCCGCACCGCGGAAGGAGGCCCCCATGGATATCGTTCGGAGAGTCCAGGCGATCATCCTCAAGCCCAAGGAGGAATGGGCCCGGATCAAGGCCGAGCCGGCCACCGTCCCCGGGCTGTTCAAATCCTACATCATGGTCCTGGCGGCCGTCCCGGCCGCGGCCCAACTCGTCGGGCACGTCATCGTCGGCACCCGCCTGCCCATGGTCGGCCGCTACCGCTGGCCCGTTGGCGGCGCCCTGGCCAACGCCATCCTGACCTACGTCCTGGCCCTGGCCTCCGTCTACCTCTTCGCCCTCATCGTCAACGAGCTGGCCCCGAGCTTCGCCTCAACCAAGAACATGACCGCGGCGCTGAAGCTGGCCGCCTACAGCATGACCCCGGGCTGGGTGGCCGGCGTCCTCTATGTCGTCCCCGGCCTGGCGCCGCTGGTCGTCCTGGGGATGCTGTACGGCGTCTACGTCCTCTACCTGGGATTCGACGCGCCGATGATGGAGACGCCCAAGGACAAGATCCCCGCCTACCTGGGGATCAGCTTCGTCGTGGCCGTGGCGCTGTTCGCCGTCCTGGGCTGGTTCCTGAAGGTGATCTTCGCCGTCCGCTATGGCCGGCTCTGATCTATCCTGGCCTATTCATTTAAACGCCCCCTGTTCTCTTCCGTCTTCCTCATGGGGGGCGTTTTAACCCTCCGGGCGAACCGATCCGGCCCCATCTGCTTCGTTCTCGGGGCTCGCAGTACTGAAGAGTACAGCTTCACCCTCTCGGGCCTCGCATCTGGGGCCGGCTCGATCCGTGAATAGGTCAGGCGAGCTCGGCGACGACCTTGAGGAAGGCCTCGTTGGGGTCCGGCGCGCCCGTGATGGGCCGGCCGATGACGAGGTAGTCCGCGCCCTTGGCCACGGCCTCGGCCGGGGTCATGATCCGCTTCTGGTCCTGGGCCGCGGCCCAGACCGGCCGGATGCCGGGCGTGACGATGAGCAGCTCCGGCCCGTATTCCTTCCTCAGGACCTCGATCTCCTGGGGCGAGCAGACGACGCCGTCCATCCCCGCCGCCTTGGCCAGCCCGGCCAGCCGCAGGACCTGGGCGGCCACGTCCCCGCTCATCCCCACCTCTTCGAGGTCCGGGCCCTTGAGGCTGGTCAGGACGGTGACCCCGAGCAGGATGGGCTTGGGCCGGCCGGTCTCGGCGGCGATCTGGCGGGCCGTCTCGGCCGCCTTGGCCATCATCTCCCGTCCCCCCGAGGTGTGGATGGTCGTCATCTGGACGCCGTGCTTGAAGGCCGAGCGGACGGCCCCGGCCACGGTGTTGGGGATGTCGTGGAGCTTGAGGTCGAGGAAGATGTCCTTGCGCAGGGCCTTGAGCTTGCGGAACAGGGCCGGGCCCTCGGCCGCGAACAGCTCCAGCCCGACCTTGAAGGTCCGGGCGTCCTTGAGCCGGCTGACCAGGGCGATGCCCTCGTCCTTGGTCTGGACGTCGAGGGCGATGATGATGCGGTCGGCGTTGGTCGGGGTCATGGGGCGATCCTCTCTCTATAAGGTTGTCAGCGCGTCCTGAGCGTGCCGACGACGTCGCGGACGGCCGCGACGCCGTGGCTCCGGCACCAGGCCGCCATGCCCTCGACGACCCGGACGGCGGCGTCGGGATCGACGAAGCTGGCCGTGCCGACCTCGACCGCGGCCGCGCCGGCGACCATGAACTCGAGGGCGTCCGTCCCGGTCATGATGCCGCCCATGCCGATGACGGGCGCCTTGAGGCGCGAGGCCACCTGGTGGACCATGCGCAGGGCGATGGGCTTGATGGCCGGGCCGCTCAGGCCGCCGTAGACGTTGCCGAGCTTGGGCCGGCGCGTCTCGAGGTCGACGGCCAGGGCTAAGAACGTGTTGACGAGGGCCACGGCGTCCGTCCCGGCCTCCTCGGCGGCCAGGGCGATCTCGACGATGCTGGTGACGTTCGGCGAAAGCTTGGTGATGAGGGGGCGCCGCGTCAGGGCCTTGATCCGCTTGACCAGGTCGTAGGTCGTCCGCGGCGAGAGGGCCGGGCAGGCCCCCTCCTTCTTGACGTTGGGGCAGGAGATGTTGAGCTCGTAGGCGGCGATGCCCTCCTGGCGGTCGAGGAACTCGACGACCCGGGCGTACTCGTCGTCGTCGGCGCCGCAGACGTTGACGATGACGGCCGTGTCGAGCCCGCGCAGCTTGGGCAGGACCTTGGCGGCGAAGGCCTCGACGCCGACGCCCTGCAGGCCGATGGCGTTGATGAGGCCGGCGGCCGTCTCGACCAGGCGCGGCGGGGGATTGCCCTCGCGAGGCCCGTAGTAGAGGCCCTTGACGACGAACCCGCCGAGCTTCTCGAGGTCGAGGTAGGGCTCGAACTCGAGGCCGTAGCCGAAGGTGCCGCTGGCCGTCAGGACGGGATTGCGGAGCTTCAGGAAGCCCAGGTCCACGGACAGGTCGACGGGCGGGGCGGTCACGGCCATATCACGCGCTCCCCGGGGAAGACGGGGCCTTCCTCGCAGATCTTGACCCAGCCGTCGCCCGCCTCGGTCCTGATGCGGTGGACGCAGCCCCAGCAGGCGCCGACGCCGCAGCCCATGATCGACTCGAGGGAGAACTCGGCCGGGACGCCGTGCCGGGCCGTGACCGCGGCCAGGGCCTTCATCATCGGGTCCGGGCCGCAGGCGTAGACGAACGCCGGCTTGTCTTTCCCGATCTCCCGGTCGGCCAGGGCGGTGACGAAACCGGCGAAGCCGACGCTGCCGTCGTCGGTCGAGCAGAGGACCTCGAGCCCGGCCTTCTCGAGCCGGCCGCGGAGCGGGATGTCGGCGGCCGCTCGCCCGCCGTAGAGAAGGACAGGTTTGGCCCCGGCCGCCGCCAGGGTCCGGGCCAGGAAAGCGAGCGGGGCGATGCCCCGGCCGCCGCCGACGAGGAGGGCCCGGGCGCCCTTCGGCGCGGCCTCGACCGTGAAGCCCCGCCCGAGCGGCCCGATGATGTCCAGCCGGTCGCCCGGCTTCTTCCGCGCCAGGATCTCCGTGCCCCGGCCGGCCACGGCGAAGAAGAGCTCGATGCCGCCCGGGCCGGCGTCGTGGATGCCGAGGGGCCGGCGGAGCAGGGGGGAGTCGCCATCGGAGACCTTGACCATGACGAACTGGCCGGGTTTGGCGCCGGCGCCGAGGGATGGCGCGTCGATCGCGAACCGGAAATAGCCGCCCCAGCTCTCGACTTCGCGGAGGCGGGCGTCGCGTTCGATGGTCATGGGGGTCTCAAGGGCTCGTTTCGCCCCATAAACTAGCAGAAACCCCCGGCCGTTGGCAACCGGAATGTTGGCCGCCCGGCGGCCGGACCGGCTTGACGGGGGGCGCCGGAATCGCCTATAACTAACGGGCGATGCGAATCCCCCGAGCCGCCTGTTGGGCCGTGGTTTCCCTGCTGGCCT
>CAZFZU010000073.1:0-13300 GCA_964523615.1 uncultured Eubacteriales bacterium | reverse complement strand
AGGTCTTCCGGGCGGCGCCGCCCGTCAAGATCGACCTCAGCGTCGAGATGACCGTGCAGGGGCTGAACCTGCCCTTCCAGTACGACTTCGCCGCCCGGGCTTTCCTGGCCAGGGGCGACAAGGACAAGGCCGTCAAGGAATACGAGCGCCTGGTCTCGCCCGAAGCCGGGGCCCGCGAGGGCGCCCTCATCCATCCGTTCGCCCGGTTGCGCCTGGCTCTCATCTACGAGGGCCGGGGCGACCTCGACCGGGCCGTGGAACAGCTGGAGCCGCTCACGGCGCTCTGGAAGCAGGGCGACCACCGCGTTCCCGAGGTCATGACCGCGCGCAAGAAGCTCGTCGAGCTGCGGGCCCGGACGGCCAAGCCGAAGGGCGCCGGCATCGACACCTTCGCCCCGCCCCCCCTCGTCGGCTCCTATTAATGGGGCCGTTTCCGTTTTTTTTGTTCATCTGGCGTTCATCAGATGAAAAAAATAAATAGAAACGTCCCCATTATTTGATACAACAATAGGCGTGTGAGGAGGTCCGTCCCATGCGCCATTCGAACGTCCCGATCGAAGCCCGCTTGCCGGTCATGCTCGCGGCCGCGGCCGTCGCGCTCCTCGTCGCCGTCCCGGCCGCCCGCCCGTCGCCCTCGCCGGCCGCGGCGGACGATCTCATCGGCGGCATCGGCCTGACCCATCTGACCGTCTACGATCAGCGGCCCGGCCCCGACGGCCGCATGTCGGGCTCGCCGCATGTCCATGCCGTGACCGACGAGGGCTATTATGTCCTCAGCGGCAAGGGCGCCGTGGAGCTCCACGACGCGGCCAACGGCTTTCGCACGGTCGATCTGACGCCCGGCCGCTACGTCCAGTTCCCGCCGGGCACCCTCCACCGCTTGGTCAACGGCGAAAAGCTCGTCCTCCTCGTCGTCATGGGCAACGCCGGGCTGGCCGAACGCGGCGATGCCCGCATCTATTTCGGCCGGGGGGTCGACGACGATCCGGCCGCGTTCGCCCGTCTGACCGGTCTGGCCAAGGAGCAGGGGCTCAGGGGCGCCCTCGACCGCCGGGACGCGGCCGTGAAAGCCTATATGGCCCTCGTCGCGCTGTGGACGACGGACCGGGAGGCCTATTTCGCCGAGCTGGCCCGCTTCGTCGCCGTCCACCGAAAGGCCGCGGCCGCGCTGTCGGCCGGATTCTCAGGGGCCGTCGAGTCGGGTCCCGTCGCCTGGGGCGAAATGCTCCGCGGGCGGCTCGGGGCCCTGCCGGAGGCCGTCGCCGGCGGCGCCGCCCCGTTCCTCCACATCCCGGATGTGACCCCGACGCTCGGGATGTGCGGCGTCCTACGCCCGGTGTCGAACTTCTCGCCCGTGGGCCCGGCCCCGGCCGCCGGCCCGGTCCGGAAATAGGGGAGGGCGCCCCGTGGCCGACTCTCGCTCCGACCTTCGCCGCGGCCTGCCGATGGTCGTGGCCCGCGATCCCGAGGCCCTCGAGCGGGAGAGAGCCCGCTTGAGCGAGATCGCCGCCCGTCCCGGCCGTCTGCGGCGCTGGCGCGCCTTTTGGTCCCTGTCGGGACCGGGCTGGGTCCAGAGCGCCCTGACCCTCGGCGCGGGCTCGGCCGGCTCGTCCATCTTCGCCGGCGCGGTCTACGGCTACGACCTCCTTTGGGTCCAGCCGGTGGCCATGTTCCTCGGCGTGGTCATGTTCGCGGCCATCGGCCACCAGACCCTGGTGACGCAAGCCCGGCCGTACGACGTCTTCCGCAAGACCCTCCATCCGGCCCTGGCCTTCGCATGGGGCGCGGTCGTCCTGGTGGCCTCGATCATCTGGCAATTCCCGCAATACGCCCTGGCCACGAGCGTGACCCGGGACATGTTCGCCGTCGCGGGCGTCGCCATGCCGCGCCTGCCCATCGCCCTGACCCTGCTGGCCGCCGCGACGGCCCTGTGCTGGAGCTACGGTCGGGGCAGCCGCCGCGCCGTGCGGCTCTTCGAGCGGGCCCTGAAATATCTCGTCCTGCTGATGGCCTTCTTCTTCTTCCTCGTCGTCCTCAAAACGGGCGTCGATCTCGGCGCTCTTTTCAAAGGCCTCTTCGGCTTCCACGTCCCGCGCGACCGCGAGGGCCTGACCATCGTGCTCGGGGCCCTCGGCGCGGCCGTCGGTGTCAATATGACCTTCCTCTACCCCTACACCCTGCTGGCTCGCGGTTGGGGCCGCGAGCACCGCGGCCTCAAGAACTTCGACCTGGCCGTGTCGATGTTCGCCCCCTTCGTCCTGACGACGGGGCTGGTCGTGGTGGCCTGCGCCAACACGCTCCACGTCCAGGGCATCCGGGTCCGCGAGGCCGTCGACGCCGCCCACGCCCTGGCGCCGGTGGCCGGGGTGGCCGTCGGCCGGGTCGTCTTCTCGCTCGGCGTCCTGGGCATGTGCTTCACGACGCTGGCCATCGAGATGGTCATCTGCGGCTTCGTCCTGTGCGAGATGCTGGGCCTCGAGCCGTCGGGGTGGCGCTACCGGGCAGCGACCATGGTCGCCAACATCGGCATCCTGGGCGCTTTCTATTCGACGCCGTTCTGGCTGCCGGTCCTGGCCTCGTCGGTCGCCCTGGTCATGATGCCCATCGCCTACGTCGCCTTTTTCATCCTCCAGAACAAGCGGAGCTATCTCGGCGACGACGTCAACCGCGGGCTCAAGGGGGCCGTCTGGAACGTCCTGCTCGTCCTGGCCATCCTGGCCGTCGCCGTCGGCGCTGCCGTCAAGCTCGCCTCGCTATAGAAATGGGGCCGTTTCTATTTATTTTATTCATCTCATTTTCATCAAATGAAAAGAATAAATAGAAACGGCCCCATTTATTGACAGGGGAGAGGTTGGGGGTATACATTCGGGCCGGGAGGCGCTCATGGACCGCAGGAACTTCATCAAGGCCGCGGCCGCGACCGCCGTGGCCCCCGCCATCGTCCCTTCGTCCGTCTTCGCCAGGCCGGCTCCGAGCGACACCCTTCGGTTCGGCTGCATCGGCGTCGGCCGCCAGGGCCAGGCCGACATGCAGGAGCTCATCTACCGCGGCCTCGAGGCCGGGGCCCGGGTCACGGCCGTCTGCGACGCCGACTCGCACCGGCTCCAGGACGCCCAGTGGCTGGCCGAGAAGATCTACACCCTCGAGACGGGCAAGGACGCGGCCGGCACCGTGGCCGCCTATCGCGACTTCCGCGAGCTCCTGGCCCGCAAGGACCTCGACGGCGTCCTCATCGTCACGCCCGACTTCTGGCACGCCGCCCACGCCGTGGCCGCGGCCGAGGCCGGCAAGGACATCTATCTCGAGAAGCCGCTGACCTACTCCATCGCCGAGGGCAAGGCCCTGGTCGCCGCCGTCCGCCGCAGCAAGCGCGTCCTCCAGGTCGGCTCCCAGCAGCGCTCCTCCATCCATTTCCTCATGGCCTGCGAGCTGGCCCGTAACGGCCGCGTCGGCAAGCTCCACACCATCCGGGCCTGGTTGCCCGAGGACCAGGGCGCCGGCGACCCGCGCCCGACCCCGGTGCCGCCCAACCTCGACTACGACGCCTGGATGGGCCCGACCGCCGCCGCCCCCTTCGCCGAGGACCGCGTCCACCCCCAGACGAGCTACGAACGGCCCGGCTGGCTGCAGATCGAGCCCTACTGCCTGGGCATGATCACCGGCTGGGGCTCGCACATGATCGACATCGCCCAGTGGGGCCACGGCTCGGAGCTGACCGGGCCCGTGAGCGTCGAGGCCACGGCCGAGTTCCCCGACCGCGGCCTGTTCGACGTCCACACCAAGTTCAAGGCCGAGGCCGTCTACGCCGACGGCGTCCGCCTGATCATGGAGACGGGCGATCCGGCCGGCGTCCGCTTCGAGGGCGACCGGGGCTGGGTCTTCGTCCAGCGCGGCGCTATCAAGGCTTCCGATCCCGAGATCCTCAAGTGGAAGCCCGGCCAGGGCGGCGTCAAGCTCGAGCAGAGCGGCAACCACATGAAGAACTTCCTCGAGGCCGTCCGGGCCCGCCGCGACCCCATCGCCCCGGTCGAGGTCGGCCACCGCTCGAACGCGATCTGCATCATGACCCACATCGCCATGAAGCTCGGCCGCAAGCTCGCCTGGGACCCCAAGGCCGAGACCTTCACCGGCGACGACGAGGCCAACCGCCGCCTCGACTACCCCCACCGCGCCCCCTGGAAGGTGTGAGCCGGGGGCGGCGATGGTCCCGGTCCGTCGGTCCGCAGCGGGATTCGCCTTTCTCGCGGTCAGCGCCGCGCTCGCGGCCCTCGCCGCCTGCGCCGCCCCGCCCGCCGTCACGGTCGCTCGCGACGCCGCCGCCGCCGTGCTGACCGTCTTCGTCGGCGGCCGCGAGGCCTTCGTCTTCAACTACGGCGGCGACCTCGACCTGCCGCATTACTGGCCGCTGCGGACCCCCTCCGGCCGCAACTTGCTCGTCCAGAAGACCGAGCCCTACCCCCACCACCGCTCGTTCTGGTTCGCCGACACCGTCCGGCCCGCGGGCGGCGACCGCGACCTGAGCTTCTACAACGCCCTCTACTCGGGGGCCCAAGCCGGCTCCGGCGAATACGGGCCGCCCTTCCGCGAGCGCGTCCGCCTGGCCTCGTTCCCCGGGATCGAAGCCAAGGGGGCCCGGGCCGAGGTCGCGGCCGAACTCGTCTGGGAGTCGGACGGCCAAGCCGTCCTCCGCGAGACGCGCGTCCTCGTCGTCCACAGCCTCGGGGCCGGGGAGTACCTCCTCGATCTCCGCTGGGCCCTGACCCCGGCCGCGGGCGACGTCGCCTTCGTCAGCGACGACGTCCATTACGCCTGGCCCTTCCTCCGCCTCGACGCGCCGTGGAACGGCGAGCACGGCGGCCGTCTCGTCTCCGACACCGGCGCTTCCGGCCAGGAGGCGACCAACATGAAGCCCGCCCTGTGGATCGACTGCTCGAACACCGTGGACGGCGTCACGGAGGGCGTCGCCGTCTTCCAGTATCCCGACGGCCGCGAGCGTCGCTGGCTGACCCGCGAATACGGCTGTTTCGGGCCCCGCCGTCCCGATGAGCAGAGCGGCCGGCCGTTCACGCTCGAAGCGGGCCAGACCCTCTCACAGCGCGTCGGCGTCCTCGTCCACAGGGGCGACGCCGTCTCCGGCCGAGTCCGCGAGCGGTACGCCGCTTACGCCCGCGGGGGCCTTCGATGACCACCCGCCGCCGCCCTGTCCCGGCCCCTCGCCGCGTCCGGGCGGCCGTCCTCTGCCTCGTTCTCTTCGCCGCCGTCCTGCTCTTCCTGGTGACGAAAGCCGCCCGGACCCCCGCCTCCCGGATGAGCTTCGCCGAGGCCGAGCAGGGGAGCGCCGCCGGCGAGCTCACCATCCTCGACCGCGGCCGGCCGGTCCTGACCTATGTCCGCGGCGACCGGCGCCCCGAGGGGCTCGGCCCGGAGCAGGCCCGGTCATGCTACATCCATCCCCTCTACTCGCTCGACGGCGAGGTCCTGACCGAGGATTTCCCCGCCGACCACCCCCACCATCACGGCCTCTTCTGGGCCTGGCCGGCCGTCGCGGTCCGCGGCGTGCCCACGCAATCCTGGCACCCAGCCCGGCCGTCCCTGCGCCAGCGCTTCGTCCGCTGGGTCGAGCGCGAGGTCACCGACGCCGGGGCCCGCTTCACCGTGGAGAACGCTTGGCGCCTTGGCGGAGCCGAGGACGTGGCCGTCGAAACGGTCGCCATCCGCGTCCACGGCGCCTCGCGCTTCGGGCGGGCCATCGACATCGAGATCGCCATCAAACCCGTCGGCGGCCCCATCGCCCTGCGCGGCGCCGCCGAGGAGAACAAGGGCTACGGCGGCCTCTGCTTTCGCGGCCGGGCGTCCGGTCCGGCCGGGGAGCCTCTTTTCGAGGGCGCCGCGATGACCACCGACGAAGGACCGCTCGAGGCCGACTCCGCCGGCCGCGCGTTCCGCTGGGCCGATCTGTCCACAGCGAAAGGGGGAGTGGCCGTCTTCGTCTCGCCCGACCATCCCGGCTTCCCCCTGCGTTGGCTCGTGCGGAACAGCTACGCCGGCATCATCGATCCCTGTTGGCCGGGGCTCGACACGGCCTCGCTCGAGGCCGATGTCCCCGTTTTTCTGCGGTACCGGGTCTACGTTCACAGGGGGGATGCCCGGTCCGGGCGGGTCGGGCAGGCCTACGCGGCCTATGCCGCCGTCCTCGGACTTTGATATCTTGCCAACCCGCCGCCCGGGCGGTCCGTCTAAGGGGGTGAAAGAAACCTATGGACCCGATGGACGAGAATACGCTGATCGACGGCATGGCCCGGGGCGACCAGCGCGCCTTCCGTGAGCTCGTCGACCGGTACAAGAAGAAGGTCTACTATCTGGCCTTGGACATGTCCGGCAATCCGGTCGACGCCGAGGACATCTCCCAGGACGTCTTCCTCAAGGTCTACCGCTCCTTCAAAACTTTCCGTAAGGGCGCCCGCCTCGGCTCCTGGCTCTACCGGGTCACCTACAATGCATCGATCGACCACCTGCGCCGCAAAGGCGCGGCGCCCGAGCCGGTCGGGGACGACGCGCTCGAGCGGCTCGCCGGAGGCGGTTCGGGTTTCTCCCAAGCCCCGCCGCCGGACCCGGCCGAGATGGCCGAAGCGGGCCAGGTCCAGGAGCGCATCGCCCGGGCCCTCGCAGCCGTCTCGCCCCAGGAACGGGCCGTCTTCGTCCTCCGCCACTACGAGGACCTCATGCTCAAGGACATCGCCGAGTCGCTCGGCCTGTCCATCGGTTCCGTCAAGAGCTACCTCTTCCGGGCCGTCCGCAAGCTCCAGAAGGAGCTCCGCCGGTCCGACCTCGCCGCCGAACACGGAGACCTCCGATGAGCGATTGCCGCAAGTGCCGGGACCTCATGATCGAAGCCCGCTACGGCGAGCTCGACGCCGTCGGCCGGGAGCGCCTCGAGCGCCATCTGGCCGCCTGTCCCGAATGCGCCGCCGCGAGCGAGTCCCTGCGCGCCGACCTCGACCTCATGGACAGGCGCCGCCGGCCCGAGCCCGGACAGGCGTTCTGGGACGGCTACTGGGACCGGCTGTCGCGCCGCGTCCTTTGGGAGTCGATCGAGGAGGGCGGACGGCCCTCGCTTCTCGGCCGTCTAGCTAGCGCGCTCGGTCGCGTCCGCCTGCCGCGCTGGTCGCTCCAGGCCGCCGGCGCGGCCGCCCTGCTCCTCGTCGGCGTCCTCATCGGCAGTCGGATCTTCAGCCCGTCCCGGGGACCGGCCCCCGCGACCACGACCGCGGCCGCTCTCGCGCCCTCGCCGGCGGTCGTCCAGGCCGAGAATTTCATCGAGCGCTCCCAGGTCCTGCTCCTCGGCCTCGTCAACTACCGGCCCGAGGTCCAGGACGCCTACGCCCTCGACCTCGACCGCAAGCGGGCCCTGTCGCGCGACCTGGCCGCCGAGGCCCCGGGCCTGCGCGGGTCGCTCACGGCCCGCGACCAGAAGAGGCTGCGCGACCTCGTGGCCGAGCTCGAGGTCATCATGCTGCAGATCGCCAACCTGGGCTCCGGCCAGGACGCCGAGGGCATCGAGCTCGTCAAGCAGGGCGTCGACGCCCGTGGGATATTCCTCAAGATCGATCTCGACCGCCTGGGCCGCGGGGCCAGGACGGCCGCGCCTACGCCGGCCAAGCCCGGCGCGGGAAACGCGAATAGATCCAAAGCTTAAGGAGACACACCATGACCAACTTCAAGAGAACCGTCGCCGCCGCCGTCCTCGCCCTCGGCCTGGGGGCGGCTTCCGCCGCGCTCGCGGCCGAGGTCCCCACCGGCCAGGAGAAGGACGCCGTCGCCTATAAGCAGGCCTACGCCCTCGTGCTCGAGGAGAAGTGGGCCGCCGCCAAGACCGCCATGGACGAGGTCGTCCGCCAGTTCCCCAAGAGCGCCTGGCTCGACGACGCCCGTTTCTGGTCCTGCTACGCCCTGGAGAAGACCGGCCAGGCGGCCGAGACCGTCTTCAAGTGCTACCAGAAGTTCGTCGAGGGCAATCCGGGGAGCGAGTGGGCCGACGACGCCAAGTCCAACATGATCCGGCTGGCCCACGCCCTGGCCAAGGCCGGCAAGCCCGAGTACGAGGCCGTCATCGAGTCGTTCGAGGACGCCGCCGAGGACGACATCCGCATGACCGCCCTCTACGCCCTGCAGAACATCGGCGACGCGGAGGCTTTCAAGACCCTCGTCGGCCTCTACGACAAGTCGGCGAGCGCCAAGCTCAAGCGGCAGATCGTCTTCATGCTCGAGGAGATGGAATCGCCCGAGGCCTTCGCCAAGCTGAGCCAGATCGCCCTCAAGGACACCGACGAGGAAGTCCGGCGCAGCGCCCTGTTCGCCGTCGGCGAGAAGGGCGGGCCCGAGGCGGTCAAGCTGCTCAAGGACATCCTGGCCTCGAAGGAGCCCGGCGAGTTCCGGCGCCAAGCCCTCTTCGCCTTGGCCGAGACGGAGGACCCGGGCCTGGTCGGCTTGTTCGTCCAGATCGCGCTCGGCGATCCCGATGAAGAGATGGCCCGGACGGCCGCCTTCGCCCTCCAGGAGATCGAGGGCAAGGATGCGGCCGAAGCCCTGCGGCGCGTCATGAAGGAAGCCAAGGACTCCGAGATCCGCCGGGCCGCCCTGTTCGCTCTGGCCGAGCGCGAGGACATCGAGACCCTGCCGCTTCTCAAGGACATCGTCCTCGACGAGTCCGACAAGGAGATGGCCCGGGCGGCCCTGTTCCAGATCGCCGAGCTGGAGGGCAAGGAGTCGTCGGCCCTGCTCCAGCAGGTCCTGGCCTCGTCCAAGGACCCGGAGATGCGCCGGACGGCCCTGATGGCCCTCGGCGAGCACGGCGGCCCCGAGGCCAAGGACGCCCTCGTCAAGATCGCCCGCGCCGAAGCCGACGACGAGATGGCCGAGATGGCCGTCTTCGCCTTGGCCGAGATCAAGGAGGACGTCGGAAAGGACGTCCTGCTCGACATCATGAAGAACGCCAAGTCCGAGCGGGCCCGCCGGGCCGTGCTCATGGCTTTGTCCGACGAGGAGGGAGGCGCCTCCGTCCCGGTCCTGCTCGAGGTCCTGCGGTCCGAGACCGACCGCAACCTCAAGGAGCAGGCCCTGTTCGCGCTCGGCGAGACCAAGAGCGACGAGGCCGTGGCGGCCCTGCTCGAGGTCGCCAAGGGCAAGGACGCCCGCCTGGCCCGGGCCGCCGTGACCGCGCTCGGCGAGATCGGGACGCCCAAGGCCAAGGCCGCCCTGCTCGAGATCCTCGAGAAGAAGGCCGGCTGAGCGGGACGGGAGAGGGGAGGCCGACGATGAAGCGCGCGATGATGGCGGGCCGGGTCCTCCAGGCCCTGTCTTTGGTCCTGGCCCTGGCTTTTGTTCCGGCGCTCGCGGCCGCCCCGGCGGCGGCCTCCGGTCACCGGACGGTCCGGCCGCCCGAAGCGGTCGTGCGTCCGGCGGCGGGGGCGGCGATGACGCTCGCTGACGGCTTGGCTTGGGCCTTGGGGCAGGCGCCCGCGGCGGCCAAGGGCAAGGCCTTCTGGGTCGGATACGCCATCGACCGTCTCCAGGGAGAGCGGTCGCGGATCGGGTGGTTCGACGGCTCCCCCGGAGCCGGCAGTCGCTTGACCGTCGCCGACATCCTGGCCGGGAAGACCGAGCCGCCGGCCGCGGCGACCGACGGCGAGACCGTCCGGCGGGCGGCCAAGGCCGCGCTCGACGAGATGGACGAAAAGGGCAAGCCCGAGAGGATCGTCCTCAAAGAGCTCGGCTTCTTCCTCAAGTACGAGCAGGGACGCCCGCCGGCCCTGGCCGAGGTCCGCATGAGCAACCTCGACCTGAGCCTCGATTTCGAGGGATTGACGCTCTTCTGGCTGGGCAAGGCCCCCGAGGACCGCAGCCTGGCCCTGATCGAAAAGCTCTTCGGCGCGGCCCGGACGGGCGACCTGCGCGAGAACCTGCTCGCGGCGGCGGGCTGTCACGGGACGCCGGCCTTGGTCGTCCCGTTCCTGGCCGGGGTCATGGAGGGCGGCGGCGACGACGAGACGCGCAAGAACGCGGCCTTCTGGATCGGCCAGCAGAACGACGCCGAGGGCCTGCGGCGGCTCACGCGCGCGGCCAAGACGGACCGTTCGGAAGAGGTCCGCGAGGGGGCCGTCTTCGCCATCAGCCAAGTCGAGCTGCCGGCCGCGGCCGACGAGATCATCGGCTTGGCCAGGAGCGCCGAGAAGCGGGACGTCCGCAAGCAGGCCGTCTTCTGGCTGGGACAGATGGCTTCCAAGAAGTCCGCCTCGGTCCTCGAGGAGTTCGCCCGAGCGGATGGCGACCGCGAGGTCCAGGAACACGCGGTCTTCGCCCTGTCGCAGCTGCCGGACAACGGCGGCGTCGAGCCGCTCATCAAGCTGGCCAAGACCCATCCCGACCCGCATGTCCGCAAGAAGGCCGTCTTCTGGCTGGGCGAGTGCGACGACCCCCGGGCCCTGGAGGCCCTCATCGCCATCGTCAAGGGCAAATAGGCGGGCCGGGGCGGGGGCCGCGGCCCTTCAACAAATTCTTCTTGTCGACGACGGCCTTCAGGATGTCCGCGAGGAGGGGCTCGAGTCCTTTCTCATCGTGGTCCGAGCGCAGGACCTCGACGCCCTTGCCCGTGAAGCGGCAAACGAGCGTCCGGGGCTCCTTGGCGTAGAAGACCCGCAGGTCTCCGGGCGAGGGCTCGAGGCGGCTGACGACGACGGTCATGCGCTGGGCCCCGCCCTCGTCCTCATCTTTGACCAGGATGCCCACGGCGTGGGTCTTGTTGGTGTCGTCGTCGCCGTAGCCGAGATGGAACTCCCCCCGGTGGAAATCCTCGCCGGGATAGCGGGGCAGCTCCAGCACCTCGTCGCGGATGCGGACGAGGAGGGCGGCGGCGTTAGGACGGTCCGAGCCGGGTCGGCCGGAGGCGTCGGGGGGGATGAGGGCGAGCCCGGAGAAAAGGACCGCGAGAACGGCCCGCGCCGCGGGCGGGCCTTTCCGGACGGGACGGGCGCCGGACATGGGCTGTGCTCTCTCCGCTCCCATTATAGCCCGGAGCGGCTCCGCCGCCCAGCCGGATATCGCGGGCCTGGCGTGGGGGTTGCCAATATCCGACCAATCCGATAGAATATTCGGAGATAGGAGGCAGACATGAAGATCAACAGGCATTCCGTTCCGTTCGTTCTGTTCGCCGCCCTGGCCCTCGTCCTCGTCGCGGGGGCGCTGGCCCAGCAGGCGGCCTCGGACAAGGCCGTGGACCCCGTCTGCGGCATGACCGTGGTCAAGGCCAACGCCAAGGCCACCTTCGATTACAAGGGCGCGACCTACTACTTCTGCAGCACGGGCTGCAAGGACGCCTTCGCCAAGGAGCCCGAGAAATATCTCAAGGCCCAGGCGGCTAAGGCGGGCGAAACCAAGGCCCCGGCCATGGCCGGCCATATGGGCATGATGCATGGCCAGGCCGCCGCGGCCGCGCCCGCGGCCAAGGTGGTCGAGGGCATGCCTATGGGCGGCTGTCAGGGCGATTGCTGCGGCATGGCGGGCGCCGGCGCCCCGATGGCCCCGGCGATGCCGATGGCCGGCCGGATGGGCCGCATGCCCATGAAGCACGGCCGCATGGGCGCGCCCGGCATGGGTATGCCCATGAGGATGGGAATGGGCATGGGCCGCGTCCTAGCCCTCTACGGCGACAAGATCGAGGTCGTCGTCGAGAACACCAAGGACGGCGCGGCGCTCAAGGTCACGTCCAAAGACCCCGAAGTGGCCAAGGCCATCCAGGTCCACATGGCCGAGCACGTGGCCATGATGAAGAAGGCCAAGGAAGCCCACGCCGAGGCCGTGAAGAAGTAGCCCCTTCGAAGCGGACTTTCGACGAACGTCCGGAGCCCCTTCCCCCGGTGGGGGAGGGGCTTTTTTATTGACTTCGCCCCGGCCGCGTGCTAACTTCGGGCTTGGAGAGAGTGGGAGGGGACCCATGCTCGAATCGGGCGAGGACGTCTTTTTCGAGACCGCCGCGTCACGGCGGCTGGTGGACCTCATCGAACGCAGCGCCGACGAGTTGACGACGAGCTACGTCGCCGATATCCGGCGCGATCCCCGGATGCCCAGCTACCAGGGGTTCGACCAGAAGGAGATCTACAAACGGGCTTACCGCGTCTACAGCCAGCTCGGCAAGTGGATCTCGCACGAGGCCACCAAGGACGAGGTCAAGAGCTACTGGACGGCCTTGGGGAGGCAGCGGCGGCGCGAGGGCTTCCCGTTCTCCGAGATCGTCCTGTCGCTCTGCCACATCCGGCGCCTCCTCTGGACGAAGATCCAGGCGGCGGGACTGCTGGACACGGCCCTGGACCTCTACCAGGCCATGGACCTGCAGCACCGGGTCCTGCTGTTCTTCGACCGGGCCATCTACTTCGCGGCCGTCGGCTACGAGGAACAGCGCTGACCGGACCGGGGACGGAGCGGGCCGGGGGCACGGAGGCGCGGTGAAGGCCGGATTGTACCTCCACTTCCCGTTCTGCGCGGCCAAGTGCCCGTACTGCCACTTCTATAGCGTCCCCTGGAGCGCAGGCGGGTCGCGGGCGTGGCGGGAGGGCCTGGAGCGTGAAGCGGCGGCCGCGGCGGCCGAGGGCCTCCGTTTCGATACCCTCTATCTGGGCGGCGGGACGCCGTCCCTTCTCGAGCCGGGAGAGCTCACGGCGGTCGTCGGGGGACTGCGGGACCGCCTGGACCTGGACCCGGTCGAGTTCACCGTCGAGGTCAATCCCTCGGGCGGGCGGACCGGCTTCCTCCAGGGCTGGCGCGACGCCGGGGTGACCCGCCTGAGCGTCGGGGTCCAATCGTTCGACGACGGCGTCCTGAAGACGCTCGGCCGGGACTACGCGGCGGCCGAGGCCCTGCGCTTCTGCCGGGCGGCCCGCGAGGCCGGTTTCGACGCCCTAGCCCTCGACCTGATGATCGGCGTCCCCGGGGAAACGCCGCTCGCGGTCGAGCGGACCCTGGCCCCCCTGCTCGAGCTCGATCCCGACCACGTCTCCGTCTATTTCCTGGAGAGCGTCGAGGGGCTGCCGTTCGAGAAGGTCCTGGAGCGCCGGCCGGTCGACGAGGACGCGGCGGTCGACGATTTCGCCCGGATGGCTGGCGCCCTGGCCGAGGCCGGCCTGCCGCGCTACGAGATCTCCAACTTCGCCCGGCGGGGCAAGGAGTGCCGCCACAACCTCAAGTACTGGCGCTACGAGCCGTTCCTGGGACTGGGGCCGTCGGCCTCGTCGCACTTGGGGAACCGGCG
>CAZFZU010000072.1:0-13545 GCA_964523615.1 uncultured Eubacteriales bacterium | reverse complement strand
AGCCCATGTTCGACGAGTCGGAGGACTCGTGGCGGGTCTTCTTCCGGAAGCTCAAAGCCAGGGGCATGAAGAGGACAGCGCTGGTCGTCTCCGACGCCCACGCCGGTATCCAGGCCGCGGTCCGCAAGGAGTGGCTCGGTGCTTCCTGGCAGCGCTGCAAGGTCCACTTCATGCGGAACATCTTGGCTAAGGTGCCGCACCGGGAGAAGGCCCGCTTCGCGGCCCATCTGAAGCAAATCTGGCTCGAGCCGGACAAGAAGAGCGCCCGGCGGGCTGCTGCAACCCTCATCGACGACTACGAGAAGCGCTTCCCCGAGGCCATCCACTGCTTGGAAGAGGGCCTCGAGGACTCGCTCTCCTTCTACGACTTCCCGGAGGTCGACAAGAAGCGCATCTCCTCGACCAACGGGCAGGAACGGCTCAATATGGAGATCCGCCGCCGGAGCCGGGTTGTGGGCGTCTTCCCCTCGGTCGAGAGCTACGTCCGGCTGACGATCTGCTATCTCATCGAATACTCGGAGGACTGGGCGAGTGAACGCAGCTACATCCGGGAGGACAAAGCGCTCTGGTCCTTGGACAGGCTCCATGAGCTGACAGCTCAAGCGGCTAACTGAAGTGAGTGTACGATGGCCCCGAAGTTGCGAACATCAGTTGACACGGCCTTATAACACCGGGAAGCTCATTGACAAAAACCGGATCACTCACTTGATAGAATAGATCTGAACAGCGGATGACGACCGCCCTCACGCGGAGCGGGCTGGACCGTTCTCGCCGCCGTAGACGCCGATCCTGTGGATGAGCTGGTGGCGGCTCTTGACGTCCATCTTGCGGTACAGGCTGTAGACGTGGCTCTTGACCGTGTGGATGGAGATGTGGAGGGCCGCCTCGATCTCCTTGTAGCTCTTGCCGTCGATCATGAACTCCAGGATCTCCATCTCCCGGGTCGTGAGGCCGCGGGCCCGCCCGATCGCCGGCAGGTCGAACCGTCCGCCCAAAACCTTGCCGAGGCCGCCCGCCCAGGGCAAGAACCATACCTTGAGCCAGATGAGGGGCGCGAGGTTCGTGTATAGGCCGAGGAGCTTGGTGAGCGACAGGGCCCAGATCTCCGATCCGGCCGGCGTCCAGACGGTAATGAGAAGGTGCACGGGATAACGGGCCAGGAACAGCCAGGCGAAGGCGGCCTCGACCTTCCTTCGGCCCGGATCGGCGGACTTCCGGCCCGAAGCCAGGAGCCAGCCGAGACAGGCCATGTCGAGCAGTCCCGGAGGCCAGACGAGCGCGAGCCAGAAGGTGTTGTCCGGTCTCGGCGGCGCCAGGGCCGGGAACCTCAGGGCCAGGAAGTACCAGGCCAGCACCGCGGCGGCGAAGACCGCCGCGACGGGCGCGAGCCACGGCGGCATGGCCCGGTCCCGGCGCCGGAAGATGAACGCGTAGAGCGAGATGTGGACGGCCAGGACGAGGCCGGCGAGGACCGGCCAGTCGATGAACCTGTACCAAAAGGAGAGGCCCGCCTGCTGGTCCGGGGTCAGGTTGCTCTGCCCGTAGGCGCCGAGAAAGGTCACCACGGCCAGGGCGTTGTAGAAGACCAGGAAGAGCCAAAGGCCGCCCAGGCGGTGCTGGGGGAAAAGGCGGGCCCGCTGGCGGAACTCGACGACGACCCAGACCCCGACGACGAGGATCAGGCCCATGGTCAGGACGTTGAAGTGCTTCAAACCGGTTTTTGCCCTTGACGGGAGGGGATTATATCAGGAATCGGTATGAATTAGGGAGTTCATGCCGTTTCCCGATTGCCGGCGCCAGCTCCGGGGCGTATGGTACGCTCGAAGGGAACGATCACGAGGAGATGAACATGCCTCCAATCGGAAGGAGAACACCATGAACGATAAGCTCAGTCGGCGGAATTTCCTCGGACAATGCGCGAAATGCGGCGGCGCCTGCTGCGCCCTGCTGGCCTTCAGCCGGATCTCGGGAGCGCAGGAGAGCGCGACGGCGAAGCCGGGACAGACCCCGAAGCCCGTCGATCCGAAGGCCCTGTGCTATTGCGGTATCCCCCAGGCCTACTGCGAACAGCAGTGCGAGCTGTTCAAGGCCACCCGCGAGAACGACGTCAAGCGGAAGAAGGCCGTCTACGAGCAGTGGGAGATGAAGAAGAAATTCGGGGTCGATTGGGATCCCGACAAGATCTTCTGCCACGGCTGCAAGCCGGGCGACAAGCCTTTGAAGGTCGGCATGGCCGAGTGCGAGGTCAGGACTTGCCCCATGGCCCACGGCCTCGAATCCTGCGTCCAGTGTCTCGATCTGGCTTCGTGCGACAAGGCGTTCTGGAAAGACTGGCCGATCGCGTTCGGCATGGCCAAGAAGCTGCAAGACCGGTACGCGGGCCAGCCCGGCGCGACGCTCAAACACGTGCGGACGTAGACGGGAGCGGGGGCGTAAACGTGACAACCGTGAACCTCCCCGGTCTCGTCCACGCGCTCGGCTTGACGGCCGCCCTGGGCATCCTGGGGCCGCCGGCCTTGGCCCAAGGCGTTTCCCCCGCCGACGCCGCCCGCCCGCCCATTAGCCAGGTCCGCGTCGAGCGGATCGCCTCGGCGCGCCTCGGCGAGACGCGGGAGGCCTGGGTGTCGCTACCAGACCGCTACGACGAGACCGGCGATAGATATCCCGTCCTCTATATGTTCGACGGCGAGATCAACTTCACATCGGGCGTCATCGGCGGCTTGCGCCAGGCGGCCTTCCTGGGGGAGATCCCCGATTTCATCGTCGTCGGCGTGGTCAACACCGATCGCTCCAAGGACATCTTCCCGGAAGTCGTGACCTACGGTGACGGCACCAAGGACGGCGGCCGGGCCGACGCGTTCCTTGGCTTTATCGGCGACGAGCTCGTTCCCCGGATCGAGAAGACCTACCGGACCGAGCCGCTCCGCGTTCTGTACGGGACGTCCAACACGGGCTTCACCGCGGTTTACGCGTTCTTTAAGAGCCCCCCGTTGGCTAACGTCACCATCGCCGCGAGCGCGACGCTCTCCGTTCCCATTCTCCGCGACAACCGTGGCACCTGGATCCGCGACTTCAAAGGCGGGGACAGGCGCTTGGTCCTGATCATGGGCGAGAACGACCTGCCCACCGTCCTGAGCCAGAACGGCGCGCTGAAAGAGCAATGCGACCTCATCGCCCCGGCCGGCCTGTCCTGCCGGCTGGCCGTCCTGCGCGGCGGCGGCCACGTCCCCGGGGACTCCCTGGTCGAAGGCCTGCGCCTCGCCTTCGAGGGCTGGAAGAAGGCCGCGGCGCCGACCGGCAAGGAGACGATCCCTGGATCGCGGACCCGGGCGGACGCCCGGCTCAAGGTAGTCGATCAGAAATGCGGTGGGAGGCGGGCATGAGGATCGCGGTCATCGGCGCGGGCGGCGTCGGCGGGTATTTCGGGGGACGGCTCGCGGCCGCCGGGAACGACGTCGTCTTCGTCGCCCGCGGGGCCCATGGGCGGGCGATCCGTGATCGCGGATTGACCGTCAAGAGCGTCCTCGGGGATCTCTTGATCGACCCGGCGAAGGCCGTCGAGGACATCGCCGCCGTCGGGGATGCGGACTTGATCCTCCTGGGGGTCAAGGCCTGGCAGGTCCAAGGCGTCGCCGCCGAGCTGCGCGGCGCCATCGGCGACCGGGCGACCGTCCTGCCGCTGCAGAACGGCGTCATGGCCGCCCAAGAGGTCGAAGAGGCCTTGGGCCCCGGGCGCGTCGTCGGCGGCCTCTGCCGGATCCTCAGCCGGATCGAGTCGCCCGGCGTGATCCTCCATTCGGGCCTCGAGCCCTTCATCGCTTTCGGCGAGCTGGACGGGCGAAGGACGGGCCGATGCCTGGCGATCCGGGACTGCCTCGCGGGAGCCGGGATCTCCGTGCTCCTCGAGGACGACATCCGCGCGGCGCTCTGGAAGAAGTTCATGGCCATCTGCGTCAGCGGCTTGCTGGCCTTGGCCCGGTCGCCCTACGGCGTCGTCCGGGAGATGGCGGAAACACGGGCTCTGATGAGAGGGCTGCTGTCCGAGATCGACGCGGTCGCGTCGCGGCTGGGGATCCTGAGAGATCCCGGCCTCGTCGACGAGACGATGGCCTTGATCGACTCCTACCCTTACGATTCCGTTTCGTCCTTGACCAGGGACGTCATGGAGGGGAGGCCGTCGGAGATCGAGTACCAGAACGGCACGGTCGTCCGCTTGGCCGCGGAGCTCGGCATCGAAGTCCCCAATAATCGCTTCGTCCACGGCTGCATCCTGCCCATGGAGCGGGCCGCCCGCGCCCCAGGCGCGGGACTGGCGGGAGCGCGAGCCTCGCAGGGAGGAAGACCATGAAAGCCGTCGTCTACACCGAATTCGGCTCTCCCGACGTCCTCCGGACCGGCGAGGTCCCGCGGCCCGAGCCGCGGCGCGGCGAGGTCCTCGTCCGGGTCCGGGCCGCCGGCGTCAACTTCGGGGACATCATGGCCCGGAGCTTCCGGTCCGTGACGCCCCGCGGCTTCAACATGCCGTTCTTGTTCTGGCTCTTCGCCAAGATGGCCATCGGCTGGAGGAAGCCCCGGGTCCGCGTCCTGGGCAACGAGTTCGCCGGGGACGTCGTGTCGGCCGGCCGGGACGTCACCCGCTTCAAGCCCGGCGACGCGGTCTTCGGTTACACCGGCGAGCGCTTCGGTGCCCACGCCGAGTTCATCCGCCTCCCGGAGAATGCGGCGGCGGCCCTCAAGCCCGCCAACCTGTCCTACGAAGAGGCCGCCGTCATCCCCTACGGGGCCGTGATGGCCCTCGCCCTCCTTCGCCGGGTGGACCTCCGGCCGGGGCGGAGGATCCTCGTCAACGGGGCCAGCGGCGGCATCGGCTCGGCCGCGGTGCAGATCGCCAAGCGTCTCGGGGCCGACGTGACCGCGGTCTGCGGCGGTCCCCGGCTCGCCTACGTCCGGGCCCTGGGCGCGGACCGGGCTATCGACTACGCCGAAGAGGACTTCACCCGCGGCTCCGATACTTACGATGTCGTCTTGGACGTCCTGGGCCGGGCGCCCATCTCCCGGGTCAAGCGCGTCCTGACGCCCCGCGGCGTTCTCCTCTGCGCCAGCTTCAAGAGCCGCCATTTGCTGGCGATGGCCCGGACGTCCTTTTCCCGCGGCCGGCGGGTCGTCTGCGCGCTGGCGCCCGGAGGCCTCAAGGACATGCTCGCGGTCCGCGAGCTGGCCGAAGCGGGAGCGGTCCGGGCCATCCTCGACAAGCGCTTCCCGATGGAAGAGGCCGCCGAGGCCGTCCGCTATCTCGAATCGGGACGGGCCGAAGGAAAGGTCGCGCTCGTGATGTGATGAAGGGCTAGGCGGCCGGACGCCCCTCGCGGAGCATGCGGACGCCGATGAAGCCGTACTGGACCCAGGAGGCGGCCGTCAGCAGGGCCGTGAGCAGGTAACACCAGCGCAGGGCCAAGGGCGACAGGCCGGCGGCGTTGGCGTAAAGGACGTAGTAGAGCACGACGACCTGGCAGATCGTGCTGGCCTTGCCGGCCAGCGTGGGCGGAAAGGTCCGCTTGCCCCGCCGCCGGATGATGATCAGGGCGCCCAAGGCGATGGCCACGTCCCGGCCGATGCAGAGAACCGTCAGTCCGAGCGGCAGGGCGTTCGGCTTGGCCAGGGCGGGCAGGGTCAGGACGACGAAGGCGGCCGTCAACAGGACCTTGTCGCCGATGGGGTCGAGCCACAAGCCCAGGGTCGATTTGAGCTTCAGGGCGCGGGCGGTGAAGCCGTCGAGGGCGTCCGTCGCCCCGGCGACGAGAAAGACGATGAAGGCCGGCCAGGGCCGGTGCTGGACCATCATCAGGACGAAGACCGGCGTCAGGACGATGCGGGCCAGGGACAGGAGGTTGGGGACCGTGAGGATATCGCGCCTGCCGCTCATGCCGTTCCTTTCCATCACTTGGCCAGCCCCAGGATGATGTCCAGGACCCGGCCGGCCTCGGCGCCGGACACGGTCCGGTCGGGCTCGAAGGCCCGCTCGGGGGTCAGGGCCATGACCTGGTAGGCGAGGGCCTTGGAGATGGAGGCGTAGTAGAAATTGTCCGGGCCGACGTCGGCGATCTGGAGGCGGCGCGTCTCGACCAGGGGAACGAACTTGGCCCCCCGCTGCTGGAGGACGCCGATGAGCCGCACGGCCGCGTCGGCCAGGTCGGCCCGGTTGATGATGCGGCGGGGCTGGAAGGTGTGGTTGACCGAGCCGGCCATGATCTCGAGCGAGGCCACCTTGACGATGAAGCGCTGGGCCCAGGACGTGGCGATGTCGGTCAGGATCTCCGTCCGCGGGCCGGGGGCGGCCAGGAAGTCGCCGAACTTGACCCCGATGAGGGCGGCCAGGTCCTCGCGGGTGACGGCTTCCAAACCGGGGATGGCGTCGTACTGGCTGGGCAGCTCGTAGACGCCGAGCTTGGACTTGATCTCCTCGACCTTCTTGCCGACCGCCGCGTCCTTGGGCTCGGCCGCGGCCAGCCGCTCGAGGATCTCCAGGCTCAGGCCGAGCTCGCCGGCCTCGGCCAGGAACTCGGCGTATTCGCGCAGGAGGGCCTTGTCCGCCTTCTGGCCCTCGACGGCGGCCCGGTAGTGGGGCAGGGCCGCGGCGGCGTTCTTCTCCTGCCGCAGGAGGCGGGCCAGCTCGAGGTGGATGGCCGGCGACTCCGGCGCGTAGGCCAGCACTTTGAGGAACTCGCGCTTGGCCGTCTCGCGGTTGCCCGCCGCGTAGGCCGCGCGGGCGGCCGCCGTGGCCTCGCGGACGAGGTCGGCCCTGAGCGCCTCGAACCGGGGCGCGGCCCAGCGGTGGCCGGGGGCGCGGGCCAGGATCTCCTTGAGCTCGGCGAAGGCCTTGTCGCGGTCGCGCCGCGACTCGTGGATCTGGACCAGGCCGACCCGCGAGGGGATCATGTCGGGGGTGATGGAGACCGAGGAGTTGAAGCGGGCCTCGGCCGCGGCGAGGTCGCCGGCGATGAGGTCGACGTAGGCCAGGCCGGCCTCGCGGACGGGATTGGCCGTGCCCAGCTTGAGCAGGTATTTGCGGGCCAGCTCGGGCCGGTTGGTCTTGAGGGCGTCCCAGGCGTCCTCGGCGGCGATGCGGTCGTCGAGCTTGAGGCGCGTGGCCGCCGTTTCGGGCAGGTCCTCGACGAAGAAGGCCGGCGGGGCGACGGGCGCGGTGGCGCAGGACCAGGCGCCGAGAAGGGCCAGTCCGACGACGGCGATCCGTTTCACCATGACGCGTCTCCTTGCTCGAGGTAGGGCAGGAAATTGACGATCCCGGCCGGCTCGGCCATGACCATGAACTCGACGTGGCTGGCGCTCTCGCGGCGCTTGAGGACCAGCGAGCGCAGCGGCAGGGAATCGGCGATCTCGCGCGTCTCCCGGGGGACGCGGATGTGGTAGAGCCGGTAGCCGCCGAACAGGACCTCGCGGAGCCGGGCCATGAGCTCGGGCACGCCCTCGCCCGTTCGCGCCGAGATCGCCACGGTCCGGGTCCCGGCCTCGGCGTTTCGCCGCAGGAGCAGGGCCCGCTCGTCGTCCGGCAGGAGGTCGATCTTGTTGAGGACCTTGACCACGGGGACGTCGGCCACGCCGAGGTCGGCCAGGATGGCCTCGACGGCCCCGAGCTGGTGCTCGGCGGCGGGCGAGGCGACGTCGGCGACGTGGCAGACGCAGTCGGCCTCGCCGACCTCCTCGAGCGTGGCCCGGAAGGAGGTCACCAGCTCGACCGGCAGCTTCTTGATGAAGCCGACCGTGTCGGTCAGGAAGAAGAAGGCGCCGTCGGGGAAGGAGACGCGCCGCAGGAGCGGGTCGAGGGTCGAGAAGAGGTTGGCCGAGGTGTAGCGTTTCTCGTCGGTCAAGAGGTTGAAAAGAGTGGATTTGCCGGCGCTCGTGTAGCCGACGAGGGAGACCGTCGGGACGGGGCTCTTGCGCCGGCCCTGGCGCTGGCTCGAGCGGCGCTTCCCGAGGGCGTCGATGTCCCGCTTGAGCTTGGTGATGCGGTCGGTGATGCGGCGCCGGTCGACCTCGAGCTTCTTCTCGCCCGGGCCGCGGGTGCCGATGCCGGCGCCCTGCTGGGTCAGGCTCAGGCCCTTGCCCCGCAGGCGCGGCAGCTGGTAGCTGAGCTGGGCCAGCTCGACCTGGAGCTTGCCCTCGTTGGTCCGGGCCCGCTGGGCGAAGATGTCGAGGATGAGCTGGGTCCGGTCGACGACCTTGACCTTGATCTCCTCCTCGAGGTTCTGCTGCTGGGAAGCGTTGAGGTTGCGGTCGAAGATGACCATCTCGGCCCCGGCTTCGCGGGCGGCCTGGGCGATCTCCTTGACCTTGCCCTCGCCGACGAGCCAGCGGGGATTGAGGCGGGGCCGGAATTGGAAGACGCGCCCGGCCACCTCGGCCCCGGCGGCGACGGCCAGGCCGGCCAGCTCCTCGACGGACGCCTCCGCCTCGTCCTTCTCGGACTTGGTCGAGGCGACGTTGACCAGGAGCGCGCGTTCCATATCGGGCCGGGAGCCTATTGTAATCGGTTTCGGAGGTGTTCCTCAAGGGCCGGGCCGTCGTCCGGCGAGAACCAGGCCACGCCGTCCATCTTGCGGAACCAGGTCATCTGGCGCTTGGCGTACTGCCGCGTGTCCGTCTTGGTCAGGGCCGCGGCCTCTTCGAGGGACAGGGCGCCTTCGAGGTGGCGGACGACGTGGCGGTAGCCCAGGGCCCGGAAGGGCGGGGCGCCGGCCGGCACGCCGCGGGCCAGCAGGCCGCGGACCTCGTCGACGAGGCCGCGGGCGAACATGCGGTCGACCCGGGCCTCGATGCGCCGGACGAGGTCGGCCCGGTCGAGGCGCAGGCCGAGGCGCACGACCCGGCGGCCGGCCACGGGCGAGGCCGTGTCGCGGAAGTGGGCCGAGATGGGCCGGCCGGTCGTCTCGTAGACCTCCAGGGCCCGGACGATGCGGACCTGGTCGCGGTCCCGGACCTTGGCCGCGTAGTCCGGGTCGACCTGCCGCAGGCGCGCGTGGAGAGCGGCCAGGCCCTTCGCCTCGGCCTCGGCCTCGAGGGCCGCCCGCACGGCCTCGTCGCGACCGGGGCCGGGGAACAGGCCGTCGAGCAGGGCCTTGAGGTACAGGCCCGTGCCGCCGGCGACGATGGGCAGGCGGCCGCGGGCGGCGATGTCCCGGGCGGCGGCCAGGGCCTCGCGGACGAAATCGGCGGCTGTGAACTGGACGGACGAGTCGACGGTGTCGATGAGGTGATGGGGGACGCCGCGGCGCTCGGCCGCCGAGGGCTTGTCGGTGCCGATGTCGAACCCTCGGTAGACCTGGATGGAATCGCCGCCGATGACCTCGCCGCCGAAGCGCAGGGCCAGGTCGACGGCGACGCGGCTCTTGCCGACGGCGGTCGGGCCGAGGACGACGACGAGGACGGGGGCTTCAGGTTCCAATTTGGATCAGGACCCAGAGGGCCAGCAGGGAGGCGAAGACCAGCATGGCCAGGAGCTGGCGGCGCCTCATACGGCCTCCCCGATCTTCTCCAGGGCCCGGACGAGGGCCGCCTCCTGCTCGGGGCCGAGGGTCTTCTTGACGACCAGGAGCTCGGCGGCCAGGACCTCGTCCATGCTGCGGAGCATGCCGAGCCGGGTCTCGTCGCCGGCGATGTTGGCGCTGACCTTGAGCGGCGAGCGCGGCTCGAGGCGGCCGTCCGGCTTGAGCTCGGCCGTCTGGAAGACGGGGTCGAGCCGGCCGCGGACCTCGTCGACGGCCTTGCCGACCAGGGTGAAGGCCACCGGCCCGACCTCCTTCGAGACGTGCTTGAAGACGAAGGCGGCCTTGGCGTTGAAGACGGCCAGGAGCCGGTCCATGCCGGCCAGGGCCAGCTCGGGGGCCAGCTTGCCGGTCTTGGGCTTGGGGGCGGCCGTGCCGGCCAGGCCGAGGAGGATGAGGGCGAACAGGGCCCGGCGAGTGGCCTCCTCGCCGGCGTCGCTGTCGCCGCAGACCTCGGCCAGGGTGCGGGGCGGGTCGAGCAGGCCCAGGACGTAGCGCTCGGTCAGGGACAGGCCGAAGGCGTCGGGCGCGCCGGCGTGCAGGCGGCGCACGGTCTCGCCGGGGCCGGGCAAGACGCCGTCGAGGGCGGTGTCGTCCTTGGCCGACCGGGCGGCCTCGAGGATGAGCCCGGGCACGTCGATGGACTCGACGTAGACGCGGCTCGGCGGGCCGCTCCGGGTGTGGAACTCGCGCTCGTCGCCGCCGCCGGCGAGCAGGGCCAGGGCCTCGCCGCGGGCGTGGGCCTCGAGCAGGCGCCAGAGCCGCTCCGGCTCGACGGCGCCCGTCTCGACCAGGGCCCGCAGGGTCGAGCCGTCGGTCCGCTGGGCGTGCTCCTCGACCCGGGTCAGGGAGATGAGGTCCGTCTCGCCAGAGGTCAGCAGGAAGCGCAGGAAGTCCTTCTCCTCGAAGGACACGGAGTCGAGGGCCAGGGCGCCCCGCTCGAAGGACAGGCACTGGGGGACGCCGTCCGAACGGACGTAGAGGGAGCCGCTCAGCCCCTGCCGCCAGATCTCGGCCAGGACCCGGGCCAGCGGGGCGCGGGCGAACTCGGCCGAGGCGAACCAGTCGTCCATGTCCCTAATGTATAAGCGGGACGGCGGGAAGTCAATTTACCGCAGGAAGGCCGTGCCGATGAGGCCCATGCCGATGTTGACCAGGGCCTTGAGGAACCACAGCCCGTAGGACAGGACCAGGGCCTTTTTCAGCGTGACCTTGAAGATGGCGGCCAGCCCGAAGGCCAGGACGCCGAACATCCACAGCTGGAAGAGGTCGAACTGGGCCAGCACGATATAGGCCGTCGAAGTGACCTCGAGGCTCGGGAAGAGCAGGGCCAGCCCGGTCGAGGTCTGCATGAGCGAGCCGCGCGTCAGCCCGAGGACGAGGCGGACGGCGTTGCCGAGGAGCTTGTCGATGAAGCTGGCGTGGACGAGGGCGGCCAGGACCTGGACGTACGTCCCCTGGGTCGACATGAAGCGGCCCAGGACGAGCAGGAACAGGCTCTGCAGGAGGATGGCGACGAGGTAGTAGAGCGGCGTGATGACGAAGGTCTGGACGATGCGGCCGGCCGGGGACGGGTGCTCCGTGCGCTCGATCATCTTGGCGTAGGAGTCCTCGCCCATGCGCTCCCGGAGGGCGGCGTTGTCCTTGAGCAGCGACAGCTGGTCCTTCTGCAGGAGCGGCGCGACGACGAGGTTGAAGGCGATGAGGGCCAGCAGGACGACGACCAGGGCGTCGATCCAGACCGGGCGGGCGGCGATGCCCTCGAAGGTCGGGCGGGGCTCGAAGAAGACCCCGGGCAGGCGCTTGAGCAGGCCCATCGTCAGGCTCCTTTCCGTTCGTCCTTCTCGATGCGGCCGTCCCGGATGTGGATGATCCGCTGGGCCTGATCGGCGACCTCGCGGTCGTGGGTGACCATGATGATGGTGTTGCCCTGGCCGTGGATCTTGTGGAACAGGTTGAGGATCTCGCGTCCGGTCCGGGAATCGAGGTTGCCGGTCGGCTCGTCGGCGAGAAGCAGCGAGGGCTCGTTGACCAGGGCCCGGGCCACGGCGACGCGCTGGCGCTCGCCGCCCGAGAGCTCGGCCGGCTTGTGGGACATACGGGCCTTCATCTCGACCCGCTCCAGGGCCTTGCGGGCCTTCTCCTCGCGCTCGGCCTTCCTCATCCCGGCGTAGACGAGGGGCAGCTCGACGTTGCGGAAGGCCGAGGCCCGGGCCAGGAGGTTGAAGACCTGGAAGACGAAGCCGATCTCGCGGTTGCGGGTGAAGGCCAGCTCGTCCTCGGACATCGCGCTGACGAGCTTGCCGTTGAGACGGTAGGTGCCCGAGGTCGGCGTGTCGAGGCAGCCGATGAGGTTCATCAGGGTCGACTTGCCCGAACCGGACGGGCCCATGATGGCGGCGAACTCGCCGCGCTCGACGGTCAGGGAAACGCCCCGGAGGGCCTCGACCCTCTGTTCGTCGAGCTCGTAGACGCGCCAGAGGTCCTCGGCGAAGATGACGGGTTCGGCGCCGCTCATTTGACCGGCTCGTCCTTCTTCGTCTCCGTCTTGATGAGGACGCCGTCCTTGAGCTCGCGCAGGGAGGCGTAGGGCCCGGTCACCAGGGGCTGGCCCTCCTGGAGGCCGGAGACGATCTCGATCATCATGCCGCCGGTGATGCCCTTGACCACGGGGGCGAACTTGACCCGGTCGTTCTCGACGAGGAACACGCCCTCCTCTTCTTTGGCCCCGGCCGGGGCCTTGGGGTCGGCCTGCGGCTTGTCGCGCAGGACGAGGGCCGAGATGGGCACGGCCAGGGCCTGCTTCCGCTCGGCCACGACGATGTCGGCCGAGGCGGACAGGCCGGGCTTGAGCCGGTGGGAAGGGTCGTCGAGGGTGACGACGACCTTGAAGTCCTTGGACTCCTGGGTCGCGGCCACGCCCGTCGACTGCTGGAGGGCGGAGCTGCCGATCTCGGTGACCTGGCCGGTGAAGACCGTTTCGGGCAGGGCGTCGACCCGGACCTTGGCGGTCTGGGCCATCTGGACCCCGACGACGTCGGTCTCGTCGACCTCGACCTCGACCTCCATGACCGACAGGTCGGCGATGGTCAGCAGGACCGTGCCGGGGTTGTTCATCGTGCCGATGATGGCCACCTCGCCCTCCTCGACCCGGAGGCTGGTGATGACGCCGTCGATGGGGGAGCTGTAGGTCGTCTTGGCCAGGTTGTCGACGGTGCTCTTGAGCGAGGCCTCGGCCTGCTTGATCTGGAAGCGGATGGCGTTGGCCTGGGCCACGGAGACGTCGTACTGGGCCTGGGCCGCCTCGACCTGTTCCTTGGAGATGACCCCTTCCTCGAACAGCTTCTGCTGGCGGTCGTAGGAGTTCTTGTCGCGCTGGAGCCGGGCCTCGGCCTGGATGAGGTCGGCGTTGGCGGCCCGGATGAAGTTCTGGTCGCGGTCGGCGTTGGCCTCGTACTGGGTCGAGTCGAGCTTGAGCAGGAAGTCGCCGGCCTTGACCTCCTGACCTTCGATGACGCCGATCTTGATGATCCGGCCGGGGACCTGGGCGCTGATATTGATGTTCTTCTTGGGCTTGATCTCGCCGGAGGCCGAGACGATGGAGGTCAGGTCCTGCTTGGCGGCCTTCTCGACCGTGACCCGGACCGACTTCTCGCGCTTCGAGCGCAGGTTGCCCATGACCAGGGCCCCCACGGCCAGAAGGACGGCCAGGATGATGATCGGCTTTTTGCGCCGCTTGAAGAAGCTCTGTTTTTCGGGCATGGGGATCCGCCTTTCCTCGGTGTATGCAGTCGTTCGTCTATTATACTACGGATACCCGGGAGTTCCGTTCAGGGCCGAGTGGCCTGGGCCGCCCCGCTCCGGTTGCCACCCCGGGGCCGAATTGATACTATGGACTTCCCATGGGCGCTCCCGACGACCGTTCCCGGGCCGGCCAGGCCGCCGTTCTCGAGGCCGGCCGCTATCTCAAGGCCAACCTGGGCCG
>CAZFZU010000071.1:0-13645 GCA_964523615.1 uncultured Eubacteriales bacterium | reverse complement strand
CATACCCGTATAAAAGAGCATCCGCTCGGTCGTCGTCGTCTTGCCGGCGTCGATATGGGCCATGATACCGATGTTCCGTACTCTGTCGATCGGGTATGACCGCATAAAGCCTTCGCTCCATATCGCACCGGATCACAGACCGAGCCCTCTTTCCAAGACTACCACTTGTAGTGGGCGAAGGCCCGGTTGGCCTCCGCCATCTTGTGCGTGTCTTCGCGCTTCTTGACCGCGCCGCCGCGGTTGTTGATGGCGTCGATGATCTCGGCGGAGAGCTTCTCGGGCATGCTCTTGCCGCCGCGCTCCTTGGCGTACTTGACCAGCCAGCGGAACCCGAGCGAGTACGACCGCCCGGGCGAGACCTCGATAGGGACCTGGTAGTTCGCGCCGCCGACCCGCCGCGACTTGGTCTCGAGGAAGGGGCGGATGTTCTCCAGGGCCTTCTCCAGGACCTTGAGGGGGTCCTCTTTGGTCTTGGCCTTGATCAGGTCCATGGTCCCGTAGACGACCTTCTCGGCCGTCGTCTTCTTCCCCTTGCGGAGGAAGAGGTTGATGAACCGGGCGACCACCGAGCTGTTGTACAGGGGGTCGACCGGCGTCTTGCGCTTTTTGATGGTACCGCGTCTCGGCATGGGGAACGCTCCTGGCCGTTAGGCCGCCGCCCTTTTCTCTTTCGGCCTCTTCGCCCCGTACCGGGACCGCGCCTTGAACCGGTTCTGGACGCCCTCGGCGTCCAGGTGCCCGCGGACGATGTGGTAGCGGACGCCGGGCAGGTCCTTGACGCGGCCTCCCCGGATCATGACGATCGAGTGCTCCTGGAGGTTGTGGCCGATGCCGGGGATGTACCCCGTGACCTCGATGTTGTTCGTCAGACGGACGCGGGCGACCTTGCGCATGGCCGAGTTCGGCTTCTTGGGCGTGGTCGTGAACACGCGCGTACAGACGCCCCGCTTCTGCGGACAGGAGTCGAGGGCCGGCGATTTGCTCTTATATTTCTTGGGGGTTCGGCCTTTCCGAACGAGTTGGTTGACGGTCGGCAATGAAAAATACTCCTCTACACAGAATTCCGAATGTAAATTTTATTCATCCCCAGGGGGATAGCCCGAGACGAATGGACGGATAATAACAAAATTCGGCCTCTCTGTCAAGGTTTTTCAAGCTCTTCGGGTCCCGGCCGCCCTCAGGCGTCCGGCAGGAGCTCCTCCTCGTCCTTCTCGGGGAGGAGGGGCTGCATCTCCTCCTTGAGCTCGACGTTCCGGTAGTGCTTGTAGCCCGTCCCGGCCGGGATGAGCCGGCCCATGATGATGTTCTCCTTGAGGCGCCGGAGGTAGTCGACCTTGCCGTACAGGCTGGCCTCGGTCAGGACCCGGGTCGTCTCCTGGAAGGAGGCGGCCGAGATGAAGCTGTCCGTGCTCAGGGCGCTCTTGGTGATGCCCAGGAGCAGGGGCCGGGCCTTGGCCGGCTTGCCGCCCTTCTTGATGACCTTCTCGTTCTCGGACTGGAAGACGAACTTGTCGACCTGCTCGTCGACCAGGAAGTCGGTGTCCCCGACCTCCTCGACCTTGACCCAGCGGAGCATCATCCGGATGATGGTCTCGATGTGCTTGTCGTTGATGGCCACGCCCTGGAGCCGGTAGACGGCCTGGACCTCCTTGAGGAGGTACTCGGCCAGCTCCTTCTCGCCCAGGACCCGGAGGATGTCGTGGGGGTTGACCGGGCCGTCCATGAGGGCGTCCCCGGCCCGGATCCTCTCCCCGTCCGAGACGCTCAGGTGGGCGCCCTTGGGGATGAGGTATTCCTTCTCGCCGCCGCGCTCGTTCTTGACGGTGATCTTGCGGTAGCCGCGGACCAGGCCGCCGATCTGGACGGTGCCGTCGATCTCGGAGATGACGGCCGGCAGCTTGGGCCGCCGGGCCTCGAACAGCTCCTCGGCCCGGGGCAGGCCGCCCGTGATGTCCTTGGTGCGGGCCGCCTCGCGGGGGATCTTGGCCATGACGTCGCCGGCGAAGACCGAGGCGGCGTCCTTGATCTCGAGGTTGGCCCCCGAGGGCAGGAAGTATTTGCGCAGGATGACGGGCCGGCCCTTGTCGTCGGTCCGCTTGGGATCGAGGACCTCGATCTGGGGCTGGAGCTTCTCGTCCTTGGGATCGATGATGACCTGCTTGCGCAGGCCGGTGAACTCGTCCTGGACCTCCTCCATGCTGACGCCGAGGACGACGTCGTGGAAGCGGACCGTCCCCGTCTCCTCGGTCAGGATGTAGGTGTTGAAGGGGTCCCACTCGGCGAAGGCTTGGCGGGACTTGACCTCCTGGCCCTCGGGGACGATGATGCGGGCGCCGTAAGGGACCTGGTAGTGCTCGACCTCGCGGCCGCGGTGGTCGAGGACGGCGATGTTGGCGCTGCGGTTGACGACGATGAGCGTCCCTTCCTTGTTGGTGACCGACTTGAGGTTGTTGAACTTGAGGACGCCCTCGTTCTTGGCCTCGATCTTGGACCGCTCGGCGCCGCCCATGGCGATGCCGCCGACGTGGAAGGTCCGCATGGTCAGCTGGGTGCCCGGCTCGCCGATCGACTGGGCCGCGACGATGCCGCAGGCCTCGCCGAGCTCGACCATCTTGCCGGAGGCCGGCGAGCGGCCGTAGCAGAGCTGGCAGATGCCGCGCTTGGACTCGCAGCTCAGGACCGAGCGGATCTTGACCCGCTCGATGCCCAGGTCCTGGAACTCCTGGGCGACCTTCTCGGTGATCTCGTCGTTCATGTCGACGATGGTCTCGCCGGTGTCGGGATGGACGACGCGCTCGAGGGCGACCCGGCCGACGATCCGGTCGATGAACGGCTCGATGATCTCGCCGTTCTCGACGATGGCCGAGACGTTGATGCCCTTGAGCGTGCCGCAGTCGTGCTCGTCGACGATGACCTCCTGGCAGACGTCGACGAGCTTGCGGGTCAGGTAGCCGGAGTTGGCCGTCTTGAGGGCCGTGTCGGCCAGGCCCTTGCGGGCGCCGTGGGTCGAGATGAAGTACTGGAGGACGTTCAGGCCCTCCCGGAGGTTGGCCACGATGGGCGTCTCCAGGATCTCGCCCGAGGGCTTCGACATCAGGCCGCGCATGCCGGCCAGCTGGCGGATCTGCTGCCGGTTGCCGCGGGAGCCGGAGTCGGACATGACGTACAGGGGGTTGAGCTCCTTGCCTTCGAGGCTGATCTTCTTCATCTCGTCGATCATGGCCTTGGACACGCTCTCGGTGACCGTGCCCCAGATCTCGACGACGCGGTTGAAGCGCTCGCCGGAGGAGATGATGCCGTCCTGGTACTGCTTCTCGATACCCAGGACGTCCCGCTCGGCCTTGTCGACCAGGGCCTTCTTCTCGCCCGGGATGACGAAATCGTCGATGCCCAGGGAGAAGCCGGCCCGGGTGGCGTACTTGAACCCGAGCTCCTTCATGGCGTCGAGGATGACGACGGTCGGCTTGAGCCCGGCCTTGAGGTAGGTGTAGAAGACCAGGTTCTCCATGCCCTTCTTGCGGATCATCCCGTTGACGAACGGGAAGCCCTTGGGCAGGACGCCGTTGAAGATGATCCGGCCGGGCGTCGTCTCGACGAGCTCGCCCTTGAACTCCTGGACGGGGCAGGTCATGACGCCCTGGTCGTCGTAGTAGGTGGCCAGGTTCATGAACGGCCCGGTGAAGCGCAGCTTGATGAGGCTCTGCAGGCCGACCTCGCCGGCCTCCATGGCCAGGAGGGCCTCGTCGGGGCCGCCGAAGATGCGCCCCTCCCCTTTCTGGCCCTTCTTCTCGAGCGTCAGGTAGTAGCAGCCGAGGATCATGTCCTGGCTGGGGATGGTCAGGGGCCGGCCGTGGGCCGGCGACAGGATGTTGTTCGTCGACAGCATCAGGGTCTGGGCCTCGATCTGGGCCTCGACCGAGAGCGGGATGTGGACGGCCATCTGGTCGCCGTCGAAGTCGGCGTTGAAGGCCGCGCAGACCAGGGGGTGGATCTGGATGGCCTTGCCCTCGACGAGGAGGGGCTCGAAGGCCTGGATGCCGAGGCGGTGCAGCGTCGGCGCGCGGTTGAGGAAGATGGGGTGCTCGCGGACGACCTCCTCGAGGTAATCCCAGACCTCCGGCCGCTCCTGTTCGTGCCACTCCCGGGCGACCTTGACGCTCGGGACCAGGCCCTCCTTCTCGAGCTTGTTGAAGATGAAGGGCTTGAACAGCTCCAGGGCCATCTTCTTGGGCAGGCCGCACTGATTGAGCTTGAGCTCGGGGCCGACGACGATGACCGACCGGCCCGAGTAGTCGACGCGCTTGCCCAGGAGGTTCTGCCGGAACCGGCCCTGCTTGCCGCGCAGGGCCTCGCTCAGGGACTTCAGGGGCCGGCGGTTGGCGCCGAGGTGGACCCGGCCGCGCTTGCCGTTGTCGAACAGGGCGTCGACGGCCTCCTGGAGCATGCGCTTCTCGTTGCGGATGATGAGCTCGGGGGCCTTGAGCTCGATGAGCTTCTTGAGCCGGTTGTTGCGGTTGATGACCCGGCGGTAGAGGTCGTTCAGGTCGGAGGTGGCGAACCGGCCGCCGTCGAGGCGGACCAGGGGGCGCAGGTCGGGCGGGATGACCGGGACGACGTCGAGGACCATCCACTCCGGCCGGTTGCCCGACCGCTTGAGGGCCTTGAAGACCCGCAGCCGCTTGGCGTAGCGGAGCTTGCGCTGCTGCGAGGTCTCCTTCTTCATCAGCTTGCGCAGGCGCTCGGCCTCCTTCTGGATGTTGATCTTCTCCAGCAGGACCTTGATGGCCTCGGCGCCGATGGAGGCCTCGAACTTGTCGCCGTACTTCTCCTGGGCGTCCTTGTGCTCCTCCTCGTTGAGGAGCTGCTTCTCCTTGAGCGGCGTGTCGGCGGGGTCGATGACGATGTAGGATTCGAAATAGAGGACCTTCTCGAGGTCCTTGATGGACAGGTCGAGGACGAGGCCGATGCGGCTCGGCGGGCTCTTGAAGAACCAGATGTGGGCGACGGGGGAGGCCAGCTGGATGTGGCCCATGCGCTCGCGGCGGACCTTGGACTTGGTCACCTCGACGCCGCAGCGCTCGCAGATGATGCCCCGGTACTTCATCCGCTTGTACTTGCCGCAGAGGCACTCGTAGTCGTTGATGGGACCGAAGATCTTGGCGCAGAAGAGACCGTCCTTCTCGGGCTTGAACGTCCGGTAGTTGATGGTCTCGGGCTTGGTCACCTCGCCCCAGGACCAGCTCTTGATCTTTTCGGGCGAGGCGATGCTGATGCGGACGCGGTCGAACTCGAGCCGCGGCCGCGGCGCCGTCGTGATCGGCGGTCGGATGTCCATTAGACTTCTCCTTTGACCGGCTGGGGCACGGCGATGCCCCAGGGCAGGACGTCGTCCTTGTCGCCCTTCTCCAGCTCGACGTTGAGGCAGAGGCTCTGGAGCTCGCGGATGAGGACGTTGACGGACTCGGGCAGCCCGGGCGTGAAGTCGAGGTCGCCCTTGACGATGGCCTCGTAGATCTTGGCCCGGCCCTCGACGTCGTCGGACTTGACCGTCAGGAGCTCCTGCAGGCAGAAGGCGGCGCCGTAGGCCTCCAGGGCCCAGACCTCCATCTCGCCGAACCGCTGGCCGCCGAACTGGGCCTTGCCCCCCAGCGGCTGCTGGGTGATGAGGGAGTACGGGCCGGTCGACCGGGCGTGGATCTTGTCGTCGACGAGGTGGAACAGCTTCATCATGTAGATGTAGCCGACCGTGACCTCCTGGTCGAGGAGGTCGCCGCTCATGCCGTCGAACAGCGGCGTCTTGCCGCTCTCGGGCAGGCCGGCCTTCTTGAGGAGCTGCTTGATCTCCTTCTCGCTGGCGCCGTCGAAGACCGGCGTGGCCATGCGGATGCCGAGGGACCGGCAGGCCCAACCGGCGTGGGTCTCGAGGATCTGCCCGACGTTCATGCGGGAGGGGACGCCGAGCGGGTTGAGGACGATCTCGACGGGCAGCCCGTCGGGCAGCCGGGGCATGTCCTCCTCGGGCACGATCTTGGCCACGATGCCCTTGTTGCCGTGGCGGCCGGAGATCTTGTCGCCGACCGACATCTTGCGCTTCATGGCGATGAAGACCTTGATGGCCTGGATGACGCCGGGGGCCAGCTCGTCGCCCTTCTTGAGGTTGTCGACCTTGTCCTTGAAGACGGCCCGCAGGGCCTCGACCTGGCGCTTGGCCTTCTTGTCGAGGTCCTTGATCTGGCGGTCGCGGTCCTCGTCGTCGTCGAGCTTGAGCTTGAGGGCGTCCTCGAAGTCGAGGGACTCGAGGACCTTCTCGGTCAGCTTGGCGCCCTTCTCCAGGGTCAGGCCGCCGGCCTTCTGGGCCTTCTCGACGACCGAGCCCTTGAGGAGGGCCCGGACCTTGTCCCACTTCTCGGCTTCGAGGATCTCGATCTCGGAGTCGAGGTTGCGCTTGAGGGTGGCGATCTCGTCCTTCTCGATGGCCTTGGCCCGCGGCCCCTTCTCGATGCCGCGGCGGGAGAAGATGCGGACGTCGATGATCGTGCCTTCGACGCCGGGCGAGCAGTAGAGCGAGGCGTCCTTGACGTCGAGGGCCTTCTCCCCGAAGATGGCCTTGAGGAGCTTCTCCTCCGGCGACAGCTGGGTCTCGCCCTTCGGCGCGACCTTGCCGACCAGGATGTCGCCCGACTTGACGTGGGCGCCGATGCGGACGATGCCGTTCTCGTCGAGGTTGCGGAGCAGGTTCTCGGGGACGTTGGGGATGTCGCGGGTGATCTCCTCGGGGCCGAGCTTGGTGTCGCGGGCCTCGATGGTCTCCTCGACGATGTGGAGCGAGGTGAAGATGTCCTGCTTGATGAGCTTCTCGCTGACGATGATGGCGTCCTCGTAGTTGTAGCCCCGCCAGGGCATGAAGGCGCAGAGGACGTTACGGCCGAGGGCCAGCTCGCCCCCGTCGGTGCAGGAGCTGTCGGCCAGGACCTGGCCGCGGTCGACCTTGTCGCCCTTGCGGACGATGGGCCGGTGGTTGGTCGAGGTGTTCTGGTTGGTCCGCAGGAACTTGACCAGGGTGTAGAGGTCGGTGCCGACGTCCCAGCTGCGGCCGGCCTCCTTCTCGTCGACGCGGACGATGATGCGCTCGGCGTCGACGAACTCGACGACGCCGGACCGCTTGCAGACGACGACGTCGCCGGAGCCCTCGGCCACCAGCCCCTCGATGCCCGTGCCGATGAGGGGGGTCTCGGGCCGGATGAGGGGCACGGCCTGGCGCTGCATGTTCGAGCCCATCAGGGCCCGGTTGGCGTCGTCGTGCTCCAGGAACGGGATGAGGGCGGCCGAGAGGGAGACGAGCTGCTTCGGGGAGACGTCGATGTAGTGGATCTGCTCGCGGGGGATGTTCTTGAAGTTGCCCCGCTCGCGGGCGCTGACGAGCTCGTCCTGGAAGCGGCCGCGGTCGTCGACGACGGCGTTGGCCTGGGCGATGTTGTGCTTCTCCTCCTCCCAGGCGGTCAGGTAGTAGCAGTAGGGCTCGACGGTCGGCAGCTGGCGGGCCTTCTGGTCCTTGAGCTTCTCGACGGCCCGGGCCATCTCGTCCTTCTTGACGATGTCGCCGATCTTGTAGTCGCTGCTGCCGGGGTGGAGGACCTTGACGAAGTCGACGATGCGCCCGTTCTCGACCTTGCGGTAGGGCGTCTCGACGAAGCCGTACTCGTTGACCCGGGCGAAGCAGCTGAGCGAGGAGATGAGGCCGATGTTCGGGCCTTCCGGCGTCTCGACGGGGCAGATGCGTCCGTAGTGGGAGGTCTGGATGTCGCGGACCTCGAAGCCGGCCCGCTCGCGGCTGAGGCCGCCGGGGCCGAGCGCCGACAGGCGGCGCTTGTGGGTGATCTCGGCCAGGGCGTTGATCTGGTCCATGAACTGCGACAGCTGGGAGCTGCCGAAGAACTCCTTCAGGGCGGCGATGACCGGCTTGGAGTTGATGAGGTCCTGGGGCATGGCCGCCGCCAGGTCCGCGGTGATGGTCATCTTCTCCTTGATCGTCCGCTCCATCCGGGTCAGCCCGATGCGGAAGGCGTTCTCGACGAGCTCGCCGACCGAGCGGACCCGGCGGTTGCCGAGGTGGTCGATGTCGTCGACGACGCCCTCGCCGAAGCGGAGGTTGAGGAGGTACTTGAGGACCTCGACGTAGTCCTTGGGGGCCAGCGTCTTGTCCTCGAGGGAGGTCTGCAGGCCGAGCTTGATGTTGAACTTGAGCCGGCCGATGCGGGAGAAATTGTATTTCTGGGGATTGAAGAACAGGCCGTGGAACAGGTTGTGGGCGCTCTCCTGGGTGTGGGGCTCGCCCGGCCGCAGCTTGCGGTAGATCTCGCCCAGGGCCGAGGCCTGGTCCTTGCGCAGGTCCTTCTTGAGCGTCGTGCTCCAGATGAGCCCCGCGCGGTCGTCCTCGGGATAGAAGACCTCGAACGGCTCGCCGCGGCCGAGGAGCAGGTCGATCTGGACGTCCTCGAGGGGCTCGTTCGTCCGGACCTTGCCTTTGATGCCGGACAGGGCGTAGGCGCCGAGGAGCTCCTTCTTGACGGCGGGCACCCGCGTGACGCCGGCGTCCTTGAGCGCCGTCAGGACCTCGGGGGTGATCTTCTTCTTGGCCGGCGCCAGGACCTTGCGGCCCTTGGCGTCGGTGACGTCGTCGGCCGGGGTCTTCCCGACCAGCTCGTCCGAGACCTCCCAGAACGGCTTGCCGTCCTCGGGGACGACCTTGTAGACCTTGTGGAACAGCTTGAGGATCTCCTCGTCGGTGCCGAAGCCGAGGGCCCGGAGGAAGACGCTGGCCAGGAACTTCTTCTTGCGGTCGAGGCGGACCCAGATCAGGTTCTTGGGATCGTGCTCGAACTCGACCCAGGCACCGCGGTACGGGATGATCTTGGCGATGTAGAAGCCCTTGGTCTCGGCCTGGCGGAAGAACACGCCGGGCGAGCGCTGGAGCTGGCTGACGACGACCCGCTCGATGCCGTTGAAGATGAACGTGCCCTTCTCGGTCATGAGAGGGATGTCGCCGAAATAGACTTCCTGCTGCTTGATGTGCTTGAGCCGCTTGGCCTTGGTCGTGGCGTCCTTTTCCCAGGACACGAGCTGGACCTTGAGCTTGAGCGGGATGGAGTAGGTGTAGCCCTTCTGGATGCACTCCATCGGGGTGTACTTGATCTTCAGGCCGACGCGGTCGCCGCAGTGCTCGCAGAGCGGGATCTCGACCTTGCGGGCCGCCCCGCAGAAGGGGCAGACCTCCTTCTCGGTCAGCTCCATGCCGGCCGGCAGGAGGGTCTGGCAGGCGTTGCACTTGGCCCGGGAGTTCTCCACCCCCTTGAGCCGCCCGCACTTGCATTCCCAGGTGCCGATGGAGTAGCTGAGGAACTCGAGCTCCGTCGTCTCCTTGAAGTCGGAGATGGGGAAGACGTCCTTCAGGGCCGCCTGCAGGCCGGTGTCCTTGCGCTCCTCGGGCAGGAGCTCCATCTGGAGGAACTCCGCGTAGGACGCCGTTTGGATGTCCAGGAGCTTGGGCATCGGGAAGACGGCCTTGATCTTCGAGAAGTCGTCCCGCGCGCGATACGGTCTTCTAGGTTCTTTGAGCATGTCGTCTCACTCTCAAGCAGAGATCGGGTGTCCGTTTCCGGGCCCGTTCCAGCGGACGCTCAGCCAACCGCATCACTTACTGAAGCTCGATGACGGCTCCGACTTCGGCGAACTTGGCCTTGATGGCCTCGGCCTCTTCCTTGGTGACGCCTTCCTTGAGCGGCTTGGGGGCGCCGTCGACGAGGTCCTTGGCTTCCTTGAGCCCGAGGCTGGTGACCTCGCGGACGACCTTGATGACGTTGATCTTCTTGTCGCCGACGGACTTGAGGATGACGTTGAACTCCGTCTTCTCCTCGGCCTTGGCGGCTTCGGCGGCGGGGGCGGCGGCCATCATGACGGGGGCGGCCGCGGCGGCGCTGACGCCGTAGCGGGTCTCGAACTCCTTGATGTAGTCCGAGATCTCCAGCATGGTCAGGGTGTCCAGGTGGGCGAAGAACTGTTCCTTGGTCAGTTTGTCCATGTCACGCGTCTCCTTAAATATGGGTTTTAAGCGTTTTTCTTCTTGTTGAGTTCGCTGAGGAGGATGCCGAAGTCGCCGAGCGGGGCCTTGAGGGTGCCCAGGAGCTGCCGGAGCGGCTGGGCCATCATCCCGGCCAGACGGCCGAGGAGCTCGTCGCGGGACGGCAGCTTGCTGACCTCGTCGAACCGGGCGGCGGGCATGAGCTGCCCTTCGACCTGGCCGCCCTTGACGGCCAGGACCTTGCCCTGGTTGGAGAAGTCCCTGAGGATCTTGGCCAGCTGGACGGGGTCCTTGTCGGCGAAGGCGACGGCCGTCGGCTTCTGGAAGAACGGCCGGAGGGCCTCCGGGCACTTCTCGCCGAGGGCCCGCAGGGCCAGCCGGTTCTTGATGACCTTGTAGGCGTAGCCGTTCTTGCGCAGGAGCTTGCGCAGCTCGACGGACTGGGCGACCTTCATGCGCTTGAAGTCGACGAGGTAGTAGGTGTCGTTCGAGGCGAACAGGCGCTCGAGCGAGTCGACGATGGGGGTCTTGTCTGCCTTTTTCACGGCGCTCTCTCCTCTAGCTTTCTAAGATGTCCTCGGAGATCCGGAAGGACGGGCCCATCGTCGAGGACACGAACAGCGACCGCACGTACTTGCCCTTGGCGGCCGGCGGCTTGGCGTGCAGGATGGCCTGGATGAAGGTCCTCATGTTGTCCACGAGCTTGGCCTCCTCGAAGGAGACCTTGCCGACCGTGGAGTGGACGATGCTCGTCTTGTCGACGCGGAACTCGACCTTGCCGGCCTTGGTCTCCTCGACGGCTTTGCGGATGTCGAAGGTGACCGTCCCGGCCTTGGGGTTGGGCATGAGGCCCTTGGTCCCCAGGATGCGGCCGAGCTTGCCGACGCCGCGCATGACGTCCGGGGTGGCGATGACGATGTCGAAGTCGATCCAGCCGCCGGCGATCTTCTCGATGATCTCGTCGCCGCCGGCGAAGTCGGCCCCGGCCTCCTCGGCCTCCTTGATCTTCTCGCCGGCCGCGATGACGCAGATCCTCTTGGTCTTGCCGGTGCCGTGGGGCAGGACGACGGTGCCGCGGACCATCTGGTCGGAGTACTTGGGATTGACCCCCAGCCGGATGTCCATGTCGACCGACTCGTCGAACTTGGCGAAGTGGGCCTTCTTGAGGAGGGCCACGGCCTCCTCGAGGGAGTACGTCCGGGGCTCCGTCCCCCTGACCTCCCGGGCCTTGACGGTGTTCTTGCCGTGCTTACTCACTGATGATCTCCAATCCCATGTTTTTGGCCGTTCCGGCGACGATCTTCTTGGCCGCCTCGAGGTCGTAGGCGTTGAGGTCGGGCAGCTTCGTCCGGGCGATGTCCTCGATCTGCTTCATGGTGACCTTGCCGACCTTGTCCTTGTTCGGGGCCCCGGAGCCCTTGGCGATGCCGGCGGCCTTCTTCAGGAGGTAGGAGGCCGGCGGGGTCTTGACCACGAAGTTGAACGACTTGTCCTTGAAGACCGTGATGAGGACGGGGACGACGGTGCCCTCGTCCATCTTCTTCGTCCGGTCGTTGAACTCCCGGACGAAGCCCATGATGTTGACGCCGTGCTGGCCCAGGGCCGGGCCGACGGGAGGCGCGGGGCTGGCCTGCCCGGCGACGATCTCCAGCTTGATCTTGGCGATGACTTCCTTCGACATAGGGGCCTCCTAAAGCTTTTCCACCTGCAGGAACTCGAGCTCGACCGGGGTGGACCGGCCGAAGATGGTGACCAGCACCTTGAGGGTGTTGCGCTCGGCGTTGACCTCTTCGACGATGCCGTTGAAGTTGAAGAACGGCCCGTCGATGATGCGGACGGCCTCGCCCTTCTCGAACGAGTGCTTGGGCTTGGGCTTTTCGGAGGTCGTCTCCATGTGCTCGACGATCTGGCCGACCTCCTTCTTGCTCAGGGGGGTCGGGGTCCGGCCCGAGCCGACGAAGCCGGTGACCTTGGGGACCTGCCGGATCATCAGCCAGTTCTCGTCGTTCATCTCCATCTCGACCAGGATGTAGCCGGGGTAGGAGCGCTTGGTCGAGACGACCTTCTTGCCGGCCCGGATCTCGATGACGTCCTCGGTCGGGATGATGATCTGCCCGACCTGGTCCTCGAGGTGCAGCTCGATCGCCTTCTGCTTGATCGATTCGGCGACGAACTTCTCGAAGCCCGAGTAGGTGTGAACGACGAACCAGTTCTTAGCCATCGTGCGGTCCCCCTGCCCTTAGCCCAACAGCGTCTTGATCTGGGTGATGGCCCAGGAGAAGATGACGTCCAGGAAGAACAGGTAGAAGCCGAAGAAGACCGTGGCGGCGATGACGACGACGGTCGTGCTGACGACCTCGTTCTTGGAGGGCCAGGTGACCTTCTTGAGCTCGGCCCGGACGTCCTTCAGGAAGTTCCCGAAGCGCTTGGTCCAACGGATCTTGTCGTTCATGGCGTGTCCTCTTCGTGTCCTCCGCGGTGGGGCCGGAGCGGCCCGTCACCGTCCGTCGCGCGAGAGACAGTGGCAGGTGAGACAGGGCTCGAACCTGCAACCTGCGGTTTTGGAGACCGCTGCTCTGCCAATTGAGCTACTCACCTTCCGGTCCTCGCTATTTGACTTCCTTGTGGTCCGTGTGCCGGCGGCAGAAGGGGCAGTACTTGCTCGTCTCGAGCTTCTCGGTCTGCTTCTTCTTGTTCCGGGTCGTGCTGTAGTTGCGCCGCTTGCACTCCCCGCATTGGAGCGTGATGATCTCTCGCATGTCTAACCTTCCCGGCCCCGGGGGCCTCGATCGGAGTCAAGAAAAAAGCCCAAGACCAGAATTGAACTGGTGACCCCGTCCTTACCAAGGACGTGCTCTACCAACTGAGCTACTTGGGCCCGTCCACCTCGAGCAAGAGCGGGAAACGGGATTCGAACCCGCGACGTTCAGCTTGGAAGGCTGACGCTCTACCAACTGAGCTATTCCCGCCGGCGAATGACGGAGTAATGGGCAGGGAAGGATTCGAACCTCCGAAGCGTTTCCGCAACGGGTTTACAGCCCGTCCCATTTGGCCACTCTGGAACCTGCCCGCATTATGTTGCATCGTCATCGCTCTCGATCGTCGCCCAAAGCCAGCGAAGGGATTCGAACCCCTGACCCGCTGATTACAAATCAGCCGCTCTACCTGCTGAGCTACGCTGGCGTCGCCTCAACCTGTCTCGTCGGAGCCCTGCTCGTCAACGGGGGAATGCAGAGAAAGAGATGAAAAAATAGAAAAAGCTTCTCTCCTCGGGCCCGAAAGTGTTCTTTTTTTCAGAGATTTAATCTGAAATATACAGAACGACCACGGGTATCCTAGGGGAAACCGCGACTTTTGTCAAGGGTTTCTTTTCAAAACGCCCCTTTGGCCCCGGACCCGCTGGAGGTTCTCCCCCACCGAGCGCATGAAATCGACCGTGAAGATGACGTACCGGGCCCGCTGGACGGGCGTCAATTGGGCCTCCAGGACGGCCTCGACCTCGTCTTCCTTCTGCCGGATGGCCCGGCGGGCCTCCCGGATGCGGTCGACGAGCCCGGCCACCCGGCC
>CAZFZU010000070.1:0-13808 GCA_964523615.1 uncultured Eubacteriales bacterium | reverse complement strand
CCGAGATAAGGTTTAAGCGTTCGCATGCGTGAAGGCGTCGTATTATACGTTCTGGCCGCCGCCCTCGCGGCCTTCCTTGTGGGCCTTTCCTATCGTTTGTCCCGGCGTTATCCTGGTCCCTATCTGACTTTCAATTTCCTGTATTTGGCTTTTTTCAGCCTGACCTTCTTCGCCTCACGGCCGATCCCGTCCCTGCTCCGTTCGGTCCTCTCGATGGATGAACGGCAGCTGAGGCTCTTCGGGGCCGTCAACATCGTCTTCGTGCTCATGCCTCTGATGGTCCTGGTTTTGTATCTTCAAGTCCGGTTCGCCGCGGGTTGGATGGGCGTCAAGGTCACCCGGACGTTCAAAGCGGCTTATTTCTCGCTCCTAGCCGCTTACGTGATCGCCCTGGGTTGGCTGGCGTTTTCCTATATCCAGGCGGAACGGGTGCCCGCGGCCGCGGTGGGGTTCTTCCGGAGCCGGGACTGGGTGTTCACCGGCCTCGATTTCGGGGTTTTTCTTTGGATGATCGCGCGTTCCCGGCGCCTGGCCGGTCGCGACCTCAAGCAGGGGATCGGAATATACGGCGGATTGGGGGTCTTCGGGCTGGCCGCTTATAACCTCGCTTCACTGGCCGGCCTTTCGGGCGTATGGCAGCCGCTTCTCTTCCTGGCCCAGCCGGCGCCGGCGCTGATCTGGCTCGCTCGGTGGGTCATGGCGGAGGAGAAGCGCCGTCCGGCCGTCGGCGATGCCGAGCTCGAGCGAGGCGCGGCGGCGTTCCGGATCTCGGCCCGGGAGAAGGACATCCTCCGCCTCCTCAGCCAAGGGCTCCGGAACGCCGAAGTCGCCGAACGCCTTTTCCTTTCGCCGCAAACGGTGAAAAACCAGGTCCATGCGCTGTTCATCAAAGTCGGGGTGAAGAACCGCGTCCAACTGGTCAACGCTTTCAGGCGGGCCGCGGACCGCCTTCCCTCCGAGGACCCGCCGGGAGATTAAAGGCCGGCCGCCGTCGCGGTGTAGACGTCCCAGACGTCCGGAACAGGACCGGACTTCAGAAAATAGACGCGGCCGCCGATGATCTTGAAGAAGGCCGTGCCGGAGACGCGCGCTTCCGTTTCCGCGTCGGTCCCGACAGGCAGGGCGATCTCCTTGCGGACCCGCCCCCGGGCGTCGATGAGGAGAAAGGCCGCGTCATCGCCTTCCTGTTCGAACGTCCGGACGAGAACGGCGTCGCCGTAAGCCTGGATCTCGCGCAAGGCCGGCTTGAACTCCGTGAACACATGGGACCAGATCTCCCGCAGCTTCTCCCACGAGCCCGTCCGGGCGATCATCGTTGCGACCCGCTTTTCGAGGCGAAGCCGGGCCAGGATCCCTTCCCGATCGGCCGGGGTCATCGGGATCGGCGCGCCGGCCGGATGGGCCGAAGCGATCTCCCGCCCTTCGGTATCGAAGATGCCGACGGTGGATCCTTCGGGGCTCTTTTCGACGAAAACGAGGTCTCCGGCGACCGCGAAATGGAGCAGGTCCCCGGGAAATTCCGTCTCGAATCCCTTGGGCGTCAGCTGTTGGAACCATTTCTGGCGGTAGATCTCCTTGACCTCCCTCAGGCCGGGGTCATAAAGAACGAGCCTGATCACCTGGAGGGCCGGATCCCCGGTCACGATCATGTTTTTCGCGATATAGCCCTTTCCGAAAGGGACGATCCAGACGGTGTTCTCCGGCTTGGGCTTCTCCTCCAGCAGGCGGCCGTCCAGGGAAAAGAAGATGATCTTGTTGTTGTCCTCGGCCAGGACTTTATCCCCGGCTATCCGGATGGTCTGGTCCCATTGGTGCCGGGGCGAGAGCAGGCCGGCTCCACCGCCGGGTCCGCAGAACGTCCGCCGAAGGACGAGGTCCGGCAGAGAATAGACGGAGATCGTCCCCCGGGCCAGGACGTACATCTCGGTGGCCGTGAAATCGACGGAATCGGGGGAGACCCCGGCCGGCAAAGACCCCAGCTTTTCGGCCGTTCCGGCCGAGACCATGAGCGGAATGCAGAGCATGACGATCGAAGCGATCTTGGAACGGACCATATGTGGCTTCTCCTTGAGGGACTTCACCCGGATCATTCGTGACCGCCCTTCGCGGCTCGCATCTCCGATCCTCGCGGCTCACGCAAGATCCAGGTCCACCCCCAATATCGTTCAAAGTAGGAAAAGGGCAATAGAGCGAAAGTACCGATTTTTCTGAATGCAGGAAAAATCGGCCCGTTCAGGCACGCCATTAAATTCCCCCATATGGCCGTGGATATTAATGGGGCGAGTAAGAGATACCGGGCTATTCCTCAGAACGGAACGGAAAACTCCTGAGCCATGTCTCGATCTCTTGGCGCGGGAAACCGCCGGATACGTCGCCGACATAGCGTCCAGGAGCTCCGATGTGCTCCGGAGGCCGGACATCGAATACCTTTTTGGCCATGACTTCTTTGCCGATGCCGGGCCTCGAGATCACGATGTCGAATCGCAGAAAGAGGGCGGTCGCGACGGCCCGCGAACCATAGTGCCCCACATATTCTCCCGTCTCGACGACATCGATGACCGTGGCCGGGCTATCGTGGCGAACGATCTTGTCCCCCCCGAAGACGGAACACACGAGCGATTCCATCGCGCCGCGATAGGAGGCCTCTCCCTTTTTCGCTATCGCATTATGGACGGGCCTGCCGGGCTCATCCCGCTCTCCCATCGAGTAGTCGAGGCGGATCGGGGCAACGATGGCGTGCTCGGGCCGGTTAGAGACTTTTCGCCAAATCTCTTTGATCTTCATGGTCGTCCCCGATCCTACATCCCTGGTCCCTGTGTGTTTGTACCGGAGGGGAGGAAGATACCCCGGAACAGCTTGGATATCAAGCCTGCCAAGGGCGGATAGGTATCCCCATAGACCGCGCTCAATCCGCCAGGCCGACCTTCTTCAGAAGCGCCGCGAAGCGGGGGTCCTGGCGGACCGTCTCGAAGTAGGGCGAGGTCTTGAGGAAGACCAGCCGCCGGGAGCGGAAGTCGCGCGCCCTGTCCAGGAGCTCGAAGCCGCGGTCGGCCTCGCCCAGGGCGAAGAACAGGATAGACGCGGTATAGGCCTCGTTCGGGTCGCTCTCGGACGCGGCCGCGAACTCCTCCGCGAGCTTTAGCGCCTCGGGCTTATTCCCCATCCGGGCATGCGCGATGCCCATGCCCAGCCGGTCGCCGGCCGCGCGGGACTCCTCGAGGGCGCCCGCGAAGTCCCCGCCCAGGAGCGCTCTCCGGAGCCGGGCCTGATGGAGGTACTCCTTGGCGGGTTCGTACTCGGGGTCCATCTCGAGGACCTTGGCGAGCTCGCTTTCGGCCTGGTCGTACCGGCCCATCCAGATGAGGGTGTTGGCCATGGCGCTGCGGACCATGAGCGACAGGGGATCGAGCCCCCGGGCCCGCCAGTGCCGCTCCATGGACTCGTCGAATCTCCCCTGGCAGGCCAGGAACTGGGCGTAGGAGGAGTGGGTCACGGCGTAGTTGGGGTTGATGACCAGGGCCCGCTCGTATTCGGCCTCGGCCTTGTCCCAATCCCAGTCGTAAAGGTACGAGACGTCGGCGAGCGCGCTGTGGGCCTCGGCCAGCGACTCGTCGAGCTCGAGCGCCTCGAGGGCGGCCTCGCGAGCGCGCGAAAAGGCCTCCCGCGGCGGCAGGTACCCCCACGAGCCGATGACGGTGTAGGTCTCGGCGATCCAGGCGTGGGCCAGGGCGTACTTGGGGTCGAGCTCGATGGCCGAGCCGAAGAAGCCGAGGGCCTTCTCGAGGTTCTCCCGGCCCCGCTTGTTGTAGAAGAAGATGCCCTTCATGAAGCGGTCGTAGGACTCGAGGCTCAGCGTGTAGCGCCTCAGGACGGGCTCCTTGTACAGCGTGAGCTTGAGGGCCTCGGCGATCTTCTTGGCGATGTCGTCCTGGATGGTGAAGATGTCGGCCATCTTGCGGTCGAAGATCCCGGACCAGAGCTGGCGGCCGTCCCGGACGCTCTCGATGCGGGCCGTGATGCGGAGGTCGTCGCCGGCCACCTGGACGCTGCCCTCGAGGACGTGCTCGACGCCGAGCTTCTCGCCGACCTCCCGGAGGTCGCGGGCCCTGTCCTTGAAGAAGAAGGCCGAGGTCCGGGCGGGCACCCACAGGCCGTCGATGTGGGTCAGGGCGTCGATGAGGGTCTCCGAGATGCCGTCGCAGAGGTACTCGTGGTCCTTGGCCGCGCTCAGGTCGACGAAGGGCAGGACGGCGATGGAGCGCCTCGCGGCGACGGGGCGGGCCGGGCGCTTGCCCGGGCCGATGAGAAAGTACGCCGCCGCCAGCCCGGCCACACCGAGGACGATCAGGGCCGGGACGAGGAGGCGCGCGGCGCGCGTCCGTTCGGCCGGCGCGGCCGGGGCCGGCGGTCCCCCGCTCTCCTCGAGCGCGGAGCGGAAGCGCTGGACGAGCTGGACCCGGTTGCCGATGCCGAGCTTCTTGTAGACGTTGTGGACGTGGTTCTTGACGGTGTGGTTCGAGATGAAGAGTTGCGCGGCGATGTCCTCGTTGGTCCGGCCCTCGATGAGCAGGCGGACGATCTCGCCCTCGCGGGCCGTGAGGCCGTAGCTTTCGAGGCAGAGGGAGAAGGCATCGCCGTCCTTCAGGCGGAGAGGGGCCTCGCGTTCGTCCCGGCCGAACTTCCGCGCGAAAAGAGCCATCCCGACCTCGAACCGATCCAGGCTAACGTGGAGCCGAAGCCCTGGAAATTATAGCACGGGTCCCTATTTCACCTTGTTCCCGGAGACGTCCAGGCCCTGGTCCGGCATGACCAGGCGCATCTTGATCACGGCGCCTTGGTCGTTCTTGGTGAAGGTGACCGTGAAATAACCGTTCCGTTCGTCCTGGGCCTCGAATTCCAGGCCCGAGTCGCCGACCGGCTTGATTTCGACCGGACGGCCGTCGCCGTCGTCGACCCACAGCTTCCCGTCCCGGACGACGACGTCTGTGGGCCGCAGGCCGCCTCCCACGGTCGCGAGATCGAGCTCATAGCCCCCGAGGATCGGGGCGTATTTCTTGGCCAGGGCCTCGTCGGCGGCGGACTGGCCGGCCACGGCCGGGATCGAGATCAGGGCCAGGGCGCACAGCCCGGCCGCCATGAGCGTGAGAACGCGGGCGAACGGGAATGTTTTCATAACGATCTCCTTTCGCGTTGGGGGGATGCTTCCGTCAAGGGATATGCCCGGTCCATCAGGGTCCTTTCTGGATGACCCGGAACTCGATGTGGGACGGATGCTCCTCCGTCCGGTAGAGCCGGTGGGTCGCCTTCCGGAAGTCCTTCTCCTCGGCCGTCCGGATGTCGCGAAAGGTCTGGGGATTGCGGTCGAAGAGCGGGAACCAGGAGCTCTGGACCTGGACCATGATCCGGTGCCCCTTGCGGAAGGCGTGCTGGACGTCGGGCAGCTCGAAGGCGACCTTGGCCACCCGGCCGGGGACGAAGGGCTCCGGTTTCTCGAAGCTCGTCCGGAACTTGCCGCGGAAGATGTCGCCGCGGACGAGCCGCTGGTAGCCGCCCATCCGGACGTTGAGGGGATTCGGCTGGGGGTCCGGCGCGTCGTCGGGGTAGACGTCGATCACCTTGACGACCCAGTCGGCGTCGGTCCCGGTCGTCGAGACGTAGAGCTCGGCCTCGATCGGTCCGGCGATCGTGACGTCGTCGGCGAGGGGCTCCGTGGCGTAGACCAGGACGTCCGGCCGCGAGGCTGCGAAGCGCTGATCCTCGACGAAGTAATCGCGGTAATAGCGGGGCGTGATCTGCTGGGTGTAGGGGACGGGCTTGGCCGGGTCGCTCGGGTACTCGTCGAATCCCGGCCCCGCGGATGGGGCGGCGGGCGGCGGCTCGAAGCTCAGGCGGCCGCTCCCGGCGAAGAACACTTTCTTGGGCTCGGCCCCGGCCGGCGGCCACGCGTCGTAGGTCCGCCACTCGTCGGTCCCCGTCTCGAAGACGACGGCCTCGGGGATGTCGAGCGTCCCTTGGCCCTTGAGGTAGTAGTTGAAGAAGGGGAGCTCGATCTTCTCCTGGAAATAGGCCCTGGTCCCGCTGAAGGCGAACGGGCCGCGGTTCTCGCTGCCGCCGGCCAGGTGGTTCCAGCCGCTGTGGAACCAGGGGCCCATGACGATCGAGTTCCTGAGGCCCGGGCGCTCGCGCTCGATCGTCTTGTAGGTCCGCAGCGTGCCGCTCAGGTCCTCCGCGTCGTACCAGCCCCCGGCGACCAGGATCGCGGGCCCGATGTCGCGGAGATGGGGATAGGTCGAGTAAGTTTGCCAGTAGGCGTCGTAGGCCTCGTGGGCCATCGTCTCCCGCCAGACCGCGTTGTCCGGGCCGATGATCTTGGCCGTGAGGTCCTTGAGGGTCCCCAGCCCGAGGTAGAACGCATAGCCGTCGGGCGTGGGGAAGCGGAGCCGGGCGGGCCCCTCTTCGGTCGGCGCCTCCCGTTTCTGGCCCATGGTGTAGACGTAGTTCGCGTAGTGGGCCAGGTACAGGGCGCCGTTGTGGAGCCCGTCGTCTCCCAGGTAGAGGTCGCCCATGGGCGCCTGGGGGGAAGCGGCCACGACGGCCGGATGGGCGGCCAGCGAGGTCATGGTCGCGGTGAAGCCGGCGTAGGAGATGCCCCACGCCCCGACCTTGCCGTTGTGGCCGGGGACGTTCTTCAGGAGCCAGTCGACGGTGTCGTAGGCGTCGCTGCTCTCGTCGACGTCGGCGGCGGTCTTCTTGTCCCCGATGTAGGGGCGCATGTAGACGTAAGAGCCTTCGGACTTGAACGTGCCTCGGACCTCCTGGCAGACCAGGATATAGTTCTCCTTCAGGAACAGGAGCGAGGGCATGGTGTAGTTGGAGAAGGCCCGGCCGTAGGGCGAGGAGCCGTAGGGCGTCCTGAAGAAGATGATGGGATGCCGCTCGGACCGGTCGAGGGGGCTGTAGATCTGGGTGAAGAGGCGGACGCCGTCGCGCATCGGGACCATGACCTCGGTCTTGCGGTAGTGCCTCTCGAAATAGCCTTGGCGGTCGCTGGGCGAGGCCGGATCGGCCGCGGCGTCGTCGAAGCCGGCGGTCTTCGCCGCCATCGCCTCGAATTTCTGGGAGGCGTTGGTGACCCGGAACTTCGTGAAGCGCCCCCGGTCGTCCCTGAGGAACTCGATCTGGAACGTCCCTTTGTCGGGGGAGGCGTGGAGGAAGCGGAGCTCCTGGCCTTCGACCGGATCGAATTCCGTCGGCGTGCGGCTCCCGGAATCGATGGTCTTGAGCGAGCCGTCCTTGAAATAGACCTGCATGACGGTCGTCTTGTCGCCCGGGAGGCGGACCTCGTAGAGGCCTTCGAGGCCGGGGTATTTGGCGGCGTAGTCGACGGGGACGACCTGGAGGAAGGCCGGACCGGGAACGAGGACCAGCAGGGCGAGACAGGCGATCAGCCGGCTGAGGTCGGGACGCGGTCGTGACAGCATGGGGATCCTCCTGGAGCGGCGATCACATCCCTAGAGACGCGCGGCAAGGCGGGAGAGTTCCCCGGCCGTCCCCATCAGTCTTTCGGCCTCAGCTTTTCGATGAAATCGGACTTGATCCAATAGGCGGCCCATTCGTCGTATCCCCAGGAGATGTAGAAGAGATATTTGCGGTCGGGCGTCAGCGACGTGCATTGCGAGGCCGTCGGGCAGCCGATGACTTCGTTCAGGCGGATCGCGTCCCCCCAACGGCCGTCCTTGGTCTTGAAGCTGATGAACAAGCCAAGCTGGACATGTTGCTGCGAGGCCCGGGAGAAGATGATGTAGGAGCCGTCCGGCGCGATCGTGGGCGAATGTTCGTGGTCGGCCGACGAGACGGCCGGGGCGAGCTTCTCCGCTTTCAGGAAGCGCCCGTTCTCGGGCCGGGAGACGAAGATGTCGCCCATCGTCTTGCCCTCGGGGTCCTGGCCGCCGAAATAGAGGTTGCCTTCGTGGTCCGTCGAGACCTGCCAGTGCAAAGACAGCGAATTGACCGCCTCCCCCTGATACACCGGCTCCCCCCATGAGCCGCCTTTCCGCTCGGCGGCCCAGAGATTCTCACGATTGGCGAGAGGTCCGCCGGGCTGAAGGGGCCTTCGGGACAGGAAAAAGATCCGCTTCCCGTCCGGGGTGATGTAGGGGCAGTCGTCCTGGTATTCGATCCGGCAGAAGGGGGCCAACCGCGGCGCTCCCCAGGTCCCGTCCGCCTGTTCCATCATCAGGATCTGGTATTCGGGCTTGTCCGAACCGGCCGCGGGGTAGGTGCCCGACCAGTAGGCCTCCCGGCCGTCCGGCGTGAAGACGACGCCGCCGTGGAGCATGTGCCGGGTCGACACGATATCGAGGGCGAACATTCGCGGCTTGTCTTCCGGCTCGGGCTGGCCCAGGTACGGTCCTTCGAGAAGCGGGAACTTCGGGCCGGACACGTCGGCGCCTTTGTCCTCCAGCACAGCGGCGACCTCGGTCTTTCCGAGAGAGACGGCGATGTCGTAGGCGCTCTTGCCGGAGAGCGTCCGGCCGTCGATCGCCGCGCCGTGGGACAGCAGGATGGCCGCGACCCGGGCGTGGCCTTTCTCCGCGGCGGCGTGGAGCGGGGCCCAGCCCAGCTCGTTCTTGCGGTCCATGTCGAAGCCGAGCCCGATCAGCTTTTCGACGATCGCCGCGGAACCTCCGCCCGCCGCGAGCAGGGGCAGGCCCCGGCTGTATCGGTTGTCGGCGATCTTGAAGCCCTTCTCGAGCATCCGGTCCACCAGCTTCGCCGATCCGTTCGAACAGGCGGAAAAGAAGAGCCGGTAGGAGGCCTCGCCCGGCTCGATGGGAATGGCCGCGCCCTTGTCGGCCAGCATCTCGGCGATGTCCTTCCGGCCGAATTCGAGGGCGAACGGGAGCGGGCTCATGCCCCACATCGCGGGCGCGTCGATATCGGCCTTCCGCTCGACGAGCGTCTTGGCCAGGCCGGTGAAACCGCCCGTGATGGCGTAGGACAGGGGCGTCGCCCCGGAAGTCTCCTTCGCGTCGACGTCCGCCCCGCGGGCGAGGAGGAATTCGGCGACCTCGAGCTTCTTCTTTTGGATGGCCAGGATGAGCGGCGTCTGCCGGTAATTGTTCCTGGCCTCGAGGGCTTGGGGATCGGCGTCGACGGCGGCCTTGACCTTGGCCAGGTCCCCCGAGGTCACGGCCTCGAAGATATCCTGGCCGCCGGACGCCCCGGCGGCCAGCAGGAGCCCCGCGCAGAGCGCCGCCAACGTAAACTTTCTTATCATTATTCAGCTCCTCTCGTGGCGTAGCCCTGGAGCCGGGGGCGGACCACATCGAATATCTCACTTGGCGTGCAAGAACCGTGCCGCGCCTCTCGCACGGCGAGGCCATCCCAGCACCCCGCCAAGGCGGGGTAGGGGCGACGGGAACGGCTAGGTCCGGGCCCGCTCCCGCGTGAACTTGAGATCGAGGACCCGGCCGGTCGAGATCCGTAGGCCCGAAACGCGGCCCTTGCCGTCACGCGCGAATTCGATCCTGATCCGGGAGGCCGCGAAGGCATCCTTCTTCAGAGGGCCGGCCTCGACCTCTTCGCCGAGCCCGGGCTTGATCCGGAGCGAGCCGGCCCGCGCGGTGACGACGTAGCGGACGTCCAGCTCCTCCGAAAGATAGGTCCCGGCGTACTCCCTGAGCTGGGCCTCGGTCGGCTCGAACGGCTCGATGCGCTTGGCCCCGATCTTCTGCCCGTTGGACTCCGTGAAGGTGAAGGCGTTGTAGAGACCGTCCGCCTTGCCCGTGAAATCGAGGAATACCTCGCCCGGCACGCCCAGCATCCTGAACCGAGTCGGCGAGACCGGCGCGAGGTCCGATCTGTTGTCGCTCGACCTGATATAGATGAGCTTGTCCTTGTCGACGACGAGCTTGCGGACCAGGTTGGACTCGAGACAGTAGGTGCCGGCGAAGGCCGCGAGCTCTTCGGGGGACAGGGTGATCGGCCCGGGGGCCTGGGCGGCCGCGACGGGCACCTGGCTCTCGCCGGCCTGAGCCAAAGAGGCCGCGGCGAGCTGCGAAGCCAGGTAGATATCGGCGATCCGCATGGCCATGGCGCCGGGGTCGAACGAAGCCAGGTTCGAGAAGACGGCTACGCCGAACCTCTGACCGGGGAAATAGACGACGTGGCTGGCGAACCCGGCGTCGCCCCCGCTGTGGCCGATGGTCTCGAGGCCCCGATAGACGCCGTGCATGATGCCCCGGGCGTAGTCGATCTCGGTGCCGTCGGAGAGCTTGCCCCTGGTCAGCATCATGTCCCAAACGGCCGGGCCGCCGATCTTCTTGTCTTCGTAGTTGCGGATCCAGTTGGCCATGTCCTCGACGGTCGTGAACAGGCTCGTGGCCCCGACGTTGGCGTAGTTGAGCGGGGCGTTGCGGAACCCTTCTCCGCGGTCGCCGTCGTAGGAATAAGCCCGGTCGCGGACGATCTCGGTGTGGTCGAGGTGGAAACGGGTCGAGGTCATGCCGAGCGGCGCGAAGATGCGGTCGCGGGTCCAATCCGTGAAGGGCCGGCCGCTCACGCGGGAGACGATCTCAGCCAGGAGCGTGTAGCCGGAGTTCGAATAGAGGAACCGGGCTCCGGGCGCGAAGTTCAGCTCCCGTTGGCGGCGGATCCGGTCGAGGAGGAAGTCCTGGGTCAGGACGTCGTCCATGCGCTTGCCCGACATGATGGCGAGCTCCCACTGGTCGCGCAGGCCGCCGGTGTGGTTGAGAAGATGTCGGATGGTGACCGGAACGCCGAAGTCGGCCGTCTCGGGCAGATATTTGCGGATGTCGTCGTCGGCCGAGAGCTTGCCCTCCGCCTCGAGCATGGTGATGGCCATGGCCGTGAACTGCTTGGACACGGAGGCAACGTGGAAGACCGTCGACGGCGTGATCGGGATGCCGTACTCGAGCTGAGCGCTGCCGAAGCCCTTGCGGTAGACGACGAGGCCGTCCTTGACGACGGCTACGGCCGCGCCGGGCGAGTCGAGGCCCTTCCACGGCGCGAACAGGGCATCGACCTTCGCGTCGATGGACGGCTCGGGCTTTGCCGCGGACGGGGCGGGGATCTGGGGCCGGGCTGGGATCGATCCGAAGGATAGGGCGGCGAAGAGCAGGACGGCCAGCGGCAGGGCGGCCGCGGCGAAGGAGCGGGGGAGGCGGCGGTCACGGGGCTTTGTGCTCATGGTCTCTCCTCACGAAGATCGGACGACATCGTTATTGAGGACGCCTGATCATAGCGTAAGGTTGCCTTCTTGCGCCCACCCTCCCCGCGGGCGTAATATCTCAACCTCGTGGTCCCGCGAAGGAGTTGCGTCATGAAGCATGCCAAGGCCGCGTTCGTCCTCCCGTTCCTGATGTTCGTCCTCCAGCTCGCTCTTCCCGTTCTCTCGCTCGCCCAGCAGCCCCAAGCGATGTGCCGGGAGACCCTCGAGGCCTGGGTCCGGGACAAGAGCCTCAACGCCAAGTGGAACGGCGACCGCACCGCGGTCATCATGGTGCGAGGCGGCGTCGAATACGTCTGCTCGTGCCCGGACCAGAACCGTCCGCCGGTGTGCAAGCCGGCCGCCCCGTCGGCCGTGAAGACGAAGCCGTCCCCGTCGGGCGCCAAGCCGGGCACCCGCCCCGACCACCCGGCGCGGCCGACCGTGCCTGACTTCGAGAAGGAGAAGCGGGAGCTCCTGAGGGAGCTCGAGGCCTCGGGCCGCTTCGAGCCCGTGGCCGGGGACCGGCTGGCCCCGCTCCTCGAAAGCATCGCCGGGCACCCGCCGGCCGTCCGGGTCAAGGTCGAGGCGGCCGCCCGCGACTTGGCTTCGGGCGAGCCCGCCGTCAAAGCGGGCATCCTCAGGGACATCGAGGGGGCGATCGAACCGCTCGGCGCCGACGTGCCGGCCGTCGTCCGGATGTTCAAGCCCCTCGCGGGCCGGGTGCCGCCGCTGGCCAAGCGCTTCGACGGCCTCCGGGTCGGCGACGTGCTCCTCGTCCGCCAGCCGGACGACGTGACCTCGCTCGACTTCTACAAGTCGGGCTGGATCATCATCGTCGACAAGGCTCTGTCGGTGAACCTGCGGGCCCGGGCCTCCCATACGTTCCTGTTCGTCAAGGAGGTCGACGGGGTCAAGCTTTTCCTCGACAACATGCCCGGCCAGGGGACGCGGATCAAGACCGAGGCCCAGATCGCCGCCGAATACTCCGGCCTGGCGATGGACGTGGCCCGGCCGCTCTCGGCCGTCGACGCCGGCCGGCTCTGGGCGGCCGCCCGCGAGACCGGCATCAAGAGCCTGAAGGCGTTCGCCGCCCGGGGCGACAACTGGATCGACACGACCGACTACGGTCCTTACGGCGACGACGACATGGTCTGCTCGGAGACCGCGCGCTGGGCCCTCGTGAAGGCGGGCATGGTCATTCCCGAGACGTCGTCAGTGATCAAGGACTTCGTGTTCGGCGTCGATTACGGGCCGGCCGACTTCTACGTCGATAAGACGAATTTCCTGATCACGCCGCTCGAGCGACTGCAGGCGCCGCGGGACGGAGGCCGGCCGTGAAGAAGGCGTCCGTCGCGCTCGGCCTCGCGTTCACGCTCGCGCTCGGCCTCGGGCTCGCGTCCGTTCCCGCCAGCGCTCAAGAAGTGCCGGCCGAGGCCCGGCGCCACTTCGAAGCCGGCATGGCCGCGGTCGAAGCGGCCAAGTCGCCCGCCGGCTACCCGGCGGCGCTCCGGGAGTTCGAGGCGGCGGTCCGCCTGGCCCCGGACTGGCCGGGCGCGTTCCGCGGACTCGGCCTGGTCCAGCGGGCGGCGAAGCGCTTCGGCGACGCCGCCCTGAGCTTCCGGCGAGCGCTCGAGCTCGCCCCGCGCGCGGCCGGCGCCGACCGCCTCCGGGCCCTTATCGCGGAGATGGAGAGGGAGCGCGACCTCGACGCCGAGGCCGCCCACGTCTTTCGCGGTCTGACCGAGGGCCGCTTGGCCCGCAAGACCGTCGCGGCGACCGCCGTCGAGGGCGAGCCCCTGAACTGGCCCGGCGGGCTCGAGCGCTTCCGTCCCGCGGCCGGCGGCGGGCTCGAGGTCGAGAATCCCTGGTATCCCGGCGACCAGTATCACCCCAAGGCCCACCCGCTCCTGCCGCGGGCTTGGGAGCCCGTCGCGGTCGACCGCCGGACCTACGAATACGCCTATTCCCACTACATGGACACGACGGGCGGCTACGTCGTGCGCTTCGACTACCGGGTCGCGGGCGAGATCGTCCCGGCCGCGCCGTCGAGGATGAGGGAGACCGTCTATTGGGAGACCGGCTGGGGCGCGCCCGTCGACGGCAACGGCGAGCCCTGGACCGCGGACCTGGCGGGCTGGGGGACGATGGAATACGTCTACGAGCTCTCGCCCCGGGCGGCAGAGGGCGCCGGTGCCGTCGAGGCCCGGGACGCCCAGGGCCGGACCCGGCTCCATGCCGCCGCGCTCGAGGGCCGGCGGGACGAGGCCGGCGCGCTCATCGCCGCCGGCGCCGACATCAACGCCCGCGACAACGCCGGATCGGCCCCGCTCCACTTGGCGGCGGGATTCGGGCAGAGGGCGGTCGTGGATCTCCTGCTGACCATGGGCGCCGACGTCGACGCGCGCAATGCCGCCGGCGACACGCCCCTTCACGCGGCCGCCTACTGGGGCCAGCTCGGGGTGGTCGTCCAGCTCGTCGAATCCGGCGCCGATCCCGGCGCCCGCAACAAAGACGGCCTGACGCCCCTCGGCGTGGCCGAGAAGCAGAACCGGACCGAAGTCGCCGCCTATCTCAA
>CAZFZU010000069.1:0-14177 GCA_964523615.1 uncultured Eubacteriales bacterium | reverse complement strand
TCGCCCCATAAACTAGCAGAAACCCCCGGCCGTTGGCAACCGGAATGTTGGCCGCACGCCTGCCGGCCCGGGTGCCTTTCGGGGTCAGCGAAGGGGACTTCGCCATCGGCGCGGGGCAGATTCTGGCCCAAAGCCGGATGGTCTCCCGGAGCCGGCTCGTCGACGAGCGGCGGCTGGAGCGAGAGGGGCAGGATGTCGAGGCGACAACGGACCGGACGCGCGAGACCCCAAGGGATGTCGCCGGCTCGGTCAGTCAGGCCGGCTTGTCCGAAGGGCCCTCGTCCGGGACGGCCAAGATGGTGTCGGCCTCCCCGGTCGGGAACTTCTACATCTATTCCTTTGACGGCAAGCTCCTCCAGGTTTACGATGTCTTCGGGACACTGCTTAAGGACTACATCTACATGGGCAGCCGGCTCGTCGCCGAATACGACCATGTCGGCGCCCGTCTCCTCTACTACATCCCCGACCAGATCAACACGACCCGTGTCGTAACGGACCAGTCCGGGAATGTGGTCTATTCGGCGGTGCATGATCCCTACGGAGGTATCCAGCAAACCCTGGTCAGCACCTACGATCCCCAGCTCAAGTTCTCGGGCAAGGAGCGTGACGCGGAATCCCAGTTGGATTACTTCGGGGCGAGGTATTATGACAGAGATATTTATAGGTTTATTTCTCCAGACCCTATAAGGCCGCAAACTAATCTGCTTCACGATACAATCGGCATGAACCTCTATTCATATTGTGCAGATAATCCACTGTCTTTCCTGGATTCTGATGGCAGACAAATTGTACGCGTAGCTTTATCTGGAATTGCCAAAGACGGAACAGGGGAAACGGTTCATTTGTGGCTAGATACACGTTTCGCAGACAAAATCAGCGATTTTATCAGTTGCTGTCAAATCTTGGGCATAGATGTGAAAATAACAAGTGCTTACAGATCAATCGCGAGACAGAAAGAAGTAAATCCAGATGTAAAAGAAAGCCTTCATTCCGCAGGTTGGGCGATAGATTTTAATTGGAACGGCCTGGATAGTGACTCTCGGATGTTGGTACTTATCGCTGCCCGGCTTTCTGGCCTTCAGAGCGGAATGGGCTTCTCGTCAGATCCAACAAGTAAAAAATGGGACCCCGTTCACTTATACTCTGAACCAGATGGGGATAAAGCCGCTCTCATTAAATCCGCTGAAACGACCACTAGTAATTACGCCGCATTTGGTATAGCAGGGCTTTGTTCAACCGAACTATGGATTTTGTATGGCGTTTTCACTGAGCAAGCAGCCTGGCGGGTTGTCATCGGTGCTGAAAGAGACCTGACAGGCTCAAAAAAATGAGGTTTCGTCTTTTTCTTTATAACGGAGGGGTCATGAAGAATATTATCCGCTTAGTTGGTCTCGCAATTTTTTTTCTTTCGTTATTAGGTAGCTCAAGAAAGGGAGCCTTAGAAAGCTATTCGATTATCGCCATGCGCGCACATCTTTACTATCAATCATCAGGAGAAATATCAAAGTATGATTTGCTGGACGGCAAACATCATGAGCTTTGGAATACGAGAATTGGCGAAGGTGAAGCCAGAGAGCCATCCGGGGCTTTATGGCTATTGGTTGAAATCTCTGAGCCAAGCGAGGAAATACCTGGCGGACATCTCGCTCTTGAGGTTACGGAAGGCGAAAAATGCCTTTTATCTCAATCGCTACGGCTAGACAAATGGGTATACGATGGCAATAGACTATTTCTGCCCTTTATCATTTATGGTACAGGTTGCGAAACAATAGTCATCAGCGCAAGATTATTGGGGATACCGGCAGAGAAAATGGGCAACTCCTCACTCATAAAAACTATAGAATTCAAATGCGGCGAATAAACTGATTTCACATTTGAAGGTTGATGGCAATCATGAACCCCCATGGAGGGAGTGTTAGGAATAATCCCACATGAATTCGCTCCGGCCCCAGAAGATGGGCGATATCCAAACCCCTTAGGAAGCCACAAGTTGGGCGGCTAAGTGGTCAAAAAGATTATGGGATTCACCATGGAACCCTTTTCCTTCATTTGTTGCACAAATCTTATCTTTCGGGGATCCTTTTTGGGGTTGGGTTGATTTTTGGCCAATCATGGACATGCAACTGACGATCATCAAAACAGCCAAATAGCGCCAATAGGAGCTGCGAACTTCAATTTCTACCTAGTTAGAGAGGTAAGGAATCCATAATGGGAACGAGGCATATTTTGTTATTTTGCAAGTACCGAGTAATTTTGGTTTTGACGATTATTTTTGCACTTTGGGGAGTATCAGCGATGGTCTTCAACATAGGGGAGAGCACGTACATCCACCGGTTCCATCATGTTTACCCGGGTATGTCTAGAACCGAATTGGATGCGACTGTCGGCGAGCCCAAACGAAGACAGGGCGTTGAAGCTTGGGAAAGCATTCCATCCGAAACAAGGGCAAGACACCCAGAATTAGTAGAATATCATTATGATGTCGTCCGTTCATTTCGAGGATCCTATCTTGAGATAGGCGGAATCTATCTGGATAAGCAAGAAAGTCAGGTTGAATTCGTCAACCTAAAGACTTCTATTATTGAAGGCCCGGGAAGATTAGAACAGGTATTGGTTATAACTGCGGCTTTTGGAATCCTCTCACTCATCATATGGAGGTTTTTGACGATAATTTGTAAGAAATCAAGGTTTTAGGAAGAGGAGGATTATCTATGTAGCCCAGGGCTAGATGTCGAACGAAGGATGACCGTGTCAACCGACGTTCGCCCCTTCGGGGCCATCGTACCTCCCTTCCGCAGGCCGCTCGAGCCGTCTGTTGATGGCCAAGAGATGAAGGACCGCCTGAAAGGCCGCAGGCCGTTTCCCCGGCTAACGTGTTAGGAGCGACCCTCCGGCTTGACGGGGGGCGCTCGAATCGCCTATAACTATCGGGCGATGCGAATCCCCCGAGCCGCCTGTTGGGCCGTGGTTTCCCTGCTGGCCTGGGCCCCCCTGGCCCGGTCCCAGGATTCCCATTACTGGACCAACCACTATGGGACGCGGGCCACCCTGCTCGGCGGGGCGGTCATCGGCAGCGTCCTCGACCTTTCGGGGACCTATTATAATCCCGGAGGGCTCAGCCTCCTCGAAAAGCCGGCCACCCTGATGGCCGCCCAGGTCTTCCAATACCCCCGGTTGACCCTGGCGGGGAACGATAACAAGGTTGTCCCCCAGAACTCGACCAACCTCGGCCCGGCCCCCTCCCTCCTCGCCGGCACCATCCGCGTCCGGGGTCTCGACAAGCACTGGTTCGGCTATTCGTTCCTCCTGCGCCAAAGCGTCAAACTGGGGGTTTCCGTATCCTCGGCCGGCATTCGCGATGTTTTGCCCGAGCGGCCAGGAGCAGAGGACTACGTCACCCAGTTCAAGCTCGACGAGAAGATCGCCGAGAGCTGGTTCGGATTGACCTGGTCGTACAAGATCGGCCGCAGGACCGGCGTCGGCCTGACCCAGTACGTCGCGGCCCGCTCCCACCGGGCCAGCGTCCAGGAGCTGGTCGAGGCGCTGGACGGGTCCGGCCGGACCGCTCTGGCCCTGGGCTCGCGCCAGTATCGCTACAGCCACATCCGGATCCTGTGGAAGTTCGGCTTGGCCTGCGATTACGACGACATCACCGTCGGCCTGACCCTGACGACACCCAGCGTGGCCCTGACGGGGACGGGCTCGGCCGGCGCCAACTCGACGATCGCCGGGCTCGACATGGACGGCGACGGGGCCCCGGACGACTATCTCGCCGCCAATTACCAGGACCACAAGCGGACGACCTACCGCACGCCCCTCTCTCTCGCGGCGGGGCTGACGGTCAAGATCGACAAGGTCCGCGTCTACGGCAGCGCCGAGTGGTTCGCCCGCGTCCCGGCCTACGCCGTCGTCGACACCATGCCCTTCGCCGCCCAGAGCACGGGCGAGATCCTGTCGACGGACGTCACCCAGGAGCTCTCGCCCGTCTTCAACGCGGGCCTCGGCCTGGAGTGGTTCTACTCGTCCCGGTTCAAGGGCTACGCCAGCTATACGACGGATTTCTCGGCCCGCGGCCCCGAGACGGCGACGAACATCTCCCTGACCGACTGGGACATCCATCACCTCGTCACAGGGGCGGAATTCTTCGTCAAGAAGACGGCCCTGACGTTCGGCCTGGGCCTCTCGTTCGGCCGGCGGGAGATCGGCAACCGGCCCGACGTCCTCGAGCGAGGCGGCCTCGGCGGGGTCTGGGATCCCTTCGACGACCTCCGGTTCCGCTTCGCCAACTACAAGCTCATCTTCGGCATCGCCATCTGAGGGCCGACGAGACGGTTGCGCCGGCCGGGCCGTCTTCCTTATAATGGGCCCTAGGCATTCATCCCGTCACCAGGGAGGACTCATCCATGAACGTTTCCCAGCGCGGGCGCGACATCCAGGCCTCGCCCATCCGCAAGCTCAAGCCCTACGCCGACGCGGCCAAGGCCCGCGGCGTCAAGGTCTTCCACCTCAACATCGGCGACCCCGACATCCCGGCCCCGGGGCCGGTGATGGACACCTTCCACAACTGGAGCCAGCCCGTCCTGGCCTACGGCCCGGCCCAGGGCTTCCTCGAGCTCCGGGAGGCCGTGACCCGCTATTTCGCGAACTACGGCATCCCCCTCGGCCCCGACGAGGTCCTCATCACGACCGGAGGCTCCGAGGCCATCCACTTCACCTTCTCGGTCCTCGGCGACGTCGGCGACGAGATCGTCATCCCCGAGCCGTACTACACGAACTACAACGGCTACGCCGCCTTCGCCGGCCTGAAGATCGTGCCCCTGCCCCTATCGGTCGAGGACGGCTTCCGCCTGCCCCCGGCCGCGGCCATCGAGGCCCGCATCACCCCCAGGACCAAGGCCATCCTGCTGTGCTCGCCCAACAACCCCACGGGCACGGTCTACACGCCCGAGGAGCTCGAGCGGGTCGTGGCCCTGGTCAAGAAGCACGACCTGTTCCTCGTCGGCGACGAGGTCTACAAGGAGTTCATCTACGACGGCCTCCAGCACAAGAGCATCCTCGAGTTCGCGGACATCCAGGACCGCGTCGTCGTCGTCGACAGCATCTCCAAGCGCTTCAGCTGCTGCGGGGCCCGCATCGGCATGATCATCACCCGCAACAAGGACGTCTACGCGTCGGCCCTCAAGTTCGCCCAGGCCCGGCTCTGCCCGCCCTCGGTCGAGCAGATGGCCGCCCTGGCCGCCTACAACATGCCCATGTCCTACTTCGCCGGGGTGCGGGCCGAGTACGACAAGCGCCGCAACATCCTTTACGACGGCCTCAAGGACATCCCCGGCATCGTCATCCGCAAGCCGCAGGGCGCCTTCTACGTCATCGTCCGGCTGCCGGTCAAGGACGTCGAGCACTTCGCCGTCTGGCTGCTGTCCGACTTCTCCCTCGACGGCAAGACGGTCATGATCGCCCCGGCCCCGGGCTTCTACGCCACGCCCAGCCAGGGCACGGACGAGGCCCGCATCGCCTACGTCGTCAACGAGCACGACCTGCGCGAGGCCATCCGCGTCTTCAAGGCCGCCCTCGAGAAGTACCGGGCCGTCCACGGTTGAAGGACGGGAGGACGCGCGTGAGTGAGGCCCGGCGGCTGGTCGCCCAGGGCGCGGCCCTCGTGGCCCTGAGCGTCGTCGTCGGCGCCGCCGTCCACTTCCCCCTCGTCAAGCGCTTCGTCCGGGGTGAGTTCCGGGAGACCTTCTTCGAGGCCGCGCGCTACCCTGGGGTCCGGCTGATCACGCTCCAGGAGGCCGAGGACCTCTGGGCCGGCGGCGCGGCCGTCCTCCTCGACGCCCGCCCGGCCGAGGCCTTCGCCCTGGGCCACGCGCCCGGGGCCCGGAACATCCCCTCCGCCCGGGACGGTTTCGAGGTCCCGGCCGAGGTCCTGGCCCTGGCCCGCGAAGCGGTCCTGGTCGTCTACTGCGAGGGCGGCGACTGCCAGTCGAGCCTGGCCCTGGCCCGGCGCCTGCACGACGAGGGCTTCCGCGACATCCGGGTCTTTTCCGGCGGTTGGGACGAATGGCGGGCGGCCGGCCTGCCCGAGGAGCGGAGCGAGGGACGCGGGCCGCGAGGGGAGAGCGATGGCCGGGAATAAGGCCGTCCTGTGGATTTTCCGCCTGGTCCTCGGCGGCCTGTTCATCTACGCCGGGGCCGTCAAGGTCGTCGCGCCCCTCGATTTCGCCCAGGACATCCGCAATTACCGCCTGGTGGGCCAGTCCCTTTCGTTCATCGCGGCCATCGTCCTGCCCTGGCTCGAGATCCTGGCCGGGGCCGCCCTCATCGTCGGCGTCTGGAGGCGCGGCGCGGCGCTCGTCGTCTCGGGCCTGCTGGTCTTCTTCATCGTCCTGACGGCCGTGACCATGCTCCGCGGCCTCGACGTCGACTGCGGCTGCTTCGGCTCGATCAGCCGCAAGTCCGGCTGGGGCGTCATCCTCGAGGACCTGGGCATGCTGGCCATGGGGTTGGTCCTGCTCTTTTCAGCCAAGAGGGACGGTCCCCGCAGGGGACAGTCCCTACCGAATTGAAATCCCGCCGGAATCCGTGTATATTTTCATAAATATTTTCTATATCAGGAGATGACAGAGATGGCCAAGAAGTATGTGTATTTCTTCGGGGCCGGCGCCGCCGAAGGCAATATGAAGATGAAGGACGTCCTGGGCGGCAAGGGCGCCAACCTGGCCGAGATGGCCGGGATCGGCCTGCCCGTCCCCCCCGGATTCACCGTTTCGACCGAGGTCTGCGCCCTGTTCTACAAGAACAAGCAGCGCATCCCCGAAGCCGTCCGCCTCGAGGTCGAAAAGAACCTCAAGAAGCTCGAGAAGGCCGTCGGCCAGGCTTTCGGCGACCCCAAGAACCCCCTCCTCGTGTCCGTGCGCTCGGGCGCCCGGGCCTCCATGCCGGGCATGATGGACACCATCCTCAACCTCGGCCTCAACGAGAAGACGGCCGCGGCCCTGGTCGCCAAGACCGGCAACGAGCGCTTCGTCTACGACTCCTACCGCCGCTTCGTCCAGATGTACGGCGACGTCGTCCTGGGCCTCAAGCCCGTCCACAAGGACGACATCGACCCCTTCGAGGCCATCATCGAGAAAAAGAAGCACGAGCGCGGCGTCGTCAGCGACACCGACCTGACCGCCGCCGACCTCAAGGACCTGGTGGCCCGCTTCAAGGCGGCCATCAAGGACAAGACCGGCCGGGACTTCCCCGACGACCCCCTCAAGCAGCTCTGGGGGGCCATCGGCGCCGTGTTCGGCTCCTGGATGAACGACCGGGCCATCGCCTACCGCAAGATGTACGACATCCCCGAGGCCTGGGGCACGGCCGTCAACGTCCAGCTCATGGTCTTCGGCAACATGGGCGAGGACTCCGGCACCGGCGTCGCCTTCACCCGCGACGCGGCCACGGGCGAGAACGTCTTCTACGGCGAGTACCTCATGAACGCCCAGGGCGAGGACGTCGTCGCCGGCACGCGCACGCCCAAGCCCATCGTCCAGCTCAAGAAGGACGACGCCAAGGCCTACGCCGAGCTCGAGAGGATCCGCCACACCCTCGAGAAGCACTACACGGACATGATGGACGTCGAGTTCACCATCCAGCAGGGCAAGCTGTACATGCTCCAGTGCCGGGTGGGGAAGCGCACGGCCTTCGCCGCCATCCGCATCGCCGTCGACATGGTCGACGAGAAGCTCATCGGAGAGCGCGAGGCCTTATCCCGCGTCGAGCCCGACCAGCTCAACCAGCTCCTGCGGCCCATCTTCGACCCGGCCGAGAAGCAGGCCGCCGTCAAATGCGGACGCCTCCTGGCCAAGGGCCTCAACGCCGGCCCCGGCGCCGCCGCCGGCCGCGTCGTTTTCAACTCCGTCGACGCCGAGGCCTGGGCCAAGAAGGGCGAGAAGGTCGTCCTGGTCCGCATCGAGACCTCGCCCGAGGACATCAAGGGCATGAACGCGGCCGAGGGCATCCTGACCGCCCGCGGCGGCATGACCTCGCACGCCGCGCTGGTCGCCCGCCAGATGGGCCGGGTCTGCGTCGCCGGCTGCGGCGAACTGGTCATCGACTACGCGGCCCACACGATGACCGTCAAAGGCCGGACGGTCAAGGAAGGCGACTGGATCTCCATCGACGGCACGACCGGCGAGGTCATCGAGGGCCGCCTCCAGACCAAGCCCTCCGAGGTCCTCCAGGTCCTCATCGAGAAGACCCTCGACCCGGCCAAGGCCCCCGTCTACCGGACCTTCGCCAAGGTCATGGCCTGGGCCGACAAGCACCGGACGCTCAAGATCCGGACCAACGCCGACCAGCCCGATCAGTCCGCCAATGCCGTGGCCTTCGGGGCCGAGGGCATCGGCCTCTGCCGGACCGAGCACATGTTCTTCGGCGAGGGCAAGATCGGCCCCATGCGCGAGATGATCCTGGCCGACACCCTCGAGCAGCGCCGGGCGGCCCTGGCCAAGCTCCTGCCCCTCCAGCGGCAGGACTTCGCCGGCATCTTCGAGGTCATGGCCGGACGGCCCGTGACCATCCGGACCATCGACCCGCCGCTCCACGAGTTCCTGCCCCACGACGAGAAGGGCCAGCGCGAGGTCGCCGGCCAGATGGGCATCCCCTACGAGAAGGTCCGCGAGCGGGTCGCCTCCCTCCACGAGTTCAATCCCATGCTGGGCTTCCGCGGCTGCCGCCTGGGCATCATCTACCCCGAGATCACCGAGATGCAGGCCCGGGCCATCTTCGAGGCCGCCGCGGCCACGAAGAAGAAAAAGATCCCGGTCCTGCCCGAGGTCATGATCCCGCTCGTCGGCCACGTCAAGGAGCTCCGCGACCAGGAGCGCATCGTGCGGGCCACGGCCGAGGCGGTCATGAAGGAGCAGGGCGTCAGGTTCGACTACCTCGTCGGGACGATGATCGAGGTCCCGCGCGGCGCCATCACGGCCGACGAGATCGCGTCCGTGGCCGAGTTCTTCAGCTTCGGCACGAACGACCTGACCCAGATGACGCTCGGGGTCAGCCGCGACGACGCCGGCCGCTTCCTCATCCCCTACGTCGAACGCGAGATCTACGCCAAGGACCCCTTCGAGGTCATCGACCGGGACGGCGTCGGCCAGCTCATGCGCATGGCCGTCGAACGCGGCCGCAAGACGCGGCCGGCGATCAAGCTCGGCATCTGCGGCGAGCACGGCGGCGACCCCTCCTCGGTCGAGTTCTGCCACCTCGTCGGCCTGAACTACGTCAGCTGCTCGCCCTTCCGGGTGCCCATCGCCCGGCTGGCGGCGGCCCGGGCGGCCATCCTCAACGCCCCGAAGCCGGCGGCCAAAAAGGCCCCGGCCAAGGCCGCGAAAAAGGCCGCGAAGAAGCCGGCCCGCAAGCGCTGACCCGGTCAGGGGGCGGTCAGGGGGACACGTACCTTGGGTACATGTCCCCGGTGCCTGCCCCGGTGCCTACGGTCAGGGGGACATGTACCCAAGGTACGTGTCCCCAATACCTGGCGCGGGAGCCTTTCTTCGGGTGCCGTTTTTTGATATCGTGAGGTCCTTATGGGCGATCTCCTGGACCTCTTCAAGGTGCTCGTCGGGAAGCGCTTCCCGTTCCAGCTCGTCTTCAGCAACGAGTACTGGATGGTCGAGACCGGCAAGCATGTCTTCCCCCTCCAGAAGTACCGCCTCGTCTACGAGAACCTCCTGGCCATGGGGGCCAAGAAGGAGAACTTCCTGCGGCCCCGTCCGGCCCCGGACGACGACGTCCTGCTCGTCCACACGGCCCGCTATCTCAGGCACATCAAGGCCGGCGGCCTGAGCGCGGCCGAGCTCAAGGCCCTCGAGATCCGCTTCTCGCCCGAGGTCGTCCGCTTCGCCCTGCTGGCCGTCGGCGGCACGGTCCTGGCCGCCCGCAAGGCCCTCGAGTGCGGCTTGGCCGTCCACATCGGCGGCGGCTTCCACCACGCCTTCCCCGACCACGGCGAGGGCTTCTGCCTGCTCAACGACGTGGCCGTGGCCGCCCGCAAGGCCGTCGCGGACGGGCTGGCCGAGCGGGTCATGATCGTCGACTGCGACCTCCACCAGGGCAACGGCACGGCCGCGGCCCTGGCCGGCCACCCCGAGATCTTCACCCTGTCCATCCACCAGATGGACATCTATCCCAACGAGAAGCCCAAGAGCACCCTCGACATCCCCCTTTGGGCCGGCGACGGCGACGCCAAGTATCTGGCCGGCCTCAGGGCCCACATCCCCAAGGTCTACCGGGAGTTCCGCCCGCACCTCGTCATCTATCTGGCCGGGGCCGATCCCTTCGAGAAGGACCAGCTCGGCGGCCTGGCCGTGACCAAGGCGGGATTGAAGGAAAGGGACAAGCTGGTCATCGAGAACGCCCGGCGGCTGGGCATCCCCGTGGCCGTGGTCCTGGCCGGCGGCTACGCCCTCGACATCAAGGACACCGTGGACATCCACCTCAACACGGTGCGCATCGCCCAGCGGGTGCAGCGGATCTACCCCGAGCCGCCGTCGCCGCTGGCCGCGGTCCGCCGGCCGGTCTAGGCGCCGGCGCCCCCGCGCCCCGTCCGGGGCTCAGTCCTGCAGGAAGACGTGGCCGTAGACCTTGGCGTCCCCGACCATGTTGTCGATGATGCAGTACTCGTTGGGCTGGTGGGCGGTCTCGTCGAGCTTGGACCAGCAGGCGGCCGGGAAGCCGGCCCGGCGGAAGACGGCGGCCACGGTGCCGCCGCCGATGCCCATGGCCCGGGCCTCTTTCCTGTAGACGGCCTTGACGGCCTTCTTGAGGGCCATGACGACCGGCGCCTGGGGCGAGGTCGGCGGCGCGGCCGGGGCCTTCTGCACGATCTCGATGTGGATCTTGACCTTGAACTTCCGCTCGATCTGCGCGGCCATCGTCTTGATGGTCTTCTCGACGTCCTGGACCTTGACGTCCGGCAGGATGCGCGAGTCCGTGTAGAAGACGTCCTCGCCGGGGATGGTGTTGACGTTGGGGACGTTGGCTTCCTTCTTGGTCGGCTCGAAGGTCGAGATGGGCGGGTCGAAGAGCTTGTCCTTGCCGGGGTAGATCTTGTAGAGGTCGTTGAGGGCGGCGATGAAGAAGCTGCCGGCCTTGAAGCTGTTGATGCCCCGCTCGGGGGTCGAGCCGTGGGCCTGCTTGCCGAGGACCTTGAACTTGAGCCAGAGCAGGCTCTTCTCGGCCACCTCGATCATGGTCCCGGTCTCGTTGCCGGCGTCGGGCACGACGATGAGGTCCTGGCGCCGGAAGACCTTGTGGTTCTGGAGGACGTAGTCGATGCCCTTGCGGCTGCCCGTCTCCTCGTCGGCGACCAGGGCGATGCCGATGTCGCAGTTCGGGCAGATGCCTTCGGCCTGGAGGGCCTTGACGGCGTAGAGCGAGGCGACCATGTCCTGCTGGTTGTCCTCGACGCCCCGGCCGTAGACGCGCCCCTTCTCGACCCAGGCCTTGAAGGGGTTGCCGCGCCAGAGCGACATCTCGCCGGGCGGGACGACGTCGGTGTGGGTCATGATCCAGACGGTCCGGGCCGAGGTCTGGCCGCGGTAATAGGCCAGGACGTTGGGCCGGTAGCCGTCGGGGGCGTCGAGGTCGGGGGCCTTGATGAGGGCGATGTCGACGAAGCCGTTGGCCCCGAGCCAATCGACGAGGAAGGCGGCCTTCTTGGCCTCGCCCTCGCCGCCGCTCGACGGGGCGATGGCCGGGATGGCGCAGAGCTTCATCTGGAGGTCGATCATCTCGTCGCGGAAGCTCTCGATGCGGCGGGCCAGCTTATCGAAATTCGAGGGGAGGGTCATGCGGTCGCTCCTGGATGCGGACATGAGAATGAAATCTTATCACGGCGGGGGAGAAAAGACAAAGGCGTCCCGGGGCTATTGACTTCATGAAACCTTTCGCATAATCTCCCGCCCTAAGGGCTTATGATGGGCGGGTTGTTCAGGCAACGCCTGTTTCTTCTCTTTTCCGATGTGTCTTCCTTCCTTCCTTCCTTCCTTCCGCGCCGACCGTAGCGCCGGTCGTCCGGGTGAGCCTTTGGTTTCTATTAAGAAGATCCATTCAGCCGGCGTACCAGCTCATCCTCTTCCAGCCAACTTATGAATTGAAATAAGAAGCCAAGGAGGGATCATGTCCAAGAACTTGAAGGCCATTATCCTCATCCCGCTCGTTATTCTCGTTTGGACCGGGAGCGCCCACCTCCAGGGCCAAAGCGGGTTATATGACCGGACGGGGATTATCCCCAGCCATGGTTCCCACGGCAACCTCCCGGAGGAGAGCCTTGACCTGTTCACGGGAAATGTGATCCTGCGCTATCGCGACGTCTATCTTCCGGGGCCCAACGGGCTCGACGTCGAAGTCTGGCGCGTCTACAACTCGAAGGTCCTCAAGGATTGGCAGACCGGCCAGCCGGGGATCCAGGGCTACCATCAGTCCTGGGTGGGTATCGGATGGACGATGCACATGGGCATGGTCCATACCCTCAATCCCAACGCTCCGGTCATCGAATTCCCCGACGGCCGGCTGGAGCCGGCGTTCCCCGACGCTCATAACCAGGGGAAATTCATCACCCGGGATTTCTTGAGATACGACAGGGGATCGCTTCCTCTCGTGCCGCCGAAACTCTATTTCCAGAACGGCGTCGTCTGGACGTTCGGCGTCGCGAGAACGATCACTCGCGCGGACGGGACATCGGACCCGGTGAGAATGGTCACGAAGATCGAGAACGCTTTCGGCCAGCATATCGATATCGCCTACAATTCGTCCTCGCCGACGATCAGCACGATCACGGACGGCTTCGGGCGGGTGATCACGTTCACCTCGAGCGGGACGCCCCGAAAGCTCACCCGGATCAGCCATAAATACACCGCGACCCAGAACCGGATCGTCAACTATACGGTCGGGACGTTCGCCAACGGCTATACGAGACTGATCTCGGTCCAGCCCCCTTGCCTGGCGTCGACGCTCTTCGAATATGACGACGGTTCGCAGAACCACTACGAGCTCAAGAAGATGACGACCGGGTACGGCGGAGTGCTCGAGTACTCCTACGTCGACCAGACGTTCTATCTGGGTTCGATCCAGATCCATTCCAGAGTCCTGGCGCAGAAGAAGATCGCCTATAACAGCGGTGACGAGTCGGCCGTTTGGGACTATGCCTACCCCTCGTATTACGGCGTATCAACGGGAACGGTCGAGGTCCAAGGACCGATTTATGATATCTCCGTTACCCACAATGCTTATGATTCGGCTTATCCTTGGAAGACCGGGACGATCCACTCATACCATAACGATGACGGGAGCCTTTCGGAATCCAAGGAATGGGCATTCCAAGAGATATCGACCGATCATTGGTCGGTGTTCGGCACGGACATGGGGACGGCGAAAGGACTTCTGCTGTCGTCCGTTACCCGGCAGAAGGCCGGGGATTCGACGTTCAAAGAGGAATTCCTGTATGACGAGTCCCCGGATTATAAGAGATACGGTCTCCCTTGGAAGGTGTTGCACTACGTGAACGGCTCGACCTCGCCGCTCAATTATAAAACGATCTCCTACTACTTCGGCGGGCGGCCCGCGATCGAGGAGAAGTATCTATTGTCCCTGCCTTCCTGGGAGACCGAGTACTTCGGGGACGATACGCTCATCAAGAAGAAGTCCACCGATTATTACGAGGAAGACGGGAAATGGGGCGCGCCTTATCACCTCCGTTTGCTGAAACCCGGCTCCATGACCGAATACAATGAATGGACATATTACTTCCAGCCCCAGGATGAGCAATGCCGGTCCGTCCTCCTCTCGACGCATGGGCCAGCGGGATCCATAACTTCCGCAACCTATCATTACGGCGTCAAGAAGTCCGAATCCCTGGGTGATCAACAGCTCATCAGCCACACGATCTCGGAATACGACAGCTCCGTTGCGACGGCGGGCACCCAGGATGGAGCCAGCATCGGCTTGACCTATGACGCGCTCGGACGGATCCTCCAGGAAAATTGGCCGGACGAAGACCGCAACGACAGGAACACCGTCTGGAGCCCGAACGGAGAGAACAAGTCCGTCACGACCCGCGGGGACCCGACGCACGGCTACCACACGATCACGAAATACTGGGACGGGATGGGCCGCGATAAGGGCTATACCGA
>CAZFZU010000068.1:0-14805 GCA_964523615.1 uncultured Eubacteriales bacterium | reverse complement strand
CGAGGACGCCGACGAGTTCTTTTACGTCGTCAAGGGCGCCATGGAGATGCGCTTCGCCGACCACGCCGTTCCCGTCGCCGAAGGGCAGGTCATCCTCGTGCCCCGCGGCGTCGCCCACTGCCCCCGGACGCGGCCCGGCGAAGAGGTCCACGTCCTGGTCGTCGAGCCCCGCGGCACGACCCATACCGGGAACGTCCGGAGCGAGCGGACGGTCAAGGACTACCCCCGGATCTGACAGGCGACCGTCCGCCGCTACCGGCGGACGACGCGGAGGCCGAACACGGTCCCCGTCTCGAGGCCTTCGATGCCCTCGAAGCGGACCGTGACCTTCGTCTTGCCGGCGGCGGTCTCGGCGGGGATGTCGTAGGAGACCTCGAAGTACCCCTCCTTCTCCTGCGGCGCCCGCCGCGGGATGCGCTCCTCCCCCACCTTCCGGCCGTCGAGGAGGACGGCGAAGGCCCGGTCGGCCCGCTCGTCGCGAGTGTAGGTGACGACGAGCTTCAGGGGGACCGAGGGATCGACGGGCAGGTCGAACGAGAACCAGTCGACGGCCCTTCGTCCGTAGCGGCCGCGCGCCTGGACAGGCGAGGTCTTCCCGCCCTTCATGTCGAAGTCCCGTTCGGACTGCATCTGCCCGGGCTGGGCGAAGGCCACGGTAGCGGCCTCCACGGCCCGGCGGGCTTCTTCGGCCGCCTTCAGGGCCTCGGCCCGTGCCGCCCATTCCTTGGTCGTCAGGATGTCCCAATAGGCGGCGTAGACGCGCCGGTGGAGGCGGTAGAACGGGACCAGGTCGACGTCGCGATCCCGGCCGGCCCCCGAGGTCCGGAAGGCGCCGGCGCGGCCCTCGACAGGGACGATCCATTCGCCCAACGACGCGGCGTCCGTCACCAGTACGGGGGTCGACGGCCAGCGGGAGGCGGTCTCGGACGTCGCGACGGCTTCGTCGCGGGGCTGCCGCGGCGGGATGGGCCCCAAATCGCCGGCCAGGACGAGGGGGCCCCACAGGATGGCCGCCTTCCCGGGCCCCCCCGGGAGAGGCTCGAGGCGCTGCGACTTGGGAAGGAGGAGCTCGACGCGGTCGCCCGCGCGCCACTTGCGCGTGACGCGGACATAGGAGCCGGCCGGTGCCAAGCCCTTGAGCGCCTGGCCGTTGACCTTGACCGTGAATCCCTCCCCCGCCCAGGCCGGGCGACGCAGGGCGACGGTGAAGAGGCGCGGTTTGTCCGTCGCGATCGAGAGGACGGCGTCGGTCCCTTCCGGGAACGACGTGGCCATCGTCAGGCGGACGCCGGCCGCGCGCCACTCGGCGGTCGACGGCGCGTAGATATTGACCCAGAGCGTGTCGCCGGACTCGTAATAGAGGCCGTCGCCGTGGAGGGCGTGGCTCTCCATGCCCGAGCCGACGCAGCAGGTGAAGTCTTCCTCCATGTCCTGGTACTCGCGGACGACCCCCTGGCCGACGGGGACCATGTAGCAGGTCGCGCCGTCGGCCGGGTCCATCGAGCCCAGGATGTGATTGAACAGGGCCCGCTCGTGGAAGTCGGCGTAGCGGATGTCGGGCTCGAGGGCGAACAGGGCCCGGGCGAACTTGATCATGTTGTAGACGTTGCAGGTCTCGGCCGTCCGGCCTTCGATCATGTCGCCGAGGGCGTCGGGCTCGCCGAAGTACTCGTTGCGGCCGTGCCCGCCCGTGGCGAAGCTGTGGTGGAGGGCGACCCGGTCCCAGAAGAACTTGGCCGCCGCGCCGTCGGGCTCGTTGCCAGCGGCGACATAGCGCGAGAGCGATCCCAGGAGCTTGGGGACCTGGGTGTTGCCGTGCTTGCCCCGCAGGATGTCCTCGCCCCGGGCCAGCGGCTCGACGACGGCCAGGTGCTCGAATCGGTCGGACAGGCGGAGCCAGCGGGCGTCGCCGGTGTCCATGTAGAGGTCGGCCAGGACCTCGTTCATGCCGCCGAATTCCGTCCCCAGCATCTTCTGGACCTGGGCGTCGTCGAGGCCGGCCAGGACGCTCTCGGCCCAGGCCGCGAACCGCGTCTCGACATCGAGCGCTTCCCTGTCGCCGGTGAAGCGATACGCGTCGCGCAGTCCGGCGAAGATCTTGTGCTGCACGTACCACGGCGACCACATGCCGTTGAGGTCGAAGCCGGCCGAGCGGATGTCGCCCGACGCGACCTGTCCGTAGAGCGCTTTGCCGGGCGTCTTGTCGCGGTCGGTCTGGGCCCCGATGTAGCCGTCGCCGTGCTTGGCCTGGACCGCGGCCAGCTCGGCGACGAGGGCCTCGGCCCGCTCCTTGAAACGGGAATCCCCGGTCGCCGCGAACATCAGGCTGACCCCCGAGAGATAGTGGCCGGCGATGTGGCCGGTGAGCTGCCGGTCGGCGCCGTCCCAGCCGCCGTAGCCCGGGGCCTTGGGCTCCAGGCCGGCGGCCTGGCGCAGGAAAGCCATCATCCGGTCGACGGAGAGCGAGAGGAGATAGCGGCCGTTCAAGTCCTGGGCCTGCTTGAGGGGGCCGCCCGTCAGGCGGACGTCCCGGAGCGGCAGGGGCCGGGCCTTGGCCGCCACCGCGGGGGCGGCCGGTCCGGCGGGTCCCGCTGCTAGGGAAGCGCCGAGCGGCGCGAGCGCGCCGGCGAGGACGAGGATCTTGGCGAGTTCCTTCTTCATGTCCGTTCTCCAGGACTCGGGATCAGAGACTCCAGCCGGCCCGGTAGGGACGCCGGATGAGCGCCTCGGCCTCGGGGACGTTGGTCACGCGCAGGGCGGCGGCGTCCCACGCGATGCGGGTGTCGAGTTTCTTGGCCACGTTGCCGAGCAGGCAGATCTCGGTCAGCGGCCCGGCGTACTCGAAGGCCGCCCCGGCCTTCTCCCCTCTCTTGCAGGCCCGGACCCAGTCCTGCTCGTGGCTGCCTTCGACGCGGGGGATGGAGCGCTCGGGACGCCGGGCCTCGCGCATCAGGGACTCGGGGACGAGGCGGGGCGAGTCGCCGTAGACGCCGCACATGACCGCGCCTTTCGCGCCCTTGAAGACGAGGCCGCCCTCCTCGGGCATCTTCCGGCCGTCCTCGAGGGCCTCGGGACGGGGCGCCCGCAGGCCCTCGTACCAGGTCAGCTTGACCGGCGGCCGGCCGCCGCGGGCCGGGAACCGGTATGTGACCACGGCCGCGAGAGGATGCGTTTCGTCGTTGAGGCCCGTGCTCGTGGCCTCGACGGTCTCGGGGGCGTCGAGGTCGAGGGCCCAGACGGCCGCGTCGAGGGTGTGGGCGCCGCGGTCGCCCATCATGCCGACGCCGAAGTCCCACCAGCAGCGCCAGACGAGGGGATGGTAGGCCGGATGGTAGGGACGGAAGGGGGCCGGCCCGAGCCAGAGGTCCCAGTCGAGGCCCGCGGGCGTGGCCGGCGCGTCGGCCGGACGCTCGCCCCACTTCGAGCTCCAGTAGGCGTGGCCCCAGGGATAATAGGACAGGTCGCACCAGCCGTCGACCTCGCGGACCTCGCCGACGAGGCCGGCCCGGATCCATTCGACGACCAGCCGGATGCCCTCGCCGGAGTGGCCCTGGATTCCCATCTGGGTCGTCAGCTTGGAGGCCCCGGCCGCGAGCGCGAGCTGGCGGGCCTCCCAGACGTCGTGGGTCAGCGGCTTCTGGGTGTAGACGTGCTTGCCGGCCCGCAGCGCGGCCATGGTGACGACGGCGTGGGTGTGGTCGGGCGTGGCGACGACGACGGCGTCGAGGCCCTTCTCCTTCTCCAGCAGGACCCGGAAGTCCGTGTAGAAGCGGGCCCCGGGATAGCGCTCGACCGCCGGCGCGGCGTAGCCCGGATCGACGTCGCAGAGGGCGACGATGGCCTCGGCCTCGAGCTCCTTGAGGTTGGCCGCGCCCATGCCGCCGACGCCGATGCCGGCCACGGCCAGCTTGTCGCTCGGAGGGATGAAACCCCGGCCGAGGACGTGCCGGGGCACGATGGTCGCCGCGGCGGCCGCGGCCGAGGACATCAGGAACGCGCGGCGGGAAGGGCTGAACGGTGCGCTCACGGGACCTCCTCGACGACCGGGGCTGGCGGCATCGGGCCCTACTTCGGGGGTCCGATGAGATACAGGATACCCATGAAGACGGGCTGGTGGACGAGGTAGATCAGGAGCGAATGACGGCCGGCGAAGTTGACGAAGGTCACCGGGGGGCGCCACGGCAGGAGGCTTCGCCGCGAGGCGTAGACGGTCTTGCCCAGGGCCGCCCCGAGAAGGAACACGCCGAACCAGGGGATGAGCGGGAAATAGTCGAAGGACGCAAACGTCGGGCTGTGGAGGCCCAGCGGCAGCAGCCAATCGAAAGTCACGGCCAGGGCCTTTTTTACGGCCGGCATAAAGGCCCCGAGCCCGAGGACGAGCGCGCCGGCGGCGGCGCAGACGGCGGCCCCGGCTTTCTCGAAGGCCGCCCCGTACAGGAGCATCGACACGGCCAGACACTGCAGGATGCCGAACCAGACGGCCGACGAGCGGTCGAAGACGAAGGTGACGGCCGTGACGAGGAAAGACACGGCCAGGAGCCTCAGCCCGCGGCGGACGTTGCTGCGGGTCAGCGTGCCGCTCACGCCGGAGAGGACGACGAAGACCGTGGCGAAGAAGGCCTGGGCCACGATCCAGCCCGGGCGCCCGAGGTCGGTCGTGAAAACGAGGACCTTTTCGAGCCCCCGGTACTCGCCCAGGTCGTAGAGGAGGTGGTAGCCGACCATGAGGATGATGGAGACGCCGCGCAGGAAGTCGATCTCCCAGATGCGGGTGGGGGCGCCCTCGGTCTTCACGCCCGAGAGGATAGTCCAGGCCGCCCGCCGGCGTCAAGGAAAGGGGCCCGGCCGATTGACAGGCCCCGGCGCCTGGTCTATAAGGGGGGCCTGAAGGAGGCCCCATGACCCCGTTGACCTACCTGTCCGAAGAGTGGCGGGCCGAGGCCGAGCGCCGCCTCAAGGCCGAGCTGACGCCCGAGCGCATGAACGGCATCACCTCGTCGATGTCCAACGTCTATCTCGACTGCCCCGGCGGCGGCTCGAAGTACCTCCTGTTCCGGTTCGCGGACGGCGCCCTGACCGAGCTGGGACTGGGCTCCGGCGAGCCCCCCGAGGCCGAGTTCCACATCACCGGCGCCTACGACGTTTTCGCCCGGATCTCGCGGGCCGAGCTCGGGGCCCAAAAGGCCCTCATGACCGGCCAGCTCAAGCTCAAGGGCAACATGATCAAGGCCCTCAAGCTGGCCGCCATCGCCGACCGTCTGAACAAGGTCCTGGCCGGCATCCCGGCCGTCTATTGAGGAGCGCGCCGTGAGAGCCCCCGATCCCCGGAGCCCGTACTTCATCGACTTCCCGGGCCGCGTCCGCGCCCTCCAGGCGGCCATGGCCGAGGCCGGCGTCGACGTCTATCTCGGCTCGCGCCTGCGGACGCTGTCCTGGTTCCTGGACGCGTTCTGCCCCTGGCGAAGCTTCGTCGTCGTCCCGGCCGAGGGCCCGCCGGCCGCCTTCACCTTCGTCATCGACGCCGCCCGCGTCGCCGACGAGACCTGGCTCGCCGAGGACCGCGTCTTCGGCTTCGCCCCCATGGGCGGCCAGGACCAGATCGAGCTCATCGCCGACTTCGTCAAGGACGCGCTCAAGGGCCGGCGCGGCCGCGTCGGCATCGAGAGCGGCATGTCGAACTACCTGCCCGAGGGCAACCTGACCCACTACGAGTTCGAGCGCTTCCGCGACGCCTTGGCTCCGGCGGAGCTCGTCAACGCCCACGACCTCGTCGACCGCCTGGCGCTCGTCAAGGACGCCGGCACCATCGCCCGTTTCCGCGAGGCCTCGCGCATCGTCGACGTCGGCCACGCGGCCGTCTTCGAGGCCCTCAAGGACGGCGGCTGGAAGGGCCTGACCGAGACCGAGATCGCCGGCCTGGCCGCCCTGGCCATGCGCCGGGCCGGGAGCGAATGGGAGTGGTCCTTCACCGGGGGCAACGAGATCGCCTCGGGCTACCGGACCGGCCTCACCGGCGGGGCCTGCACGCCGGCCTCGCGCCGCCAGCTCCGGGCCGGCGAGCCTCTCATGGTCGACATCCACGCCATGTTCATGCTGGGCCTGGGCGACCACTCCCACAATTACCTCATCGCCCCGGCCAGCGACCGCCAGCTTTGGCACGCCCGCAATTTCACGGACATCGTCGCCCGGACGCTCGAGACCTACCGGGCCGGCATCAGCCCTTCGGAGCTGGCCGAGAAGATGATCGGCTTCGCCGAGAGCCGCGGCTTCGCCGACTACATGGTCCCCGGCTTCGAGCACGGCATCGGCCTCGCGGGCGACGAGTGGCGCATCGGCCTGAACGACGGCCCCTTCCCCTATTGGACCAACCCGGACCACCGCTACCGGGAGAACGAGGTCCTCATTTGCGCCATGCAGTACGCCTGCCCGGAGGAGGACATCGGCTTCCGCTACGAGAACCCCATCGTCATCGGCAAGGACGGCTGCGAGGCCCTATCGAAGTTCCCGCTGGCCGTGGACGTCGTCCGGTGAACGTCGTCGTTCTGGACGGGAGCCCCCGGGACTCCCGAGGGGCGTCCGCCCGGGCCCTGGCGGCCGAGACCGGCGCGCTGGCCCGGTCCGGCGGACATGATGTCACGGCTTTCGCCCTGGACGGCCTCGACATCAAGCCCTGCCGGGGCTGTTTCGCCTGCTGGGTCAAGCACCCGGGCACGTGCGCCATCGCCGACGACGAGGAGCCCGTCCTCCGGGCCATGGCCTCGGCCGACGTCCTGATCTGGATCACGCCGGTGACCTTCGGCGGCTACGCCCCGGCCCTCAAGAAGGCCCTCGACCGCTTCATCCCCAACATCCTGCCCTTCTTCGTCATCCGGAGCGGCGAGGTCCACCATCCGCCCCGCTACGAGCGGCGGCGGAGCTTATTGGTGTTGGGCGCCCGGCCCGCGCCGGACGCCGAGGCCGAGCGGATCTTCCACTCCCTGGTGGGAAGGAACGCCCTCAATCTCGACAGCGTCCGGACGCTGTCGATCGTCGTCCACGACGGGGAGGCGGACGGTCACAAGGACCGCGTGTCGGAGTTCCTGGCCGCGGCGGGAGGCGAGCCATGAAGGCCCTGCTCGTCGTCGGCAGCCCGAAAGGCCGGGCCAGCGTCTCTCGCCGGTTCGGCCGCGCGCTCCTGGACCGGCTGGCGGCCCGCGGCGCGGAGACCGAGGAGATCGCCGTCGCGGACGTGCTCCGGTCTTCGGAAGAACGACACCGCTTCTATCGCGCGGCGGACGCGGCCGACGTCATCGTCGTCTCCTTCCCTCTCTACGTCGACCAGCTCCCGGCCCCGCTCATCCAGACGCTCGAGCTCCTGGCCGATAGGAGGCACGGCGCCCAGGGCGCGACGCCCTGGCCGGGGCCGCTCGCCCAGCGGCTCGTCGCCATCGTCCAGTGCGGCTTCTGGGAGAGCCACCAGAACCGGCCGGCCGTCGACATCATGCGCCAGTTCGCCCGGGAGACGGGCTTCGTCTGGGCCGGCGGATTGGCCATGGGCGCCGGCGGGGCCCTGACCGGCCGGCCGCTGGACAAAGCCGGCGGCATGGTCCGGAACGCGGTCCGGGCGCTCGACCTGGCCGCGGCGGCCCTGGCCGGAGGCGGGCTCGTGCCGCCCGAAGCCGAGGCCCTCATGGCCAAGCCCTTGATGCCGCGCTGGCTCTATCACCCGGCCGCCAACTGGGGCTTCCGGCGCCTGCTGAAAAAGCACGGAGCCAGGGCCCGGACCTACGACCGGCCTTACGCCTGAGCGGCGAAAGTGCGTCACGGGTTGGCTTCCCGGGCCGAGTGTCGTACAATGCCCGGCTCGAGCGCCTATTAAGGATCGGAGCCCGTGGATCACCTGCTGGCCATCTTCGTCCGGGTCATCGTCCCCGTCGCGGTGACCGTCGCCGTCGGCTACACCGCCGCCCGCTTCCTCGTCCTCGACCTCAAGATGCTGGCCCGGTTGGGGCTCTACGTCCTGGTCCCCTGCCTGACCTTCACCTCGATGGCCCGGACGACGCTCGCGGCCGGCGAGTTCGGGCTCATCGTCGCCTTCACTCTTCTCTCCGTGCCCGTTCTCTACGCCGTCTCCGCCCTCGCCGCGCGGCTCCTGAAGCTCGCCCCGGCAGAAGCGGGGGCCTTCCACATCTCGGTCCTGTTCGGCAACGCCGTGAACGTCGGCTTCCCCGTCCTGCTCCTGGCCTACGGGCCGGCCTCCCTCGAACGCGGCATCGTCTACGCCATGACGGCCCAGATCGTCATGCAGAGCTTCGGCGTCTTTCTCGCGGCCCGCGGCCGGGCCGGCTTTCGCGAAGCGGTCAAGCGTACGATCTCCATGCCGGGCCTCCATGCCATGGCCCTCGGCCTCCTGTTCAAGGTCCTGGCCATCCCCGTCCCCGACCCCATCTACGACCCCCTGAAGCTCGTCGGCGATTCCCTGGTCCCGTTCCTGCTCCTCGTCCTGGGGATGCAGCTGGCCGCGGTCGATCTCAAGGGGAAATGGACGGCCGCATCGACGGCCGTTTTCCTGCGGCTGGTCGTCGCGGCGGCGGTCTCGGTCGGACTGGCCCGGATCCTCGGGCTGGAGGGATTGACGCGTCAGACGATGGTCCTCGAGAACAGCATGCCCAGCGCCATCCTCGGCCTGGCCTTGGCCCAGGAGTTCGATGCGGCGCCCGAGCTCGTCACCAAGGTCATCTTCCTGTCGACCCTGGCCGGGCTGTTCACCCTGGCCGTCCTGATGACGGTCATCTGATCCGGCCGGCGGGCTATCGGACGACCTTCACCCGCCAGTCCCCATCGACCCAGAGCTTGACGATCCGCTGGCTCTCGAAGCCCCAGGCCCGGATCGCGCTCACCGAAGCGGCCATCTGCCGGAGCTGCTCGCTCCTGGCGACGGGATTGCCCGCGCAATCGTGGTGGCCCGAGACGGCGATGACCTCCGAGCCGTGGACGTCGACCGAGATGTGGAGGCGCTTGCGGATCGTCTCCAGCACGGAATGGTTCCGGGACCCCGCCAGGTACTGGATGGGCCCGGGTTCGGTGATGATGTCGACGTACCGGACCCCGTAGCGGCGCTGGATGAAGCGGATGAGCGGCAGCTGGATGCGCCCGTCCATACAGCAGACACAGGCGGCGAAGCGGCCGCCGTAATCGCGGACGGGGTTTCGGGACCCGAGGACGTTCGGACCCGTTCCGCCGGAAGCGCGCTGGCTCGTCACGGGAAGAAGATATGCCGCGGGCTGGCCCGAGTCAAGGAGCCGCCTACGGCCGCCTCTCCCGGAGGCGGGCGATCATCGCCAGGACCGGGGCCAGGACGGCCTCCGGCTTGTCCAGATGGACATTGTGGCCGGCGCCCTCCACGATGATCTGCTCGCCGCCGGGGATGAGCGCCGCCAGCCTTTTCTGCATCGCCGCCGCCACCTCCTTGAGCCGGGCTTGGCCCTCCGGGCTGAAGACGGGTGGAAGGCCGCTGCCGCCGGCGGCCCCGGTGATCACGACGAGCGGCACGCGGGGAAGGGGCCCGCTCCGGCGGAGCTGGTCCCGGGTCGCGAGCATATAGTCCGTCTCGGTGACCGGATGGGGGACGGCCGTCAAGTAAGGGGCGATCATGGCCGCCAGCGTCTCGCGGTCCCGTCCGGCCAGGGCCTCGAGCTGAGCGTCGGGAAGGTCCTCGTGGGAGGCCTCTTCGAGGATCAGGCCGGCCGTCACGTCCGGATAGGCGGACGCGAAGAGCCGGACGACGCGGCCGCCGTAAGAGTGTCCGACGAGAAGATACGGCTTGGGCGCCTCCAGCTTCCCGAGCAGGACATGAAGGTCGGCGGCCGACTGCCGGCCGTCGACGGGCGTCGTCCCCCGTTCGCTCTTGCCGTACCCGGCCCTGTCGTAGGTGACGACCGTGGTGACCGCGGCGAGGCCCGCCACCACCGGGCTCCAGTAAGTCTGCGGCGCCTGAAAGCCGCTGACCAGGACCACCGTCGGGCCGCCCGACCCGTAGACCACGGCGTGCAGCCGCCGGCCGCCGACGTCGATCATGCGCTCGGTGCCATTGAGCGCGAGCGAAGGGATCCTGGGAGAAGGCGGAGGGGGCGGTGGCGGGACGCGCTGCGCCGCGGTCCGGGAGGCGCCCATTCCGGCGAAGCCGAGGAGGCCGATGACGGCCAGCGCGAGAAAGAACCGCCCCTCTTTCCCCATGGAACAAAGATAGCGGGCGGGAGGACGGGTGTCAATCGGCCGGCGACTTCGGAACGGACCGCTTCGGTCGCCCGGGGGGATTCAGCTCCCCCGGACCTTGGCGATGGAGCAGACCCGGTCCTTGCCGTCGACGTCATCTCTTGGTGAGAGACCGGCTTGGCCGCCCGCGCAACAGCGGATACCGGAAAGCGTAGAGCCGCCGGAGCTGGCGAAGGTAATCCACCTGGGCCCCGACGCCGAACTTGCTTTGGCCCTGGGTCCGGTCCCTGAATACGATCGGGATCTCCCGCACCCGGGCTTTGGATCTTACGACGACCTCGAGCACGATCTTCCAGCCCAGGGGATCGAGCTCGATCCCTCTGAGGGTGTCCTTTCTCACGGCCATGAATCCGCTCGTCGGATCGGAAAGGGGGACGACGCCCCTGGCTAGAAGGCCGGCCGCTCGGCTGAAGAGCTTTCTCCGCCGGGGCCAGTCCGGGGCTCCTCCTCCGGTCATATAGCGGCTGCCCACGACGATATCGCATGTCCCTGCACGAATGGGGGAGATCAGGTCCGGGATCCTTTCGACGGGATGGCTCAGATCCGCGTCCATGACCACGCAAACGTCTCCCCGCGCCAGGCCGAAACCCTCGATGACGGCTCGCGACAGGCCTCTCGGGCCCGTCCGCACGCGAACGCTGACCGGGCAGGACTCCGACAGACCCGATGCGATGCGGGCGGTCCCGTCCGGCGAATCGTCGTCGACGACGATCACCTCCCCCTCGATCGCCCCATCCGAAAAAACCTTCGCGAGCGCAGCGATGATCCGAGCGATGTTCGGAGCTTCGTTGTACGTCGGCAGGATGACGGAGAGGATCATCGTTCGGCCTTGAGCCAGAGCGTCAGGCCGGCGTCCCGGGTCGAGGGCCTGTAGTGGTCCTCGACGAACCGCGCCATCTCCGCGTCGGCCATGTCCCGATCGTCCAGCAGGAGCTGCTCCGGCATGTACCGCTTCACCTGGGCCAATATCCCGGCGGGGGTGATCTGGCCGGACCAAAAACGCTTCCGCGGCATCAACGCCAGCTCGGGGATCACCCGCAGCTTGGCATGGAAAGCGTACATCGTGTCCCGCGTGTAGACCCATTGCGTGCCGGGCGCGGCGGCTTTCATCGCCGCGACGAGGGGATCGGCATCGACCCGGCGCACGCCGCGGATCTTCTTTGTCTCCGACGCGAGAGTGACCCCGGCGTAAGCGACCACCCCGGCGCTCAGGAGGGCCGCAGCCAGGGCCAGGCCGGCGCCCCAGAGAGAGAGCCGGGGTGCGGTGCGCCGGGCCGTGTCGAGCGCCGCCTTCCACAGCTCTCCCACGGCGTAACCCGTCAGCCACGCTATGGGCACGGCGAAATGGAGATAATAGTAGGGCCAGAACGGGCGATGAACGAGATGAACGGCGAGAGCTGTGGCGAAGAGCGCCAGGGGAAAAGCGAGCGGCCGCCAGTGCCGCCGCCAGGCCGCGAGGCCCAGCGAGGCGGCCAACGCGACCAGAGCCTGCCGATACCTCAGGAGATCGCCGAGTGTGAACGCCAACTGGCGGACCTCGGCCGCCGCCGCCTGGCCCAAAGTCGAAAAGTGCGAGGCGTAGGCCTGGAGATAGCCGGTTCCCAGCGCCAGGCCCAGAAGGACCGATCCGCCGAGAACGCTTCCGCCCCAGATCGCCCCGTTCCGGGCCAGCTTGACGATCCTCCCGGCCTTTGATCGGGCCAGCGTGAGGAGCGCCAGCTCGAGGCCCAGCGCGGGAGCGAGAAGGGCCGCCGTCAACTTGATCTCGAGCGCGAACGCCAGGATCAGTCCCGAGATCGCCAGCCAGACGCCGCGGCCGTCTTTGTCCCAGCGCCGGATCGCTCCCAGAGCCACGAGGCCGACGGCGAAGGCGGGGACCTCGTTCATGGGCGAAAGGCTGAGTTCGAACACGTGGGGCGCGGCCAACAGGCTGAGCAGCGCCCCGAGCGCCGCCGGTACGCCGAGGCTCTTGCGGACCCGGCGGAATAATCCGGCCGCCAACAACGCTCCGAAAGCCAGGGCCAGGCCCCGCGCGAGAACGGCATAAGCTCCGAATCCCTTGAAGAGCGAGCCCTGAAGGACCGTCAACAGCGGTGGCTGGTCGTTCCAGATCTCATCGTAGAGCCTGGATCCTTCGGACCACAAGAACGATTTGGTGACCTCATGATGCTCATCCCCGCCCAGCTGAAAACCGTATCCGATCGTGCTCCAACAGGTCGCCAGCGCCAGCAGCAGGAAGGCCGCCGCGACGGCCATGTCCCAATACCCGTCAAATCCCGAGTGAGGTTTCCCGGGGCTGTTCGTTCCGGGCCTGCCCCGGCCCAAAATGCGGATCTGAAGGCGGGATGTCAATTGGCCTCGTTACTCCGGCATCGGCTGGTCAAAGATCCCCATACTTGCCCTGGATGAGAAGGGCCATTTTATTCCCCTCCTGGACCGCAAAATTGATGCCCCTGTCATCAGGATAAATTTGGGAATAATTCGCCAAATAAACCCCGGGCACGACGCTTTCATGACCGGGGATCTTATCTTCATAACCGAGGTCCACAATGTGCTGGGCATTGGCAAATTTGAACAACGCCTTGGCTCTGATCTGAGAAGGATCGAACTCAGGGAACATCCTTTTTATCCCCTGCTCCCATTCTGACAGGATCGAATCTTCGCTCTGGGAAAAATACGCATGCTCGTGGCCGGCATAGAAACCGACATAATAAACGTTCTTTCCGTCGTAGACATCCGCCCCGGTCAAAACTGTGTTGGACAAGAGGACCAAAAAGGGGATCTTCGGATCGTTGATGTTGTGCCAGTAGAAAGGAGAGATCTTTTGATCGGAAGTGAACACCATCACCACCGCCCCTATGTAGACGATCGCGGACAATTTTTCCAAATATTCGGCGCTCACTTCTCGGTTGTTCTTGATCAGCTCGCCGAATACTCCCGTTGGCACAGTCGCGACGACCGCCTGGACGATATCGGACTTTCCGCCGGCTTTGATGTGGATGCCTCCATCTTCATTTCTCGAAATGCTCTCGACGGCCGAGCCGAGTCGTATCTTTCCCCCGCCCTTCTCGATCTCTTCTTTCAATCTGTCCGTCAAAACAGAGAAGCTCCCCTTGAAATACCCCAATTTTTCGCCGGCGGGTCCTTTGGATCTGGCCCTGATGCTTATCCGCCCCCAAAGCCAGGACATGATCACTTTGTCATGATATTTGCCGAATTTCCCCCTCAGCAAGGGCTCCCAGATCACCTCCGTGGCCTTTTTGCCTGCCCTCTTGGTCATCCAATCCAGCGCCGTGACTTGTGTCAAAGGCTTCCAGTTCCTCAAGCGCCGCAAATACAGAGCGACCAAACCTGTCCTGATCCGGCTCCAAAGAGAGAGCGGCTTGAATCTCATAAGATCGAGCGGGGTCGAAAAGGGATACAGCCTTCCGTCATAATAGGTGGAAACCGAGCTGTCATGAAATGTGAGTTGTTGAAGGACTCCCAATTCTTCCGCCAGCCCGAGAGCATCGTGATCGCCCAAATACAAAAAATGCCAGATCTTCTCCATGGGCAGACCATCCAAACGAAAACCGGATGCGAGCCCGCCCACGGTATTCTCTTTTTCATATAGGGTGACATCGAAACCGGCCTTGACCAATCGATAGCCGATCGTCAATCCGGTGTAGCCGGCGCCGATGATCGCGAGATTTTTCTTCACTGTGTCTCGTCGATCATCCGGTCTGATATTCGATGCGTCGACGCTTCCGGTCGCTCTGTTCTTCCTGACCGATCTTCTGAAAGAAATGGTTTTGTTCAGAAGGTATTGTGTCAAAAAAACGACCGGCAGAGAAGCCACTTTGACATGATTGCCGTCAAAACCGGCTTTGTTATGGAAGTAATAAAGCGATCCGGCGCTGAGCAAGAGCCCGACTCCGCTGACGGAAGAATAGGAAAGAAACCTTAAGAACAGCTTGTCATAGACTTTAAAATTGAAAACGATGTTCATACTGAAGCCAAAGATCGTCGCTGCCGAAACGGAAATGACGGTCGAAACGACAGCCGGCCACGACACGAGATTAAAAAGGACAAGATACACGACCAGATCGATCGCCGAGGCGTTCACGCCAATAACGAAATACAGCACGGCATTTTTATGCCGGGCATAAAGGCTTTTTCCGATCTCGAGGATCTTCTCCGCTCTCTCGTTGAGATCCCCGGCCTCGGGCTTAGGATCCACCCCTCCCCTCATAGATCGAGGATATCCCCGCCGTTGGTTTGTGTCAATGATCCCCATGATGTCGGGCTGGGGCCTTCGCCGGAGGATCGTCGGACCGGAGGGGCAGAAACCCCGCATCCTGCGTGAAAACGATGCCCGGACTCCCTCTCGAACCGGTGCCCGTCTTCGGATAGGGACCGATCGAAGTGAAGGAACAGCACGCGGTAGAGGACCGCGATCTCCGGATGGCGAAGGCGATCGATCCCTGGATTATGCGGAGGAAAAAGCTGGGCGCTGGCCGATCAGCTCTCCCGGACCTTGGCGATGGAGCAGACCCGGTCCTTGTCCTCGAG
>CAZFZU010000067.1:0-15019 GCA_964523615.1 uncultured Eubacteriales bacterium | reverse complement strand
CTGAGGGTGAGCTTGAAGACGCCCCGCTCCTGGAGGGGGACGAAACGCGCGGCCGGGTCCCAGCGCCGCTCCCAGTTCTTCGAATAGACGAGGTAGACGACGTCGCCCGGGGCGATCTCCCAGCGGAAGCGCGCGTTCAGGCCGAGCTCGTTCGAGACGTCGTCGTACTGGACGTAGGTCATCAGGCCGAGCTGCGGCGAGAGGAAGAGGTCGGTCTTGAGCTGGTAGACGTTCTCCCGGAAGTCCCCCTCCGGCAGCCGGCCGCGGACGAAGTTGGCGTCGAGGTCGAGGACGGCGTAGCCCTTGAGCTTGACCCGGAAGCCGGCCTCCACGTTGTCGAGCCGGCCCGAATAGAACGGACCGGTCTGCCACTCGACCCGCCCGCCCCATACCCGATGCCCGGCCGTCTCGAGCTGGAGAGCGTAATTCGTGAAGGTGTAGGCGCCAGGCGGCAGGACGACGCCCTCGCCGACCTCCCAACCCTCCGTGAGCCGGTCGAAGTTCGAGACGACGTTGAACTCGAACTGTTCGCCGCTCTCGGTCTGGAAGTTGACCGGGGCCGTGAACAGGCGCCGGGTCTCGAGCAGGCCCGAAAGGTCCCAGGTGAAGGAGGGCCGGAGCTCGAAGAAGAACTGGCGCACGAGCCGCCCCAGGAGCCCCTTCTCCGGCCGGGGCATGTAGTTGACCCCGGCGCTGAGGACGCGGACGTTGCGCCGCGGCAGGTAGCCGACGCCCGGGTCGAGGGCGTCGCCGTAGGAGTTGAAGGACACGGCGGCGTCCCAGAGGTCGTTGGGGTAGTCGATCTTGAAGCCGTAGCCCTCGTGCCGTCCGCCCGGGGCGCCGTTCCAGTTGTAGACGAACCAGCCACCGGCCAGGAAGTTCTTGTCGCCGAAGAGCCGCGAGGTCTGGTAGACGGCGTCGAACCCGGCCAGGGAGTTCCGCCCCCCGGTCGGGCTGCCGGTCGTGAAGATGGCCCCGATCCGGCTCTCGGCCAGGACGTTGCGCGAGACGCGGGCCACCAGGAAGTTCTCCGGGGACAGGCCGAGGTCCTCGCTGGCCGACGTCCGGACGTCGAGGACCTGGAGGTTGGTCGAGCCGATCTTGCCGAAGACCTTGGCCCCGAAAGTTACGGGGACCTGGTTGCCGGCGAAGAGGCCGACGCGGCGGCTGAAGAACGGGGCGAAGCCGGACCCGTCGCTCGGCGTGACCGTGCCGAAGTTGAAGATCTCCGAGCCCTCCAGGAAGAAGGTCCGTTTCTCCGGGAAGTACAGGGAGAACCGGCTCAGATTGACGCGCCGCTCGTCGACCTCGGTCTCGGCGAAATCGGTGTTGTAGCTGAAGGCCCCGACCAGGTTGGGAGTGAAGCTCTTGTAGAGGTCGAAGCCGCCGTCCCAGCGCCAATCCGCCGGCGTCCCGGCGACGTGGTCCTTGGCCGGGCTGAGCAGGCCGTAGGGCTTGAAGGTCAGGCCCAGCCCCTGGCGGACCCGGCCGAGCCCCTCGAGCGGGGCGGCCTCGGCGGGATTGGTGAAGAAGGCGTCCGTCCGGGCACCCGACAGGCGGACGATCTCCTGGCGGCGGGCGATGACCCGCTCGACGTTGAGGCCCCAGGTCTCGAGGTCCGGACGGAAGGAGATGGACTTGTAGGGGATGGCGATCTCGGCCGCCCAGCCGTCGGGGCCGATGGCGCCCCGGGCGTCCCACAGCCCGTCCCAGGCCAGGCTCGAGTGCTCGCCGGTAGCCAGGCCTTCGCTCTTGGCGCCGCACGGATTGACCGAGAACAGGTAGGCGTTGCGGCGGTCCTGGAAGGGATCGAGCACGACGCGGACGGCGTCCTCGGAGATCTCGTCGCATTCGTCCTCGTCGTGGGCCATGGAGTTGGCCGCGACGCGCCCCGGCTCCCGGTCGTAGCACATGACGCCGATGTAGAGGGCGGCGCCGTCGGCGACGACGCGGAGTTCGGTCCGTTCGGAGGGCTCGTCGCCGGAGCGGGGCACGGCCATCCGGAACGCGGAGTACACGGGCGCGTCCCGCCAGGCCTCGTCGTCGAGGCGGCCGTCGAGCTTGGGCCCTTTTTCGACGCGCAGGGCCTGGACCCTGGGGATGGCGTCCGCGACAGGGGATGTTCCCCGGGAGTCGCGCGGCGCGGCGGCAGCGGCGAACGGGATCAGGCTGAGCGCGGCTATGGCGGCGTACGGTTTCATGGGGCGTCGTCCTTGGAGCGTCCGGCCGGGCATTATACCAGATTGCCCCCGCCGGGGAAGACCGGCCCGGCGCGGTCTCAGCGCGCCCCGTCCGTCAAGCGGCGGAGGCGGAGGAGGAACAGGAAGGCGACGGCGTTGAGCCCGGCCGCCGTCAGGGTCACGGCTGCGAAACCCAGCCCGTAGAGCCGCGGCGAAACGAGCGCGCCGACGGCCCGGCCGAGAGAGAACGAGGCCGCGGAGAAGGCCAGCAGGGTGGCCCGGGACCGGGGCAGGATCTCGCTCATGACCGGGAGCATCGAGACGACCGTGTACTCGAAGGTCAGGTAGAACAGGGCCAGCCCGGCCAGGGCGCCGGCGGTCGTCCGGCCGGCGAGAGGCAGGACCAGGGCCGCGACGGTGTTCCCGGCCAACCCGATCATCAGGGCCCGGGTCTTGCCGAGGCGGTCGACGGTGGCCACGACCAGGCCCTCGCCGCCGAATTCGGCCGCGCCGATGACGGCGGCCGCCGCGCCGAGGGCGGCCAGCTTGAGGCCGAAGGAGTCCTCGAGCCAGACGCCGAAGACGAGGTTGACGATCTCGTTGGACATGCTCACGGCCAAGATGACGGCGATCCCGGCCAGGGCGGCCGGCGAGCGCAGGACCGCTGTATAGGAGGCGCGGTGCCCGGGCGGGACGGCGTCCGCCGCGGGCGCCGGACCTCCCGGTCCCGGGTCCAGGCGCAGGACCGTCCTGACGACCACCAGGCCGGCCAGGCCGAGCCCGGCCAAGGCCAGGAAGGGCGAGCGCCAGCCGAAGCGGCCGATCAGGAAGCCGGCCGCGGGGACGCCGGCGAAGAAGGCCAGCGACCAGCTCAGCTCCGTCACGGCCAGGGTCCGGCCGCGCCGCTCGTAGGGGACGAGATCGCTGAGGTGGGCCAGGACGGCGGGATCGAGGACGTACTTGCCCAGGGTCATGAGCACGAGCGCGGCGATGAAGGCGGCCAGGCCGGGCCCGGCCGCGGCCAGCAGGGCCCCGGCCGCGAACAGGCCCAGCCCGAGCGCGAGGCCGAAGCGGCGGCCGCGGCGGTCGGTCAGGGGTGCGAGCAGGGGGCCCAGGGCCCCGGCCGCCGAACGGGCCGAGAGGGCCACCGACATGGTCCCCAGGCCGACGCCGAGCGAGCGGGCGAAGACCGGCAGGAACGGATAGACGAGCCGATAGGCCGTGTTCGTGACCATCCGGGCGGCGACGAAGAAGGCCAGGGAGGCGCCGCGCCTCCGCCCGGACCGGACCGGGCTTGCCGGGCTCAGGCCGTGGCCCCTTTCTTTTTGCCGAAGCGCAGCTTCATGGTCAGGATCTTGTCGCTCGAGAAGACCCGCGCCGCGAAGACGGTCAGGGCCACGAACACGAGCAGCATGTAGCCGAGCCCGGCCGCGATCATGCCCCAGTTGCCGAGGTAGAGGTTTTGCGAGACCAGGAACGGGTGGGTGAAGGGGATGAGCAGGATGAAGATCTTGAGCGGCAGGGACATCGTGTTGAGGTCGGCGAACAGGGAGACGAAGTAGGGGATCATGACCATGAACATGAGCGGCATGATCATGTTCTGGGCGCTGCGGAAGTCCTCTGCGAGCACCCCGAGGATCATGGCCAGGGCCAGGGCCACCAGGATGGCCAGGAACAGGGCCAGGCCGAGGACGATGTAGCCCGTCGAGTCGAAGGTCAAGCCGAGCTTCTGCATCAGGTCCGCTCCGCCGGCCTGGGCCCCGGCCTTGGCCGCCTCCTCGCCGATGCCGCCGATGAAGCCCTGGAAGCCCAGCATATAGACGCCTGCGGAGATGAGCCCGACCAGGCCGGCCGCCAGCATCTTGGCCGTGATGATGGAGGTCCGCTTGATGGGCACTGTCAGGAGCGTCTCCAGGGTCTTGTTCTGCTTCTCCATGGCCACGGCCGAGATGACCATCTGGGACGAGTAGATGACGATCATCATCAGGACGATGGGGATGAGCATGGACTGCTGGGAGATGAGCCCGGCGACCATGTTGGCCGAGCCCTCGGCCACGCGGTCGTGGACGACGACGAAGTCGCGGCTTTTGATGGGCGATTTGAGGGTCCGGGGATCGAGCTCCGGGAGCTTGGCCCGCAGGAACTCGTTCGACAGGGCCTCGTTGAGGGCCGAGACGACGGACTGGACGACGACCTGGCCCCGGGCCCCTATGAGGGAGAACGAGCGCATGATGGAAAAGGTCTCGATCTCGATCGGTTTGAGCCCGGCCAGGGAATCGCCGAAGCCCTTGGGGATGACCAGCAGGAGCTTCGACTCGCCGGCTTTGGCCACGGCCAGGGCCTCGTCCTTGGTTTTTCCCGACTGGTCGAGGATCTTGAAGCGGGCCGACTCGAGGCCCTTGAGGAGGGCCTGGGAGGACGGCGAGGCGTCCTCGTCCAGGGCCGAGATGGTCTGGACGCCGACGGCCTTCTGGACCTCCTTCTTGCTGACCGAACCGATGAAGTTGAAGAGGAGGACCGTGAAGGCGAGGGAGATGATGAGCTGCTTGGTGACCAGCTCCTTGATCTCTTTTTTGAGCAGGTTGCTGAATCTTTTCATCGGAGGGAGCTCCTGAAGACCTCTTCGAGGTTGCGGGCGTCGTGCTTGGCCTTGAGCTCGGCCGGCGAGCCGGCGTCGAGGATCCGGCCCTGGTCGATGAGGGCGACCTGGTCGGACATGAACTCGATCTCGAGCATATTGTGGGACGAGAGCAGGACCGACGTCCCTTCCTTGACGTAGCGGCGGACGATCTCCCGGACCTCGAGGGCGTTGATGACGTCGAGGCCCGAGGTCGGCTCGTCGAGGATGGCCAGGACCGGCTTGGTCATGAGGGCCCGGGCCAGGAGGAGCTTGCGGGTCATGCCCTTGCTGTAGGTGCCGACCTTGGTCGCCAGGCGGTCGCCGAGCTCGGCGATGGCCACGGCCCGGTCGACGAACTCCTTCTCTTGTTCGGGGCTCTGGGCGTAGAAGTTGGCCATGAAGCGGAGGTAGTCGAGGCCCTTCATGTCCCGGTAGGCGCCGGCCTCGTCGGGCAGGTAGCTGATCTTCTCCCGGACGAAGTCGGGCTCCTTGCGGTGGTCGCGGTCGAGGAAGGTGATCTCGCCGGACGTCGCGGTCAGGAGCGTGGCGACGATGCGGAGGGCCGTCGTCTTGCCGGCCCCGTTGGGGCCGATCAGGGCGAAGACCTCTCCGGCCCGGACATCGAAATCGATGCCGAAGAGGGCCGTCTTCTGTCCGTAGGATTTCTTCAATCCCCGGACGGTCAACACGTTAGGCATGGGCGACTCCCTTGGGTGGACGCGAAAATATCCCGGTCATTCTAGTGGATACGGCGGGGGAAGTAAACCGTTCGAAAACGGGGACATGTACCCCGGGTACATGTCCCCGGAAATCAGGGGGACGTGTGCCCCAGTATGTCTTTGCTCTTTCCGCGCGGGGCCGTCCCTTTTAGCGCAGCCCGGTGCCTAATCTGCGATATAGCCGGCCCGGTGCAAGACGCGGTAGCTTTGGCCCTTTATCCGCACCTGGATGCTCCTGAAGGCGCCGTCTTTGCGTGTATTCGACGGGGTATAGAAAAGAACATAATAATTTTCCGTGGCCTGGGACGCCTGCTCCATCAGGAACGTCAGGTTCGACGAGCGCTCGATGAGGCCTCCCGTCGATGAAGCCATTTCAGAGAAGGGGGCGTAGATATCTTCCGAATGCTCGGGGGCCATGTCGGCGGGTAAATCGTTCGGCCGGGCCGTGAGGAAAAGGAAGTGGATCGTGATCGCGGAATCGGCGTAGGCTGTGCGCAACCGCCCGAAATCGATGTTCGATTCCCTCCGGAAGAGATCCATAAGCTCGCTGACCATGGATTGAGCGATGGGATCGTTCTCCATCAGGGCCTGGGTTTTTTTGTCGAGTACGGGCACGTACTCTCTTTGATAGAAGAGCAATACGTGCTTCTGCCCACCAAGGTCCTTCAAATATCCCGCGAAATCGAACAGCTTCGTTTGATCGAGCGACCGTAGCTGCTCGAGTCGCTGGAGATCCATCCGATACCTTAACAGGAATGGTGCGCCTGCTTCCTGATCGTATTCTGCGCCCCCTCCATAATCCACCCCCAGAGGCTGGCTGGCATCGATGCGATTCCCGCCGACCAAACGCTTGATGTCGTTGAGCGCGGACCGGTAAGCCGCGTCCGCGATGAGGATGTCCTTGCGGACGATCTTGGTGAGCTTGTCGATGATCTTCTCTTTCGGCGAAGAGAGAAGGGCCCGATCGTTCATGCGATAAGTCGTTCGGGGCGTGACGATGGTCAGATCATCCCCAGCGACGAGGACCTTTTGAACGAAATGAGCGACGGCCTCACGGACTTGGGGGGTGTATTCGTAGAGGATGAAAAAGAGATAAAAATGCCGTGACAGGTCGGGCGCAAAGGGCTTCAACTCCTCTTTGCGCTCCAAGATGGCCTTCTTGACAAGATAGACCGCTTCAATCCTCTGAGAGACGCCATCTTCCAAGATTTCGAAGTCAGTGATGGCGAGGTTTTCGACGAATTCTCCGGCTTGGAAGACCCGGACCGGCACCTCGATATTGAGGACGCGGACTTCATGCGCGACCTGGCCCGGCAGTATCAGCAGGCAAAGGGCGAAAGCGGAGTTGCGGATCTTGTGGACTGACAAATCCCCCCTGCGCTTCATGTCCCCTCGATAAAACTCTAACCCTCTTCTCGTCGGCGGTCAAGGCGAGTCAGGAGTAGTACGAGGATCCTTAAGTACTACTCCAGCCCGACGTCCTCGCGGTAGTCGACCGACACCCTGGCCCGTGAGCCCGGCCGGGGCTTGAGCAGGGCGGCGACGCGGAGGAAGGTCCGGTTGCGCTTCTTCCAGGTCCGGTCGAGGGCCCGGGCGTAATGGGCGATGGCCAGGGCCAGCCAGTCGCCGGCCAGGACCTTGCGGACCGAGCCCTTGAGCGAGTAGAACTTGCGGTGGGCGAAGCTCTGGGCCCTCTGGAGGTCGGGCAGGGAGAAGCGGGCCGGCTGGAAGACGGCGTGATGGGCGTCGTAGAGGGCCCAGTCGTGGAAGCGCAGGCGCTTCTCGGCCTTCATCTGATCGTAGAAGGCCGAGCCGGGCAGGGGCGTCAGGATGAGGAACTGGGTCGAGGTCAGGCGGGCCCGCTTGGCCCAGCGGACCGTCTTGCGGATGGTCTTCCAGTCGTCCTGGTCGAAGCCCAGGACGAACATGCCGTGGATGTGGATGCGGCTGCGGCGGAAGACCTTGACCGCCCGGGCGATCTCGGCCACCGTCTGTTTCTTCTTCATGTCGACGAGGGCCTCGGGGTTGACCGACTCGAAGCCGATGTAGACCGTGTGGCAGCCGGCCTTCTTCATCAGCTTGACCAGCCCCGGATCGCGGGTGACGTCGGCCCGGACCTGGGTCGTCCATTTGAGCTTGAGGCCCTCGCGGATCATGGCCTCGCACAGCTCGCGCGTCCGTTCCGGGTCGGCGGCGAAATTGTCGTCGTAGAAGAAGATCAGGGACTTGGCCCGATCGTAAAGGCGCAGCTCCTCGATGATGTTGGCCGTCGAGCGGAAGCGGTACTTGCGCCCGAACATGCCGGTCACCGAGCAGAACGAGCAATCGAAGGGGCAGCCGCGCGAGGTCAGGACCGGGATGGACGACATGTGCTTGAGCCCCTTGGCCTCGGGCCGCAGGAGCGTGAAGTCCGGGAAGGGGATGCGGTCGAGGTCCGCGGCCCGCGGGGCCATGGCGTTGTGGACGATGGCGCCCGAGGCGTCCCTATAAGAGAGGTTGGGGACGTCGGCGTACCCTTGGCCCTTCTCCCAGGCCTCAGCGAAGGCCGCCAGGGCCGCCTCGCCTTCGCCCCGGACGACGAAGTCGGCGTGCTCGAGAGCCTCGTCGGTGAGGTAGGTGACGTGGGGGCCGCCCATGATGACCGTCTTGCCCTGGGCCCGGGCCCGGTCGGCGATGGCGTAGGCCCGGGGGGCGGTCGAGGTGATGGTCGAGATGCCAACGATATCGGCCGCGGCGACGGCGTCGGGATCGACCTTGCGGAAGTCCTCGACGAAAAGCTCGACCTCCCAGCCGCGCTTCTTCATCATGGTGCCCAGGATGAGGGTGCCGAGGCGGGGCAGGGGGAACTGGGAGAAGATGTGGAGGTTCGGGGCCTTGGGCTCGATGAGGACGATCTTAGGCACGGTCCTTCTCCTTGCCTTTGGCCTTGTCCCTGCCGCCTTCTTCTCTCTTCTTGTTCTTGGCCCGCAGCGCGGCGATGTCCTTCTTTTTCTTTTTGAGCAGGTCCTGCCAGCGGTCGATGCCCTCCTCGAGGAGCTTCATCTTGGCGAAGAGGGCCTCGATGGCCTCGTTGAGGGCCGCCAGGCGCTTCTCGACCTCGGGCGCGGGGAAGGCGGCCGGGTCGGCCTCGATCTCGAGCAGGGTCCGGACGTCGTCCGAGATGGCCTTGATCTCCTCGAGCGTGTAGCCGAACAGCTGGAGGTCGCGGATGAGCTGGCAGAGGACGACGTAGGAGCCCGAGTAGAGGCGGAAGCCGCCCTCCGTCCGCATGTCGGGCTCGATGATGCCTTTGTCCTCCCAGTGCTTGATCGTCCGCGGGCTGACCCCGGAGCGCTCGGCCAGATTGCCGACGGTCAGGTACTTGCCCTGGCCGGCCTCCATCTTGCGGCCGCCGCCGTCCTGGGGCAGGCCGACCTTCTTGACGATCTTGGCGATCTCGTCGGTCCCGTAACCGAGATCGGCCAGGCGCCGGATGAGGCCGGCGCGCTCGAGGCCGTCCGGGCCGTAGAGGGGCGTCTTGTCGTCGGCGTAGCCGTCGGGCCGGAGGAGCTTGGCCTTGGCCCATTCGGCCAGCCGCTCGGCGGGGATGCCGGACCGGCCGGCCAGCTCGTCGAGGGGAAAGATGTCCTTGTTCATTGTATACCTATGCGTTCAAATAGAAATAAAAACATGTCTAACATGTACGCATAGGAATATATTGCTAGCCGAGGGCCCTGTCAAGCCCTTTTTTCGGCTATTCTCCCATTCCCGGTTGTCCCTCTCGAGGCGGCAAAGGGGATCATCCTCGCAGGTCCCCTTGTGAGCCAAAAACTCGAGAGAGGGACGACCGGCTTGACCGGTCCCGGCATCTCCTGTAGAGTGGGGCGCATTCGGGGAAAATGAAAGAGACGGCGGACTTCACCTTCGACTATCTCGTCGTCGGGTCCGGCTTCGGCGGCGGCGTCGCGGCCATGCGCCTGGCCCAGAAGGGCTACGCCGTCGGCGTCGTCGAGGCCGGCCGGCGCTGGCACGCCGACGACTTCGCCCGCCGGAACTGGAACCTGCGCAAGTTCCTGTGGCTGCCCGGCCTCGGCCTGTACGGGACCTGGCGCCTGCGCCTGCTCAACGGCGTCTTCATCCTGGCCGGGTCCGGCGTCGGCGGCGGCAGCCTCAACTACGCCAACACCCTCTACGTCCCGCCCGACGTCTTTTTCGAGCGTCCGAGCGTCCGGCGCCTGGGCGGCCGGGACGAGCTCCTGCCGTACTACAGCCTGGCCTCGCGCATGCTCGGCGTCGTCCGCAACCCCGTCGAGACGCCGCAGGACGTCCTGATGAGGGAGACGGCCGCCGAGCTCGGCCGCGAGGGGACCTACCGGCCGACCGACGTGGCCGTCTATTTCGGGAAGGAGGGGGAGCCCGCCCCCGATCCCTACTTCGAGGGCCAGGGGCCGGACCGCGTCGGCTGCGAGCTCTGCGGCGAGTGCATGACCGGCTGCCGCAAGGACGCCAAGAACAGCCTGGACAAGAACTACCTCTACTTCGCCGAGAAGTTCGGCGCCCGCGTCTTCGCCGAGAACCGCGTCGTCGACGTCGAGCCCCTGTCGCCCGACGGCGCCGAGGGCTATCTCGTCCGGACCCGGAAGACGACCGGGTTCTTCCGCGGCCGCCGCGGCCTCGTCTTCAAGACCAAGGGCCTCGTCCTGGCCGCCGGCGCGCTGGGCACCAACGCCCTCCTGCTCGACCTCAAGCGGCGGGGCCGGCTGCCGGGCCTGCCCGACACGGTCGGCCGCTTCACGCGGACCAACAGCGAGACCCTGCTCGGCGTCCGGGACCTCGCGCCCGGGGCCGACTACACCCGGGGCGTGGCCATCACCTCGAGCGTCCATCCCGACGCCGACACCCACCTCGAGCCGGTCCGCTTCGGCAAAGGCCACGACGCCATGTCTGCCCTGGTGGCCGCGCTGACCGACGGGGGCAAGCGGACGCCCCGGGTCCTGCGCTGGCTCGGCAACGAGCTGCGCCGGCCGCTGCGCCACCTGCGGATGCGGAATCCGGCCGGCTGGGCCAAGGAGACCATCATCCTCCTCGGTATGCAGACGCTCGACAACTACTTCCACCTGCGGTTGGCCAGGCCCTGGTTCTTCCCCTTCGTCCGGGTGCTGGCGTCGCGGCGCGGGCCCGAGCGGACCCACCCCACCTGGCTCCCGGCCGCCAACGACTTCGGCCGCCGTCTGGCCAAGCGGACAGGCGGCGTCGCCGCCAACGTCGTCACCGAAGTGACCGTGAACGCGCCCATCACGGCCCACATCCTGGGCGGGTGCTCCTACGGGCCGATCCCCGAGGAAGGGGTCATCGACGAGCGCAACCGCGTCCGCGGCTACGAGGGGATGATCGTCTGCGACGGGTCCCAGATCCCCGAGAACCTGGGCGTCAATCCGGCCCTGTCGATCACGGCCTTCGCCGAAAGGGCCATGTCCTTCGTGGCGCCGAAGAAGCCGGTGCGCTATTTAGCGGCGGAGCGGACCTGGGGGACCGAGGGCCTGCTCACGCGGGAGGCCGCTCCCGGTCGAGAGCCCGGCCGGCCAGGCGCATGAGGTCCAGGGCCCCGTCGACGGGCGGGGCCGGCCAGGCGACGGCCGCAGCCCGCGCCGTAACGGCGGCCGAATCGGTGACCGGGGGCGGGAACGGCCGCGTCCCGACCGCCCACTCGTCCCATTGACCGAGGAGCGTTTCGAGTCGGCGCAGGGCCAGCTCGGAGGCGCCGAGGTCTTCCCCCGCTTCGTCGGCACAACGCGCCGCGTTCCGTTCGAGGGCCGAGAGCGGCTCTTCGAACTCTAAGGGCGCTCCGGGCCGGACATAGTCCCGCCGCAATCCCTCGAGGAGCCCTTCGACGCGCCGGACCGACTGCCACATTTCCCTCATCCGCAGCCGGCCGAGGGCGATCTCGGCCCCCAAGCCAGCGGCGAGGGCGTCGTAAGTGGCCCGATCTGACGGCCGCCCGAGCGATGCCTTCTTGCGCAGCGGCTCCAAGCGGCCCATCAGCCCGGCCATGCGGTCCCGGCCGGCGCCGAGCCCGGCGGTGAGCCGCCGGACCTGAAGGCCGTGATAGGCGATCTCGGCCAGGAAGGCGCGCGCCTCGTCCCATTGGACGGGGATCGTGCCCGCCTCGAACTCGGACCGGACGCGGGCGCCGCGGGCGCCGTCGAGGCCGGCGTGAAAGCCTTCGTGCAGGAGGCCGCCGGCCAGCATAGGAAAGTCCTCCTTCCTGAAGGCTTCCAGCAACTCGGCATAGCGATCCCTTCCGAGAGCCGCGACGAGGACCCGCAGGGCCGCCTCGTCCCGGAAGAAGGGCTCGAGCCGGCCCGTCTTGTCGCGGAAGGCGGCCGCCTCCCCGCCGTCGGGCTCGCCGCGCATCCGGCCATATTCGCCGACGATGGCGCCGGCCGTGAACGTCCGCCAGTTCTCGACGCAGAGCGTGAGGTAGGCGGACTCGTGGACCTCCATGAACAGCTTCCCGTCCGTGTCGAAGCCGTGGGTCATGAAGTGGGCTCCCGGAACGACGAAGTATGTTCTGCCGGGGAAGTAGCTCCGGGCCCTCTCCCAAGCGTCGCGGAATCCGTCCGCCGCCCAGGCCTTGGCGGTAAAGCCCTCGTGCATGGAGGAGAAGGGGGAAGCGAGGACCGTCCGGACGATCTCGCGGGCCGGATCGTCCGCGGCGAGGTCCTTGAAAAGGGTTCGTTCGAGTCCGGCCCCGGCGGGGAGCGCGGCCGAGGCGGCCAGCGCCAACAGGAGCGTCAGGGCCCGCCCCACGGGGCGAACGACGTCCTTCATCGGTCGTTCTTGGAGAGGGCCGGTCCCGGCGAAGGCCCGAGGACGGGGCTTGGGGCCGGCTGAGAGTGATCCCTTCGGTCGGTCGTCGGGGTCAGGTCGTTTCCTGTCCGGGGTCGTCCGCGGCGGGCGGGGCGGGCGGCGCGGCCGGCGCTTCGTCGGGCGAGAAGACCTCGGGCTCGTCGGGGTTGGCGAGCTTGGCCAGCTTCCGCTGCCTCTTCTCTTCCTGTTTCTTGAGTCTTTTCAGCTCTTTGGTCCGCTTTTCGCTTTTGAATGCTCGGTTACCTCTAGCCACCAGACCTCCTCGTTCCGGATTCTCGCCCACGGGGGACTTTGGCCCCTATCATACAAAGAAAGCCCCGCCCGTTCAAGCGGCCGGCTTCCTCCCGGGGGGAGGCCTTTGATATAATCCGGCCATGCGGGAACTCCAAGGCACCGATCTCCTCTACCGCCGCTGGGACGCCGAGCCGTCCCCGGGCTCGGCCAAGGCCGTCTTCCTCCTCGTCCACGGGCTGGGAGGCTACTCGGCGCGCTGGGACTTCCTGGCCTCCGACCTGGCCCGCCGCGGCTTCGCTTCGTACGCCGTCGAGCTGCGCGGCTTCGGCCGGACCCCGGAGAGGCCACGCGGCCACGTCGATTCATTCGCGGTCTGGTACCGCGACATCCTGGCCCTGCGGGAGACCGCCCTCCGCGATCTGCCCGGCCGGAAGGTCTTCCTGCTCGGCGAGAGCATGGGCGGCCTCATCGCCTACGACCTGGCCGGGGCCCATCCCCAGGCCTTCGCCGGGCTCGTCCTCATCGCCCCGGCCTTCAAGAACGGCATGAAGTTCCCGTTGAGCGCTTACCTCCGGCTGGGCCTGTTCGGCCTATTCGCCCCCAGAATGACGGTCGAGGTGCCTTACACCTCGGACATGGTCACACGCGACGCCGAATATCTCCGGACAATGGACGCGTCGCCCGACGAGATCCGCGTCGCCAGCTTGCGGCTGCTGGGCTCGTTCCTGCCGATCCAGGCCCGGGCCGGGCTCGTGGCGCGGCGCCTGGCCGTGCCGGTCCTGTTCCTCATCCCCGGTGACGACCGCCTCGTCGACGAGCGGGCCGGGCGCCGGCTGTTCGCCAAGATCCCCTTGACCGACAAGACCCTCGTCGAATATCCGGACATGCTTCACGCCCTGTCCATCGACCTCGGGCGCGACAAGGTCTTCGCCGACATCGCCGCCTGGGCCGCGCCGAGGGTCTGACATGGGCCTGGTGCTGGCCATCGATCAGGGCACGACCGGCAGCCGGGCCATCGTCTTCGACCGCACGGGCCGGGCCGTGGCCTCGGCTTACGAAGAGTTCCCTCAGATCTTCCCCCGCCCGGGCTGGGTCGAGCACGACCCGGAGGCCATCTGGCGCAGCGTCTACCGGACCGTCCAAAAGGCGCTCGAGACCGTCCCCGGCCGCGCCATCGCCGCCGTCGGCATCACCAACCAGCGCGAGACGACCGTCGTCTGGGACCGGCGGACAAGCCGCCCGGCCGCCAACGCCATCGTCTGGCAGTGCCGCCGCACGGCCGACCGCTGCCGCGAGCTGGCCGCCCGGCCGGGGCTGGCCCGGTCTGTGCGGCGCCGGACCGGCCTGCCGGTCGACGCCTACTTCTCGGCCACCAAGCTCGAATGGCTCCTCGACCGGGGCGGTCTGCGGGAGCGGGCCAAGAAGGGCCGCCTGGCCTTCGGCACGCCGGACGCCTGGGTCCTGTGGAAGCTCACCGGCGGGGCGAGCCATGCCACCGACCCGACCAACGCCTCGCGGACCATGCTTTACAACATCCGCCGGCTCGACTGGGACCGGGACCTGCTCGATCTCTTCGGGGTGCCGGCCGCGGTCCTGCCCGAAGTGAGGCCCTCGTCGGGCGAGTTCGGGCGGACCGTTCGGCTGGGACGGCTGCCGGCCGGCATCCCGGTCATGGGCATCGCCGGCGACCAGCAGGCCGCCCTCTTCGGCCAGGCCGGCTTCAGGCCGGGGGCCATCAAGAACACCTACGGCACGGGCGCCTTCATCCTGCTCAACACCGGCCGCGAGCCGGTGGCCTCCCGCCACGGCCTCGTCACGACGGTCGCCTGCGGCCCCGGCGGCCGGCCGGCCTACGCCCTCGAGGGCTCGGTGTTCGTGGCCGGGGCGGCCATCCAGTGGCTGCGCGACGAGCTCGGGTTGGTGCGCGCGGCGGCGGAATCGGAGGCTGCCGCTTCCTCCGTCCCGGATACGGCCGGCGTCTACTTCGTGCCGGCCTTCGTCGGCCTCGGCGCGCCGTATTGGGACGCCGAAGCCCGAGGCGTCATCGCCGGCCTGACCCGCGGCACGAAGCGGGCCCACATCGTCCGGGCCGCGGTCGAGGCCATGGCCTACTCGACCCGCGACGTCCTGGAGACCATGCGCAAGGACTCGGGCCTGCGGGTCCGGGAGCTCCGGGTCGACGGCGGCGCCTCGGCCAACGATTTCCTGTGCCGCTTCCAGGCCGACGTCCTTGGCGTCCCCGTCGTCCGGCCGAAGACGGTCGAGACGACCTCGCTCGGGACCGCCTACCTGGCCGGCCTCGGCGCGGGCGTCTGGGAGTCGACGGCGGCCATCGAGCGGCTGGCCGTCGACGAGCGCAAGTTCGCGCCGTCCATGACCCGGGGCCAGGCCGACCGCCTCTATGCCGGCTGGCAGGC
>CAZFZU010000066.1:6751-15255 GCA_964523615.1 uncultured Eubacteriales bacterium | reverse complement strand
ACGGATACCCGCGCGCATGCTCCATTTCCCTCGTATGACACATATTTTTTATATTCTGTGCCCGCGTGTCAAGTGGAAGCCCTCTTTTTGTAACTTCTTCACTTTCAGGGCTTCCCTCTCGAGGGAGCGAAGGGGATCGGCAGGGAGCGGAGTCCGCGAAGCGACCATCAGCGCCGCTCCGGAGTAGCTCGAAGGAGCGGCGCTGGGAGATATCGTGAGGATCCGCTCCCCGTTGCGGCTTACTTCTTGATCTGTTCCCTGACGAGCCCGATGAGCTCGTCCATGAACTTGATCTTGTCGGGATCGTCGGCGTACCCGGCCTTGGCTTTTTCGAGGTAGGCCAGGGCCTTCTCGAAGGCGGCCTTGTCGATCTCGATCGTCCCGTCGGGCTTGCGGACGGCCGCCAGGTTGATGTGGCAGCGCCCGGCCATCTCCAGGAAGGCCGGGTCGTCGGGCCTGAGCTCGAGGGCCTTCTCGAACAGGGCCAGGGCCTCGGCGGGCTCGGACTTGGCGAACCGGATGAGGCCCGAGTTGTAGGCGCTGTCGGGATTGGCCGGGTCGAGCTCCGAGGCCTTGGCGTAGGCGGCCAGGGCGGCGTCGGCGTCCCCCTTCTGCTGATAAGAGACGCCGAGCTGGTAGTGAACGGCGGCGAACCCGGGCGTCAGCTCCCGGACCTGGAGGAAGGCCGCGATGGCCTCCTCGTGCTGACCCTTCTTCTGCCGGGCCATGCCGAGGATGTACAGGGCGTTGGTGTCCTTGGGATTCTTCTCGAGTATGGGGGAGAGGGCCGCGACGGCCCCGTCGTAGTCGCCGCCGCGGACCTTCTCGGCCGCCGCCTTGACCTCGGCCGCGGCCTTCTGCATCTGCTCGGCCTCGGCCAGGACCTCCTGGGAGACCATGACGACGGGCGGGATCTCGACCTTGAGCATCTGGTCCTGGGGGGCCTCGAACTTCCACTCGTCGGTCTTGTCGGCGAAGCCCTCCTTGCGGAAGACGACCTGGTAGACGCCGTGCGGCAGGCCGACGTACTTGTAGGTCCCGTCCTTCTTGGTCTTCAGGCTCAGGCTCCGGCTGGTGGACTGGTCGCGCAGGGTGATGGTCACGCCGGCCAAGGGGGCCTTCTTGCTGTCGACGACCGTGCCGGAGATGTTGTATTCGCGGTACTGGGCGGCGGCCGCCAGCGACAGGCCAGCGAGGAGGGCGGCGGCCAGGACCGGCCGCGCGGCGAGGCGGATATGACGGGGACTCATGGTCTCTCCTTTTGCGCCTTGAACGCGTTGGCCCGGCGCAGGGCCTCTTCCATTTTAGCCCTTTCCCCGGTCCGGTTGTAGATGTCGGCCAGCAGGAAATGGCCCATGGCCTTGAGCTCGGACGTCTCGGCCAGGGCCAGCCCCCGGTCGACCTCGGCCTTGACCTCGTCGAGAGGGACGTCCTCGTAGAGCAGGCCGCGGGCCAGGAAGAGATGGCCTTCGGCCAACTTGGGCGTCAATTTGACGACCTCGCGCATCTCGGCCAGCGAGCCGGCCCGGTCGCCGAGCTTGAACAGGACCTTGCCGAGGTTGAAGCGGGCCTTGAACTCGCCGGGGTAGTTCTCGACCTCGCGGGCGTAGGCGGCCCGGGCGTCCTCGAGGCGGCCCTGCTCCTCGTAGAGCAGGCCCAGATTGAACTGGGCCAGCGGCCACTTCGGCGAGGCCTCCAGGACCTCGCGCAGGACGGGCTCGGCCCGCTCGTACTGCTCGAGGCCGATGAGGCAGGCGGCCAGGTTGAAACGGGTCCGGTCGACCTTGGGCTGGAGGTCGAGGGCCCGCTCGACGTAGGGCAGGGCCTGGCCGAATTCGAGCCGGCCCATGTGGACCTCGCCGATGAGGAGCAGGGCCTGGGTGTTCTTCTCGTCGACGTTGAGGGCCTGCTTGGAGAGAGCGATGACGTCGTCGTCCCGGCCCTCGTCGATGAGAATGTTGGCCAGGGCGATGAGGCCCTGGACGTTCTCCGGATCGGACTTGAGCAGGAGATCGAGCCGGGCCTTGGCCTCCGCGGTCCGGCCGGTCTCCTTGTAGCAGGTCGCCAGGACGAGCAGGGCCTGGGGGATCCCCGGCTCCTCGGCCAGGGCGGCCTCTAGCAGGGGCATGGCCTCGGCGTACTTCTCCTCGGTGACGAGCTCGCCGGCCGCGGTGACCTTCTGGAAGACGGCGAACTTGTCCTTGGGGTCGGCCGGCGGGGCCGTGCCCGCCGCGGCCTTGCGGGCGGCGACGGGGGTCCCGACGTAGCCCAGCGCGGACAGCCGCTCCATGGTGTCCTTGTCGAGGTTGGCCGCCTGGGGGGACGGGGCGCCCTTTTCGGTCCGGGCGACGAGCGCCTCGAGCTCGGCCTTGAGGTCCCGGGCCAGCCCGGGCTCGTCCGCCAGCCGGTTGACGGTCTCGCCGGGATCGGCCGCGAGGTCGAAGAGCTCGGCCCGGGGCGCGTCGATGTATTTCCAGCGGGCCGTCCGCAGCACCCGGAGCGGGCTCCATCCGAACTGGATGCTCGGGGCCATCGACTCGGCGTAGGCGGGGACGTCGCGTCCCGCGCCCGGCTCGAGCATGGGCCGGACGAGCGAGCGGCCTTGGGTCTCCCCCGCCCCGGCCAGCCCGGCCAGCTCGAGGACGGTCGGGAAGACATCGGCCGTCGAGACCTGGGAGGCGACGCGCCGGCCGCCGAAGCCCTCGAGGGGGGCCACGACGACGAGCGGCACGTGGACGGCGTAATCGTAGACGAAATAGCCGTGGGCGCTCTCCCCGTGGCTGCCCAGACCCTCGCCGTGGTCGCCGACGAGGACGAGGACGGTCGAGCGGTCGAGGCCGGTCCGCTCGAGCCAGGCCTTCAGGCGGCCGATCTGCTCGTCCATGAAGGCGACCTCGCCGGCGTAGAGCCCGGCCATGCCCCGTCCGCCGTACTCGGAACGGTAAGGCTCGGGCGGCTCGTAGGGCGTGTGGGGATCGTAGAGGTGGATCCAGGAGAAGAACGGCCCGTCCTTGGCCCCGTCGAGCCAGGCCAAGGCGGAGTCCATGACGACGTTGGCCGGCCGCTGGATGGCGCCGAGGTCGATGTGTTTGCGCCGGCCGGCGTCGAGCTGGTCGTCGTAGCGCTCGAAGCCCTGCTTGAGGCCCCAGCGGCCGTCGACGACGAAGGCGGCGATGAAGGCGCCGCAGCGGTAGCCGGCCCCGGTGAAGACCTCCGCCAGCGTCGTCTGCTCCTCGCTCAGGGCCGTGTTGCCGTTGACCCGGACGCCGTGGAAGGTCGGGTACATGCCGGTCAGGATGGTGGCGTGGGCCGGCAGGGTCAGGGGCGCGGCCGTGGCCGCCTGCTCGAACAGGACGCCCTTGGCGGCCAGGACGTCGAGGTGGGGCGTGCGGACGGCCGTCGCGCCGTAGGACGACAGGTGGTCGGCCCGGGTCGTGTCGAGGGTGACCAGGATGACGTTGGGCTTGGCCACGCCGCGGCGCGACCAGAGCCGTTCGATGCGCGCTCCCGACGGCCCGCCGGGGCCGAGAAGGAGCCAGGCGGCGGCGCCGGCCGCGATGAGCAGGGCCGCGGCCGCCAAGGCCCGGACCGGGAGGCGTTTTCTGGCGTTCATGAGCGCGAAGCCAAGATAGCCGTTCAGGACCGCATTTTCAACAGCGCCTCGTAGAGGGCCCAGACGGCGCCGGGCCGCATGTACTTCATGGCCCGGAAGAGCGTGTCGCCGTACTTGGCGTTGGCGTCGTTCCAGCGCGTCTCCTCGGGATCGAGGTAGGCCTCGGGCGTCTTGAAGAAGTAGCCCTGCCCGCCCGGGCTCCAGACGGCGTGGTAGAGGCCGTAGGCCGTGTGCAGGGCCTCGTCGGCGAGGCCCTCGAGGGCCAGGTGGGCGGCGAAAGCGTATGCTGTGCCGACCCAGACCTCGTCGCCCTGCTGGAGGCGGAGCTGGGAGCCGTCGGCCTTGCGGCCGTTGACCGCGCCCAGGACGCCCCGGCCGAAGCCGAGGACGTTCTTGGCGTAGATCGTCCGCAGGGCCCGGGAGACATCGGCCGGCGGGGCGATGGCCGCGGCGTCGGCGGCCTCGATGCCGAGCATCCGGGCATACCAGACGCCGAAGAGCTGGTCGGTCATGATGTCGTCGGTGTGGGCGTCGATGTGGAAATAGCCGGCCTCGGCATCCCAGAGCCGGCGCAGGGAGGCCCGGCCGGCCTCGAACCACTGCTTGTAGCGGGCCACGGCGTCCGCGACGTCGACGGCGCCGGTCCGGGCCAGGCCCCGGAACTCCAGGGTCTCCCCCATCCGAATGGCCGCCTTGAGGCCGGCCAGCCAGAGCAGGCCGACGTAGGCGCTCTGGCCCTGCATCCGCCAGGTGTCGTAGGTCTGGTCGGGGATGCCCTCGTTGAGCGGGATGTGGCTGACCTTGTCGCCGAAGCGCCGCTCCAGGGTGTCGAGGGCCAGGACCGAGGCCTCGAACGTCTTCATCAGGAAGCCCATGTCGAGGCCGCCCTCGGCCAGGAAGTCGCGGTAGGCCCGCAGCGGGAACTTGGGATTGAGGTCCTTCCAGACGTTGCCGTTCTGCCAGTCGAAGCCGTTGAGGATCGTCCAGGGCCGCTTGCGCGGCGAGCCCAGGTCGTGGGGCACCATGCCCGGGACCTTGATCGTGTTCCAATAGTAGTCGAGCTTGTCGGCCGGGACCTCTTTCGGGAAGGTCACGGCGTACTGGTAAGCCCGGAAGGACGGGTCCTCGAGCGGCACGGTCCGGGCGATGAACTCCATGTTGCGTTTCTCGAGCTCGGGCCAGAGCTTGAGGACGTGCCAGCAGTAGGTATCGACGTCGGTCGTGCCGTACATGAGGTAGTCGGCGCTCTCGAGGTAGGTGTGGAGGTCGGTGACGGCGTCCCAGATGCTCGTCTCGGCCAGGACGTAGAGCTCGTTCAGCAGGGCCTGTTTGAACCAGTCCGGGAGCTTGGGGTCGGCCAGGATGGGGCGCTGCCAGGCGTCGACGGCCCGCTCCCACTCGCCGGCCCGCTCCAGGGCCTCGGCGGCGATGCGGAAGGCGCTCGTGCCCTCGGCGCCGTAGAAGGCGGTGTATTTCCGCTTCTGCTTCGCCCCGGGCTCGAACTCGTAATAAGGGAAGTCCCAGGCCACGGCGAAGGGCACCTCGAGGCGCTCGCCGGGCTTGAGGGTGAACGATACGGCCAGGGCCGCGGCGGTCCGCGCGCCGGCCGCGGCCGGGGCGGGCGCCTTCGACCCGTCGAGCGTTCCGTCGGCCGCGAACCGCGTCCAGACGTCCGCGCCGTCGCCCCTGGGATCGAAGGCGGGCTGGACGTGGACACGGGTCCGCGCGGGGGCGTCCATGACGGCGATGGCCATCGTGCCGCTCATGGCGTTGCCGGTGCGGACGTCCTGGCCGTCCTTGCGGAAGAGGACGCCCTTGGCCCGGCCGCGCTCGGCCGGCTCGTTGACGTTGCCGGCGCTGCGGCGGTCCCAGACGAAGGAGGCCTGGGGAGCCCGGCCGGCGGCGGCGCGGGCCCGGGCCGGCTCCCAGCCGACCATGTTCTCCCAGGTCAGGAGGATGCTGACCTCGACGGGCTGCTTGTTCGGGTTGACGGCGATCCACCGGTAGACGGCCACCGGGTAGCTCGTCTCCTTGTAGTTGCCGGCGATGACCGGCGAGAACTGGACGACGGCGAGATCGACAGGGAGGTCCGGGTCCTCCTCGTAGGAGAAGCCCGACTTGGGGTAGAGGGCGTAGTAATCGCCCCGGCCCGCGGGGTAGTTCCAGGCCCAGCGGCCCAGGCCGGCGCCCTCGGGCGGGGTGGTCGTGGACAGGGTCCGGACGACGGTCCGGCCGGCCGAGCGGGCGAAGACGTGGAACTGGTCGGCCCAGACCGTGTCCTCGACCATCCAGCCGGGCTTGAGGAACCAGGTGGAGAAATTGCCGTTCATGAGCCGCTCGAAGCCGCCGGCGCCGATGCCGCCGACGGGGCAGGCGCTGCCCTCGGGCCGGGCCTCGATGTCGCCGGGAGCGATGGTCCGGCCGTAGGTCTCGAGCACGGTCCCGATGGGCCGGTCGAAGGCGGCCGGCGGGAAGCCGGCCAAGTTCGAGGCCGAGTGGTTGAGGGCCGCGAGGGCGGCCTGGACGATGTCCTTGGCTGTCCGGGCGCCCTTGGCCCGGGCGGCGGCGATGAGGGCGTCGAAGCGGCCGGCGATCGCCCGGCCGGCGTCGTCGGTGACGGCCTTCTCCGCGAGAAGGGGCGCGTGGCGGCGGACGAGCTCGGCCTTGGCGGCGTCGGCGACGGCGTCGGCGGCCGCCGCGGGAGGCGGGACGAGGGCGAGTGCGAGAAAGAGGATGAGGACGGCCGGGACCGTCCGGTGTCCCTTCCGGGTCCGCCGCGCGACGAGGAGGGTCAGGACGACGATCATCGCGCAGTTGACGACCGGGATGAGCAGGCCCCGGCGCAGGCCGGCGGTCTCGGCGATACGGCCGGCCAGCCACGGGGCCAGCATGCCGCCGGCGAGGCCGACGGCGATGACGACGCTGAAGGCCGTGCCGGTGAGGGCGGCGAAGCGGCCGCCGACGATGGCCAGGGTCGTCGGGTAGATGGCGGCGAAGCCGAGGCCGATGAGAACGGCGCCGGCGGCGGCCGCCGGGCCCGACGGGGCGAAGGCCATGAGGGCGGCGGCGGCGAGTGCCAGGAATGCGCTGGCCAGGATGAGCCGCTCGTTGCCGAGGCGGCGAACGAGGCGGCTCGACAGCAGCCGGCCGGCCATGACGGCCGCCCAGTACCCGGCCAGGACGAGGGCCGCCGCGGCCGGGGCGAAGCCGAAGGTCCGTTCGAGGTAGGTCGAGATCCAGCCGCCGACGGTGAACTCGTTGCCCGACTGGAAGAAGAGGATGAAGGCCGTCAGCCACAGGAGCGGCTCGCGGGCGATGGCGGCCGCCTCCTTGATCGGGAAGCCCTGGGCCTGCTTGGCCTTGGGGAAGCGCAGGACGGCGTAGACGAGGGCCGGCACGAGCCCGAGGGCGGCGGCCAGCCCGAGGATGCGGCCGAGGCCGAGCGTCTCACGGAGCGTACCGATGAGGAACGGGACGGTCAGGGCCCCGAAGCCGAAGAAGATGCCCAGGACGTTGAGGGCCGCTCCCCGCTTCTCCCCCTCGTGGAGGTCGCTCGTCAGGGCGTTGGTGCCGCCGTTGAGGCCGCCGCCGCCCAGGCCGAGGACGACCGCGGCGGCCAGGACGGCGCCGTAGCCGGTGGCCCGCGAGAGCAGCAGGAAGGCGCCGGCGACGAGCAGGGCCGAGACGGCCAGCAGCGACTTGAAGCCGAAGCGGTCGACGAGCGGCCCGAAGAAGACCGTCGTCGCCAGCATGGCGAAGTTCATCGTCAGGAAGAGGTTGCCGGCCGCGCCGGCCCCGAAGCCGATGCGCTCGAAGAGCGAGGGCAGGATGGCCCCCAGGATGGCCATGACGATGCCGAAGACGAAGATGCCGGCCCAGGCCGAGCCCTGGAGCCGGGCGGCGGAGGCGGGCGCGGGGCGGGCGGGCGCGTCCACGGTCAGCGCCCCTTGGCGGCCTTGCCGGCCGGGCGGCGCGGGCGCGCCGCCTTCTCGCCCTTGTAAGCCCGGGCGTAATAGAACTCGGTGAAGGCCCGGTAGACCTCGGCCATGTGGCCGGGCGGGACGCCGGGGACGTTGGGCGAGACGAAGGTCGGCGGCACCTTCCCGGTCTTGGCCAGGACGGCCGCCGTCTCGGCCACGAGCGACATGGCGATGGTCACGGCGGCCACGGTCGAGCCGGCGGCCACGGGCTCGGTCTGGCCGACGTCGACCAGGGCGTCCTCGGGCGGGACGTGATTGTCGATGGCCACGTCGGCGACCTCGGACAGGACCCGGCCCGAGCTGTGGGAGCGCTTGCCGATGGCGGCGTTGGCGTGCGAGGACACGGTCACGACCTTGAGGCCGCGGGCCTTGGCCTCGAGGGCCACGTCGATGGGCGCGGCGTTCAGGCCGCCGTGGGAGAAGACCAACATGACGTCGCGCGGCTCGAGCGGGTAGCTTTGGAGAAAGACCTTTGCGTAGCCCTCCTGGCGCTCGATCCAGAGAAGCTCGCGGGCCCCGCCGGGGCCGATGACGTTGGACCACATCAGGCGCGGGTCGTAGAGCGGGAAGAAGCCGACGAAGCCGCCGTAGCGCGGGAAGATGTCCATGACGGGGATGACGGAGTGGCCGCTGCCGAACATGTAGACGCGGCCCTTCTTGCGGATGGCCGCGGCCATGAGCTTCCCGGCGGCCTTGATGGCGGCCATCTCGCGGGACTGGATCTCGGCCAGGATCCACTGGATGATGCCGAGGTAGTTCTGTGCGGACATGTTATTTTCTCCTCGGGGACACGTCCCGGAGGGACATGTCCCCTTCTTTGTTTTCGTCTTGCTCGATGGCCTCCCACCCCAGGCGGCCGCAGCCGTACAGGCCGGCGTCCTCGCCGAGCCGCGAGAGCTCGATGCGGACGG
>CAZFZU010000066.1:0-6651 GCA_964523615.1 uncultured Eubacteriales bacterium | reverse complement strand
CCGCAGCCGTACAGGCCGGCGTCCTCGCCGAGCCGCGAGAGCTCGATGCGGACGGCACGGGCGGCCAGCGGCTGGGCCCAGCGGGCGGCTTCGCGGCGGACGGGGTCGAGGAAGAGGTCGGCGGCGCGGAAAAGGCCCCCGCCGAGGACGACGACCTCGGGATTGAGCAGGCTGATGATGTTGGCGATGCCCATGCCGAGATAGAGGGCGACCTTGGCGCCGATCTCCCGGGCCAGGGCGTCGCCGCGGCGGGCGGCCTCGGCCACGGTCTCGGCCGTGACGTCCTCGAGGCGGCCGCCGGCCAGTTCGAGCATGACCGAGGGCCGGCCCCGCTCGAGCTCTTGGCGGGCCTTGCGGGCCACGGAATTCCCGGAGGCCTCGGCCTCGAAGCAGCCCATCTCGGCGTACTCCGGCTCGAAGTCCGGGTCGAGGGCGAACCAGCCGACCGCGCCGGCGATATCCTCGCGGCCGTGGAGGAGGCGGCCGCCCGAGATGATACCGGCCCCGATGCCGGTCCCGACGGCCAGGAAGACGGCGTCCGTGGCGCCGGCCGCGGCGCCGCGCCAGGCCTCGCCGGCGACGTAGGCGGAGCGGTCGGACTCGAGGACGAGCGGAATGGCGGGACTGGCGGGGACATGTACCGAAGGTACGTGTCCCCTGATCTTCTCAAGCAGCGGGTACTGGTCCCAGCCGGGGATGTTGGGCGCCCAGACCCGGCCGGTGGCCGAGTAGGCGATGCCCGGCACGCACAGGCCGACGGCGGCCAGCCGCCCGCCGGCCGCGCCGGCTGCCGCGGCCAGCGCCTCGACGCGCCCGGCGACCTGGACGGCCGCGGCGTCGCCGCCGGCCCGGTCGATGGGCGTCTTGTCGCGGGCCGAGATGTCCCCGTCCGCGGTGAACAGCGCCGAGGCGATCTTGGTTCCCCCGACATCCACCGCCCCGCAGAAAATGGGGCCGTTTCTATTTATTTTTTTCATGTTCGGCGCATCATGAACACAAGATGAATAAATAAAATAGAAACGTCCCCATTATTTTAGGTGGACGACCCAGACCTCGTTGGGCTGGAGGGTCTTGCCGACGACCGTCCGGGCGCCGGCGGCGGTCGTATCGACCGCCGCGCCCGTCTCGAGGTCCTCGGCCGTGACCCGGCCCGGGGCGGCCATGGCCACGCCGAACTTGACGTCCACGGCCTTCTCCCCCCGGTTGAAGCCGAACAGCAGGGCGTAGCCGTCGCCGCGGAGCAGGCGGCCTTCGACCAGGGCGTCGGGCGCCGCGACCGCGACCGCCGGCCCGATCTTCAACCAGTCGGCCAGCCCGGCGAAGAACTTGCCGTTGTTGGGGTTCTTGAAATGGTGGTAGGCCGAGCCGAGGAAGGAGCCGACGATGACGGCCCGGCCCTTGCCGAAGGGCGCGGCCACGACGGCCGGACGCCCGTCCGCGAACGTGGCCACGACCCGGCTGGCTTTGCCGAAGACGTCGAAGGCCTCCTCGAAGAACAGGCTGTCGAGGGTGTCGCCCGGCTTGAGCAGCGGGAAGGCCTCGTCGGCGGCCCGGACCGTGACGACGCCGGTCTTGGCGAGCGGCGTCAGCTCGGTCTCGCGGCAGCCGAAGACCTCGGGCAGGCCCCCGCCCGGGACGACCGGGCTCGAGGAGCCCTTCTCGTCGACCCAGCCGCAGCGGGCCTCCGTCACCAGGGTGCCGCCGGCGCGAACGTACTCGACCAGGGCGGCGACATGGGGTTGGGACATCATGACCGGGTACGGGGCGATGAGCAGCTTGTAGCCGGCCGCCCGCGGCATGCCCAGGTCGCGAACGTGCAGGAAGTCGACCGGGATGTTGCGCTCGAAGAAGGCCCGGTGGACGCCCTGCAGCGACTCGCTGAGGTTGTTGACGCCGACGGTCTGGCCTTCGCCGGTGAAGGCCTGCTGGCCGCCGACCATGTGCGAGAGCGGATTATAGAGAATGGCGATCTCGGCCTTGGCGGGCAGGGCCTTGAGGAAGAGGTCCTGGTTGGCCGTGATGACGCGGGCGATCCGGCCTCCCGCCTCGGCCCGCTCGGTGACCTTGCCGTCGAGCTCGACCAGGCCGTAGCCGCCGGCCTCGTAGCCCGTGCTCATGGGATAGTAGGCGTAGATGTTGACGGCCCGGGCCCCGTAGGCGACCGTGCTCCACATCCAATCGCGCGTGTCCGTGCCGACGACGGGGTAGCTCATCTTCATGCCGAAGACGCCGTAGCCGGCCTGGAGCTCGCCGATGTAGAAACCGCCGTTGCCGATGCCCATCGACCGGACGAAGTCCAGCCCCGAGGAGCGGTAGAACGGCGACCAGGGCTTGATGGTCCAGGCGTGCTTGGGGTAGATGGAGGCGCCGTAGAATTCGACGCTGTCGGACATCTTGCGATCGTCCGGCGTCCCCGACCAGTCGGGCCGGGTGAAGATGCCGGGGCCGGCCGAATGGCTGGTGACGACCGAATCGGGCAGGACCGACTTGACGGCCGCGGCCTTGAGGGCCAGGTCCTCAGCCAGCTTGTCGGAGATGAACTCCTTCCAGTCGATGTAGTCGGTGAAGGTCAGGATGGTCCCGAACCGCGGCGGCTCGACCTCGTCCCAGGCCCGCAGGGTCCGGTACCAGGCCTTGTTGAGGGCCTCGATCGTGCCGTACTTCTTCCGGAGCCAGTCCCGGAACCGGGCCTGGGTCGAGGGACAATAGCAGAACTGGACCGACTTGAGGTCGCCGACGTAATAGACCTCGGCCCAGTTGATGATGTGGGGCTCGCTCCAGAGGTCCCAGCCGTAGAAGGCCGGCTTGCCCACGAGGGCCCGGGCCGCGGCCCGGAAGAAGTCCAGGATCTTCTCCTGGACGCCGTCGTGGTCGAAACAGAATCCGGGCGAGGCCTGGGACTCGACGACGACGCCGTTGGACGAGACGAACTTGGAGTCGGGGTGGCGGGCCTCGACCCAATCGGGGGCCGAGTCGATGTAGACCTGGACGATGACCCGCAGGCCCGCTTCGCCGGCCAAGTCGGTCAGAAGCTCGAGGGCCGAGAAATCGTACCGGCCCTCGGCCTTCTCGCAGGCCGTCCACTCGATCCAGGTCCGGACCGTGTTGAAGCCCAGCCGCTTGATCTGGGCGATGTCCTTCTTCCAAACCTCGCGCGAGGCCGGCGTGACGGTCTCGAGCATGGGCGCCCGGGCCTTGCCGCCGGCGTACCAGACCGAGACCGGGAAGAAGCCGCGGGTCCTGTCGGCCGGGGCGGCGGCCGCCGCGGCCGCCATGAGCAGCAGGCCGGCCGCGGCCCGCGCGGCCCGGGCCGCGAAGGAGCGTTCCGTCGTCGCGTTCGTCATGTCCGCACCTCTCACAGAGCCGAAGGGATGCCGGCGTCAGTCGACGCCGAAGGACCGGCCGACGACCTCGAGGAGCTCGGAGTGCCCGGACCGCCGGTCCCCGCCGAGCTCCCAGATGATGACGCCCGCCGACCCCTTGTCCTTGACGTACTGGCACTTGAGGCCGACCGAGCTGGGGTCGTCGTAGCCGATGATCATGGTCCCGTCCGTCCGCCGCAGGTAGGGCACGCGGGCCTGGCCATCCCAGGTCCGCGGCCAGTCGCCCGCGGGCAGGGCGGCGATATCCCGGTAGGACCAGCCCGCGCTCGTCGTGAAGGGCAGGCCCAGGCCGCCGCAGTCGAACGAGCGGCCGAAGAAGGGCACGCCGACAAGGAGCTTGTCGAGGGGCACTTGGCGGGAGCGGCCGTAGAGGAAGGTCTCGTCGAGCGAGCCGCAGTCGTCGCCGCCCCAGGCGTAGAGCGGGGCGTTGTGGCCGGAGTGGTCCGACCACTCCCCGTGGTAGTCGTAGGTCATGAAGCCGATGAGGTCGAAGGCGCCGGACAGGCGCTCGAAGTCGATCCAGCGGCCGTAGTAGTTGTTCGACGGGGCGGCCATGGTCACGAGAAGAGGCGGCGTCCGGGCGTGGAAGGCGGCGGCCAGGGCCTCGATGAACAGGGTGAACTGGGCCTTCTCCGCGTCGCCCGTGACGAACTCCCAGTCGATGTCCACGCCGTCGTAGGCGTTGGCCTCGCAGAAGGCCAGGAGCCGGCCGATGAACCGGTCGCGGTTCCCAGCCGTCGCGCTCATGCCCGGGAAGCCGGCGCAGTTGCCCCAGCCGCCCAGGCTGAGGACCATCTTGACCCCGGCGGCGCGCGCGGCCGCGTTGAGCTCGGGATAGAGGAAGCCGGCCGGGACGACCAGGTTGCCCGAGGCGTCGGGCCAGGCGAAGGCGTGGGCGATGTGGGTCAGGTACCGGTACTCGATGCCGGTGTGGTCGAGGGTCGCCCGGTTCGAGGTCCGGTAGTAGCCCATGACGACCCGGTCGGGCCGCGAGGGCTCTTCGGGGACTTGGGCGACCTGGCAGGCGCCGAGAAGAAGGAGAAGAAGGGCGGCCGGAACGGCGGCGAGGACGGGAGTCCGCATGCTTCCTCCAGTCCCTATTTCTATCTTATCGGGGCCGGTTTTTCAATGCCGCGACGCGACGCGACGGACCTCAGGATGGCCTTTTTTTCGGGAGACCCGGCCAGGGCGGCCCAGGACCACAGGACGACGCCGCGCGACGGCGGCCGCAGGGCCTGCTCCAGGGCGGCCCGGAACTCGGCCGGCGGCAGGTCCTCGTCGACGTAGGCTTTGTCGACCTGGATACTGGGCAGGACGGGCGCGCCGCCAGCGAGGTCCGCGGCGTCGGCGACGACGTCGTGGACCCAGGCCGGCGTCCGGCGGACCATGTGGTGGTAGGTCATCGGCGAGACCAGGTCGACCAGCGGGGCGAGCCGGGCCAGGTCCTGGCCGGCCACGGAGCGGACGGCGCCGCCGAAGTCGTCCCGCCGCCAGGGCACGGCGTGGAGGTTGATCTTGACCGACGGCCTGGCCTCGCGGGCGGCCCGGGCGAAGCGCGAGACGACATCGGCGATGCGGCCGCATTTCCAGTCCGTCCACGCGGCGGCTTGCCTCGAGAGGATCCAGGCGGCCTTCGCGGCCGTGGTCGAGAGCTCCGCGGAGATCCGGACGCCCGCCGCCCTCTCGAACGCGCCCAGGCAGTCGGGGCAGAAGCAGGTCTGGGGCAGGGACTCGGGGGACCGGTCCGGGGCGACCTGCTCCCAGAACACGAAGTAACGGATGAAATCGAGACTGACGTATTCGGGATCACTCGCGGCGACGAGGTCCCGGAGATGGGCCGCGCGCCGGTCGAGGAAGCCCTCCCCTTTCGTCGGGCAGACGAACTCGACCCATTCGTCGCGGGCCGGGGCGCCCGAGGCCGTGACGGCGGCGAGGCCCGGGTCCTCCTGGATGGCCTCGGGCGACTGGAAGACCGGATAGATGAGGAAGAGCATCAGGCCGGCGGCCCGGGCCCGGGCCCGGAAATCCGGGTCGGCGAGGAGCGCTTCGGAGACGAAGGCCGTGTTGACTCCGAGGTCACGCCACTCGCCGAAGAGCCCGTCGAACGGCGGCGCCGCCTCGTAGATCTTGACCCCGACGACGGGCCTGGCCGCTTCGCGGCGGCAGGCCGTGAGCGGGCCGAGGCCGAGCGCGAGGAGAGCCAGCGCGGCGAACGTGGACAGGATCTTCATGGTCGCTCTCACGGGGCCTCCTTCGAAGAAGGGGTTCAGGTCATTTCCGGCAGGCAGAACGAGACCGAGCGGCGCTCGCCGCAGGCGGCGCAGCGGAACGAGGCCTCGAGGGTCTCGCACTTGACGCCCTTGTCGGTCCGCAGGGCGGTCTCCCATTTGCCGCCGCAGGCGCCGCACGAGGCGGGTCCGACGAGGGAGACCTTGGCCTTGCGGGACCGCGCCCCGGCCCGGCGGACGTCGACGCCGCGGACGCGGAGGTCGAGTCCGTGCGACTCGTTGAGCTCGGCCAGATAGGACTTGAAGAAGCGCAGGCCGTCGGCGGACTTCTTGGCCGCCAGGCGGCGGGCCGCCGCGGTGCGCATGTTGGCCGGCAGGACCGAGGCGTAGGTCAGCTCCCGGCTCAGGTACTCCATGGCCGCCGCTTCGAGATTGCGGCCGCGCAGGGTCGACTTGACGAAGAAGTTGGCCACACCGAGGTAGCCCGATTTCGACAGGAAGTCGGCGTCGTGGACGATGTCGGACAGGCGGTTGCGGGCCGGGCCGGGGCCGTAGAGAGAGCGCAGGGCCCGGACGACGTGTCCGATGTCGGCCATGCCCAGCCCGGACTCCTCGAGGACGCGGCGGGCCAAGCGCGCGCTGCCCTCCTCCTCGGGCTTGCGGCCGGCGTGATAGCGGCCGCCGTCGAACTTGCCGGCGTCGTGGAAAAGGGCCGTGACGGCGGCCAGGTCGGCGTTCTCCTTCTCGGCCTTGGCCAGCTTGAAGGCTTGGCCGGTGACGAGGACGGTGTGCTCCCAGAGGAAGCCGGCCTTGCCGTCCTTGCGGCCCGTGAACCTCTTCTCGGCGTCCTCGATGACCGTGCGGACGCGCTCGACGAGGCCGGGCGAGAAGGCGGTCAGCGAACGATAGAAGTCCTGCTGTTTGAGGAGCATAGGATTTGCTGCCCGCCCATTATGTCCACGCGACCAAGTCAAGTCAAGTTGGTAAATGGGGACGTTTCTATTTATTTTTTTCATCTTCTGTTCATGATGAAAACGAGA
>CAZFZU010000065.1:0-15884 GCA_964523615.1 uncultured Eubacteriales bacterium | reverse complement strand
ACGGCTTCGACTGGGAGGACTGGGGCCGTCTGGACGCCCTGGAGGTCCTGGCCGAGGCCTCGCGGCGGTTCGGGACCGACCCGGCCCGGACCTATCTCACGGGCCACTCCATGGGCGGCCACGGCACGTGGCAGCTGGGGGCGACCTTCCCCGCGCTGTGGGCGGCCATCGCCCCGAGCGCGGGCTGGCACAGCTTCTCGTCCTACGGGGGCGGGACCGCGTTCAAGGACCCCGGCCCGGTCGAACGGGTCCTGGCGCGGGCCAACAATCCGAGCGAGACGCTCAACTTGGCCCGCAACTTACGCCAATACGGCGTCTACGTGCTCCACGGCGACCAGGACGACAACGTGCCGGTGGAGCAGGCCCGGACCATGCGCGAGGTCCTGGGCAAGTTCCACCCCGACTTCACCTATTACGAGCGGCCGGGCGCCGGCCACTGGTGGGGGAACGAGTGCGTCGATTGGCCCCCGCTCATGGCTTTCTTGAGGGAGAGGGCCCGTCCTGCCGACGCCGAAACGCGGCGGATCGAGTTCGTCACCGCCGATCCGGGCATCTCGTCGCGGTCGCGCTGGGTCGAGGTCCTGGCCCAGCGGAAGCCGCTCGAGTACAGCAAGGTCGTTATCGAGCGCGACGGGGCGGGGCCGGTTTTCAAAGGCACGACGGAGAACGTCGAGCGGCTGGCGCTCGATGTATCAGGGCTCGAGCCGAGCGCGAAGATCGCGATCGAGCTCGACGGCTCCAAGGTCGAAGCCGGCCTCGAACCGGGCGCCGGACGCGTCTTCCTGGAACGCGCGGACAAGGGCTGGTCCCGGGTCGCGGCCCCTTCGCCCGCCCTCAAGGGCCCCCTTCGCGGCGGCGGTTTCAAGAGCGCCTTCCGCCACGGCTTCGTCCTGGTTTACGGCACGCGCGGCGACGAGGCTGAAGACCGCCGTTCCTTCGCCAAGGCCCGGTTCGACGCCGAGACGTTCTGGGTCCGCGGCAACGCCGGCGTCGAGATCGTGCCGGACACGGCCTTCGACCCGGCCGGGTTCGAGGACCGGAGCGTCATCCTCTACGGCAACGCCGACACCAACGCCGCCTGGGCCAAGCTCCTGGCCGGCTCGCCGGTCGAGGTCCGCGACGGCGCGGTCCGGGTGGGGGAGAAGCGCTTCGAGGGCGATGGATACGCGGCCTGCTTCGTCCGGCCCAGGCCGGGGAGCGATGTCGCTTCGGTGGGCGCCGTAGCCTGGACGGGATACGCGGGCTGGGTGGCCGCTTCGCCGGCCCAGTACTTCATCAGCGGGGCCGGGTTCCCAGATCTTTTGGTCTTTTCGGCCGAGGCCCTCAAGAGCGGGACGGCCGGAGTCCGGGTCTTAGGCTGGTTCGGCAACGACTGGTCCCTCGAGCGCGGCGACATCGTCTGGAGAGACAGGTGAGACGGCTGCTCACGACGCTGGCCCTCATAGCCGCGGCCGTTTCCGTTGCCGCCGGGCGGGAACCTCAGACCAAGCCGGCCGCGTTCGATCCGCAGAAGACATTCCCGGTCGAGAGCCTCAAGGCGGACCTCGAGGTCCTCTGGGACATCCTGGAGGAAGGGCACGGCGGCTTCGACCGCTACACATCGCGGGAAACGCTCCGCAAGACCTTCGATGCCGCGGCCGGCGGGCTGACCGCCCCGCTGAACGAGCCCGAATTTTGCCTGCGGCTCCTGCCCCTCGTGGCCGCGATCAAGGACGGGCACACGCATCTGACGCTCTCGGCGTCGGCATCGACCTGGCTCGACGGCCGGCCCGTCTTCTTCCCCTTCGAGGTCCGCTTCCTCGGCAACAAAGTCTATCTCTTCCGGAACCTGAGCTCCGAGCCGAGCGTCCCCGACGGCGCCGAGCTCCTGGCCATCGACGGCACGCCCATCGGCGACATCGTGGCCGCGCTCCTGCCCCTCGTCCCGAGCGACGCCGGCATCCGCACGGCCCGGCTCCGCCGCCTCGAGAATCCGGCTTCGTTCGGCCGCCTCCTGGCCCTGCGGTTCGGGTTGAAGGAGTCGCGCCTCGTCCGCTTCCGGCCGGCCGGGGGCGGTAACCCCCAGGAAGTCACGGTCGCGGGCCTCACGGCGCTCGGGACCGTCCGGACCCTCCGCGAGCGATACCCGGCGACGGCCGAACGCCGTCCTCTCTATGAGCTGAACTTCCGCGGCGCGACCGGCGTGCTGACGATCCGGCAATTCGGGGACGACCCGGACAAGGCCCGGCCCCGCTACACGGACTTTCTCGACGAGTCCTTCCGTGCCCTCGAGGCGAAGGGGACGGCCGGCCTGGTCATCGACCTGCGCGGGAACGGCGGCGGCCGGGACGAGTACGCCAAGCTCCTCTTCGCCCACGTCATGGACCGGCCCTTCCTCTATTACTGGGCGCTCGAGACCAAGAAGGACCGCTACGATCTCTTCAAATACACGGACGAGACCCCCGAGGGCGCGGCCGAGCTGGCCCGCCCGCTCGTCCCGAACGCGCGCGGCCGATTCGACGTCACCGGCCACCCCAACCGGGGCCTCCAGGCGACCCTGGCGCCGCGCTTCGCCGGGAAGGTGGCCATCCTCGTCGACGGCGGCAGCTTCTCGGCCACGGGGGAAACGACCTCGGCCTTCCACTACTACAAGAAGGCCGTGTTCTTCGGCGAGGAGTGCGGCTCGGGGTACTACGGCAACACCTCGGGATTCATGGTCACGGCCACCCTGCCGGCGACCGGCCTCCGGGTCCGGGTGCCGCTCGTCCTCTACCAGATGGCCGTCGACGGCTATCCCAAGGACCGGGGCATCGTGCCGGACTTCCCCGTGACGCCGGCGATCGGGGACCTGCTGGCCGGCCGCGACCCGGTCATGGACAAGGCGTTGGCCTACCTGGAGAAGAAATAGGGGGAATGCCCAGGGTGGGATTCGAACCCACAAGGCCTTACGGCCGCGACATTTTAAGTGTCGTGCGTATACCTATTCCGCCACCCGGGCTCTCTTTCGGCTTCAATGAGTAGGCCTCAAACTATGACAATTAGGTTCGGTTTTTCGAGAACTTGCCGGTAACTCGTTGACGTTTCAACAGCATGGAACGAGTCTTCGAGCTGCCGTGACCTTATGCGCATATAAAAGATTGTATAATTTGGCAGATTCTTATGCAATACGCGCCAAAGCGGTTTCAATGATCAAGTACGGATCGTGTTCATCCCTCGTGGCGCAAGCGCCATGCCGGTTCGGGCCCGGCCCCCGGCACTAAACCCCTTTCCCGAAGAACGTGGCCAGCGCCCGGATGACGATGTAGACGTAGAAGACGAACCCGGCGGCGAGAAGGGCCATCGATACCCAGCCCGGCCGCAGCTCCTTGGGGAAAGCCCTGTAGAGCACGACCTGCCCGATGAGTGTCGCCAGGACCGAGACGACCAAGCTGACCAGGGTCAGCATGGCCGAATAGGTGACGAAGCTGAACGGGTTGATCCGGCCGCCGAAGTACTGCAGGGCGATGAGCGCGAACGAGATGACCAGGTAGACGCCCCACCACGAGAAGTAGACCTTCTTGATGTTCGTCAGGCCGAGGAAGTTCACGGTCGCGTCGGCGTTCTGCCGGACGACGGCCTCGGAGATGGCCATCTGGTTGTTGAAGAAGAACAGCCAGGCCATGACCAGGAACAGGACGGCCCCGGCCGCGCCCAACGGCTCGCGGAAGAAGACGGCCTGGTGCTTGATGACCTCGAAGCCGCTCGGCACCAGGCCCTTCGGCCGGAGCAGGGTGTCCGACAGTCCGACGACGATGAGGATGGTCATGAGGCTGCCGACGAAATAGGCCCCCCAGAGGACGGCGTTGGAGCGGCGGATCCAGACCTTGAGCCGATAGATGTTGACCGGGGTGAACTCCGGGAACAGTCCCTCCGAGCGGAGCTTGATGGACTTGCCAAGCCCGCCCGGGATAGCCCCGAACTTGCAAGCCATGCCCCAGCCGGCGTCCTTCATCCAGTATGTGTACCAGAGCAGGGTCGGGCCGCCGCCGACCCAGGCCAGCGTCGAGCCCAGGACCCACCAGTTCATCTTGTCCGGGATGTCCCAGATGACGACGTGGCGGGCCATGTCGGCCACGGTGGCCGACTTGATGGTCGTCACGGCCGCGGCGATGAGCAGGCCCCAAGCCAGGAGCGTCGCCGCCGTGGCCATGCGCTCGATCCAGCTGCGGGCCACCTTGGACAGGAAGATGACGGCGAAGACGAGCAGGAACGAGACGTAGGACCAGAACACGGTCCCGATCTCGACCGAGGCCGGCCAATGGACGATCTCCATCAGGGCCGTGGCGGCGACGCTGGCCCAGGCCGGGATGGCGAAGCCGATGAACATGAAGAAGGTGATGGAGACGAGGGCCCCGATGCGCGAGATGACCCGGGAGTTGAACTTGACGCCGTGCTCTCCCGTCAGGACCGTCCAGCGGGCCATCTGCTGGGCCCAGACGGTCTGGAAGACGAGCGACAGGACCATCATCCCGATCCAGCCCGTGCCGAACTCGGCCGTCAGCCGCGGGTAGAGGATGAGCTCGCTCGTGCCCAGGCCGAGGGCGGTCGTCATCATGGCCGGGCCGATGTAGACCATGAACTTCTTGAGCGGCAGCGGCTCGGGGACGTGGGGATCGACCTCGCAGTCTTTGCCAAGGAGCTTCATGGGCGGAAGATACCATCGGCCCGAAAGCCCCGTCAAGCGGAGCCGGCGCGCGTTGTCCGGCGCGTTCGCGGTGTGCTATCATCCGGCCGGGGCGTGCCGGAAGCCCGGCGCCCGATCCCCGGAGGAGGTCGTGCGATGGCTATGAGGTGTTCGGATCGCGCTCGAAGGACCGGGACGGCGGGGCTCGCGGCGGCCGCCGGCGCCCTCGCCGTCGCCTTTTACGTCTTGGCCTCGGTCCCGTCCGAGCCGCAGGTCCCGCGGCCCGAAGGCCTGCCCCAGCGCGCCCACGCCGAGGTCGACGGCCTGGCCCTGACGCCGCCCATGGGCTGGTACCCCTGGAACATGTTCGGCGAGGAGCCCCAGAACGAGACCCTCATCCGGGAGATCGCCGCGGCGCTCGTCTCGAGCGGCATGAAGGACGCGGGCTACGCCTACGTCGGCCCCGACGAGGGCGTCTGCTTCTCGCGCGGCAGGGACGGGCGCCTCGCCCCCAACCTGGCCCGCTACCCCTCGGGCCTTCGCGGGCTGGGGGACCACATCCATCGCCTCGGCCTCAAGTACGCCCTCTACACCGACGCCGGGACCCGGACCTGCTCGACGGCCATGCCGGGGACGAAGGGCTTCGAGTACGCGGACATGCGCGCCTTCGCCGACTGGCGGGCCGACTACATCAAGATCGACTGGTGCAACACCCAGGGCCAGGACATCGTCCAGACCTACTCCGAGCTCTCCAAAGCCCAGCGCGCCGCCGGCCGCCCGGTCGTCCACAGCCTGTGCTCGTGGGGCGACGGCTATCCGTGGGTCTGGGCCGGGGCCATCGGGCACATGTGGCGGACGACGTCCGACATCTGCGCCCCGGGCCAGCCCGATCGGGACCGGGCCCTGCGCATCGCCTTCGCCAACGAGAAGCTGGCCGCGTTCGCCGGGCCGGGCCGCTGGAACGACCCCGACATGATGATCGTCGGCATGCCGGGGCTGAGCGAAGCCCAGAACCGAACGCTCTTCAGCCTGTGGTGCCTGATGGCCGCGCCGCTCATCGCCGGCAACGACCTCAGGGCGATGGACAAGTCCACGGTCGACATCCTGACCAACCTCGAGGCTATCGCCGTCGACCAGGACCCGCTCGGCGTCCAGGGCCGGGTCGTCTGGAACGACGGCAACGTCAGCCTGTGGGCCGGCAAGCCCCTCTTCGACGGCGGCATGGCCGTCCTCGTCCTCTACCAGGGCCGGCACCGGGCGGAGAAGAAGATCTATTGGGAGGAGCTCGGCTTCAAGGCCGCCGACCGGCTCTACGTCCGCGACCTCTGGAAGCGCGAGACGAGCGGCCCGCACGCCGGGAGCTTCACCGTCGCGGTCGGCCCGGACGACGTCGCCTTCCTGCGGCTCTCCCGGACGCCCGAATTCCCCATCCCGCCCGTCGTCGTCGCCGACAGCTATCTCGTGTCGTTGCGCGCGGCGTCGGCGCGGCCGGAGACGCTGACGGGGACGGTCACCGCGACGAACAAGGGCGGCTCGGACCTGCCGCCCTGGCGCGTCGACGCGAAGGCCCTGCCGCCGTGGCTTTCGGTCGAGGTCCGGGGCGGCGGCAAGACCTGGACCTTCGTCAACACGGTCTCGACCGCGGGCCTCAAGAAGGGCGCTTATCACGCCCTCGTCCGGGCCGACAACGTCGAGCCCGTGTCGGGCCGGCCGATGACCGCCCTCTACTACGACGTCGACCTCGAGGTCCCGCGCGCGGTCAAGAGGTAGCCGATGAAAGAACGCTTCCTCTCGCTCGACTTCTTTCGGGGCTTGACCATGTTCCTGCTCATCGGGGAGAGCACGCTCCTCTACGAGCACCTCCGCGATCCGCAGCTGGCCGGGACCGTCCTCGGGTTCCTCGGCCTCCAGCTCGAGCACCATCCCTGGGCCGGCCTGCGCTTCTGGGACCTCGTCCAGCCGTTCTTCATGTTCATCGTCGGCGTGGCCCTGGCCTTCTCGGTCGCCCGGCGCGAGGAGCGCGGCGAGTCCCGCCGGGCCGTCACCCGGCACGTCGTCGTCCGCTCGGTCCTGCTCCTCGTCCTCGGCTGGGCCCTCTACTGCATCGGGCCGGGCCGCATCACCTTCCGCTTCCAGAACGTCCTGGCCCAGCTCGCCGTCACCTATCCCATCGCCTATGTCCTGATGCGGCGGAAGCCGCGGACCCAGATCGCCTGGAGCCTGGCCCTCGTCGCCGCGGCCGAGGTCCTCTACCGGACGTTCGGCATCGCCGGCTACGATCAGCCGTTCACGCCCGACCGCAACTTCGGGGCCTGGTTCGACATGCTCGTCTCGGGCGAGCTGTCGTCCGGGCACTGGGTCGCGTTCAACGCCATCCCGACCGCGGCCCACACCATTTGGGGCGTCCTCGCGGGGCAGGTCCTGATGGGCGCCCGCCCGCCCAAGAAGAAGATCGCCCTCGTGGCCGGCCTCGGTGCCGCGGCGGCCGCCGCCGGTTTCGCCCTGACGGCGGTCACGCCGATGATCAAGCGCATCGCCACGAGCTCGTTCGTCGTGGCCACCGGGGGCCTCTGCCTCTTGGCCCTGGCCTTCAGCTATTGGCTCGTCGACGTCAAGAAATGGGGCGGCTGGGCGCTGTTCCTCAACGTCGTCGGCATGAACTCCCTGGCCATCTACCTCTTCACGGAGAGCGGCGGGACGGTCTGGGTCCGGTCGCTCGTGGCCCCGTTCACGATGGCCTTCTCCGGCTGGATCGGCGCGCTCCCGGCCGAGCTCCTGACGAGCGCCGGGGCCTGGGCGGTGCTGTGGTACCTGTGCTGGTGGCTCTACAAGAACCGCATCATCATCAAGATCTAGAGGGGCTCGACGACGACGGCCGTGCCGTAGCACAGGACCTCCGTCGCCCCCTGCATGATCTCGGTCGCGTCGTAGCGCACCCCGACGACGGCGTTGGCCCCCCGTTCGACGGCGTGGTTGACCATCATCTCGAAGGCCTCGCCCCGCGTCTGTTCGCAGAGCTCCGAGAACAGGGTGATGTTGCCGCCGACGATGGTTTGGAGAGACGCGCCGATCGTGCCGAAGACCGAGCGCGACCGGACCGCGATCCCCCGCACCACGCCGAGCGATTTGACGACGCGGTAGCCGTCGATGGTGAAGGCCGTCGTCGTCATCCGGTGGATCTCTCTGGGCTGGGCCGCTTTCACCCGCTCCTCCTCGCCCATGCCCTCATAGCATCCCAGGCAGACGTCGGCCGTCTTGAAATGGTAGAGCGACGGGAAATCCCGCCCGCACTCTTTGCATCTCATGGTCCGTCCCCTTTCGTTCTCCCGCGGCCGGGCCGCCGGTCATTTCTTGGCCTCGCCGTCCTTCTTGGGTATGGCAGGGGCCGCCAGGTCGGGCTTGGCGTCGCCGAAGATGTAGTGCCCGAACCAGGCCAGGTTGTGCTCCATGACCGCTCGCATGGACTTCGGCTTGGTGATGCCGTGGCCGTAGCCCTTGTAGACGACCATCTCGACCGGGACGCCGCGGTCCTCGAGGCCCTGCCGCAGCTCGTAGGCGTTGGGGATGGGCACGCGCCGGTCGAACTCGCCGTGCTGGATGAGGGTCGGCGTCCCCGCTTTCTTGACGTAGGTCATGGGCGAGGTCTTGGCGTAGATCGCCGGATCGTCGGCCGGGTCGTCGCCGAGGTAGTTGATGGTGAACGGCGTGATGTCGGTGTTGTAGTAGTAGGTGGCCCAGTTCGAGATGCCGGCCCCGACGGAGATGGCCTTGAAGGCCCGCGACGACGTCGTCAGGAAGGCCGAGATGTAGCCGCCCTGGCTCCAGCCCATGCAGCCGACCCGGGCCGGATCGACCCAGCCCTTCTTGACCAGGGCCTCGACGCCCGACAGGACGTCCCAGGCGTCGCCGACGCCCAGGTTGCGGACGTTGAGCATGCGGAACTTCTCGCCGTAGCCGGCGCTGCCCCGGTAGTTGACCTTGAGGACGAGGGCGCCCCGGGCCGCCCAGATGTCGGCCGGGTAGTAGCGCAGGTCGGCCGCGAGCATGGGCCGGTCGACGCCCGTCGGCCCGCCGTGGATGACGCAGAGCAGGGCGTAGCGCTTGGCCGGGTCGAAATCCGCCGGCTTGACCAGGACGCCTTCGATCGTCGTCCCGTCCTTGCTCTTCCAGGAGACGACCTCGCGCGTGCCCAAAACCAGGCCCTCGACCTGGTCCGTCATCCGGGTCAGGAGGCGGGGCTTCCAGGGCAGGTCGGAGACACCGACCTCGCCGAGCGTCGCCGGCGAATGGACCGTAAAGGCCAGCCGCTTGCCGTCGGCCGACATGCTCGAGACTTGGACGATGGCCTCGTCCGGGCCCGTCACCCGCTCTATGGCCCGCGTCGCGGGATCGAGCCGGAACACATGGGCGGCGGTCTTCTGGGAGGCTCCGAAATAGATGCCGTCCTTGGTCCAGGCGACGGCGTTGGGGTTCTCGTCGAAGGCCGCGGTCAACGGCGTGACGGCGCCCCCCGCCGCCGGGACCACGGCCAGCACCGAGTTGCGGGCGAAATAGTCGGGCCGGCCCATGGCGCTCGAGAACAGGATGGACGTCCCGTCGGGCGACCACAGCGGCCCGCCGTCCGGACCAGGCTGGTCGACGACCTTCTTCACCGCCCCGGTCCCGAGGTCCAGCACGTAGACGTCCGACGTCCCGCCGTTGATGAGATCGGGATCGACCGTCGCGCCGAAGGCGATGCGGGTCCCGTCGGGCGACCAGTCGAAGCCGCCGACCGTGAAGGCCTTGCCGGACGTCCGGCGCGTCCCGGCCTGCGGCCCGCGCAGGGCCTCGGCCGTGTCGACGGTGAAGAGGTGGGTGTGCGTGTACTCGCGGCGGACCACGGCGTAGTCGCCGTAGAAGTCCTTGCGGGCCTTGGCCTCGTCCGTGACCGGGTCGGAGGCCGTGAAAGCGAGGGCTTTGCCGTCCGGCGACCAGGCGAACCCGTTGACGCCGGTCTCCGCCTTGGTCAGCTGGACGGCCTCGCCCCCGTCCGGCCGGATGGCGAAGATCTGGCTCTTGTCGTCGGCACGGGACGAAGTGAAGGCCAGCCACTTGCCGTCGGGAGACCAGGACGGCCCGGACGCCGACTTCGGACCGCGGGTCAACTGCAGGGGTTCGCCGCCGCCCGCTTCGACGAGCCAGATGTGGGTGACGTAGGCGTCCTGGGCCAGGTCGGTCTCCGTGACCGTGTAGGCGACCCGGCGGCCGTCGGGCGAGATGCGGGCGCCGCCGACGGACTTCAGGGCCATCAGGTCCTCGACCGTGGGCGCCCGCCGGGCGGGAGCCCGCCCCGAGGCCGGGGCCGCGGCCGTGACCGCGATGAATACCGCCAGGGCGATCGCCCCGGCCGCCTGCTTCGTGATTCCGCGCATGGTCCCTCCTCCGACGCTCGCGATGCCGGACGCCCGTCCGGGCCCCTATCCTAACGCCGGAGGCCGGGCCGGGGCAAGGCAAGAAGGAGCGAACGCGGCGCGGCTAAAGGGGAGGAGGGGATAGGGCTTAAGGCCTCAGCGGGCCCGGTCGAGGCAGGACCGGACGTGCTCGAGGTTCATGGCCATGACCTTGCGGCAGTCTTCCGAGCACCCCTCGAGGGCCAGCCCCTCCTCGAGGAAGCGGCGGGCCGGCTCGAGGTCCACGGAGGCGTCCTGCCGGTGCATCTTGATGATCATGTACGCGGCGTTATTGAGGCCCCAAGCCACGCGGACCGGGCTATTGAGCCCGCGGGCCTGGCGGGCGTACTCGAGGTAGTACTGGAGCGCGGCGACGAGGTTGCCCTCGGCGTCGTGTTTCTCGGCTTTGGCCTTGGCCGCGAGCCAGAGGTCCCAGGAGACCGGCTGGATGACCGCGGCGTCCTGGACGTCCGGCGGCCCGATGGCCGCGGCGCCCGGGATCGGCGCCGCGGCGGCCGCCGCGAGCAGGGCCAGGACCAGGAACGCCGCGCTTTTCATCTCAGAACTGGGCGTTGAGGCCGGCGCTGAGGACGCCCTTGTAGCCGCCCCCGAGCTCGAGGAAGAAGCCGACGGACTTGCCGAAGCGCAGGCCGAGCGCGTTGATGTGGAAGGTCGGCAGGACCTTGTTCAAGGTGTCCGACTCCTCCCCGTCATCGTAGGTGCCGTGCCGGTAACGGACGCCGAAACCGACCCCGGAGTAGAGCTGGAAGCCGGGCCTCATGACCCAGTGGTAGTCGAGCTCGGCCGCGGCGATGATGTTGCTCTCCTTGAAGCTGCCGAGATCGGTATCGCCGACGCGGAGCAGGCCGGACGAGCTGTAGCCGCCGAGGGCCGCCCCGAAGCCGAAGCGGTCGTTGCGCGACATGTGGTAGGTCAGGAACGGCACGCCGGTGTACTTGACGTCCTGTTTGCTGAAGGTGCCGAGGGTCAGGACGATGGTGACGACGTCGGTGAAGACGTCGGCCAGCTGGTCGATCGACAGGACGCCGTAGGACAGGGACAGGTCGTGGCGGCGGGTCTGGCCGAAGCCGGCCGTCGTCAGGACGAAGCCCGCGAGGGTCAGGATGAGGACGGGTTTGAACAGGCGTTTGACGGACATGACGAGGACCTCCGAATGTAATAGGAACGAATCCAACGCTTTAGTCGGGTCAGGCCCCGGAAAATTGAGCCCGGGCCGGGGGGCCCCGACAGACGAAAATGAAGTCTGATATTGAATATATCAGCCTCCCGAAGGATAATGGCCCCTCGACCATGATCCAAACGTCGCCTTGGGCCGGGAGTTTGGCAGGCCTCATCCTCCTGGCCGTCGCCGTCTTCCTGGCCGCCGGCCGGATCGACTTCTGGCAGGGCTGGACCTTCGTCGGCCTGACCCTGGCCACGTCCGTCGCGACCTTGCTGTCCATGCGCCGCCACCCCGGCCTGGCCGCCGAGCGCATCCGCCCCGGACGGGGCATGAAGTGGTGGGACAAGGGCTACTTCCTGCTGTCGACCCCGCTTTGGTTCGCCTCGATCGTCATCGCCTGCCTGGACTCCGGCCGCGGCCACTGGGCCGACGACCCCGTCCCGGCCGTTTACGCCGCGGCCCTGGCCGCCTTCGTCGCCGGCCAGGCCCTGTTCGTCTGGGCCCGGGCCGTCAATCCGTTCTTTTCGAGCGTCGCCCGCATCCAGACCGACCGCGGGCAGACCGTCTGCCGCGAGGGCCCCTACCGCTTCTGCCGCCATCCCGGCTATCTCGGCGGCGTCCTTTTCGGCCTGGCCACGCCGCTCGTGCTGGGCTCCTACTGGGCGCTCCTGCCGCAGGCCGCGGCCGTCGCCCTGCTCCTCCTGCGGACCGCCCTCGAGGACCGCATGCTCAGGAGGGACCTCCTCTGGTATAAGGAGTACGCCCGGGCCGTCCGCTTCCGCCTCGTCCCCGGAATCTGGTAAGGAGAGTGCAGCCGTGACCTCGACCTCCCGTCTCCGTCGCCCGGCCCGCGCCGCCGCTTTGGGCCTTTGCCTCGCCGCCGCCCTGGCTCTGTGGGGCGCGACCGCTGTCGCCGCTTCCGTCGCCGTCACTAGCCCCAAGGCCCGGTTCGGCTTCGCCGTCGGCGACGACTACCAGCTCGTCAGCTACCGCCAGCTCGTCGCCTACTGGAAGACGCTCGACGCCGAGTCCGACCGGCTCAAGGTCGTCGAGATCGGCCGCACGGCCGAAGGCCGGACCATGGTCATGGCCATCGTCACGTCCCCGGCCAATCACGCCCGGCTGGCCCGGCTCAAGGACATCTCCAAGCGCCTGGCCCTGGCCGAAGGCCTGAGCGACGAGGCCGCCCGGCGGCTGGCCGCCGAGGGCAAGGCCGTCGTCTGGATCGACGGCGGGCTCCACGCCACGGAGATCCTGGGCTCCCAGCAGCTCGTCGAGCTCGTCTGGCGCATGGTGTCGCGGGACGACGCCGAGACCCGGCGCATCCTCGACGACGTCGTGCTGCTGGCCGTGCCGGCCAACCCCGACGGCCTCGACCTCGTGGCCGACTGGTACCTGCGCGAGAAGGAGCCGGCCAAGCGCTCGATGGGCGGCCTGCCGGTCCTCTATCAGAAATACATCGGGCACGACAACAACCGCGACTTCTATATGAACACCCAGCCCGAGACCAAGGCCATGAGCCGCCAGCTCTACGTCGAGTGGCACCCGCAGATCCTCTACAACCACCACCAGACGGGCCCGGCCGGCACGGTCCTGTTCGCCCCGCCCTTCCGGGACCCGTTCAACTACGCCTTCGACCCGCTCGTCCCGGTCGGCCTCGACCTCGTCTCGGCCTCCATGCACAACCGCTTCGTCACCGAGGGCAAGCCCGGGGCCATCATGCGCTCGGGGGCCGGCTACTCGACCTGGTGGAACGGCGGCCTGCGGAGCACGGGCTATTTCCACAACGTCATCGGCATCCTGACCGAGGCCATCGGCAACCCGACCCCGGTCGACATCCCGTTCATCCCCGAGCGGCTCCTGCCCAAGCACGATTATCCCTTCCCGATCGCGCCCCAGAAGTGGCATTTCCGGCAGTCGGTCGAATACGCGATCACGGCCGACATGGCCATCCTCGACGTCGCCTCCAAGCACCGCGAGGACTTCCTGTACCGGCGCTACCTGATGGGCAAGCACGCCATCGAGCAGGGGAGCCGCGACTCCTGGACCATCGTCCCGGGCACGGTCGCCGCCGTCCGGGCGGCCGTGGACAAGGACCGGGCCGCCGCGGGCGCCGGGCCAGGTCAGGCGGCGGCCCCGGCCGCGGGCGGGGGCGGGCGCTTCGGCCGGGGAGGCGTGGACCGGAAATATTACGACGCCATCTTCAGCGCGGACGCGCGCGATCCCCGCGGCTACGTCATCCCCTCGGACCAGGCCGACTTCCCGACGGCGACCAAATTCGTCAACGCCCTCATCGAGAGCGGCGTCACGGTCGAGCGGGCCAAGGCGGCATTCGAGGCCGGCGGCAAGCGCTATCCCAAGGGCTCCTATGTCATTCGCACGGCCCAGGCTTTCCGGCCCCACGTCATGACCATGTTCGAGCCCCAGGACCATCCGAACGACATCCCGTATCCGGGCGCGGCCCCCAATCCGCCCTACGACGCGGCCGGCTGGACGCTGGCCTATCAGATGGGCATCGCCTTCGACCGCCTCCTCGACGGCTTCGACGGCCCGTTCGAGAAGCTGGCCGGCGTGACCCCGCCCCCGCCGGGCGCCTTCGCCGCCGGCGCGGCCGGCCATTTCCTCGACCACCGCGTCAACGACACGTTCATCGCCGTCAACCGCCTGCTCAAGGCCGGCGAGAAGGCCTACTGGCTCAAGGCGGACACGGCTGCCGGAGGGAAGACCCTTCCGGCCGGGACGATCTGGGTTCCCGCCTCGCCGGGCGCCGCGGCCGTGCTGCAAAAAGCGGCCCGGGAGCTGGGACTCGACGTCGGCGGCCTCGATCAGGCCCCGAAAGGCGAGGCCTTCGCGCTGCGGGCGCCGCGCGTCGGGCTGTGGGACACCTACGGCGGCTCGATGGCCTCGGGCTGGGTCCGCTGGCTCCTCGAGCAGTTCGAGTTCCCCTACGAGTTGGTGTTCGCGCCGGGCCTGGACGCCGGCGGCCTCGCCGAGCGGTTCGACGCCCTTGTCTTCGTCGGCGGTTCCATCCCGCGGGCGCCCGCGGCGGGCTCCGAAAGCGGCGGGATGAGGGACTTCCAAATGCCGGCCCCGGCCAACATTCCCGACGAGTACAAGGACCGCGTCGGCCGGGTCACGGCCGAAAAGACCATCCCCGGGCTCCGGGAGTTCGTCGAGGCCGGCGGGACCATCCTGACCCTGGACTCGGCGACGGCCCTGGCCGACCACTTCGGCCTGCCGGTCGCCAACGCCTTGGTCGAGAAGGGCCCGGACGGCCGGGAGACGCCCCTGCGTTCGGAAAAGTTCTACGTGCCGGGCTCCGTCCTGCGGGCCCGGGTCGATCCGGCGCACCCGCTGGCCCACGGCCTGCCCGCGACGCTCGACGTCTTCTACGACAACACGCCCGCCTTCGCGCTGCCGCCCGACGCGCGGCTCAAGGGCGTCAGCCCCGTCGTCTGGTTCGACGACGGGAAGCTCCTGCGGAGCGGCTGGGCCTGGGGCGAGAGTTACCTGCGGCGGAGCGTCCAGGTCGCCGAGGCCGCGGTGGGCAAGGGCAAGGTCTTCCTCTACGGCCCCGAGATCGCCTTCCGCGGCCAGCCCCACGGCACCTTCAAGCTGCTCTTCAACGGCCTCTATTACGGGCCTGCCGCCACCGTCGAATTGAAATAAAAAAAGAAGGGGTCAAACCTACTTTTTATCTCTTTCCGACACTTTTGTCGGATGCCTCGACTTTTCTGCATCGCTGGATGATCACGAGTCCGACGTTCTTGTCGAAAAGTGATAAAAAGTAGGTTTGACCCCTTATTCTTTGCCGGGCAGGTCGATCGGATCTCGGGCGGCTACCGGATCAAGGTGCGGGCCAGGAGCAGCACGCCCATCGCGGCCAGGCAGCCGTTGACGAGGCGGGCGAAGAGGGCGTGCGGGATCCTCTTATTGAGCAGGCCGCCCAGCAGGACGCCGAGGACGATGGCCGGCAGCGACCACAGGTAGGACGTCAGCACTTCCGCCGTCCACATCCCGGCCAGGCCGTGTCCGGCCAGGACCATGAGGCTCGTCGGCAGGAAGTAGCCCGACAGCGTGGCCCGGAAATCCTCCGGCGGCCAGCCCTTGAGCATCCCGTAGGCGACGACCGGCGGCCCGTTGGTGTTGTAGGCCCCGCCCAGGACCCCCGCCGCGACGCCGACCGTCCAGGGCAGCCAGGGCCGCTCGTTCCGGATGCGGGCCTTCGGCCGCGCCAGCCCGAACAGCCCGTAGAGCAGGATGAGCAGGCCCAGCCCGATCTTGAGCGGCCCCTCGGGCAGGCGGGCCAGGCCGTAGATGCCGAGGGGGATGCCGAGCAGGGAGGCGATGACGAGCCGCCCCGCCGACCTCAGCTCGATCTTGCGCCAGCTCCCGGCCAGGATCAGCAGCGAGATCGTCGGCCCCATGAAGGCGACCAGGGGAGAGGCCGTCTTCAGGCCCGTGACCATGGCCAGCAGGGGCATGGCCACGACCGCGTCGCCGAAGCCGATGGCCGAGCGGACGAGGGCCGAGACGAAGACGACGCCGACGACCGCCGCGGGCACGGTCAGTGTTTCTTCTTCTTGCGGCCCAGGATGCCCCCGCTCAGGAACAGCCCGGCCCCGAGGAC
>CAZFZU010000064.1:9177-16182 GCA_964523615.1 uncultured Eubacteriales bacterium | reverse complement strand
GCTCGGAGGAGCGGCGCTGGGAGATATCTGGAAAGAGCGTTTTCTCAAGATATTTCGCAGAATCGAGACTCCGGGTGCTCCGTCCCGATCCTACCTGGTCCGCTCCTCAGGATCCGCTCCCCGTTGTGAGCCAAAGCCCGAGAGAGGGACTCATCGGGATCAGTAGATAAAAAAACGGGGGAAGGAAGCGATCTCTCGCTCCCTTCCCCCGTGACGTTAGCGGTCAGAGGTGAAGGTGCACGTGGCGTGCGCCGCGCTCAGTCGCCCTTTTCCGTTTTCTTCTCGGTGATGATGCCGACGGACTCGATGCCCGCCGCGCGGATGGTGTCCCAGAGGAACTCCGCGAAGACGCCGTACTCGATATCCTGGTCCGCCTTCAGATAGAGTTTCTTCTCCGAGACGGTCAGGAAGGCCTCTTCGAGCGCGTTCTGCAAGGTCTCCAACGTCACCTTGTCCTGGTTGACATAAAGGAGGTAACCCTTGGGGTCGCGCGCGTCCTTCTTCACGGCCAGGACGACGTCCGGGTTCTCCGGCATGTTGACGGTGAACTGGGCGTTCGGAAGCTTGACGTCGACGCCCTTCTGGATGAGGGGCGTGACGATCATGAAGATGATGAGAAGGACGAGCAGGACGTCACAGAGAGGGACGACATTCGGTTCGGACCTGACGGTCTCTTTGCCGTTCGTCGAAACTGAGAATCCCATTGTATGCCTCTCTCTCGTTCCGGCCTGGACGAGGCCGGAGCCTCGATCCTTAGCGGGCTTCGCCGGTCTTGATGAAGAAGTCGATGACCTGGGACTCGGTGTTGCCCATCTCGGCGTCGAAGACTTCGATCCGGCTGTTGAGGATGTTGAACACCCACAGGGCCAGGACCGCGACGCCGATGCCGACGGCCGTGGTGACGAGGGCCTCGGCGATGCCGCCGGCGACCGCGCCGATGCCGCCCGAGCCGGTCAGCTGCATGCCGCGGAAGGCGTTGATGATGCCGAAGATCGTCCCGAACAGCCCGATGAAGGGGGCCGAGGTGGCGATGGTGGCGAGGATGGGCAGGCCGCGGCGGAGCTCCTGGTTGTACAGGACCTTGGCGCGCTCGCTGCCGCGGGACGCCGTCTCGATCTGCTCTTCGAGCTTGAGCTTGGCGTCCTTGCCTTCCATGATGGCCTGGATGCCGGCGGCCGTGACGCGGGCCAGGTGGCTGCCCTTATAGTCCTTCTTGGAGGACAGCGACAGGGCGTCCTTGAGGTTCCCGGCCTTGAGCAGGTCGGCCAGCTTGGGCGCGACGGCCCGGGACGTCTTCTTCGCGCGGGAGAAGACGAGCAGGCGCTCGATGAGCATGTAGATGGACACGATGGACATCGCGATCAGGATGATCGCGACGGTCTTGGCCACGGCTCCCATGGCCGCCCACATTTCCAGAAGACCGAATTGCATGGGTTATACCTCCTGTAAGATATCGAAAGTCCTTGACTGACTTTTCTGACCTATTTCAGCTGGAACCGGACCGTGACCGTGAACACGACGGGCCGGGGCCTGCCGTTGATGATCATCGGCTCGTAGACCCACTGCCGGACGGCGTCGATGGCCGCCTGGTCGAGCAGGGGGATGGACCGCAGGACCTTGACCCCGGTGACGCGGCCGTAGACGTCGGTCGTGGCCTCGACGATGACGATGCCCTCGACGCGGGCCTGGCGGGCGATCTCGGGATAGACCGGGGCCACCTCGCGGACGAGCTTGGGGGGCTTGACGTCGCCGATGGCCCGGACCGGGGCCTCGACCTCGCCGACGACGCCGCCCAGGACGCCGCCCACGACGCCGCCCAGGACGCCGCCGACGACGCCGCCCTCGACGCCGCCTTCGACGCCGCCCTCGACGCCGATGTCAGAGAGCGTTTCCTCGGCGATCTGCTCGGGGATCTCGACGGGGGCGACCAGCCGGCCGGCCTCGATCGGGGCCGCGCTCTGGACCCGCTTGATCCGGGCGCTCGTCGTGGAGGCCTTCCGCTTGGCCGGCGGCGGCGGCGGCGGGGGAGGCGGGGGCGGGGGCGCCAGGAAGGCGCTATAGACCTCGACCGTGGGCAGCTCGCCCGTCGAGAGCAGGGGGAGAACGATGGCCGTGACGATGAGGACGACGTGGAGGATCAAGGCGATGGGAAAGACGAGGGCTTTCCGCGCGGTGCCCTTCTCGCTCTTGAAGAACGAGTCCTTGAAGATCGCGGGCACGTCCGTCGCGTTGACCTGTTTTCTAGCTTCCGCCATGATGCTTACCTCATGCTCAGAATATTACACAACTAGACAAAAGGTAGTATAGAAGAAAAAGGGGGCTTTGACAAGGAAAATATTAGCGCCTCCCCGCTTTTTTCGGCTTGAACCATTTCTGCCAGAAAAGGACCACCGGGCAGGACAGGTAGATGGTCGAGTAGACGCCCTCGATCGTGCCCACGAGCATGAGGAAGGCGAAGTCGTTGATGACCTCGCCGCCGAAGAGGAACAGGGCCCCGACGGTCAGGAAGACCGTGCCGGAGGTGATGATCGTCCGGCCCAGGGTCTGGTTGAGGCTGATGTTCATGACCTCTTCGAGGGGCTTGCCCCGCAGCAGTTTCTGGTTCTCCCGGATGCGGTCGAAGATGACGATGGTGTCGTTGATCGAGAAGCCGACGATCGTCAGGATGCCGGCGATGATGGGCAGGTTGATCTCGCGGTTGGTGAACGAGTAGACCGTCATCGTGATGAGGACGTCCTGGAACAGGGTGAAGATGGCGGCCACGCCGTACTCGAGCTTGAAGCGCAGGGCGATGTAGACGAGCATGCCCAGCAGGGACCAGATGGTCGCCTGGACGGCCTTGCGGCGCAGGTCGGCCCCGACCTGGGGCCCGACCGTCTCGCGGCTGAGGACGGCCATCTTGCCGAGATAGGTCTTCTCGCGCAGGAAGGTCAGGATTTCGGGCTTGAGCCCGAGCCCGTCGAGCTCGGCGAATTCCAGGACGACGCCGGTCTTGTTCCGGTGGGCCAGGAGGGTCCGGGCGGCCTCGGGGCCGGAGCCCGGGAAGGCGCCTTCGAGGAGCTGGACCATGGACTTCTCGTCGAGGGTGTTGAGGTCGACGAGGCCGCGGGCCTTCTCGGCCGCGCCGTCGTCGCCGCGCAGGGCCTCGATGATCTTGTCGGCCAGGGCCTCGTGGGCCTCGAGCTGCGCGGCCTCGGTGGCGCCGGTGGCGACCGATTCCATGGCCCGGATCTGGAACTCGCGGCCCGTGTTGCCCGAGCTCTGGACCTGGCTCTTGGCCAGGCCGACCTGGCCGAGGAGGTCGCGGATGACGCCCTCGTTCGTCGGCGTGCGCAGGACGACGCGCAGGAGGGTCCCCTCGCCGAAGTCGACGCCCAGCTTGAGGCCCTTGAAGACCGTGACGTTGAGGACGCCGGCCAGGACGATCAGGCCCGTGGCGGCCAGGGCGACGTACTTGTACTTCAGGAAGCGGATATTGGGGGTTTTGAAGAGTTGCATGTCAGATACTCAGTGTCTTGGCGGATTTGCGGACCGTCAGGTCGAAGAGGAGGTGGGAGACGAAGACGGCCGTGAACAGGTTGGCCACCAGGCTGATGGTCAGGGTCACGGCGTAGCCCCGGATGGGGCCCGTGCCGAACTGGAACAGGAAGACGGCCGAGATGATGGTCGTCAGGTTGGAGTCGAAGATGGCCGTGAAGGCCCGGGAGAAGCCCTGGGAGATCGCGCTCATGACGCCTTTGCCGAGGGCCAGCTCTTCCTTGATCCTCTCGAAGATGAGCACGTTGGCGTCGACGGCCATGCCGATGGCCAGGATGATGCCGGCGATGCCGGGCAGGGTCAGGGCGGCCTTGAAGTAGGCCAGGGCGCCGAACAGGATGAGGACGTTGAGGACCAGGGCCGCGACCGCGTTCAGGCCCGAGAGCTTGTAGAAGAAGACCATGAAGGTCATGACGGCCACGATGGCCACCAGGCCGGCCACGAGCCCCTGGCGGATGGAATCCGCGCCGAGGGCCGGGCCGATGGTCCGTTCCTCGAGGTAGTCGATGCCGGCCGGCAGGGCGCCGGCCTTGAGGACGGTGACCAGGTCTTCGGCCTCCTGGGCCGTGAACCGGCCGCGGATGATGCCGCCCTGGGCCCGCATGATCTTGGTCTCGACGACCGGCGCCGATTGGACCTTCTTGTCGAGGATGATGGCGATCTGCTTGCCGATGTTCGCGCCCGTGGCCAGCTCGAAGCGGGCCCCGCCGTCGGCGTTGAGGCTGAAGGAGACGGCCGGGTTGTTCCATTCGTCGGTCGTCTGGCGGATGGTCCGCAGGTCCTTGCCCGTGACCATGGCCACCTTGTCGACGAGATAGAAGCCGCCCTGGCCCCGTTTGGGATCGCCCTTGATGATCTCGGCGTCGTCGGGGACCTGGCCGCCCGTGGCCTGGAGGAGGGTGGCCTCGTCCGCGGCCGGGCCGGCCTTGACGATCTTCCACTCGAGGACGGCCGTGACCTTGATGAGCTCCTTGACCCGGTCGGGGTCGTCGACCCCGGGCAGCTCGACGACGATCTGGTCGTCGCCCTGCCTCTGGATGAGCGGTTCGGCCACGCCGAAGGTGTTGATGCGGTTGTCGATGGTCTGCTTGGCCTGCTCGACGGACTGGTCGCGGAGGTACTGGGCGGCCAGCGGCTTGAGGGACAGATTGGCCCGGTCGCCGACGAAGCCGTAGTCCCAGTCGCGGGAGTACTCGTCGAAAAGGTCGCGGGTCTTGCCTTCCTGGTCGGCCAGGACGCCCTGGACGGCGATGCGGCCCAGGCCCTCCTTGGTGACCTTCTGGAAGGTAATGGTGTTGCGCTTGAGGAGATCCTCCAGCCGGGAGATCTCCTGGTCCGTCTCCATGTTGATGGAGTCGTCGGTCCGGACCTTGAGGACGAGGTGGATGCCGCCCTTGAGGTCCAGGCCGCGCTTGATCTTGGCGTCGTCGAACGGGTAGGCGAGAAGGAACGCCCCGGCGACGACGGCCAGCGCCAGGATGACCCTCCATTGCAGGTTCTTTTTCATGGGACCTTCACTCTCGGAAAGATCCGGGCCGGCGGGGCCGCGCGGGCCCCGGGGCCCGGGACGTCACTTGGCCACGATCTGATCGGCGGGCTTGATGATCTGGCCGACGGCGCCCTTGGTGATGGCGATGGTCGTGCCCGACCCGATCCGGACCTCGATGAGGTCGCCCAGCCGGTCGTCCTTCTTGAAGCCGACCACCGTGGCGACGATGCCGCCCGCGGTGACGATCTGGGTCCCGGACGTGAGCTTCTGGACCTCTTCCTGGTGCTTCTTCTGCCTCTTCCTCTGGGGCATGATGATCAGGACGTAGAAGATGGCGAAGACCATCATCATCATGACCAGACCGATCATCGGGGACCCGCCGGACTGGCCGGCGCCCGCCGGCTGCATGCCGGCCGCGAAAGCTCCTAACATCATGTCTTTTCTTCCTTTTGTAAAGTATTCGAGATCAAACTCTGCTTCAGGGAAGTGAAGGAGTTAGACGTGATAGAATGGCGTATTTTCCGGAAGATGTCAAGATAGAAATGGAGGTTGTGGACGGTGTTCAGGACGGCCGCAGCGATCTCGTCGCGCTCGTAGAGGTGCCTGAGGTAGGCCCGCGAGAAACGGCGGCAGGTCGGGCAGCCGCAGGCCTCGTCGACGGGCCGCTCGTCGCGGGCGTACTTGCGGTTCTTGATGGCCACCCGGCCCCGGCTGGTGAACAGGGTGCCGTTGCGGGCGTTGCGGGTCGGCAGGACGCAGTCGAACAGGTCGACGCCCCGCGAGACGGCCTCGAGGACGTCCTCGACGTAGCCCATGCCCATGAGGTAGCGGGGCCGGTCGGCCGGCAGCAGGCCGTGGCCGAGCTCGAGCGTCTCGAAGAGCTTCGTTTTGGGCTCGCCGATGCCCAGGCCGCCGTAAGCGTAGCCGTCGAGGTCCAGGGCCGCGACCTCTTCGATGGACCTCGTCCGCAGCCCGGCGTGGACGCCGCCCTGGCTGATGCCCCAGAGCTGCTGCCGCGTGTCGTGGCGGGCGAAGGCCTCTTTCGACCGCCGGGCCCACAGGCCGGTCAGGCGCACGGACTCGGCCAGGGCGGACTCGCTATAAGGATAAGGAGGGAAGTGGTCCAGGCACATCAGGACGTCCGTGCCCATCCGGACCTGGAGGTCGACGACGTCCTCGGGCCGCAGCAGGACCTTGGAGCCGTCGAGGTGGGAGGAGAAGCGCACGCCCTCGTCGCTGACCTTGACCAGGGGGGACAGGCTGTAGATCTGGAAACCGCCGCTGTCCGTCAGGATGGGCTTGGGCCAGGAGATGAAGCGGTGCAGCCCGCCTAAGGCCTGGATGTCCTCGACGCCGGGGCGGAGGAAGAGGTGGTAGGAGTTGAGCAGGATGATGTCCGCGCCGAGGCCCTCGAGCTGGTCGTGGGTCAGGGCCTTGACCGTGCCCTGGCTGGCGACGGGCATGAAGGCCGGGGTGGGGACGGTCCCGTGCGGGGTCTCGAGGGCGCCGGCGCGGGCCGACGACGACGGATCGCGGGCGGTGACGCGGAAGGTCGCGCTCATGGGGCGAACCGGAAGTAGACGACGTCGCCGTCGCGGACGACGTAGTCCCGGCCTTCGAGCCGGATGGCCCCCGCCTCCTTGGCGCGGGCGAGGGTGCCGTGGCGGAGGAGCTCCTCGGCGGAGACGACCTCGGCCCGGATGAAGCCCTTGGCGATGTCGGTGTGGACCGCGCCGGCGGCCTCGGCGGCGGTCGCGCCGCGCCGCACCGTCCAGGCCCGGACCTCGTCCTTGCCGACGGTCAGGAAGGTGACCCGGTCGAGGAAGGCGGCCGCCTGGCCGGCGAAGAGGGGAGCGCTCGGGGACTCGAGGCCGTACTCGGCCATGAACGCGGCCCGCTCGGGGGCCTCGAGCTCGGCCAGATCGGCCTCGATGCGGCCGCAGAAGGCCAGGACGCGCCGGCCCGGCCCGTATGGGGAC
>CAZFZU010000064.1:7418-9077 GCA_964523615.1 uncultured Eubacteriales bacterium | reverse complement strand
CCCCGACGGCCGGCGTGTCCCCGACGGCCGGGCCGGCCAACCCGGGAAAGAGGGTTTCGGGCTTCCGGATGGACGCCAGGTCCTTCTCGTCGATGTTGACGAAGTGGAGCAGGGGCTTGAGGCTGAGAAAAGCGAAAGGCCGGATGAGCTTCTCCTCGGCCGGGGACAAGGCCAGGCCGCGCAGGCCCCGGCCCGACTCGAGCTCGGGGCGGAGCCGGCGCAGGAGGTCGCGCTCCTTCTCGCCCTCGGGATCCTTCATCTTCTTGAGGTCCCGGTCCAGGCGCTCGAGGCGGGCGTCGGCTTGGACGAGATCGGCCAGGACGAGTTCCTCCTCCATGCTCCGGGCGTCGGCCGCGGGGTCGACCCGGCCCCGGGCCGGCGGCAGGTCGGGGTCCGAGAACGCCCGGACGACGTGGACGAGGCCGTCCGCCCGCCGCAGATGGTCGAGGAAGAGGCTGGCCTTGACCTCGCCGAACGATATGCCGGCCAGGTCGGTCAGGTCCATCGAGGCGGCCACCCGGCGCTTGTCGGGGTGGGCGGCCGCCAGGGCGTCCAGCCGGGCGTCGGGCAGAGGGACGGTCCGGATGTGGGGCTCGCGCCGGCCGTCGTCGTAGGCCGTGACCGCGGCGTGGGCGCCGGCCAGGAGATTGAAGAGCGTCGTCTTGCCGGTCTTGGGGTAACCGAACAGGGTGACGTTCACGGGACTAGTAAAGCGGGATTGGCGGGGGGTGTCAAGGCGAGGACGTCGCGACTGCGACGTCCTCGCCGGATCGCCGGGCGGAAACGGACGGAATTCCGGGACATGACCCTTTTCTCCTGAAAAGGGATCGTGTCCCAGGAATTCAGCTCAGGCGCAGGCGGGTTCCCGAGAGCCCGCCGATCCGGAAGGCGGAGCAACGGCCTTGATGTCGCCCGCGTTTTCCTTTAATATAGCCATTCACGCGCCGGGAGCGACATGGACACCGAAAAGACGACGCCGAAAAAGAAGGACAAGAGCCTCTTCCGCGAGTACTTCGAGCTCATCGCCGAGACGGCCGTCTTCGTCTTCTTCGTCATGACCTTCGTCGTCCAGGCCTTCCAGATCCCGACCGGCTCCATGGAGCCGACCCTGCTCGTGGGCGACTTCCTGCTTGTCAACAAACTGGCCTACAACCGGCCCGTCCTGCCCCTCGAGGGGGCGATCCTGCCTCGCAAAGCCATCGAGCGGGGCAACATCGTCGTCTTCAAGTACCCCAAGAACCTGACCCAGGACTTCGTCAAGCGGGTCATCGCCCTCGAGGGCGAGAAGGTCGAGGTCCGGGACAAGCAGGTCTTCGTCAACGATAAGCCGCTCGAAGAGGCTTACAAGGTCCACATCGACAGCCAGATCAACTCCAAGACCGACGTCTACAACTACGACGACGTCATTCGCGACAACTACGGCCCGGTCACCGTGCCGCCGGGGCACTGCTTCGTCATGGGCGACAACCGCGACAACAGCATGGACAGCCGCTACTGGGGCTTCCTGTCGGTCGACGCCATCAAGGGCCGGCCCTGGCTCATCTACTTCTCCTACAAGGCCGAGCGCGACGCCTGGCAGAAGACGGGCGTGCGGGACCGCCTCAAGAAGCTGGTCAGCTTCATCCCCAAGGCCCGCTGGGGCCGCATGCTCCGCATCAT
>CAZFZU010000064.1:0-7318 GCA_964523615.1 uncultured Eubacteriales bacterium | reverse complement strand
GCCTAACATGGGGTCATGAGGAAGGCGGCGGCGCTCGTCACGGGCCAGGAACACGTCGACGGCGCCGTCGAGAGCGTCGTCTTCTACAATCCCGACAACGGCTACACGGTGGCCCGCTTCCTGTCCGAGGACGGCGAGGCGATGACCATCGTCGGCGCCTTCCCGCCGCTCTCGCCGGGCGAGGTCCTGCGCCTCCACGGGTGCTGGGAGCTCAACGCCCGGTTCGGCCGGCAGTTCAAGGTCGAGCGGTTCAGCATGACCCTGCCGGCCTCGACCAAGGGCATCGAGAAGTTCCTGGCTTCCGGACTGGTCAAGGGCATCGGGCCGGTCCTGGCCGGCCGCATCGTGGCCGCTTTCGGGGCCGGGACGATCGACGTCCTCAACGCCGAGCCCGACCGCCTGCGCGAGGTCGGCGGCGTCGGGGCGGTCAAGGTCCGGGAGATCAAGCGCTCCTGGGCCGAGTACCACGGCATCCGCGAGCTCATGATGTTCCTCCAGGGGCACGGCGTCACGACCGGCCTGGCCGCCAAGATCTACCGGCAGTACGGCGACCGCTCCTTCACCGTCCTGCGGACCAATCCCTACCAGCTCGCTCTCGACATCGCCGGCGTCGGGTTCAAGACGGCCGACGGGCTGGCCCTCAAGCTGGGGATGGACCCGGGCTCGCCCGAGCGGGTCAAGGCCCACATCCTCTATCTTCTGGAGAAGGACAACGAACAGGGCCATGTCTTCTCGCTCGAGGCCGACGTCGCGGCCCGCTCGTCCGCCGAATTGGGCGTCGAGGCGGAGGCCGTCGAACGGGCCGCGGCCGCCCTGGTCAAGGGCCGGCGGATCGTGGCCGAGGAAGAGCCGGCCGGGCGGGCCCTGTACCTGCCGTTCTTCCACCAGGCCCAGGACGAGGTCGCCCGCTCCATCCACAAGCTGGCCGGCTTCCCCTGCCGGGCCCCGGACTTCGACCTCGACCGGGCCGTCGAAGCGACCGAGCGGGACCTGGGCATGACCTTCTCGCCGCTCCAGCGCCGGGCCATCCGCGAGTCCATCGAGCGCAAGATCCTGGTCATCACCGGCGGGCCGGGGACCGGCAAGACGACCATCGTCAAGGGCGTCGTCGACGTCTTCGGCAAATGGGGCAAGGAGGTCCTGCTGGCCGCCCCGACCGGCCGGGCGGCCAAGCGCCTGGCCGAGGCCACCGGGCGGGAGGCCCGGACCATCCACCGGGTCCTGGAGTTCCAGCCCAAGAAGGGGACCTTCAAGCGGAACGAGTCGAACCCCCTGCGCGGCGAGGCCCTGGTCGTCGACGAGTTCTCCATGGTCGACCTGCCGCTCATGTCCCACCTTCTGAAGGCCGTCCCGCCGTGGATGCGCCTGGTCCTGGTCGGCGACCAGGACCAGCTGCCCTCGGTCGGGCCGGGCAACCTCCTGCGCGACATCATCGAGTCGGGGACCGTCGACGTCGTCCGCCTCGACCAGATCTTCCGGCAGGAGCGGGAGAGCCTCATCGTCCTCAACGCCCACCGCGTCAACCAGGGCCAGTCCCTGGTGTTCGCCGAGCCCGGCGACAAGGGCGCCGATTTCTATTTCATCCCCCAGAGCGACCCGGACAAGGCCTTCGAGGCCATCGTCAAGATGGTCTCCACGAGCATCCCGCGGCGGCTCGGCCTGAGCCCGCTGTCGCCGCAGATCCAGGTCATCAGCCCGATGTACAAGGGCGTCGTCGGCGTCGAGAACCTCAACGCCGAGCTCCAGAAGCGCCTCAATCCCGGCGGGGAAGGGCTGCCGGCCGGGTCCCGCGTCTTCAAGGCCCGCGACAAGGTCATGCAGCTGCGCAACGACTACGACAAGGACGTCTTCAACGGCGACATCGGCTCGGTCGTCCACGCCGACCGGGCCAAGGTCCGCCTCCTCGTCGAGTTCGACGGCCGCACCGTCTGCTACGAGAAGGACGAACTGGCCGACATCGCCTTGGCCTACGCCGTGTCCGTGCACAAGGCCCAGGGCAGCGAGTACCAGGCCGTCGTCATGCCCCTCCTGACCCAGCACTACATCATGCTCCAGCGCAACCTCTTCTATACGGCGCTGACGCGGGCCAAGAAGCTGAGCGTCGTCATCGGCTCCTTCAAGGCCCTCCACATCGCCATCAAGAACGACGACCCGGTCAAGCGGAACACGCGGCTCAAGGACCGGCTCGTCCGGCTCGGCCCGGCCGGGCCGGGCGTTTGACTCGACCCCGGTTCGATGGTACATTTGCCTCTTCCCTGATCCCAAGGCACGAAAGGAGCGCGTATGGACAAGTACGAATGCACGGCCTGCGGTTACGTCTACGATCCCGCCGTCGGCGACCCCGACAACGGCGTCGCGCCGGGGACCAAATGGGAGGACCTGCCGGACGGCTGGGTCTGCCCGCAGTGCGGCGTCGGCAAGGAATATTTCTCCAAGCTCGACTGACCCCCCTGGCGTCCCGGACCTGACGTGAACATCCTCATCGCCGGCGGAGGCCTGGCCGGCACCATGGCCGCCAAGGCCCTGCGCGAGCTCGAGCCCGGGGCCTCGGTCACCGTCCTGGACGAGGAGCGGCATCGCTACTATCCGAGGCCCAATCTCATCGAGTTCCTGGCCGGCCGGCTGCCTTTCGAGAAGGTCTTCGCCTTCCCCGAAGGTTGGGCCGCGAAGCAGGGCATCGATCTCCGTCTCGGCCGGACGGTGGCCCGCCTGCGGCCGGCCGAACGGACCGCGGAGACCGCGTCCGGCGAGATCCTGGCCTACGACGCCCTGCTCCTGGCGACGGGCGCGCGGGCGGCCCTGCCGCCCGTCCCGGGCACCGGGCTCCCGGGAGTCTTCGTCCTGCGGACGCTCGACGACGCCCTGGCCCTGGCCGAGCACCTCCGGGAGCGCCGCCGGACCGTCGTCCTCGGCGGCGGTCTGCTGGGCCTCGAGATCGCCCGGGCCGTCCGCGGCCGCGGCGGCGAGGTCACGGTCGTCGAGTTCTTCGACCGCCTTCTGCCGCGCCAGCTCGATCCCGCCGCCGCCGGCATCCTCAAAACCCAGTTCGAGCGGTTGGGCGTGGCCGTCGTCCTCGGCGCGGTCACCCAGGAGATCCTCGGCGGCGCCGACGGGGCCGTCCGGGGCCTGAAGCTGGCCTCCGGCGCCGAGATCGCCGCCGACGGCGTGGTCGTCGCCGCCGGCGTCCGGCCCGAGACCGCGGTCGCCCGGGAGGCCGGGCTTTCGGTCGGCAAGGGCATCGTCGTCGACGACCGGATGCGGACCTCGGCCCCGGGCGTCTTCGCCGCCGGAGACGCCGCCGAGCACCGCGGCCGCCTCTACGGCATCATCCCGGCCGCCTTCGAGCAGGCCCGCGCGGCGGCCCGGTCGATCCTCGGCCGGGATGCCTCGCCCTATGCCGGGACGATCCCGGCCAACACGCTCAAGGTCGCCGGTCTGGCCGTGACCTCGGTCGGCGAGTTCGCGGCCGAGGGGCCGGGCGTCGAAGCGTTCGTCCGCGCCGATCCCGAGCGCGGCCTCTACAAGAAGGTCGTCCTGCGCGACGGCCGGGCCGCCGGGGCCATCTGGATGGGCACGAGCAAGGGCGCCTCGGACGTGGCCCGCCTCGTGACCCAGGCCAAGGCCGTCGGCGGCCGCGGGGCCGCCCTGCTCGAAGACACGTTCGACTTCTCGGAGCTGACATGACCCATCACCGCGCCGTCATCGCCCCGTTCGTCTGCGCCGTCCTCGCCCTGGCCCTTCCCGCGTGGAGCCAGGCGCCTGTCGCCGCCCAGCCCGTTTCTCCGGTCCAGGTCCAGCTGGGCGGATTCCTGTCGCTCGAGTACATCAAGGGACAGGCCGAGAGCGCCTATCCGAAGGGCGACGCGACGAACCTCCTGGCCGGCGTCCTGGCCGGAGGGCGGATCGGCCAGAGGTTCGGTTTCGGCCTGGAGGGCCGCGTCGCCGGCGTGACCGAGTTCGGCCTCATCCAAGCCTGGGCGGGCTTTCTGCCCTCGCAGGCCTTCACCGTCAAGGCCGGGCTGTTCCTGGTGCCCTTCGGGGCCTGGAACCGGTCCAGCCGGCCGTACGAGACGGCCCTCGTCCGGACGCCCCTCAACCTCGAGTACCTCTATCCCGCCGACTGGCGGGACATCGGCGTCGCCGTCGAGGGCCAGGTCGGGGTCGTGACCTACACGGCCTACCTCGCCGGCGGGCTGGCCGAGGCCGACCGGCTCGGCGGCGGCCAGCAGTTCCGGGACAACAACAACGACTGGGCCAAGGGCGGCCGGCTGGGCGTCGTCGTCAGCCCGGAGATCCAGGCCGGCGTCTCCTACTACACCGGCAAGATGGACGACCAGAAGCTCCGCGACCTCGTCCTCGAGGGCGTCGACCTGTCCTGGGTCACCGCCCAGTGGGAGGTCCGGGGCGAATACACCAAGGCCCTCGTCGACAATCCCGCGCCCTTCGAGCGGGGCGAGTCGGAGGGCTGGTACGTCCTGATGACGATGAGCTTCCGCGGCCTCCAGCCCTTCGGCAGCTTCCAGAAGGTCCGCTACACCGACGGCTACCACGGCGGCGGGATCGACATCGACCACAGGCGCTGGGCCGCGGGCCTGCGCTTCGTCCTCAGCGGCTCGCTCTTCGTCAAGGCCGAGTACGACTGGAACAAGGAGAAGGGGATCGTCCTCAAGAACGACCAGGCCCAGGTCCAGCTGGGCGTGAGTTTCTGAGGAAGGGACGCGCCATGGCCAACCTGCTCGTTCTCGGCACCCAGTGGGGCGACGAAGGCAAAGGCAAGATCGTCGACCTCCTGACCCCGGCCTTCGACGTCGTGGCCCGCTACCAGGGCGGCCACAACGCCGGCCACACGGTCTACGCCGGCGGGCGCAAGATCGTCCTCCACCTCATCCCGTCCGGCATCCTGCGTCCGGAGACGTTCTGCGTCATCGGCAACGGCGTCGTCATCTCCCCGGAGGCCTTCTTCCGGGAGACGGCCGACCTCGAGTCGAGGGGCGTCCGGGTCGACCCGACGCGGCTGGCCGTCAGCCGGGGCGCCCACCTCATCATGCCCTGGCACCCGCTCGTCGAGCGCATTTCCGAGGACCGGCGCGGCGAACAGAGGATCGGCACGACCTGCCGGGGCATCGGGCCGGCCTACGAGGACAAGGCGGCCCGGCTCGGGGTCCGGGCCGGGGACCTGGCCGATCTCGGCGTGCTCCGCGAGAAGATCGGAGCCGCCATAGCGGCCAAAGCCGGGATCCTCGCGGCCGCCGGAATGCCGCCGCTCGACCCGGAGGCCGTCTTTCGCGAATACGCCGGCTGGGCCGAGAAGCTCGGGCCCTACCTCCGCGACGTCTCGGAGCTCCTCCACGAGCGCATGAAGGCCGGCCGGAGCGTGCTCTTCGAGGGCGCCCAAGGCGCCCTGCTCGACCTCGACCACGGCACCTACCCGTTCGTCACCTCGTCGAGCGCGACGGCCGGCGGGGCCGCGACGGGGCTCGGCGTCGGGCCGCGGACGATCCACGGCGTCCTCGGCATCACCAAGGCCTACACGACGCGCGTCGGCAGCGGGCCCTTCCCGACCGAGCTCCATGACGAGACGGGCAAGGCCATCGCCTCGCGCGGCGACGAGTTCGGGGCCTCGACGGGCCGTCCCCGCCGCTGCGGCTGGTTCGACGCCTTGGCCGTTCGCTACGCCTGCCGGATCAACGGCGTCGACCGGCTGGCCCTGACCAAGCCCGACGTCCTGGCCGGGCTCGGCGACATCCCGGTCTGCGTCGGCTACCGTTACAAAGGCGAGCTCCTGCGGAGCTTCCCGCCCGAGCCTTGGATCCTGGACAAGGTCGTCCCCGAATACCGGACCCTGGCCGGCTGGCCGGAGCTGCCGCCCCGGGCCGCCGTGTTCGAAGACCTGCCGCCGGCCTTTCGGGCCTACGTCCGGGCCCTCGAGGACCTGGTCGAGACCCGGGTGGCGGTCGTTTCGACGGGCGTGGCCCGCGCGGCGACGCTCTTTCTCGACGCCGAGCTCGAAGGAATGGTCGATCTGGCCCGGATGCGGGCCGCCGGGGGAGAGTAGGGGCGGGGATGGACGCGGGGCCGGTCCAGCGGATCGAGATCTCGCGCCGGGCCCTGGTCCGCAACATCGGCGAATTTCGCCGCGCCATCGGGCCGCGGCGCAAGTTCCTGGCCGTGGTCAAGGCCAACGCCTACGGCCACGGGCTTCTCGAGGTCGCCCGCGTCGCGGCGGCGTCCGGCGTCGACTGGCTCGGCGTCAACTCCGTCGACGAAGGGCTGGCCCTGCGGACGGCCGGCATCGGGGCGCCCGTCCTCGTCCTCGGCTACGCGCCGCTCGGCGCCCTCGAAGAGGCCGTGCGGGCCGGGCTGCGGCTGACCGTCTACAACCGCGAGACCGTCGCCCGGCTGTCCGAGCTGGCGGTCCGGACGGGACGGACCGTCCGCGTCCACGTCAAGGTCGAGACGGGCACGTGGCGCCAGGGCGTCGATCCCAAGGGCCTGGCCGCGTTCGCGGCCGCCGTCCGGCGCCGTCCCGGCCTCGTCCTCGAGGGGCTGTCGTCCCACTTCGCGAACATCGAGGACACCACCAAGCACGACTACCCGCGCCGCCAGCTGGCGGCCTACCGGGCGGCCGTCCGGGACCTGGCCGCCCGCGGCTGCCGGGTGCCGATCCGGCACATGTCCTGCACGGCCTCCACCGTCCTGTTCCCCGAGCCGGGCTTCAACCTGTCGCGGGTCGGTATCGGCCTGTACGGGCTGTGGCCGTCCAAAGAGACTTTCCTATCCTGCCTGCTCGAGAACAAGGAGCCGCTGGCCCTCGAGCCGGTGCTGTCCTGGCGGGCCCGGATCGCCCAGGTCAAGAAGGTCCCGGCCGGCGCTTACATCGGCTACGGCTGCGCTTACCGGACGACCCGGCCGACGGCCCTGGCCGTCGTCCCGGTCGGCTATTACGACGGCTACGACCGGGGCCTGTCGAACGCGGCCCACGTCCTCGTGCGGGGCCGGCGGGCCCCCGTCCGCGGGCGCGTGGCCATGGATTTCATCACCGTCGACGTCACCGACGTCCCCGGCGTCCGCCTCGAGGACGGGGTGACGCTCCTCGGCGCCGACGGCCGCGAGCGCGTCGGGGCCGAGGACTTGGCCGCCCTGGCCGGGACGATCAGCTACGAGATCCTGGCCCGCATCAACCCGCTCGTCCCCCGCGTCGTCGTCTGAGACGGGCCGGCCGCGGGCCGGCGAAAAAATACTACTATTTCTGTAGGAAATATTGTATGATAGTCCCTCGACGAGAGGTGAGGACATGATCATCGACGCCAAGACCAAG
>CAZFZU010000063.1:0-16713 GCA_964523615.1 uncultured Eubacteriales bacterium | reverse complement strand
CGTCCGCACTGGTTCCCGGGGGGCCGGGGAGCCAGAGGATATCCCCGAGCAAAAAGCTGAGAGAGGATCTCCCAGGGATAATAAAAGAGAACCGAAATCGGGGGTAAAGCGATGAGCGAGCGCGACCACGATCTCGTCGTCATCGGCGGCGGGGAGGCCGGCATCGCGGCCGCCCTGCGGGCCACCGAGCTCGGGGCCAAGGTCCTGATGATCAACCGCGAGGCCGAGCTCGGCGGCGGCTGCGTCCAGACCGGCACCCTGCCCTCCAAGATCCTGAGCAACGCCGCCCACTTTCTGGAGAACCTCAAGAAGGGCAAGCGCTACGGCGTGCCCGTCGTCGAGAACGCCAAGGCCGACTACCCGGCCATCATGGCCAGCCGCCACAAGACGACCCTGTGCGAGCTCGGCGTCCTGGCCACCCTCCTGCGCAAGAACGCCATCGTGCCGCTGACGGGCACGGCCGCCTTCACGGGCCCGCGCGAGATCGCGGTCGCGCTCGCGGACGGCACGACCCGGACCGTGGCCGCGCCCCGGACGATCGTCGCGACCGGATCGCGGCCCATCCTCATCCCGGGGCTGCCCTTCGACGGCAAGACCGTCATCACGCCCGACGAGCTGACGGCCCTCGACGCCGTGCCGGCCCGCTTCCTCATCGTCGGGGCCGGCGTCGTCGGCTGCGAGATGGCCTTCATCTTCCGCTCCCTCGGCTCCGAGGTCGTCGTCGTCGAGAAGGCCGACCGGGCCCTCCTCGGCCAGGACCACGAGGTGGCCGCCCTCATCACCCGGGAGTTCAAGAAGCGCGGCATCCGGCTCGTCGTCTCCGCCGGTCTCGAGCGTCTCGAGCCCCCGGCGGACGGCGGCCCGTTCCGGGCCGTCCTGTCGACGGGCGAGACGGTGGAGGCCGACCGGGTCATGATCGGCGTCGGCCGCCGGCCCGACACGTCCGGCCTGGGGCTCGAAGCGGCCGGCGTCGCCCCCGGCCCCCGGGGCGAGGTCCAGGTCGACGACCGCATGCGGACCTCCGTCCCCGGCATCTACGCCGCCGGGGACGTCCTGGCCCGGTTCATGCTCTCCTCGATGGCCGTCATGGAGGCCCGCGTCGCGGCCGAGAACGCCTGCGGCCTCGACGTCCGCATGGATTACACCTGCGCCCCTTGGGGCCTGTACACCGACCCCGAGGTCGGCTCGGTCGGCCAGACCGAGGAGTGGGCCCGGGCCGGCGGAGCGGAGATCGTCATCGGCCAGTGCGGTTACAACGACCTCGTCCGCTCCTGCCTCGACGGCAACGTGGCCGGGTTCTTCAAGCTCATCTTCGACGCGGCCACGCGGCGGCTCGTCGGCGCCCACGTCGCCGGCCAGGACGCCGCCGAGATCATCCACTTCGCCGCGTTGGCCGTGAAGCTCGGCGCCCGGGCCGAGGACATCAAGGACATGGTCTTCAACCACCCGACCGTCTCGGAGGGCTTCGGCAAGGCCGCCGCCGACGCCCTCAAGAAATTCCCGACATCCTGACACCCGAGGAAGTTCCCATGAGCCGTACCGCCGCCCGCCCCCGCCCCGCCGCGCCCCTCTTCGCCCTCTATGTCGCGTTGGCCGCCCTGGCCGCCTACCTCGTCCTCGACCCGGCTTCCGCCCGGCCCGGCCAGGCCGCGGCCAAGACGACGGCGGCGAAGAAGGCGGGGGCCCTCCGGCCGGCGGCCGACGGGGCCAAGGCTTTCGCCCACATCGCCTATCTGGCCTCGAACGAGCTCAAGGGCCGCAAGTCCGGCACGCCCGAATACCGCCGGGCGGCCGAGTACGTGGCCGCCGAGATGGCCAAGCTCGGCCTCCAACCCGGCGGCGACAACGGGACTTTCTTCCAGGAGGTCCCGTTCAAGAACTGGTCCGATTTCGGTCAACCCCTTCGCCTCGAGATCGTCGCGCCGCAACGCCGGGTCTATTTCGCCGGCCGCGGCCGCGACTTCACCCCGGTCGGCGGGACGGGCTCCGGCGTCGCCCGCGGCGGCCTCGTCTTCGCCGGCTACGCCGTCGAGGCCGCGAAGGACGGCTGGAACGACTACGCCGGGCTCGACGTCGAGGGCAAGGTCGTCCTGGCCCTGGCCGACCTCCCGGCCGCGCTCCCGAACGAGGCCAGGGCCGCCTGGACCTTCGAGACCAAGGTCAAGACGGCCGCGGCCAAGGGCGCCGTCGGCTACATCGAGATGGACCTCTCGACGCCCGGCGAGCCCCGCCGGCCGGGCGCCCCCCGGCAGCGCCCCGGCACCCTTCGGGCCGGGCAGGCGCCGGAGGGCTTCGTCGTCCTCAGGGCCGGCCGCGATTTCCTGAACGACGCCTTCTACATGGCCGGCCGCAGCTGGCGCGACCTCGTCAGCAAGACGCTCCGGCTGAAGAAGTCCTTTACGCTCGACCTCGGCCTCGAGATCGAGATGGAAGCCCACTTCGTCTCCGGCGAGCGGACGGCCCCGAACGTCGTCGGCGTCTGGCCGGGGACCGACCCCAAGCTCAAGGACGAGGTCCTGGTCATGGGCGGCCACCTCGATCACCTCGGCGTCGGCCTCGACGGCTGGGTCTATCCCGGCGCCGACGACAACGCCACCTCGGCCGCGACCGTGCTCGAGACGGCCCGGGCCCTGGCCGCGGCCAAGTTCAAGCCGGCCCGGACCATCGTCTTCGGCGCCTGGGCCGGCGAGGAGCTCGGCCTGGTCGGCTCGCGCTGGTACACCGACCACCCGGTCTTCCCGCTCGACCGGACCGCGCTCTACATGAACATCGACATGGTCGGCACGGGCGACTCGGACCTCCTCGTCGGGGGCATGACCGAGTTCGCCGAGCTCTACGCGATCGCCGAGAAGGGACTCGACGCGGCCACGCTCGCCAAGCTCAAGCCCCGGCCGAACTACCGCGGCTCGGACCACACCTCGTTCTGGGGCAAGAACGTCCCGGCCGTCAGCCTGCGCACCGGCGAGGTCCTGACCGAGGCCCTCGACGACGAACATCCCGAGTACCACATGCCCGGCGACGGCCCCGGCATCATCGACCCGGAGCGCCTGCGGCAGGCCGCCCAGTACCATTGCGACATCCTCGGCGTCCTGGCGACGACGCGCGAGAGCCTCCTCGATCCCGTCCACCGGACGATGTTCCTGCACCGCGACGCCGCCGTCGTCGACATGCACTGCGACACGGTCGGCCGGGCCCTGGCCGGGGAGGACCTGGCCAAGGACCTGCCGACGGGCCACGTCGACCTCCCCAAGCTCGCGCGCGGCGGCGTCGACCTCCAGGTCTTCGCCTGCTTCGCCCCGCCGCCGGCGACCGAGGCCGAAAAGGGCCGGTCGGCCAACGGCGTCTTCGCCCAGATCCAGGCCGCGCGCGAGCTCGTGGCCAAGAACCCGGACAAGCTGGCCCTGGTCACCTCGGCCGCCGAGGCCGCGACGGCCCGCAACGAGAGCAAGACCGGCGTCCTCATCGCCATCGAGGGCGGCTACGCCATCGAGAACGACCTCGCCCTCCTGCGCGAGTTCCACCGGGCCGGGGTGCGGCTGATGACCCTGACCCACTGGACGGCGACCGACTGGGCCGACGCCTCGGGCGACCCGAAGCCCGTCCACGGCGGCCTGACCGGGTTCGGCCGCGAGGTCGTGGCCGAAATGAACAAGTTGGGCATGATCATCGACGTCTCCCACGCCGGCGACACGACCTTCTGGGACGTGCTGAAATATTCGAAGGCGCCGGTCGTGGCCTCCCATTCGGCCTGCCGGGCCCTCTCGCCGCACCACCGCAACCTCAGCGACGAGATGCTCAAGGCCCTGGCCGACAAGAACGGCGTCGTCGGCATCACCGTCCTGCCGGAGTTCCTGAACAGCGCCCTCGAGGGCAAGCAGGATGAGATCCTCGCCAAGGTCGCCACCGAGCGCGGCCTGTCCCGGGATTGGGGGGCCCTCGGAAAGCTCGAGCCGGCCGAGCGGCAAGCCTTCCTGGCCGAGGTCGCCAAGCGCTGGGCCGAGGTCAAGAAGACCCTGCCCCGGGTGGACGTCGATACGGTCGTCGACCACATCGACCACGTCGTCGAGGTCACCGGCGACTGCGACCACGTCGGCCTGGGCTCGGACTACGACGGGACGAGCGACACCCCGGCCGGGCTCGAGAACATCGGCCTGCTGCCGAACATCACCAAGGAGCTCGTGAAGCGCGGTTACAAGCCCGAGGACATCCGCAAGATCCTCGGCGGCAACTTCCTCCGGGTCCTCTCCGGGGTCAGACCCCAGCTTCCTCAATAATATCAATGAATTATGCCAAAATCGGGGCTCAAAAAGGGGCTATTTTCGATGTTTTTGACCCCAAAAACATCGAAAAGATGCTATTCTAAATGGCCATGGACGACCCGAACGATACGCCCGTCGCCGACGATCCGTCGGCCTACGAAGCCCCGAACATCCTCGACCGCGGCCGGCACCGCATCTCGCGCCGCGACATCGATCCCGACTGCCTCAAGGTCCTCTACCGGCTGAGCGCCAACGGCTTCACGGCCTACCTCGTCGGCGGCGCCGTCCGCGACCTCCTGCTCGGCCGCCGTCCGGCGGACTTCGACGTCGGCACCAACGCCCACCCCAACCAGATCAAGAAGCTCTTCCGCAACGCTTTCCTCATCGGCCGCCGCTTCCGGCTGGCCCACGTCCGCTTCCAGGACGGCAAGATCATCGAAGTGGCCACCTTCCGCCGCAAGCCGAGCGAGGAGGAGCTGGCCGCCGAGCGCGAGGAGGAGGCCGAACGGGCCCGCGAAGCGGAGCGCGCCGCCGCGACCGCCGATGAGGCCCGCATCGAGACGGAGGCCGAGCCCACCCCCGACGTCCCCGAGCCCGCCCCCGACGCTTCCGCGCCCCCCGGCTCTCCGGACTCCCCCGGCCGCACCCGTCAACCCCGCCGCCGCGGCCGCCCGCCCATCAAGCCCATCGCCTACGGCACGCCGCGCGAGGACGCCTTCCGCCGCGACCTGACCATCAACGCCCTGTTCTACGACATCGCCACCTACTCCGTCATCGACTACGTCGGCGGCCTCGACGACCTGGCCGCCCGCCGCGCCCGCATCATCGGCGACCCGGACACGAGCTACGCGGAAGACCCCGTCCGCATCTGGCGCGTCCTGCGCCACGCCTCGCGCCTCGGTTTCACCATCGAGGAGCGCACGGCCGCGGCCATCCCCCGCCACCTCGACGCCCTGGCCGCCTGCCCCGGCGCCCGCCTCTACGAGGAGCTCAACAAGGACATCAAGTCGGGCAGCGCCCGGGCCTTCTTCCAGAGCGCCCGCGCCCACGGCCTGCTCCCCCGCATCCTCGGCGACGCCGGGGCCGCCTACGACGCCTCGGCCGAGATGGCCGAGCGCGCCGCCGCCCTTCTCGGCGTCCTCGACGCCTCCATCGCCTCGGGCGGCTCCCCTCCGGCCGAGGTCATGTACGCCCTGCTCCTCTGGCCCTGGGCCGAGACGGTCCTGGCCGCGATCGAGGGTGACCGGCCCAAGGCCCTCTACGACGTTTTCCGCGCCGCCAAGGCCCAGGCCACCGTGCCCAAGACCGTCCTCCTGGAGACCGTCCACACCCTGGTCATCGCCGACCACATGGTCCGGGCCCTGGCCGACGGCGAGATGCGCTGGGCCCTCAAGGAGCGCCCCCGCTACCCCGAGGCCTCGCGCCTGACATCCGTCCTGGTCGACGGCACGTTCGGCGGCTGCGAGGACCCCTTCGCCCTCATTTACCAGCGCCAGTTCGGCCAGCGGCCGCGCTCCAAGCCGCACCGCTACCGCCGGCGCCGCAAGCCCGGGCCGCGCGGCCCCGCGGGCCCGTCGGCCCCTCCCGCCTCCTCCGCGCCGCCGTCGTCCTCGTCCGCGCCATCATCCTGACCGAAGGAGACACGCCATGGACAACACCCAAGCCCGCACGCTGACCCTGGGCGGCTGGACGCCGCGCCGCCTGCTGAGCGTCCTCGCCGGAGCGGGCATGATCGCCGCCTCGGCCATGACCATCGACCACTTCTTCAAGGCCAATTACCCCAAGACCATCTTCGCCGGGTCGTTCTGCGACGTCAGCGCCTTCTTCAACTGCGACAGCTCGGCCTTCTCGGAGATCTCCCAGATCCTGGGCATCCCGCTCGGCTTTTTCGGTTTGTTCATGGGCGCTCTCATCGTCCTCGGCGCGATCTTCCCGTCCGAGGCCTTCGAGCGGACCAACAAGTCGCTTTCGCTCCTCAACGTCCTGGGCGTGGCCTCGCTCTTCCTCTACTCCGTCCTCCAGCTCGGCAGCCTGTGCCTCCTCTGCACGGGCTTCTACATCTTCTCCGTCCTCAACTTCGCCCTGTTCGTCCGCTACGGCATCGACCACGAGGCCAAGAACCCGCTGCGGCGCTGGGTCCGCCCCTCGATCAAGCTCCTGGCCGTCTTCGCCGTGGCCGCGGCCGCCGGCGCCTACGGCATGATCAAGTACCACGATGCCCGCAAGGACGCCCAGGCGGGCACGGGCGTCGACATCGTCAGGCAGTTCTTCGAGCTGCCCAAGGTCGCCTCCCCCTCGTTCCTCTCGCCCTACTGGTCGGTCAAGTCGACCGACAGGTTCGAAGACGCCCCCATCCAGGTCGTCGAGTACACGGATTTCCTCTGCCCCGACTGCCTCTATCTCAGCCGCCAGCTCGAGCGGCTCAAGAAGGATTTCGCCGGCAAGATCAACGTGGCCATCCAGTTCTTCCCCCTCGAGGGCAAGTGCAACGAGGTCGTACCGGAGAAGGCCAACCTCCACCCCGGCGCCTGCGAGATGACCTACCTCGCCGCCGGCAACCCGGCCCGCTTCCCGGAGATGCACGACGAGATCTGGGCCAACTTCGCCTCGCGCCGCGACCCCGGCTGGCGAGAGGCCTTCGCCCGGAAGTACGGCGTCGCCGGCGCCCCCGACGACGCCGATCTCAAGGCCCTGGTCAAGAGGATCGTCGACACGGGCGCCGAGTACGAGAGGACCTCGGACAAGTTCTCGCACGGCATCCGCTCGACGCCGACCACGATCATCAACAACCGGATGATCATCGGCACGCTCCCTTACGAGAGCCTCAAGGCCATCTTCCAGGCCCTGGTCGAGGAGCGCGAGGGCGGCTCCCGGAAGTTCATCGAGAACTGGGTCGAGACGCCCCGCCCGAAGAAGAAATAGGCCGGCTCAGAGCCACAGGCCGGCGGCCGCGGGCACGGCCTCGCGGTCGACGAGGGCGATGGCCCCCGTCGGGCAGGCGCTGCGGCAGACGCCGCAGCCGTAGCACTTCCGCTCGTCGATCGCGGCCTGGTCCTTCTTCTTGCGGGGCCGGAAGGCCTTGAACCCGCAACGCGCCGCGCACAGGCCGCAGCCCGTGCAGCGCGCCGTGTCGACGCGGGCCACGTATTCGCCCCTGAAAAAGACCGGCGTCTTGTGGCCCACGGTCGTCTTCATGGCGTAGCAGGACGGCAGGGAGCAGTTGCAGATCCCGGCCAGGAACGGCGTCTGGAACGTCCAGACGGTGTGGCAGTTGCCCTCGCGCTCGCTTTCGCGGATGAGGGCCAGGGCTTTGTCCTTGGGCATGGACTCGAGCCCGCCGGTGTGCGGCCCGACGAGATAAGAGGCGTCGATCTGCCGCAGCAGCCCGGCCATCCCGCCCCCGTCGGGGGCCATGCTGACGCCGAAGCAGTAGCGCTGTTCCCTTTTCGTCGACACCTGCCGGCAGACGCAGGCCAGCCGCACGACCGAGGTCGTCAGGGCCAGGATGCGCTCGATGTCCTCGAGCGGCACGACCTGGCCGAAGTGCCTCGGCTTCTGTTTCTCCGTGATCTTCCTGCGGACGCCTTTCCACAGGAAGTCGGGCATGACGTCGAGGGCCGTGAGAGCTCTCTCCCCCTTCGCCAAATGCCCGGGGTTCTCGAAGAACCGGGTGATGAAGCGGCGACGGCCGAGGTCGCTCATCAGGTCCTCGGCGTAGTTATTGGCGTTGAGGTACCACTTTTTCCCTTCGCCGTGCTGATGGCAGAACTCGCACATGGCGGGGCCATCCTGACATAGCCCGACGGGCCTGTCAATCGCCTCTGCCGCTCTCTCTAGGGGGGCGTGACCGGAAATTACCATTCCAAGCCCTTTCCAGGCACGGAAAACCTTATAAAAACCGCTTTTTCGGCCTATCGAATGGGTCCAGGACCCACATAGATAGCACGTCCTGCCTGTACGCGGATCGGGCCGCGCCTCGGGCCCCGGATTTCGTACCCGATCCTTCGAAAATCCCGGTAAATCGCCCCCGCTTCCCGGCCGAAAGGGCCGAAAAAAAAATCTGCCAAAACCTCTTGACATACCGTACCATATACTCTATTGTAGTGTACACATTATAGTGAGGCACACATTATGAGCGACCAAGCGCCCGACATCGGCAGCCTCGAAACGGAAATGAACCGGGGCTTCCTCCACATCCTCGTCCTGGCCCTCCTCGAAAAGGACATGTACGGCTATTCCATGGTCAAGCACATCGAGGGTCTCGGCTACAAGGTCGAGGAGAACACGCTCTATCCCCTCCTCCGCCGGCTGGAGAAGAACGGCTGGATCGCGTCGAAGTGGGACCTCACCGAGGACCGGCCCCGCAAGTTCTATGCCGTCACCGCCGCCGGCCGCGCCCTGCGGGCCGCCCTGCTCGACGTCTGGAGGACCCAGGACCGCGTCCTCAAAGAGACCGTCAAGGAGATCGACCATGCCTGACAAGCTCGAAACCTATCTCGAAGAGATCAGCCACTTCCTCAGCGGCCGGGCCGAGCGCGAGGAGATCCTCGGCGAGATCCGCAGCCACATCCTGGAGAAGGCCGCCGAGGGCCCGGACGAGTTCGGCGAGGCCGCCGTCGCCAGGGCCATCGCCGCCTACGGCCCGGCCCGTAAGGTCGCCGAGCGCTACCTCGAAGACAAGCCCATCATCGCCCCGGCCTACAAGCGCTACCTCGTCCGCTACACATCGCTCCTGTTCGCCGTCCACCTGGCCCTGACCGTCTTCGCCGTGGCCTTCGACCGGTCGTTCGTCGTCTTCCCCTTCTTATTCATGCCCAAGCTCGGCCCGTCCGACGCCCTGATGTACCTGCCGACGGCCTTCCTGGCCGACCTCGGCCTGGTCGCCCTCGTCCTCTACTTCATCACCCGGAGCGGCAAGGACGTCCGTCTGCCCTGGCCCCGGTTCGGCGTCGACCTCGACGAGGTCGAGCCGCCGGCCAAGGTCCCCTTCTGGGTCGGCCGCGCCGTCACGGCCGCCGGAGCCATCGCCATGCTGGCCGTGACCGACTTCGCCCTCTACGTCTTCGCCCGCCGCGGCACCGTCTTCTTCACCAATCCGCGCTGGAAGGACGCCCCGTCCCTGTTCCTCCCCGGGCCCGGCCGGACGATCTCGCTCGTCGTCATCGCCCTGCTCGCCGTCTCGGCCCTGGCCCTCCTGGCCAAGCTCCTGACCCGCTCGCGCTGGGTCGACATCGTCTCCAACGCCCTCTCGCTGGCCCTCATCGGGGTCCTTCTGGCCCGGCCGTTCGACGGCCTCTTCGCCGTCGCCCTCTCCGAGCGCCTGACCGTCTGGCTCAAGTACACTCTGCGCTTTACGCTCCTCTTCGTCGCCCTGATGATGGCCATCGACCTCGTCAAGCACATCGTCGCGGTCAGCCGCAAGCGGCTGGCCGGAGCGGTTGACAGGCCCGGTCCATCCCGGTAACTTGGCCCCTCATGGCTGAATCCCGCCGCCCGCCGGCCCAGAGCGGGGCGCGCCTCGCCCTCGCCCCGGCCATCCTCGCCCTGGCCGCGGCCCTCGTTCCCGCCCAGTCGCCTCGTCCGGCCGCTCCTCCCGCCGCTTCTCCCGACGCCGCGGCCCTCGTCGAGAAGATCGCCCGGCGCCTGGCCTCCTACCCCAAAGTCGAGAAGTGGCGGGCCAAGGCCCGCTCGACGACTTCCCGGATGACGGCCGACTGGACGCCGAAGAGCACGGTGACCGCGGACAAGATCGTCACGGTCGACGGCCCGCTCTGGTCCGAGGACATCCTCGCCGCGACCGAGACCGAGGCCGGCAAGACCCGCGACGTCACCGCGAAATACCGGAACGAGGCCCGCGAGCGCGCCGAGAAGCAGAAGCGCGCTTCGGCCGCGGACCGCAAGAACGAACAGAGGAGCCGGGGCCGGCGCAGCCTGGACATGGCCCGGGACGAGATCCTGCCGTTCGGCCCCGGCAAGCGGGCGGGCTACGATCTCGCCGTCGAGGGCACGGCCGACCTCGGCGGCGTCCCCGTCCTACTCCTCCGCTCCCGGTCCCGCGTCCGCTCCGACGAGCGTCTCGAGGGCCTCTACTACGTCTCCCCGGACACCTTCGACGTCCTCCGGGCCGAGCTGACCCTGGCCAAGCGCCCGGCGCCGCTCAAGCGCATGGAGATCGAGATCGACTTCGCCGTCCTCCCCGAGGGCCACCAGGTCATGACCCGGGCGGTCATGCGCGTCCACGTCGGCGTCATCGTCAAGAACATCCGTGTCGAGGCCGTCGAGACCTACAGCGACCACGTCGTCGGTTTTTGACATCCCCGGGGGGCTGTGGAAGAATAGCGGGGTCAGATGAAGCGGACCACCCTCCGGACCCCCTCCGCGGCCCTTTCTCTGGTCCTCGCCGTCCTCCTCCTGCTCCTAATCCCGCGCCCCGCCCTTCCCGCCGAGCCCCCGGGTCTCTCCCTGGGCGGCCTCCTGGCCGCCCAGACCGCGGTCGGCTTCCAAGGCCGGGTCGAACCCCTGGTCACCCTCCGTTTCATCCCCGAGGTCACCTTCGCCCTGGCCCTCGGCCGCGGCGTGACCCTCGACGGCGAGTTCTCGGCCCGGGCCTCGGCCAGTGCCGACCTCCCCACCGACGCTCCGGCGGCCACGTCCGCCGACATCGAGCCCTATCGGGGCTGGCTGCGCCTGTCGACGTCGCGCTTCGAGGCCCGCCTGGGCCTCCAGAAGGTCGCCTTCGGATCGGCGACGCTGTTCCGGCCGATGATGTGGTTCGACGCCCTCGACCCCCGCGACCCACTCCAGCTCACCGACGGCGTCTACGCCCTGCTCCTGCGCTACTACACGCGCGGCAACGCCAACTTCTGGGCCTGGGCCATGTTCGGCAACGACAAGACCCGCGGCTTCGACCTGACCCCGCCAGACCGCGACACGCCCGAATTCGGCGGCCGCGTCCAAGTCCCGCTTTTCAAGGGCGAGATCGCCGCGACATACCACCGCCGCAAGGCCGCCGTCGACGGGCTCGTCCCGGTCATGGACCCCGGCGCTTCGCCCCTGCCCGTCCCGCCCGTCCCCGAGGACCGCTTCGGCTTCGACGGCAAGTGGGACGCCGGCGTCGGCGTCTGGCTCGAGGGCACCCTCGTCCACCAGCGGACCGCCCTCCTGCCCTTCCCCTATCAGCTGTCCCTCGCCGCCGGCCTCGATTACACCTTCGGCATCGGCCGGGGCCTGACCGTCCTGGCCGAGCAGTTCCGGCTCGAGTCGAGCGCCCGGGCCTTCGCCCGCGGCGCAGCCCTCGACCTCTCCGGGCTCCTCCTCCGCTATCCCCTCGGCCTCGCCGACGAGCTCTCCGGGATCTTCTACTACGACTGGAAGAACCGCGACGTCTACCGCTTTCTGACCTGGAAGCGGACCTCCAACGCCCTGTCGTTCAGCCTGAGCCTATTCTGGAACCCCGAGGAGCTGCGGGCCCTGCCCGGTCAGACCGCCTCCGCCGCCTTCGCCGGCCGGGGCTTCCAGGTCTTGTTGGGATATTATTTCTAGGACGCTCCGCCGAGGCCCCATGACCGACCAACCGCTCATCGTCACCAAGGACCTGAAGAAGATCTACGCCATGGGCCCGCACCGCCTCGAGGCCCTGGCCGGCGTCAACCTGTCCTTCGCGCGGGGCGAGTTCGCCGGCCTGGTCGGGCCGAGCGGCTCCGGCAAGACGACCCTGCTCAACATCCTCGGCTCCCTCGACGCCCCCTCCGAGGGCAGCGCCGTGGTCATGGGCCGGGCCATCGAGACGCTGACCCACAAGGAGGCCGCGCGTCTGCGCAACCGCCACATCGGCTTCATCTTCCAGACTTTCAACCTCCTGCCCGTCTACACGGTCTACGAGAACGTCGAGTTCGCCCTGCTCCTCCTCGGCGACCCGCCGGCCGAGCGCCGTCGCAAGGTCATGGCCGCCCTCGAGTGGGTCCACCTGGCCGACCGGGCCAAGTCCAAGCCGGCCCAGCTCTCCGGCGGCCAGTCCCAGCGCGTGGCCATCGCCCGGGCCGTCGTCAAGGAGCCCGACCTCGTCCTGGCCGACGAGCCCACGGCCAACCTCGACGCCGAGAACTCCCACAACATCCTGCGGACGATGGTGCGTCTCAACCGCGAGCTGGGCACGACGTTCGTCTTCGCCACCCACGACCCCAAGGTCATGCAGTACCTGCGCCGGCGCATCACCCTCGTCGACGGCCGCGTCGCCGCGGACGAGCGGGCGGACGAAGGCGCGGCCGGGCTCGCCGAGGGGGCCCGGCCGTGACCGTGCTCAAGCTGGCCGTCAAGAACCTCCTCGGCGCCGGCCTCCGGACCTGGCTCAACGTCTTCGTCCTGTCCCTCTCGTTCGTCCTCATCATCTTCACCCAGGGACTGCTCGAGGGCATGAACAAACAGGCCGAGCAGGCCATGATCGCCGCCGAGGTCGCCGGCGGCCACGTCCAGCACCCGGCCTACGACCCCTACGATCCCCTCTCGCTCACAGACGCCCACGGCCCCGTGCCCGCCCCGCTCGCCGCGCTGGCCGCGGCCGGCCAGGCCGCGCCCGTGCTCGTCATCCAAGGCACCATCTACCCCGGCGGGCGGTTGTTCACGGTCCGGGTCAAGGGCATCGAGCCGGGGCAAGCCGTGGTCGACATGCCCACGGCCCTTCTGGCCGCCCCCGCCCTCGGCGACGAAGTCCCCGTCCTCGTCGGCGAGCGCATGGCCCGGACGGCCGGGCTGAATCAGGGCGACACCTTCACGCTCCAATGGCGCGACGCCCGCGGCACTTTCGACGCCCGCGACGCCGTCGTCGCCGGGATCATGAAGACCTCGGTCCAGTCGATCGACCAGGGCCTCGTCTGGGTGCCGCTCGAACGGCTGCGCGGGATGACGGGCTTGCCCGGGGAGGCCACCTACGCCGTCCTGGCCCAGGGCACCCCCCCGCCCGCGGCCGGTGCCGGCGCCGCGGGCTGGGTCTTCCGAGGCCAGGACGACTTCCTGTCCGACCTCCGGGCCATGGTCGAATCCAAGACCGCCGGCAGCTCCATCCTCTACGCCATCTTCCTGGCCCTGGCCATGCTGGCCATCTTCGACACCCAGGTCCTGTCCATCTTCCACCGCCGCCGCGAGATGGGCACGCTCATGGCCCTGGGCTTCACCCGGACCAAGGTCATCGGCCTGTTCACGCTCGAGGGGGCCCTCAACGGCGTCCTGGCCGCCCTGGTCGCGGCCGTCTACGGCATTCCCCTGCTCTCCTGGATGGCCCGGACGGGCTGGGCCCTGCCCGGCGACACCGACAGCTACGGCTTCGCCATCGGCGAGCGCCTCTTCCCGTCCTACGGCGCCGGCCTCGTCGCCGGGACGACGCTCATCGTCCTGCTGACGACGGCCGTCGTCTCGTTCCTGCCGACCCGCCGCATCGCCAAGCTCAAGCCGACCGACGCGCTGAGGGGGCGGCTGTCGTGATCCGCTTCCTGCTCAAGGGCCTCCTGCGCGACCGCTCGCGGAGCCTCCTGCCCTTTCTCACGGTCGTCCTCGGCTCGATGCTGACCGTGGTCGGCTTCAGCTGGCTCAACGGGGCCATCTCGACCATCGTCGAGGCCGGGGCCAACTTCTCGGCCGGCCACGTCAAGGTCATGACCCGGGCCTACGCGGCCGAGGCCGACCTGGCCCCCAACGACCTGGCCCTCGAGGGGGCCGGGGCCCTCATCGAGGAGCTCCGCCGCGACCATCCCGCGTTCGTCTGGACGCCGCGCGTCAAGTTCGGCGGGCTCGTCGACATCGCCGACGCGAACGGCGAGACCCGGGCCCAAGGCCCGGCGGCCGGCCTGGCCGTGGACCTGCGCTCGCCCGGAAGCCCCGAGCGCCGCCTCCTCAACCTGGACAAGGCCGTCGTTCGCGGCCGCCTGCCCGAAGCCCCCGGAGAGATCCTCCTCAGCGAGGGCCTGGCCCGGCGGCTCGGCGTCGGCCCCGGCGACACGGCCACCCTGCTCGGCGCGACCATGTACGGCGCCATGGCCGTCCGCAACTTCACCGTCAGCGGCACGCTCCACTTCGGCATCGCGGCCATGGACCGCGGCGCCGTGGTGGCCGACATCGCCGACGTCCGGGCGGCGCTCGACATGGAGGACGCAGCCGGCGAGGTCCTGGGCTTCGCCCGCGACGGCCTCTACCGCAAGAAGGACACGGCCGCGGTCGCCGCCGCCTTCAACGCCGCCCACGCCGGGGAGGCGGGCGATTTCGCGCCGCGGATGGTCACCCTGCGCGAGCAGGGCGGCTTCGCCCAGACCCTCGACTTCGCCACGGCCGTCTACTCGCTCATGCTGGTCCTGTTCATCGGGGTCATGTCCATCGTCCTGTGGAACGCCGGGCTCATGGGCAGCCTGCGCCGCTACGGCGAGTTCGGCATCCGCCTGGCCCTCGGCGAGGACCACGGCCGGCTCTACCGGACGCTCATCGCCGAAGGGGCCATCGTCGGGCTCCTCGGCTCGGCCGCGGGCACGGCCGTCGGGCTGGCCATCTCCTATTACCTCCAGCGCAAGGGCCTCGACATCGGGGGCATGCTCAAGAACGCCTCGATGATGATCACCGACGTCCTGCGGGCCCGGGTGACGGCGGCCAGCTGGGTCGTCGGCTTCGTCCCGGGCCTGGCCGCGACCTTCCTCGGCAAGGCCGTCTCGGGCCTCGGCATCTACAAGCGCCAGACCTCCCGCCTGGCCAAGGAGTTCGAAGCATGATCAAGCGCGTCGCCTTGACGATAGTGTTCTTGGCCGTCCTCGGCGGGGCCGCCCAGGCCCCCGACGGCGAGGCCATCCTGCGCCGGGCCGACGACAACATGGGCTCCGACAACAAGATCACAACGAGCACGATGACCATCCACGGCCGGCGCGGCTCGCGCAGCGTCAAGGCCCGGTCCTGGATCAGCGGCCGGACGCGGTCGTTCACCGAGTACCTCGACCCGCCGCGCGAGAAGGGCACCAAGATGCTCAAGCTCGAGGACCAGCTCTGGACGTACACGCCGGCCTCGGACCGGACCATTCTGATCTCCGGCCACATGCTCCGCCAGTCGGTCATGGGCTCGGACCTCAGCTACGAGGACATGATGGAGGACCCGCGCCTGACCGCGCTCTACTCGGCCGCCGTGTCCGGCGAGGAGGCCGTCGAGGGCCGGCCGTGCTGGGTGTTGGATCTCGTCTCGCGCGGCGAGGACATCGCCTACTTCAGGCGCCGGGTCTGGGTCGACAAGGACCGCTCCGTCATCCTGCGCGAGGAGCGCTACGCCAAGAGCGGCAAGCTCCTCAAGACGACGGAGGTCAAGGCGGTCGAGCGGCAGGGCGGGCGCTGGGTGCCGACGCGGGTCGTCTTCAAGGACGCCCTCAAGGAGGGCGAGGGGACGGAGTTCGCGCTCGAGTCGATCGAGTTCGATGCGGCCATCCCCGGCCACATCTTCACCAAGGCTTCGCTGCGCTAGGCGGCCGGCTTCGTCTTGATCAGGCCCAGCTTGCGGCCCATCTTCAGCAGGCCGCGGCCCATGCCCGAGAGCTCGATGACCGCGGCCGGGTCGTCCCACTTCTCCTCCCTCTTGAGGCGCTCGTAGGCCCGGATCTCGGGCCGCATGGCGATGACGAAGAGGACGTTGACGACGACCGCGTAGGCGACGTAGGCCGCGTTATGGGTCTTGATCAGGACCCAGGGGATGAGGAGCACGACGCCGGCCATGTAGGCGGCCAGGACGTCCCGCAGGACGACCAGCCCGAGGACCATGCCGCCGAGCGAGCAAACGAGGAAGCCGATCCAGTCGATGACCAGGAAGCCGCCGTAGATGGCCGAGATGCCGCGGCCCCCCTTGAACCGGTAGTAGACGGGCCAGATGTGGCCGGCCACCGCGGCCGCCGCCGCGACCAGGAAATACGGCTGGCCGGGCCAGAGGCGGCGCAGGACGACGGCCGGGACGACGACCTTGAGCATGTCCAGGACATAGGTCAGGAAGCCCCACTTGGACCCGACGTGGTGGGAGACCCAGGAGGCGCTGACCGTCCCCAGGGCCAGGGTCTTGTCGCTGCCCGCAAGGCCGACCTCGAAGCGGTCCGTGACGCGGACGGACGGCGCGACGAGTCGGGTGACGAGACGGGCCATGGAGACGGCCCCGACGAGATAGCCGCCGAGGACCGCGGCCAGGGCGATGAGCGGGTCCATGGACGACTCCTTTCTCTCAGCCGGCCGGCTCCTCCGGGTGGAGGTAGAGCCGCCCGGCCGTGCCGTCGAGCGTGACGGGCTGGCCGTCGCGGACGAGCCGGGTCGCCTGCCGGACGCTGACCACGGCCGGGATGCCGTATTCGCGGGCGATGATGGACGTGTGCGAAAGCTGGCCGCCGGTGTCGGCGACGATGCCTCCGGCGCCGGCGAAGAGCGGGGCCCAGCCGACGTCGGTGAAGGGCACGAC
>CAZFZU010000062.1:0-17509 GCA_964523615.1 uncultured Eubacteriales bacterium | reverse complement strand
GAGTAGGCGAAGTCGCCGCGGACGAGCGAAGCGACGGCCCGGCCGACGTCCTCGGGCCGGCCCCAGCGGCCCTGGGGCACGAGGCCGGCGGCGATGAGCCGGTCGTACTTGTCCTTGACCCCGGCCGTCATGTCCGTGGCGATGACGCCCGGCCGGACCTCGTAGACGGCGATGCCCTTGGGCGCCAGGGCGTCGGCGAAGACCGTCGCGGCCATGCTCAGGGCCGCCTTGGACAGGCAGTACTCGGCCCGGTTGGTCGAAGACGCGACGGCCGAGACCGAGGTGATGAAGACGACGGCCGGCCCGATGCCGTCCCGGCGGGGTTTCTGGGCGGCCATGCGCCGGGCCGCGTTCTGGGTCAGGAAGAACGGGCCGCGGGCGTTGACGGCCATGAGCCGGTCGTAGCTCTCGGCCGAGGTCTCGAGGACGTCGGCCCGGCGGGCCGGGGCCACGCCGGCGTTGTTGACCAGGACGTCGACGCGGCCGCAGACGCCGACCGCCGCGTCGAGGATGCGGTCGTGGTCCTCGACTCGCGAGACGTCCCCGGCCACGGGCAGGAAGCGGCCGCCGAGGGCGGCGGCCCGCTTCTTGACCTCGAAGAGCCCGGTCCGGGTGTCGCCGGGCTCGAAGACGATGTCGACGCCGACGACGTCGAAGCCGTCGCGGACGAGGGCCAGGACGACGGCCCGGCCGATGCCGCGGCCGGCGCCGGTGACGACGGCGGCGGGCCTGGATGCGCGCGATGATTGAGCCAAGTTCACTCCTCCTCGACGACGACGCGGCCGTCGCGATAGTCTTCCCAGACGGTCTCGAACCAGCCGTCCGGCGCGGGGACGGGCCGGACCGGGACCCAGCGCCGCCCGACCCGGCCGCGGCCGTCGAGACGGACCTCGAGGATGTTCGTCTCCGGGAAGTCGTCCGTGGCGGCCAGGGTGAAGGCCCAGCGCTCCCCGAGCAGGGGATGGGGCGGCCGCCCGCCCGGGTCGGGAACGATGTAGGAGCCGCGGCTCTTGCCGCCGCGGGCCAAATATTCGGCGATGGCCGCCAAGTAGACGTAGTGCGTCAGGGCCAGGTCGAGGGCCTCGAAGGCCTTGGGCAGGTCGCGCGTCGAGACCGCCCGCGTCTCGCTCCCGGCCCGGAGCCAAAGGGCCCTGGCCCTGGCCGCCTCGCGCCGGACCTCGGCGGGATCGCGGACGACGGCGGCGCAGGCCGACATGCGGCGGCGGACCTCGGCCAGGCAAGCCTCGGGCGAGAGCCCGGCGCCCTTGGCCCGGCCGAGCGCGGCTTCGGCCCAGGCGGCCTTCGCGGCGACGACGGGAGCGGCGGCCCGGGCGAAGGCCCGCCCGGAGAGCGGCCGGCCGGCCCGCCGCCGGGCGATGAACAGGGCCGCCCGGGCGCCGCCGACCTGGCCGGCGTTGAGGGCCGATCCGCCCGGGCGGGTGACGCCGTGGGTGCCGCAGGCCTCGCCGACCGTGAACAGGCCGCGCAGGCTCGATTCCCACCAGAGCGAGCCGCGGAAGCCGCCGTTGTTGTGCTGGGCGCAGACGGCGACCTCGAGCGGCTCCCGGCGCAGGTCGATGCCGTGCGCCATATAGAGGTCGATGGCCGGCGGGTTCATCCGGGCCAGCCGGGCGATGGGCGTCGCCAGAAGAGCTCCGGACCGCTCGAGGTAGGCGAAAGCCTCGCGGCCGAGAAGGCCCGGGGCGAACGGTGCCAGGCGCCCGCCGCCGCCGGCGTCGCGGCGGTAGTCCAGGAAGACGCGGCGGCCCTCGACGACGGTCTCCCGGTGGACGGCCAGGTCGACGAGCGACGAGCCGCCGTCGAAAGCCTTGCGGGGGTCGAACGGCCACTGGTAGCCCTTGAGGAAGACGGCGGTCGCCAGGGCGCCCATGTCCGGGAAATAGTCGTCGAGGAACTCCCGCTCGTCGCCGCCCCGGGCGTCGGTCGAGATGTAGCGCGGCACGGCCTGCTGGTAGGTCCCGGAGACGTTCCAGCGGAACTTCGTCGAGGCCAGGCCGAACTGCGACTCGGTCAAATTGTGGGCGACGGCCCCGGCCTCGAACAGCGGGCCGTGCGAGCCGGCCTGGCTCTCGGGGTAGACCGAGTGCTCGTACATCCCGCCGGGGCCGCCGGTGGCGACGACGACATTGGCCGCGGCGAACAGGACGAAGCCGCGGCCGCGCCCGGCGGTCGCGGCCAGGTCGAGAGCCAGCGCCCCCGCGACTCGACGGGCCCGGCCCGTCCCGGCGGTGACCAGCGCGACGACCTTGTGGCGGTCGAAGACGCGGATGCGGCGGCGGCGGACCTCGGCGGCCAGGGCCTCGAACATGAGCTTCGAGGTCAGCGGCCCGGCCGAGGTGGCCCGCTGGCGCGGGTCGTGGTCGGTCTTGTAGCCGACGTAAGCGCCGAAGCGGTCGTGGGGAAAGGGCACGCCCAAAGCGACCAGGCGGAAGAAGGCCTCGGGAGAGCCCTGGGCCTCGGCCAGGGCGATGTCGCCGTGCATGGAACCCCCGGCGGCCAGGTCGCGGGCCATGTCGGCGGCGGAGTCGGCGACGTCCCCGGCGAGCGAGAGCTTGTAATAGGTCTGCTTGTCGGAGCCGGACTCGGCCGAGGCCCCGGCCCCGAACCGCTCCGTGGCCACGGCGACGTCCGTCCGCCCGAGCTGGTGGAGGCGGACGGCGGCGTTGAGCCCGGCCGCGCCGCTGCCGACGACGAGGGTGTCGAGGGCATGGACGGGATAGGTCCGCCCGCCGATCCGGGCCCGCCCCGGCTTCATCGGGCCCGGGACCCTTTCAGGGCCAGGACGGCCAGCGCGGCGAAGACGGCCAGGAACGCCAAGCCGAAGACGATGAAGGCGTCGGCGGCCAGAAAGAGCACGGCGTAGGAGTAGATGAGCATGGCGCCGAAGTAGATCCAGGAGCGCCGGCCGAAGGCGACGAAGCCGAGGACGACCAGGGCCAGGGCGGTGAAGGCGACCAGGGTCGCGCGGGCGTCGCCCGTGGCGGCGTGGACGAGGGCGGCGTAGACGGCGGGCAGGAGGAGCCAGAAGCCGCGCCGCTTCCGCGAGGCCACGACGAGGGAGGCCCCCAAGGCGGCCGCGACGAAGCCGAGCGCGGCCAGGGCCTTGAGCCAGCCCGGCGGGCCGTCGCGTCCCTCGGCCAGACGTTTGATCTCCTTCATCATCGTTTTTTCCATGATGAAGTGGGCCGGGTCCATCAGCCAGAAGACCAACAGCCGTCCGGCCGGACCGGCCAGGGGCTCGGCCTTGCTCCGGGCCAGGAAGCGGGTCCCGCCTTCTCCTCGCGGCTCGAGGACGAAGGAGCCCCAATTCTTGAGCGTCAGGGCCCGGTTCGGTTCGACGAGCTGCACCCTCCAGCCGGTGTAGCCTTCCTTGTCCTTGACGAACCCGAACAGGTAGTCGCGCCTGACGCTGGGGACGATGTCCTTGACCTTCCGTTCCTGCCATTCGGGCCGGACCTCGAGGGTGTTGTGGATGTCCGCGAACACCAGGTTCTCGAGCCAGGTGTAGCTGTAGAAGCCGGCCCGGTCCTGGCCCAGCTGGACGAGCCACGGCCAGACCTTCTCGGGCGGGGCGTCGATGTCGATCGCCCGCGTGCCCGTGACCACGCCGCCGATCCAGACGTCGTCCCCGGGCAGGGGCCGGGTCTTGTCGGCCTCCGTCGCGCCCCAGTGCCGGAACCAGGGGCGGGCGACGTAGGTGTAGGCGGCGATGGCCGCCAGGATGACCGTGAACGCGGCCACGGTCAGGGTCAATCCGGGATAGCGCGACTTTCTCATTCCGTCCTCCGCGCCGCGGCGGCGCTCCTGTATTCGGGGTCCCGGACGGCGCAGCCGACCGGCTTCTGCCGCCGGAGCAGATGGGAGCAGAGCGAGCACGTCGTGCAGGCCTTGTCGCGGTCGAGGCGCCCCGCGCGGACGAGGTCCGCGGCGAACCCGGGGTAGGCCAGGGCGCCCCGGCCGAAGCCGACGACGGCCGTGCGTCCGGCCGCGACCATGGCCGCCCCGACGTGCGGGCCGAGATCGCGGAGCCAGGAATAGCCGGCCCCGACGACGGCGACACCGGGCGCCGCGCGCTGGATCTCCGTCGCGACGGCCAGGTGGCGGGCCACGCCTTCGAGCGGATGCTCCGGCGGCGTCGGGCCGCCCGGGACGGGCCGGTCGAACGGGCGCCCGAAGTGCGGCTTCCAGGCCGGCACGCCCAGCGACAGGGCCAGGAAGCGCACGCCCAGGCCGGCCAGCAGGACGACGAGGGCCTTGCTCTCGGCGAGGTCCACTCTCTCCGGGGCGTCGGGGTCCATGCCGAACCCGTAGGGGAAGGGGACGAGGTCGGTCGCCGACAGGCGGCTGGTGACCAGATGGTCCGGCACTTCCTCGCGAACGAGCCGCACGGTCTCGAGAAGCAGGCGGGCCCGGTTCTCGAACGGCCCGCCGTAGCGGCTGTCCTCCCGGCCGTGCGCGGCCAGGGTCTCCGAGACGAGATAGCCGTGACAGGCCTTGATGTCGACGCCGTCGAAGCCGGCGGCGGCGGCCAGGTCGGCCGCCTCGACGAAGTCGTCGCGGACCGAAGCCAGCTCGGCGTCGGGGACGAGCGGGTAGTCGGGCGGCAGGCCGTGGAGGGGGTCGAGGTGGGGATCGTGCTTGACGATGCGCGGCCGCGGCACGCCTTCCGGTTTGGCGAAGCGGCCGGAGTGGGTCAGCTGGAGGATGAGCAGGGGCGGACGCGCGGCGCCCCATTCCTTCTTCGCCGTCGCGCGCATGTCGTCGACGAGACGGGCGAAGCCGCCGACGTTGGCCTCGGTGAGCAGGAGCTGGCCGGGATTCGAGCGGCCATCGGGGCGCACGGCGGTGGCCTCGCACCAGACGAGGCCGGCCCCGCCAGCGGCGTAGCGCCGGTAGCGGCGGCGGGTCGATTCGGAAGGCGCCCCGTCCGCACCGGCGTCGGCGCCCTCCATGGGCAGGACGGCCAGCCGGTTGGGGACCTCGCGCCCGGCCAGCCCGGCCGGGCCGGTCAGGACCGATAGATCGTCGCGCCAGGGGATGTCGAGGCCGAGGCGGGCGGCCTCGGCCCGCAGGTCGTCCCCGGAGCGGAGGCGGAAGGTCGCGTGCGCCGCCATCGGGACCCTTTCCTCAGGCCCCGCCCGCGAGCCGCCGGAGGTGGCGGAGGTCCCGCTTGACGCGCTCCTCGCAGACGGCCGGCCAGCGGTCGCGCGGCAGGACGGCCAGCCGGCCCGCGTCCACCAGGGCCCGGGTCCGGGCGGCCAGGGCCGTCAACCGGACGAGCTCGGGCACGGCCAGGTCGGGGAAGCGGGCCAGGAACTCCGGGTCGTTCACGGGGATGAGGAAGTCGCCGCCGTGGTCCTCGACGGTCAGGACGACGGCCGGGTGGACCGCGGCCAGGAGCTCGGCGATCGCGGCCAGGTCGATGGCCCCCTTGCCCGCCTCGGCGGTGAAGGAGACGAAACCGTCCGGCGACAGGAGAAGGCCGCCGTCCTTGATGTGGGTCGTGACGACCCAGGGCAGCAGCCGCTTGGCCGCCAGGACGGGGTCCTCGAGCATGGTCAGCAGGTTCATCGTGTCGAGGCAGATGCCCAGGTACTCGCCCGGGACGGCGCCGCACATGTCGAAGAGGCGGAGGAGCTCGAACGAGGTGAACTCGAAGTGGGTCTCGACGGCCAGGACGACGCCGTGGTCCCGGAAGAGCGACCGCTCCTCGCGCAGTTCGGCGGCCGCGGCCCGCAGGAAATCCTCGGTCGAGGGGCCGTCCGCCTTCCAGCGCATCAACCCGCCCGAGCACGAGCGGACGGTCGACGAGCCGAGAAGATAGGCCTGCTCGGCGGCCCGCCGGTTGCCCGTCCGGATGTCGCGCGGTCTCCCGGTCGCCAGGTCGATGGGGATGTGCTCCCCGCCGCCCCATTCGATGATCAGGCGGTTCTCGTCGGCGTAGCCGCGAAGGTCGGCGAGGAGGGCCTTGTCGGCGGCCGCGGCGGCCGGCAGGTTGATCTCCGAGAACTGGACGCTCTCGGCCCCGTTGATGACCGCCCACTCGAGGAGCTCGAAAGGGGAGAGATCGAGGGGCTTCAGGCTGTAGCTGTCGACTCCGACCTTGAGCTTGCGCATGGCCCCGTCCGGCAGGCTCATTCTATCAGTTTTACGCCCGCCGTGAACAGCGGATATTGGCTTGAAAACGGGGGGGCCTTGGGATATCCTACGCTGCATATGAAAAGGACATGGGTCGCGCTCGCGCTCTTGGCCGGGATCCTGCCGGGGCTCGTCAGGGGCCAGGCCTCCGTCATCAGCCAGGTCGCCGGCGACGCCGCGGCCACGGACAGGTTCCACTTCGGCCTGAAAGCCGGGTTCAGCTGCGGCCGGCTCAAGGGTCTCGAGGGCGTCGAGCGGCGGGGCGGGGCCAACTTCGGCCTCCAGGCGACGGTCGCCCTCTCGCCGCGGCTCTCGCTCGTCCCCGAGGTCGCCTTCGTCTCGCCCAAGGGCGCCACGGCCATCCCGTTCGTTACGACGGGGGATCCCGGGCTCGATCCGTTGTTCGCCGACCCGGCCCGTTCGGCCCTGGAGCTCGGCTACGTCGACGTCCCGGTCCAGGTCCGCTGGCGGCTGGGACGGTTCCACCTCGGGGCGGGCGGCTACGCCGGCTTTCTCGTCTCGGCCCGGGAGAAGTTCCGGGCCGAGCGCCCCGACGGCGAGGAGCTGCTCTTCGCGGCCGACGTCGCCGACGACTTCCGGAAGACCGACTTCGGCCTGCTCCTCGAAGCGTCCTGGACGATCACCAAGCCGCGGCGCGGCGCCGGTCTCGTGTTCCATATCCGCTGGCAGGAAGGCCTGGCCGACGTTCTCGAGGACTACTCGGGGCCGCTCGCGGTCTTGCTCGGAGGCAATGTCCGGACGTCGGGCATCCAGGTGTTCCTGACCTTCCCGTTCGTCCGCTGAGTCCCCAAGGAGGTTCGCCATGTTCGAACAGATGCAGGACGCCCTGATGGCCGGCAAGAAGGCCGAGGTCGAAGCCCTCGTCGACCGGGCCCTGGCCGAAGGGACGCCGGCCGCCGACATCCTCAACCGGGGGCTCATCCCCGGCATGGCCCGCCTCGGCGTCCAGTTCAAGAACAACGAGGTCTTCATCCCGGAGGTCCTGGTCGCCGCCCGGGCCATGAACGCCGGGCTGGCCAAGCTCGAGCCCCACCTGGCCCTGGCCGGCGTCAAGCCCAAGGGCATCGTCGTCATCGGCACGGTCAAGGGAGACCTCCACGACATCGGCAAGAACCTCGTGGCCATGATGCTGCGCGGCAACGGCTACAAGATCGTCGACCTCGGCGTCGACGTCGCCCCGGACAAGTACCTCGAGGCGGCCAAGGCCCACGGGGCCGGGGCCATCGCCCTGTCGGCCCTGCTGACGACGACCATGGTCCAGATGAAGGCCGTCGTCGAGGCCGTCGAGAAGGCCGGTCTGTCCGTGCCCGTGGTCATCGGCGGGGCCCCCGTCACGCGCGAGTACGCCGAGCAGATCCGGGCCTGCGGCTATGCCCCCGACGCCGCTTCGGCCGTCGAGGAGATCGGCCGGCTCATCGCCGCCTGACCCCGCTCGCGAAGTCCTGTTGTGATATAATTCGACGGGCGCGGACGCGGGCACCGCGGCCGCGCCGAAGGGCTCCGGGAGCCCGAGGAGGCCGCAATGAGAAGGACCATCCTGACGCTCGTGGGGATCGCCGCCGCCCTCGCGGTCGTGATCCTGCCCGCCCAGCCCAAGGACGCCGTCGTCGAGAGCCAGTGGACGGCCCGCCCGGTCGTCATCGACGGCGGGGACAAGGACTGGGGCGACGCCACGCCCATCACCGACAAGAACTCGAAGGTCCAATACGCCCTGAAGAACGACGGGCAGCACCTGTACATCATCATGGTCTTCCGGGACGAGCTGGCCCTGACGACCCTGCCCTTCACCGGCATGCGCGTCTACGCGACGGCCGGGCCCAAGAAGAGCAAGGACGAGGGTTTCCTGTTCCACCAGAAGCAGATGACCCCCGACGAGCTCATCGCTTCGCTCGAAGCCAAAGGCGAGGTCCTGTCCGAGGACCGCAAGGCCGAGCTGAGGAAGCAGCCCCATTACATGGCCTACCTCGAGGACCCCATCGAGCCCAAGAAGGGCGCCGCCGAGGCGGCCGGGGAAAAGCCCGAGCCGGGCATGTTCCGGGCGGTCCAGCAGGGCCGGATCTCGGTCTACGAGTTCCGCCTCCCGCTCGGCCGCGTCGGCGGGACGGGCGGCGTCGGGCCCGGAAGCCAGATCAAGATCGGCTTCGAATGGGGCGGCGTGACCAAAGAGATCATGAAGAACATCATGGCCGACCGGGCCGGGGCGGGCAGCCGCGCCCGGGCCAGCGCCGGCTCTTCGGATTCCGGCTTCCGGGATTCGGGCGGAGACGGCGGCGGCGGCGAGGGCCCCGATTTCGGCTACAGCCGCGACCCGCGCTACAAGAAGCACTCTTTCTGGATCGACGCCAAGCTGGCCAACCAGTAAAAAAACGGGGACACAACACCTATTCACCAATCAACAAAATAACGGGGACATGACCCATTTCTTCGGAATTGGGATCGTGTCCCCTTTTGATTTCAGGAAAATAGGTGAATAGGTATTGTGTCCCCGTTTATCAAAACGGCATCGATGTCAGATAGGCCCCGACGAGGGCCAGGGCCACCGCCAACAGCTTCCAGCCCGTCAGCTTCTCTTTGAGGGCGATCGCCGCGATGACGACGATGAAGATCGTGTTGAGCTGGTTGAGGACGGAGGCGACCGAGGCCTTGGCGTACTTCATCCCCCCCATCCACAGGATGAGCGAGAGGTAGGAGCCGAAAAAGGAGGCCGGGACCAGGGCCTTCCAGTTGCGGCGCTCGAAGAGGGGGGCCAAGATGGCCCGGCGGCCCCGGAGGAAAGGCAGGAGCGCGACGAGGGCGATGGCCCCGCCGGCGATGCGGACGAAGGTCGCCCAATAGACCGAGACGCCGCCCAGCACGGGCTTGACCATGACGATGCCGAAGGCGACGAAGAACATGGCCAGGATGCCGTAGACGATGCCGAGGACGAGGTCGCGGCGGCCGATCCTCTCGATCTTGCCCTCCTTCGAGAGCGTCAGGACGGCCGAGACGACCAGGCCGGCGCCGAGGAGCTGGACCGGGGACAGCCGCTCGCCGAGCAGGACGAACGACAGGGCGATGACGAACGGGCTGTAGAAGCAGTCGACGATGGCCGTCAGGCTGGCCCCGAGACGGTTCAGGGCGTGGAAGAAGAGCGTGTCCGAGACGGCGATGCCCAGCACGCCGCTGAGCAGGAGCAGGCCCGTCGTGGCGAGCGGGACGGAGGGGGCCAGGGACTCGCCGAGAACGAGGAGCGTCGGCACGATCAGGACCAGGGCCAGCAGGTTCTTGGCCAAGTTGAGGCCGATGGGGTGGATGCGGCGGCCGCTGACCCGGAAGAGGATGACCGCCACGGCCCAGGCCAGGCCCGAGGCCAGGGCGAGGATCTCCCCGAACGAGGGAGAGGGCGGCGACGCTTCGAACATGGCTGAACACCTATAGCAAAGTCCTCCCACGCCGTCAATCCGCGCGATTGACCGGGTCGCGGACGCGTGTTATAAACGGCCTTCGAGGAGGAGCGAGATGAGAAAGATGCGTACGCTCATGTTCCCGGTCCTCGGCCTGGCCGTCCTGGCCCTGTCCCTGGCGACGGCTTCCCAAGAGCCGGCGGCTCGCCCGGACGGGACGCCCGAGTTCGAATCCTGCACCTCGGTCCTGGTCGGCCGGCTGGCTTCGGTCGACGGCTCGACCATGACCTCCCACTCCTGCGACTCCGGGACCGACCGGACCTGGATGACCATCGTCCCGGGAGCCAAGCACAAGCCCGGCGCTATGGCCAAGGTCTATTACGAGCCCAAGCGGACCAAGGGCCCCAACGACCCCGACCGCCTGGAAACGGGCGAGATCCCCCAGGCCGCCGAGACCTACGCCTTCCTCAACGCGGCCTACCCCATCATGAACGAGCACCAGCTGGCCATCGGGGAGACGACGATCGGCAGCCGGCGCGAGCTCGTCAGCGAGAACGGCATCATCGACGCGCCCGAGCTCTACCGGCTCTGCCTCGAGCGGGCCAAGACGGCCCGCGAGGCCATCCGGGTCCTAGACGAGCTGACCAAGGCCTACGGCTACAACGACTGGGGCGAGTGCTTCACCTTCGCCGACACCAAGGAGGTCTGGCACCTCGAGATCCACGGCCCGGGCAAGGGCAAGAAGGGGGCGGTCTGGGCGGCCCAGCGCGTCCCAGACGACGAGATCGGCGTCTCGGCCAACGCCGGGCGCATCATGCAGATCGATCTCTCCCAGCCGGACCGGTACCTGGCCTCGGCGAACGTCCACGCGCTGGCCGAGGAGATGGGCTGGTGGTCCAAGGCGGGCGGCCGGCCGTTCGAGTTCACCTACGCCTACAACCCCGAGTCGCGGACGAGCCTGTACTGCCGCCGCCGGGAGTGGCGCGTGCTGAGCCTGCTGGCCCCGTCCCTCAAGCTCAATCCCGAGTCGGAGAACTATCCCTTCTCGGTCAAGCCCGACAAGAAGGTCGGTGTCGCCGACGTCCTGGCCGTCTTCCGCGACACCTACGGCGGGACCGAGTACGACATGACCCGGACCCTGGTCGCCCTCAACCGGAAGGGCGAGCTCGTCAAGAGCCCGGTCGCGACGCCGTTCATGAACGGCGACACGCTGGCCCTGTTCCGGCTGAAGCGGGAGCGGACGATCTGCTCGCCGGCGGCGACCTACCTCCAGATCACCCAGTCGCGCGACTGGCTGCCGGGGCCGATCGGCGGCGTCGTCTGGCTCGGCTACGACAACCCGGCCACGACGCCCCACGTCCCCATCTACATCGGCATCGCGCAGATGCCGGCCCCGTACATGGTCGACGGGCGCTGGGCCTTCAGCCGCGACTGCGCCTGGTGGGCTTTCCGGACCGTCAGCCGGTTGGCCAACTTCCGTTGGCAGGAGATGTCCAAGGACATCGAGGCCGTTTGGAAGCCCATCGAGGACGGCGCCTTCGCCGGCCAGGCCAAGTTCGAGGAGGAGGCCCTGGCGGTCTGGAAGAAGGACCCGAAGAAGGCCCGCGAGATGCTGACGAAGTATTCCCACGACATCGCCGGCAAGGCCGTCGCGGCCTACTGGAAGCTCGCCGACGACCTTTGGCTGAAATACTCGGGTAACTTTTAAAATGGGGGACATGATACCTATTTCCCATTTTCGGGCCTGTCCTCCGGGCCCAGGGTCTTAAGCAGGCTCATGACCGTCGCCGGGCTGCATATCCTCGATTTCGCGATCGTCGTCGCCTTCGTCGCGGTCGTCCTCTTCCTCGGCTGGCGGGCGTCGCGCAAGACCAAGACGACCGAGGACTTCTACGTCGCCGGCCGCCGCCTGGGCAAGGTCTATCAGTTCTTCCTCAACCTCGGGACGTCCACCAACGCCGACCAGGCCATCGTCGTCTCGCGCGAGGTCTACCGCCAGGGCGTCGGCGGCATGTGGATCCAGTACCTGGTCCTGTTCCTGACGCCGTTCTACTGGTTCACCACGGCCTTCTTCCGCCGCGTCCGGCTGGTGACCATCGGCGATTTCTTCACCGAGCGCTTCAAGAGCCGCTTCCTGGGGGGCGCTTTCGCCGTCTTCACCCTGTTCATGGCCTTTCTCGGCAACGGCGTCGGCTACATGGTCGCCGCCAAGACCATGATGGCCCTGACGCCGAAGCCGGCCGCCAAGTACACGGTCGCCGAGAGGCAGAGCGTCGACCTGTTCGCCGAGTACCGGGCCCTGCAGGCCAGGGCCGACAAGGCCGAGCTCGACGCCGCCGACGCGGCCCGCCTCACCGAGCTCGGCGAGCGGCAGAAGAAGGGCGAGCTCAAGGCCTTCATCTCCTACACGGACTCCGTCTCGATCTACCTCATCTACACGGTCATCGTGGCCGTCTACACCATGATGGGCGGGTTCCTGGCCGCGGCCATCACGGACGTCATCCAGGGCCTGCTCCTGACGACCTTCTCGCTCATGCTCATCCCCATCGCCCTGCACCGGGTCGGGGGATTCGCCGGCCTCCATGCCGCCGTGCCCGACTACATGTTCAAGCTCTTCGGGTCGGCCGCGACGAGCGAGTACGCCTGGTACACCATCCTGGCCATGGTCCTGGCCAACCTCGTCTCGATCATCGCCGTGGCCACGGGCATGCAGACGGCCGGCTCGGCCAAGAACGAGATGACGGCCCGGGTGGGCATGATCGGGGGCATGTTCTTCAAGCGCTTCATCATGATCTTCTGGGCCCTGACCGGCCTTCTGGCCATCGCCCTCTACTCGGGGAAGCTCCACGATCCCGACCTCATCTGGGGCCACATGACCATGGACCTGCTCTTCCCCGGGGCCATCGGGCTGATGATGGCCGGGGTGCTCTCGGCCAAGATGTCGAGCCTGGCCGGATCGAGCGTGTCCTATTCGGCCCTCTTCATCCGCAATCTCTATCAACCGTTCGTCAAGCCCAAGTCCGACCGCCACCTCATCAACGTCGGGCGCGTCGCCATCGGCGTGACCCTGCTCGGCGGCGTGGGCGTGGCCCTGTTCATCGGCAACCTGCTCGATATGTTCAAGTATTTCATCTCGCTGCCGGCCGTCTTCGGAGCGGCCATCTGGCTGGGCTTCCTGTGGCGGCGAGTGACGCGGGCGGCCGTCATCGCCCAGGTCTTCATCTGTTTCGCCATCTACGCCGTCATCCCCAACGTCTTTCCTTCGCTCGACGCGGCGCGGACGCGCCCGGGCTTCCTGCGGGAGACGCGGGCCCGGACGGTCATGATCACGACCCAGGCCGTGCGCGAGGACGTCGAGGCCGGGCGGGCGTCAGCGGTCGGCCAGGTCATCCGCAAGCCCCACACCAATCCGCCCGAGGGCATCTTCTTCGAGAAGGTCGTCCGGACCGATCCGACGGACCCGGGCTCGCCCAAGGTCGGCATGGGGCGCTTCCACGCCGAGCTGTGGGTGCTGAGCTGGGCCGGCGTCGATTTCACGGGCTTCAGCAAGGCCCAGCTGAGCGCAGTCCGGTTTGGCTTCGACGCCCTGTTCCCGTTCGTTCTGCTTTTCCTGCTGAGCGCCTTCACCCGGCCTGTGCCCAAGGCCGACCTCGACCGCTTCTTCGCCCGGGTCCACACGCCGGTCCAGCCGACGCCCGAGGACGAGGAACGGGCCCTGCGGCGGGCCGTCGAGCGCTACGACGAGGTCGTCGAGATGCACAAGCTGCGCCCCGGCTCGAACTGGGAGATCATGAAGCCCAAGCTCGTCGACGTCCTCGGCTTCGCCGGCTGCTGGGCCCTCGTCGGTGTGATCATCCTGCTGCTCTGGATCGTCGTTAACATCCGTTAAAATGGGGGACATGATACCTATTTCCCATTTTTTTTGGGCCTTCCTTTAGGTTGGGGAGCGAGGATCCGCCCCGACAGCCCTTCGAGGCGCTTGATAAAATCCTCATTGCCCAACGGCCGGCCCGTGAGTTCGTGGTCCGTGAATTCCCTGATCTCCTCAGGATCTTCCTTCTGACCGAGGTAGCCCGACCAATCCTCGACCGACTTCTCGAAGGCGAAGGGCGTGAGCAGGGGATGAGGCTCCTTCCTGACGTGGGCCAAGGCGCTCGACCAAGGATAGTCCTCGGCTCGCGCGACGAGCCCAGCCCTAACGGGATTCCTCTCGACATAGCGGATCGCCGAATAGTGATGGCCTTCGTCGAGCGGATAAGAGCTGAACCGCCCCTGCCATAAAAAACCCTTCCAGCCCTCCCGGGCGTTAATGACCAGGGTATAACGGCGCTGGGCTTCTCCGAGCCCCCGGGCGAAGCTGTCCTCTCTCTGGGGGACCGCAATGAGATGGAAGTGGTTATCAAGCAAACAGAATGCCCGGAGGGAGATTCCGTGCGCCGCGGCTTCTCGACTCAGTAAGATAAGGAAGAAGGCCTTGTCCTCGTCCGAAAAGAACGCGCGTTGGCGGCGGTTACCCCGTTGGATCAAATGGTGCGGACATCCGGGGATGACGACCCGTGCGAATCGTGGCATTTTATCCTCCCTCGTAATGAAGGACGCCGGGCACGGGAGATGTTTCTCAGGGCCGCAAAAAAAACGGAAATTGGCATCATGTCCCCCATTAGACATCGGAAAGGGGAAGAACGGCCGAGGTCAGGCTGCTCAATAAGAAAATAAATAGGAAATAGGTATCATGTCCCCCATTTTTGGCCGGTCCGCCGCCTATCGCCAAACCAGGACGGAGGCGGGGGAGAGGGGATTGCGGCCGACGAGGACGCGGGCCCCGGCCGGGAGCGGCACATCGTACGCCCGCGACGAATAATTGACGGCCACGAAGAAGCCGTCGCGCCACTCGACGTAGACGCCCGGCGGGTAGCTTTCGGGTGCGGCCCCGGCCCGGTCGTAGACGAGGCGCATGACCTCGCGCTCGAGACCGCCGTCGAGCGTGTCCACGCCCACGTAGGTCACCGAGCCCCGGCCGAGCCGCCGCGTCACGACGGCCGGCTTGCCGGCGTAGAACTGGTCGGCGTAGACGGCCAGCGGCTCCGTCCCCGCCCCCGGCGCCGGCGCCAGCACGTCGGCCCAGCGGTTCCAGGCGTAGCCTCGCCCGCCCATGCGGACCAGGCCGCGCCCGCCCTCGAGCAGGACGTCGAAGAGCTCGACCTCCGCCCCGACGAGCGGCGCGATCGCGCCCGCCCACGGCGCCTCCGGCAGCTGGCCGTTCTTGTCCTTCTGCCCGGTCCGGCACGTCAGCACGAGGTGCCCGCCGCCCTCGACGTAGCGCGTCCACTTGGCCACCAAGGCATCGTCGACGAGCTGGTAGGCCGGCGCGACCAGGAACGGATAGGCCGCGAAGCCGTCCGCCTCCCCGATGTAGTCGAGCGGGGCCCCGGCCGCCTTGACCGCGGCCATCCACTTGTTGCGGTGGTCGCGCGTGTCCCAGAGCTTGGTCTGCTTGTGGATCTGGAGGTCCCACATGACATCCTGGCTCCACAGGAAGGCCGTCCGCCGGGCCGCGACCCGCGCCGGCATCGCGGCCGCCGGGTCGTAGAGCTTGCGCATCTCGCGCATCTCGCCGCCGACCCGGACGAACTCCTCGCCGCCCCGGGACAGGGTCACGCCGTCCGGTCCGACGATGCCGGCGTGGTAGAGCTCGCTGCCGAAGCGCGGCTGCCGGTAGCGGTAGGTGCAGGCGAACGACAGCCCGCCCCCGAAAGCGTGCCACAGCCACATCCGCACGGCCCCCGGCTCGGGCTGGGGATTGACCGCCGCCCAGTTGACCTGGCCCGGCTGGAGCTCCATGACCCCGGTCACGCCCTTGAACGAGCGGAAATAGTCGACGGCCATGGCCATCCGGTTCGGGTCGCCCAGCCGGAAGCCGAGCTCGCCCAGGTTCGGCACGCCGCGCACGGGATACATCGTGAACGACAGGAAGTCCAGGCGGTCGGTCCGCCGCGGGTCGGCCGAGTCGGTCACGTTCATGTAGTTCGTCGTGATCCACTGTTCGGGCCGGACGAGCCCGCGCAGGATGTCGTATTGCGTATGGAGGAAGCCGGCCTGGGTGTCGGCCGTGAAGCGCCGGAAGTCCAGCACGGCGTGGGGGCTCAGGGCGTCCTCGCCGAACAGGGTCTCGTTGGGGATGAGGACCTGGGCGAAGGAGTCGTAGGCCGTGCTCCAGAAGGCGCCGCCCCAGGCCTCGTTCATGCGCCCGACCGACCCGTACTCGCGCTCGAGCCAGGCCTGGAAGGCCCGCCGGGCCGACGGGCTGTAGTCGGGCGGCCCCCAGGGCTCGTTGTCGAGCTGCCAGCCCCAGACCCGCGGGTCGCGCCCGTAGCGGCGGCCGAGCTCTTCGACGATGCGCCGCGAGTAGCGCAGGAAGACCTCGTTGGCGAGCGAGCCGTTGGCCCGCGTGCCGTGCTCCATGCGCCGGCCGTCGCCGCCGACGAGGTAGATCTCGGGGTGCTTCTCGCCCAGCCAGGCCGGCGGGCAGGGCGTCGGCGTGCACAGGATGACCTTGAGACCGGCCGCGGCGGCCAGGGCCACGGCCCGGTCGAGCCAGGCGAAGTCGAACCGGCCCTCGGACGGCTCGAGCTGGGCCCAGGCGAACTCGCCGAAGTGGGTGAACTCGAAGCCCAGCTTGGCCATGTTCGAGAGGTCCCGCTCCCACTGCGCCTCCGGCCAGTGCTCGGGATAGTAATAGGCGCCGATCGACATCAAGTCGGCCTTGGGGAAGAACCGCTGGGCCGGCGCATCGTCGCCGGGGGGCGGCGGGGGCGCCGCGGCGGGCGCCGGGGGCACGGCGATTGTGGCGAGCGCGAACCATGCGGCGGCGGCGATGGCGGCGTGTCTCATGGCTTCCTCTCCGCCGGGGCGGCGGCCCCGGCCTTGTCCCGCAACTTCCCGGCCAGCTGGCCGCAAGCCGCGGCGATGTCGGCGCCCTTCGACAGGCGCACGGTCGTGCCGACCTTGCGCTCCTCGAGCCAGCGCCGGAAGCGGGCCACGTCGGCCTCGTCCGGCGTCTGGAAATCGCAGCCCTCGACGGGGCTGTAGGCGATGAGGTTGACCTTGGCCCTGAGCCTCCGGGCGATGGCGGCCAGGCCGTCGGCGTCGTCGAGCGAGTCGTTGAGGCCGCGGATGACGATGTACTCGAGGGTGATCATCCGGCCGCCCCCGCGCACGTAGGCTTCGGCCGCGTCGACGACCGCCTCGAGCGGGAAGCGGCGGTTGATGGGCATGAGGCGGTCCCGCTGCCGGTCGGTGACGGCGTGGAGCGAGATCGACAGGTTGATCTGCAGGTCGAGGGCGGCCAGCTTCGGGAAGGCGTCGACGAAGCCGGCCGTCGACACGGTCAGGCGGCGCGCGGCCACGCCCATGCCCTCGGGCGCGTTCATGATCCGGATGGCCTTGGCGACGTTGTCCCAGTTGTCGAGGGGCTCGCCCATGCCCATGAACACGAAGTTGCTGGGCTCGCGGCCGGCCTCGCGCTCCGCGGCCAGGGCCTGGCCGGTGATCTCGGCCGGGGTCAGGTGGCGCTTGAAGCCGTAGCGGCCGCTGGCGCAGAAGGCGCAGGCGAACTTGCAGCCGACCTGGGTCGACAGGCAGACCGTCAGCCGCCGCCCCGTGCGGTCCGGGATGAGGACGGTCTCGACGTGCTCGCCGTCGGCCAGGCGCAGCAGGAGCTTGGTCGTGCCGTCGGCCGAGGCCCGCCGGTCGGCGATCGTGAGCGTGGCCAGGGCGAAACGGGCGGCCAGCTTCTCGCGCAGGGGCTTGGACAGGCTGGTCAGCTCATCCCAGCGCGCGGCCCGCTTCTTGTAGAGCCAGTCGAAGATCTGGGCCGCCCGGAAGGGCCGCTCGCCCATGGCGACGAGCTCGTCTTTGAGCTCGGGGAGGGTCAGGTCGCGGATATC
>CAZFZU010000061.1:0-17868 GCA_964523615.1 uncultured Eubacteriales bacterium | reverse complement strand
GAGCGGGTCGTGGCCAATATCCTCGAGCTCGTCGCCGAGACCGCCGGCGGCGTGACGTACGAGGCCGCCGGCATGGGCACGCCGGGCACCTACAGCGCCGCCGACGACATCATGTACGGCGCGCCGCACACGCCCCTCTACGAGAAGCCTGGGCTCGTCAGCCTGCTGCGATCGAAGCTCGCGGTCCCGCTGATCGTCGAGAACGACGCCAACTGCCTGGCCCTGGCCGAGTACTTCGCCCAGTGCCACGGCAGGTATACGACGGTCATGGCCGTCATCCTGGGCACGGGCATGGGCTCGGGGCTCATCCTCGACGGCCGGCTCCACCGGGGGCCCCACGGCAACGCCGGGGAGATCGGCCACATGTCGATCGCCGTCGACGGCCGGCCCTGCGAGTGCGGGCGCCGGGGCTGCGGCGAAGCCTACCTGTCCGGCCCCAGCATCGGCCGGCGCTACGCCGAGCTCGAGGGAGTGGACCTGACGTCGGACCGCGTCTACGAACGCTACGTGGCCGGCGATCCCGCCGCCCGGACCGTCCTGAACGAGTCGGCCCGCCTCATGGGCGAGCTCTTCGCCAACTGCGTCAACATCCTCGATCTCGAGGCCGTCGTCCTCGGCGGCGGGGTCTCGAACATCCCCGTCTGGTACGAGGCGGTCCCTCCGGTCATGGAGAGGGCCCTGTTCGGGACGCCGGGACGGCGGATCCCCATCCTGAAAGCGGTCCTGGGGGATTCGGCGGGCGTCCTCGGCGCGGCCTATCTCGCCCTCCGAGAGATGAACCTTATGCGATTTTAAAAGGGGACACGTACCTCAGGTACATGTCCCCGTTCTGTTATTGATACTTCCCCATGATGTAGTTCTCGAGGTTCTCGATCTTGACCTGTTGGTCGCCGATGATGGCCTTGACGACGTCCCCGATCGAGATGACCCCGGCCAGCTTGCCGTCCTTGCAGACCGGCAGGTGGCGGATGTGCTTGTCGGTCATCAGGGCCATGCACTCCTCGGCCGTCGTGTCGTAGTGGACGCCGTAGACCTCGCGGGTCATGATGTCCTTGACCGGCGTGTCCTGGGACTGGCGGCCCATGAGGATGATCTTGCGGGCATAATCGCGCTCGGACATGATGCCGACGACCTCGTCCTTGTCGAGGACGATGAGCGCCCCCAGCCCCTTCTTGGCCATGAGCTCGAGGGCCTCGAGGACCTTGGCCTCGGGCGTTATCGTCCAGGCCGTGTGGCCCTTCTGGTCGAGGATGTCCTTGACGGTGATCATGGCGCTCCCTCCTGGGTAAGGATAACGGCCGGCTTCCCCGGCCGGCGTGTGGCCTCTATATAGCCGACCCCCGGCCCGTTGTCAATCGAAATACCCGGTCAGGTCGTCCCTGTTGAGGCCCTGGGCGACGGCCACCCGGGCCACGGCCCGGGCGACCGACCTGTGGAGGGCTTTGTCCAGGGGATCGGGGACGATCTGGCCCGGCGGGGCGGCCGCGGCGATGGCCTCGGCCGCGGCCATGAGCATCTCGCGGGTGATGCGGGGGACGTCGGCGTCGACGGCGCCGCGGAAGATGCCCGGGAAGCCCAGGACGTTGTTGACGGTCCGGCCGTCCGCGGCGAAGGCGGCCCCGGCGGCCCGGGCGGCCTGGGGATCGATCTCGGGATTGGGGTTGGACAGGGCCAGGACGATTTGGCCGCGGCGGACCGTTTCCTTCTTGATCAGCCCGGGCACCCCCGTCGTGGCGATGACGACGTCGCACCCGGCCATGATCCCGGCCAGGTCCGCGGGCGTCCCGCCGGCCTCCTTCAGACGGGCCAGGGCGTCCGGGGCGATGTCGGCGCCGAGGACGGGCCGGCCGAACCGGAACATGAGCATCTTGGCCAGGGCCAGCCCGGCCGCGCCCAGGCCGACGACGCCGATGACGCATTTCGTGAGGTCGATGCCGGTGGCCTTGGCCGCGTTGAGGAGGGTGGCCGTGACGACGACGGCCGTGCCGTGCTGGTCGTCGTGCATGACCGGGATGTCGAGCCGGGCCTGGACGCGCTCCTCGATGGCGAAGCAGCGCGGGGCCGAGATGTCCTCGAGCTGGATGGCGGCGAAGGTCGGGGCCATGTGGACGACGGTCTCGACGATCTCGTCGGGGTCCTTGGTGTCGAGCAGGATGGGCATGCCCGACAGGCCCGTCAGGGTCTCGAGCAGGCTGGCCTTGCCCTCCATGACCGGCATGGCCGCCTTGGGGCCGATGTCGCCCAGGCCCAGAACGGCCGTGCCGTCCGTGACGATGGCCACGAGGTGGCGGATGGAGGTGAAGCGGCGGGCCAGGGCGGGGTCGTTCTTGATCTTGAGGCTGACCTCGGCGACGCCCGGCGTGTAGACGCGCCGCAGGACGCTCAGCGAGGAGATGTCGTAGCGGCTGCGGATGGCGATCTTGCCGCCCTGGTGCATCTCCAGGACCTCGTCGCGGACCTCGAGGAGCTGGGCCCCGTCCGTCGCGCCGATGACGGCGACGAGCCGGTCGACGTGGGCCAGGTCGTCGGCGAAGACGGTGATGTCCCGGTCGACGGCCGAGCCGCCCATGAGGACGATGCGGATCTCGCCGATGAGCCCGCCCGCCTCGCCGACGGCCGAGAGCAGGCGGCCGAGGCTGCCCGGCCTCTGCTCCAGCCGGCAGCGGAAGGTCCTCTGGATCTTGCCGTCCCACCACATGTCGGGGCTCCTTTCTTCCCGCTAGTCGACGAGCAGGAAGGCGTAGCGGTTCATCTCCTGGCCGTAGTCGGACAGGACCTCGATGGGGTAGCCGATCTTGCGGACCGTGCGATAGACGTCCACGGCCAGGGCGTCGGGCGTCGGCCGCGACAGCTTGGGCTCCTTGCAATCGGCCCGGGTCTCGGCGCAGTCCAGGCACAGGCCGCAGCTGTCGAAGAACAGCAGGAAGGCCTTGACGAAGCCGGCCTTGAAGACCTCGTGCTCGAGCTTGAGGAGCTCGAGGTTGAGCTTGCGGCCCCAGGCGTGGCGATCCTCGGGCCGCTCCACGCTCTTGGCGAAGTGGAAGACGACGGCCCTGCGGTATTCCCGGAAGAAGCGGGCGCAGGCGTCGACCGGCGGGGCGTTGGGCGGGCAGGCGGCGTTGTGGCCGTACTCGCGGCAGCCGTACAGGCACTTCATGCGGACCCATTCGGCGACGACGATCTCCCGGGGGTCGAGCCAGCGGAAGTCCTCGAAACCGCGGGCGAGGAACAGGCCCTCGAGGTCCCTGGTCCCGGGCCGACGCCGTCCCGAAGCGCCGCCGGCCTTCGCGCGCGCCGCCTGTCTCTTGACCGACATCGTTCCTCCTCCTCCTCCCGGTCAGGTCCTCCCCCCGCGGGTTATAGCACCCCGGCGCGCGGACTGTCAATGCGCGGGCGGCGCCGCCCCGCCCGCGCGGAGGCCTTTCGCCCGGGCCCCGCCTCCGCTATAATCGGGCGGTGAGCGCGAAGACCGATCCCGCCCGGCTGGCCGTCGTCCTGGTCCGCCCGGACAGCTCCGAGAACATCGGGCTGGCCGCCCGGGGCATGGCCAACGCCGGCGTCTCCGACCTGCGCCTCGTCGGCCTCGACCGGCTCGAAGCCCCGGCCTGGCGCACGGCCATCCACGCCGAGGCCGTCCTCGAGTCCGCCCGGTCCTTCGCCACGCTCGACGAAGCCGTCGCCGACCTCTCCCTCGTCCTGGGCTCGACGGCGCGGGTCCGCCACGATTTCCCCCTGGTCTCGCTCACGGACGCCGCGGCCCGGGCCGCCGAATACCCGGCCGAGGCCCGTGTCGGCCTGGTCTTCGGCAACGAGCGGACCGGGCTGACCCAGGCGGAGCTCGGCCGGGCCAACATCCGCTTCCACATCCCCCAGGCCGCCCGCCAGCCGTCCTACAACCTCGGCGTGGCCGTCACCCTGGCCCTCCACGCCTTCGTCTTCCCGCCCGGGCCCCTGCCGCCCCCCCGCCGCGAGATCCTGCTCTCCCACGCCGCGCAGGCCGAGGCCGGCCGCCGCTTCCGCGACATGCTCGACAGCTTCGGGTTCATGCGCGACACCAACCGGGCCTTCATCACGGAGAAGATGCAGGACATCTTCTTCCGCATGGCCCTGACCGCCAAGGACCGGGACGTCATCCTGGCCATGTTCCGCAAGGCCCTCGAGGGCCCCCGGGAGCGCCGGCCCCGGAAAAAACCCGTGAAGGAGCGATCATGAACCCCAAGGACCTCAAGGTCGTCTTCGGCGAGAACTACCGCATCGACGTCGCATATAAGGGTTTCACCGTCAAGACCGACCAGCCCGTCCGCGACGGCGGCGACGGCACGGCGCCCTCGCCCTTCGACTACTTCCTCGTCTCCCTGGCCGCCTGCGCGGGCTACTACGCCCTGGCCTTCTGCAAGGAGCGCAAGCTCGCGACCGAGGGGCTGTCCGTGACCATGGCCACCGAGCGGGGCGAGGCCTCCAAGATGATCGACAAGGTCACCGTCCGTCTGGGCCTGCCCGCCGGCTTCCCCGAGAAGTACAAGTTCGCCATCGTCAAGGCCGTCGACCACTGCACGGTCAAGGCCCACATCCAGCGCGCGCCCCAGTTCGAGATCGTCGTCGAGCCCTGACGGCCCGGGGGCCCGGTCCGCGCCGTCAGTCCGTCCGCGGCAGCCAGAGGTAGTAGAAGCCCGTCTTCAGGCTCCCCGCCAGCGTCTCCAGGACCTTGGCGTCCGTGAGCGAGGGCGTCCCGGCCGGGCCGGCGTAGATGTTCGATTTGGTCTTGGGGAAGTAGGTGTAGGAGACGAGCTTGGCCCCGGCCAGGCCGGCCCTCGACTTGGCCTCCTCGAAGGCGTCGTCGAAGTAGCCCACGGCGTCGATGAGCCCGAGATCGAGGGCCTGGGGCGCCGTGTAGACGCGCCCGTCGGCGATCGTCCGCAGCCGGTCGGCCGGGACCTTGTCGCCGCGGCCGCGGGCGACGACCCGCAGGAAGCCCTCGTAGTACTCGTCGACGATGCCCTGGAAGATCCGCCGGTCCTCGACGGACATGTCCCGGAACGGCGAGCCGGAGTCCTTGGCCCCGCCCGATTTGACGACCTCGACCTTGACCCCGACCTTGGCCATCAGCCCCTCGACGCTGGGGAAAACGGAGATGACCCCGATGCTGCCGGTCAGGGTCGACGGGTGGGCGACGATATGGTCGCAGGCCGAGGCGATGTAGTAGCCGCCCGAGGCGGCCACGCTCATCATCAGGCCGACGACGGGCCGGCCCGTGCGCTCCTTGAAGCGCAGGACCTCGTGGTAGACGATGTCGCTGGCCGTGACCTCGCCCCCCGGCGTGTCGAGCCGGAGGATGACGGCCTTGACCAGGGGGTCGCGGGCGGCCCGCTCGAGGCGCTCGAAGACGCGGGCGACGACGCTTTTCTCCCGGGACAGGAAGCCGGTCTCGAGGGCCGAGGAGATGGTCCCATCGATGTCGATCATCAGGACCTTGTCCTTGGCCCGGCCGTCGACGAGGACGACCTCCCGCAGGGCGTCCTCGCCGAGCAGGTCGATGCTGATCCGGGGGGCGCAGGCGGCCAGGGCGGCGGCCAGGGCGGCGATGAGGACGGGGATCCTTCTCATGGGGCCTCCTCGGGGGCGGGATCGGTCATGCCGCGCGGAACCGCTTGGCCGCCCGGCGCGTCGGCGGTACGACCATCCGGATGGCCTTCGGCAGGACCCGGAACTCGACGCGGTCCCGGTCGCCGAGGAACTCGCCGTTGAACTGGATGGGCAGGTCCTTGCCGCTGATGACGACCCGCCGGGCCTTGAAGTGGCGCAGGCGGCGCTGATAGAAGCCGAAATAGATGAGCGGGAACAGCAGGGCGTACTTGAGCGGTCCGATCTCGAACAGGGTGACGTCGAGGTAGCCGTCGTCGACGACGGCCTCGGGCGCGACCCGCCAGCTGTAGCCGAAATGGTTCGTCTTGGCCACGATGCAGTCGAAGAACCGGGACGAGACCGTTTTGCGATCGAACGGCCCGGAACGGTCGCGGCCCTCGTAGAGCTCGATCGACTTCTCCTCGGCCGGGGTGTCGAACAGGCGGCGCCCGGCCAGGACGTGGCCCCACAGCCCCTGGACCTTGCCCCGGAGCTTCTCGCCGGTCACCCGGGCCGTGGCCCCGATGCTGGCGAAGGCGGCCACCCGGCCCTCGACCTCCATAAGGTCGATCGTCCGCGGCACGCCCTCGGCCAGGCGGTCGATGGCCCGCAGGGGGTTCTTGGGGATGTCGAAGGACTTGCGGAAGGCGTTGCCGCTGCCGAAGGGGATGACCCCGAACAGGACGTCCTTGGCCTTGCCGGCGTCGAAGATGCCCTGGAGCGTGTCGGCGACCGTGCCGTCCCCGCCCATGGCCACGACGACGTCGGCGTCCCGGCTGGCGGCGGCGGCCCGGGCGATAGTCGAGGCCAGGCCGTCGTCGAGCCCGTCGAAGATGTCCCCGGGGAGCTTCTTCTGGAGATAGGCCCGCAGGAGCCGCCGCCTCTTCCACTTGTAATTGGCCGCCCGGGGATTGACCAGGGTGGCCGTCCTGAGCGGCGCTTTGGCTTCGGTCGTGGCGTTCATGGTCCCTTGTTCCCGCCGGGGGCGGGCCTCCTTATTGTATAGGGGGGGACGGGGAGTGTCAAAACGCCCCGGGCGGCCGGGCCGTTGAACGGGGCGCCCCGTTCGTTTAGAATACTCGGCGGCATGAGATCCCTCGAGAAGACCGTCACCGTCCGCGACCGGCGCTTCCTCCTGCGCGTCGAGACGTCCGGCGATCCGGCCGACTACGACAAGTACGAAGCCCTGCGGGAGGACATCTGGGGTTTCCCCGACGACCACCTGTCGAGCTCCCGCAACATGATGTGCGAGAACGTCTTCCAAGAGGGGGGCAGCCTGTTCCTCGGGGCCTTCGCCGAGGCCCCCGGCGGCGGCTTCGAGGCCGGCCTGGCCGGCTTCTGCTACGGCTTCGTCGGCGTCCGCGACAAGGAGACCGGCTACCGCGACCCGGCCAACCTCCGCTTCTACGCCCAGTACGCGGGGGTCCGCCGGCCCTTCCAGAGCTACGGGCTGGGCGTTCTGCTCAAGGAGTTCCAGCGGGAGATGGTCCTCGGGCTCATGGGCGTCTCGACCATCATCTGCACCTACGATCCCCTGACCGGGGTCAACGCCAACCGCAACATCCGCCGCTTCGGGATGGACGTCCTGGAATACCGTATCGCCACCTACGGCGAGTACGGCGGCCACCTCAACCGGACCGACGTCCCGACCGACCGCTTCCTGATGTCGTGGGACCTGGCCCGGGCGGGCCGGCCCCCGGTGCCCGACGCCGGGGCCGTCCGGCGGGCGCCCGAGACCGTGCGGGCCTCCGTCCGCCGGGTCGAAGGCCGCGGCGGTCCGCTCGACCTCGAGGTCGTCGAGGGAACGGACCCCGAGGCCGAGGGCGACACGCTCCTCGCCCGCATCCCCCTCGACTTCTACCGCATGCTCCAGGAGACGGACGTCCCGGCGGCGGAGGTCCGGCGCATTCCCGTCGACTGGCGCCTGGCCACCCGGACGGTCCTGCGCCGGCTCTTCGAGCGAGGCTACCGGGTGGCCGATTTCCTCAAGGCCGGCCCGGAGGGCCCGGCCAATCGCTACGTCCTCACGCGGGACCTCCCGGCCGGCCGATGAGCGCCCCGCCCCTCGTCCGCGTCCGCGGCCTGGCCCGGACATACGCCGTCGGCGACGTCCGCGTCGCCGCCCTCGAGGACGTCTCTCTCGACATCGGCGAGGGCCGCTTCGTCGCCGTCACGGGGGCCTCGGGCTCGGGCAAATCGACCCTGCTCAACCTGCTCGGCGGCTTGGACACGCCGACAACGGGGACCATCGAGGTGGGCGGCGTCCCGGTGTCGGGCATGGACCGGGAGGCCCTGGCCCGCTACCGGCGGACCGTGGCCGGCATGATCTTCCAGTCCTTCAACCTCGTCCCGGCCCGCACGGCCCTGGAGAACGTCGAGCTGCCGCTCGTCTTCGCCGGCGTCGAGCGGGCCGAGAGGCGGCGGCGCGCGGCCGCGCTCCTCGAGCAGGTCGGCCTGGCCCGCCGGGGCGGGCACCGCCCGGCCGAGCTCTCGGGCGGCGAGCAGCAGCGGGTGGCCGTGGCCCGGGCCCTGGCCAACGGGCCGCGCCTGCTCCTGGCCGATGAGCCGACCGGCAACCTCGACAGCGCCACTTCGCGGGAGATCGTCGGATTGCTGGCCGGGCTCAACCGCGACCGCGGCCTGACCGTGGTCATGGTCACCCACGAGGAGGCCCTGGTCCGCGAGTTCGCCCACGAGGTCGTGCGCCTCCGCGACGGGCGGGTGGCCGCTCCGGAGGGCCGGCCGTGAGGACCGGGGACGCCGTCCGCTTCGCCCTCGAGGGCCTCCGGAAGCGGAAGCTGCGCACCGCCTTGACCGCCTCGGGCGTGGCCATCGGCGTCGGGGCCCTGGTATCCATGATCTCGTTCGGCAAAGGCATCCAGAAGAACGTCTCGGAGGCTTTCCGGGCCTCGGACCTCTTCAACACCGTGCTCGTCTCGCCCGCCCGCTCCCGGGGCCCCGAGGGCGATCCGGACGCGCCGCGGCCGCGGGCGCCGGAGCCGGGCCGCCCGGAGGCCGTCCTCGACGCGGCGGCGGTCGAGGCCATCGCCGGCATCCCCGGCGTCGCCACAGCCTATCCCGACGTCAACTTCCCGGCCCTCGTCGGGCTCGACGGCGAGGAGGAGTTCCGCCTCGTCCAGGTCGTGCCGGCGTCGGTGGCCCGCTCCAAGGCCGTGCCGGTCAAATGGGGGCGGGCCTACGATTCCGACGACGAGGCGGGCGTGGTCGTCAGCCGGTCCTTCCTGCGCCGGCTCGGGGCCAAGGACCCGGCGGCCGCGGTGGGCCGGACGGTCCGGGTCACCTCGGTCTTCCTCGACCTCGGCCGGATCCTTTCGGCCGGCCCGGCCGCCGTCCTTTCGGGGGGGGCGTCCCCGCTGGGCCGGGACGCCCGTGAGTTCCCCATCGTCGGCGTCACGGAGTTCTCCGAGTTCGGCGACGGGCCGGGCATGGGGCAGAACGACGTCCTGCTCCCGCCGGGGCCGGCCGCGGGCATCAAGCGGCTGCCGTTCACGAGCGTCTGGGACCTGTTCCGCCTGACCGAGGGCGGCCTGGGCTACTCGGGCGTCAGCGTCAAGGTCCGCTCGCCCCGCGACCTGGAGCCGGTCAAGGCCCGGGTCCGCGAGATGGGCTTCTCGACCTTCGCCCTGGCCGACCAGTTCGACCAGATCATGCGGGGCTTCGTCGTCATGGACATGGTCCTGGCCGCCGTCGGCATGATCGCCATCGTCGTCGCCGCCCTGGGCATCGTCAACACCATGGTCATGTCCATCCTCGAGCGCACCCGGGAGATCGGGGTCATGAAGGCCGTCGGAGCGGGGGACGGCGACATCCGCCGCATCTTCTTCTTCGAATCGGGGGCCATCGGCCTGCTCGGCGGCGGCGCCGGCTGCCTTCTCGGCTGGGTCACGAGCCTGGTCATCAACCGCGTCGTCAATCTCTACACGACCGGGCAGGGGATGCCCTATATCGGCTACTTCGCCTTCCCGGTCTTCGTCTTCCTGGGGGCCGTGGCCTTTTCGCTCGTCGTCAGTCTCGTCTCGGGCCTCTACCCGGCCCGCCGGGCGGCCCGCGTCGACCCCGTCGTGGCCCTGCGGCACGATTGAGGCCGGTTTCTGTTATAATCCCCGTCTTATGCCGCCCGGCGCCCCGGGCCTTGAAGGAGAGACCATGAGCCGTCGCCGTCCCGCGTCCGTCGTTCCCGCCATCCTGGCCGTCCTCGCCGCCTCGTTCCTTCTGTCGTCCTGCCGCGCATCGCAGACGCCGCCCTCCGTCGAGGCCAAGGCCCGGGAACTCCACAAGCGGATCCTGACCGTCGACACCCATTGCGACACGGCCTTCGGCCTGCTCCGGACCGATTGGAAGATCGGCGAGCGCCACGACCCGGCCCTGCGGGCCAGCGGCAAGATCGACCTGCCGCGGATGCGGGAGGGCGGGCTCGACGCGGAGTTCTTCGCCGCCTTCGTCGGCCAGGGCCCCCGCACCCCGGAAGGGTACGCCAAGGCCAAGGAAGGCGCCCTCAAGGCCGTCGAGGCCGTTCGCCTCATGACGGCGACCTACGCGGACACCATCGGGCTGGCCGTCGATCCGGCCGGGGCCCGGCGCCTGAAGAAGGCCGGCAAGCTCACGGCTTTCATCGGCATGGAGAACGGCTATCCCCTCGGGCGGGACCTGTCGCTGGTCGGGACCTTCTACGACCGGGGCGTCCGCTACATCACGCTCTGCCACTCGTCCGACAACGACATCTGCGACTCCTCGACCGACCGCCGCGCCCCGGCCGACGAGGGCCTGAGCGCCTTCGGCCGCGAGGTCGTGGCCGAGTGCAACCGCTTGGGCATGATCGTCGACATCTCGCACGCCTCGGACAAGTCCTTCTTCGACGTCCTGGCCGCCTCGAAGGCCCCCATCATCGCTTCCCACTCGAGCTGCCGGGCCGTCTGCGACAATCCCCGCAACCTCTCCGACGACCAGATCAAGGCCCTGGCCGAGGCCGGCGGCGTCATCCAGATCTGCTTCCTCGGGGCCTACGTCAAGACCCCTCCCGTCATCCCGGAGCGTGAGCGGGCCATCAAGGAGATGGAAGCCAAGTACGGCAGCCTGCGCGACCTCAAGGACGAGTCCCTCCGCCAGAGGGCCATGGCCGAGCGCGACGCCATCAACCAGAAGTACCCCCAGGCCCGTCCGACGGTCGCCGACCTCGTCGACCACATCGACCACGTCCGGGCCCTCGTCGGCGTCGATTTCGTCGGCATCGGCACTGACTTCGACGGCGGCGGGGGCGTCGTCGGATGCGACGATGTCAGCGGCATGATCCACGTCACCGAGGAGCTCATCCGCCGCGGCTACACCGACCGTGAGATCGAGAAGATCTGGGGCGGGAACTTCTTCCGTGTCTTCGAAAAGGTCATGGCCCAGGCCGGGAAATAGGGCCCCGGCCGCCGGCGGATGTAAATATTATTTACATCCGATTCTCTCCGATTCTCGCAATTCGTTTTTATTCAATAGGATGTGTATCCTGCCGGGTGGCATGATCCTTGCAAAATAAGGGCCGCGGGCCGAAAGATGAAAAGCGCTCTTTTTTCGGTTATGATGGGATGGCCCCGATGACCACCCTCCGCCCCGCGCGCCGCCCGCTCGTCCCCGTCCTGGTCCTGTTCGCCGGTCTGACCGCCGCGGCCGTACCGGCTTCCCCCGGACCCCAAGGGACGGGCCCCGCGCCCCGCTATAACGGGACCTTCCGCATCAAAGGCAACTGGCTGCCCTTCAACCGCGTCTTCGACCCCGCCCTGGCCTCCCATTACTTCATCACCGAGCAGCTCTTCGACGGCCTGGTCAAGTTCGATTCCCACTACAATCCCATGCCGTCGCTCGCCGAGTACTGGGTCATCTCCGACGGCGGCTCGCGGATCACTTTCAAGCTCCGCCGGGGCGTCCGCTTCCACAACGGCCGCGAGCTCACGGCCGACGACGTCAAATACTCGCTCGAGCGGCTGGTCAAAGACCGGCCCGGCAACACCTATTACCAGTATTTCACGCACAAGGTCGCCGGGGCCGAGGCCTACCGGCAGGGCCAGGCCGGCGATGTCTCCGGCTTCCGGGTCGTCGACCCGTCGACCTTCGAGATCCTCTGGACCCGTCCTTTCGGCTCGGTCGGCCTCTACCTCCTGGGCATGCACTACTGCAAGGTCCTGCCCAAGGACCTCCTCGAGAGCCAGGGCCGGGGCTTTTTCAACAAGCCCGTCGGGACGGGCCCGTTCAAATTCGCGGAATGGATCCGCAGCCCCCGGCTGGAGATCCTGGGCGTTCGCCTGGAGCGCAACGGGGCCTACTTCGGCGCCCACAAGCCCTATCTCTCGGCCGTCGAGTACAGCCCTCACTTCACGGACGACCAGTTCGAGGAGGGCAGCGTCCACCTGGTCACGGTGTCGACGGAGCGGCTGCTGCGCCGCCGCTACCCGGTCCTGGAGAACGATACGCTGCGGACGTTCTTCCTGGCCCTCAGCTGCGACGTCCCGCCCCTCGACAGGCCGGAGGTCCGCCGGGCTATCGCCCTGGGGCTCGACAAGGCCCGCCTGGCCGGGGCCTACGACACGGTCTCGCACGTCCACCAGCCGCTGGATAATTTCATCCCGCCCCTGTTGCCGGGCTATTTCCCCCGGGCCGGCGGGCCGGCCGCCGACCCGCCGGCGGCCAAGCTCCTGCTCGACCGCCTGCTGGCGGGAAGCGGGCCCGGCGGGCTGACCCTGCGGCTGCTCTTCGAGTCCGAGCGCACCGACGCCACGGCCCGCTTCGCCCGGGAGCTCGAGCGCCAGCTGGCCGCCTTGGGCATCGGCCTGGAGGTCCGCTACCTGCGCCGGCCCGAGGACGTCCGCGACGTCCGGGCGCCCTACCTCAAGTTCCTCGACTACACCATGGACTACCCCGACGCCGAGAACATCGTCGTGCCCCTGTTCCAATCCCGGTCCGTCGTCAACGGGCTCAATTCCCGCTACGTCAACCCGCGCCTCGACGCCCTCGTCGGCCTGACCGAGGTCGAGTCGAGCTGGGAGCGCCGGGCCGGCCTGTTCCGGGAGGCCGAGAAGGTCCTGTTCCAGGACGTCCCGGCCATCCCCCTGTTCTCCGAGCGCGTCCGCATCGCCCTCCGGCCCGAGGTCCGGGGCGTCAAGGTCCCGGCCATGGGTTTCATCTTTCTCGACGTCAAGGAGATCTGGCTGGAGGACTGAGAAGGACCCGGTGAAGCTCAAGATCACGATCACGACCCGCCTCGTCTTCTGGATCACCCTGCTCGTCCTGCTCCTCGTCGGGGCCGTCCTGTTCGTCATCCAGATCCGCGAGGCCAAGATCCTCAAGGACGAGACCGAGGAGCGGGCCCTCATCCAGGCCCGCTACGTCGCCGACGCCAACCTGCAGTCGCTCGTGCGCCAGGACTGGACGGCCGTCCAGAGGTACGTCGACGACCACGTCAAGGAGGACCTGGCCTACATCGTCGTCTACGACCGCCAGGGCCAGCCCCAGGCGGCCAACGGGGCGGTCCGGCCGCACGTCGATGTCGTGGCCGCGTCCCTCCTTCCGGAAGACGCCCTGGAGGGCGAGACCGGCTCCGGGGCCCGGACCCTGTCCCTGGAGGGCCGGTCCGTCCGCATCCTGGAGCGGGAGGTTCCGGCCTTCTCCCCACAGTCCTCCCAGCGCTGGGGCTCGGTCAAGATCGGCATCTCGCTCGAGCCCATGTACGACCGGGTCCGGGAGGTCCAGAAGGTCCTCCTGCTCATCGGCCTGGGCGGATTCGTCCTGGGCATCGCCGGCGCGTCGGTCCTGGCCCGCCGCATCACCCGGCCCCTGCAGCGACTGGTCGAAGGCACCGTCCGCATCGCTCGCGGCGACTTCTCCCAGTCGATCGCCATCCCGGCCGGGCGCGACGAGGTCGGGGACCTGGCCCGGAGCTTCGACGGCATGACGGCCCAGCTCCTCCGCGCCCGCGAGCAGACGGAGGAGGCCAACCGCAAGCTCGTCCAGCACGAGAAGCTGGCCTCCATCGGGCGCATGGCGGCGACCATCGCCCACGAGATCCGCAATCCCCTGACCTCGGTCAAGCTGAACATCCAGAAGATAGCCGAGGAGGACGGCTTGGCCGACGCGGTCCGGCCCCACCTCGGCCTGTCGCTCGAGGGCATCGACCAGATCGAGCGCTTCATCAAGGAGCTCCTGAACTTCACCCGGGTCTCGGAGCTCAGCCTGGAGCGCTGGCCGGTCGACCAGATCGTCGAGGAGTCGGTCAAGGTCGTCCGGGAGGTCCTGGACCAGAAGGGCATCGTCGTCGAGAGGACCTGCGCCCCGGGCCTGCCGCCGGTCCTGGCCGACGCCGACAAGCTCCGCCAGGTCTTCCTCAACGTCCTGCGCAACGCCCACGAGGCCCTGGAGCGCGGCGGCCGGATCGGCATCGGCTGCGACACCGTCCGGGACGGCGGCCGGACCATGGTCCGGGTCCGCATCACCGACGACGGGCCGGGCATCTCCGAGAAGGACAGGCCCAACATCTTCGAACCGTTCTACACGACCAAGCCGTCCGGCTTCGGCCTCGGCCTGGCCAACGCCCGCAAGATCGTCGAGCAGCACGGCGGCTCCATCGCCATCGGCCGGAAACGGGGCCGGGGGAGCGCCTTCGTCATCCTCATCCCGCCCGAGGAGGCCCCATGAAGTCCATCCTGATCGTCGAGGACGATCCGCTCGTCCGCAAGACCCTGGCCTCCCAGCTGGCCAAGAAGGGGTTCGAGGTCGTCGTCGCCGAGACCGGCGAGGACGGCGTCCGGCTCTTCGGCGAGACCTCGCCCGATCTCGTCCTCTGCGACGTCCGCCTGCCCGACATCGACGGCCTGGAGGTCCTGCGGCGGATCAAGGAGCGCAACCGGCGGGCCGTCATCCTCATCATGACCGCCTTCGACGACATGAAGACGACGGTCGAGGCCGTCAAGCTGGGGGCCTTCGAGTACCTCGTCAAGCCGCTCAACACGACCGAGCTCGACCTGGCCATCGAGAAGGCCTTCCAGGTCCGGTCGCTCGAGGACCGGGTCAGCTACCTGGTCGAGGAGCGCAAGAAGGAATATACGATCGACAACATCATCGGCCGCTCGGCCCCCATGCGCAACGTCTTCAAGCTCATCGGCTCGGTGGCCAACACCCGGGCCAACGTCCTCATCCAGGGCGAGAGCGGCACGGGCAAGGAGCTGGTGGCCAAGGCCATCCACTACAACAGCCCGTTCCGGGACGAGCCCTTCATCGTCATCAACTGCTCGGCCATCCAGGACACCCTGCTCGAATCGGAGCTGTTCGGCCACGTCAAGGGGGCCTTCACCGACGCCGTCAGCGAGACCAAGGGCAAGTTCGAGATCGCCGGCAAGGGCACCCTGTTCCTCGACGAGGTCGGCGACGTCTCGCCCAACCTCCAGAGCAAGCTCCTGCGGGTCATCGAGACGAGGGACTTCATGAAGGTCGGCGGCGAGAAGGTCCTCAAGACCGAGGCCCGCATCATCGCCGCGACCAACCAGAACCTCAAGGCCCTGATCGAGAAGGGCCGCTTCCGCGAGGACCTCTTCTACCGCCTCAAGGTCGTCGAGATCGCCCTGCCGGCCCTGCGGGAGCGGCGGGAGGACATCCCCGACCTGGTGGCCTATCTCCTGGAGAAGATCAACCGGGAGCTCCGCCGCAACGTCCGCAAGGTCCCGCCCGAGGTCATGCAGGTCCTGGCCGACCTGCCCTGGCGCGGCAATGTCCGGGAGCTCGAGAACGCCCTGACCCGGGCCGTCATCCTGGCCAAGGGCGACGTCCTGCTCATGGAGAACCTGCCCCTGGAGCCGGACGAGCGGCGGGCCTTCCCGGAGGAGCTGGTGCCCCTCGAAGAGGTCGAGAAGAAATACATCCAGCACGTCCTCAGCGCGGTCAAGGGCAGCAAGACCCGGGCCAGCCAGGTCCTCCAGATCAGCCGCCCGACGCTCGACAAGAAGATCAAGGAATTCGGGCTGGAGCTCGGCGAGACCTCCTGAGCCGGCCGGGCGGCCGGGCCGCGCTGTAAATAAATTTGGCTGGCCGGGGGCCGCCGGCCGGAGGCCGGGCCTTTTCTCCCCTGTCGGACCCCTTCCGGAGTTGGCACGAAAGGTGCAATTTATACGGGCAGGAGAAACGAAAGGCCAACGAAATGGACACCAAGAAGATCGCCCTGGTCGACGACGACGATTCCATCCGCGAGACCTTCGCCCTCATCCTGGGCAAGAAATACCGGTTCTCGGCCCACAAGGACCCCCGGCAGGCCCTCGACAAGATCAAGGGCTCCCGGCCCGACCTGGTCATCGCCGATTTCAAGTTGCCGTATTATAGCGGCGTCGAGCTCATCAAACGGCTCCGCGAGAACGGCTACGAGGGCGAGGCCATGCTCATCACCGGGCACCCCGACGAGGTCCGTCTCGACGACATGGGCCGGTTCGCGATCAGCTGTTTCTTCGTCAAGCCCCTCGACCTCGAGGTCCTCAACGCCTCCATCGACCGGCTCTTCCAGCCCCGGCCCTCCGACGCCCCCGCCCATTAAGGAAGATAGGGTCAAACCTCCTTTTTCACACTTTTTTCCCTCTGTTACGGCTCGGCCATGGACCCAGGATGGAAAAGTGTGAAAAAGGAGGTTTGACCCTTTCTGTTGAACCGCCGTTCTCATCACGGCTATAATCCCCCCTCGCCCCATCCTTCGCCAGGAGGTGTCCGATGTTCCATCCCTCGGGTCTGACGCGCCGGGATTTCGCCCGTTATCTCGTGGCCGGCTCCGCCGCCTCCCTCGCCGCCCTCGGCGAGGCCAACGCCGGCCTGTACCAGAAGATCGCCGAGCTCAACCAGAAGTATCTCGACGACGAGGCCCCCGACGGAGTCTACTGGGAGGAGGTCCGCAAGCTCTACGGCTTCGAGGACCGCTTCATCATGATGAACAACGGCACCCTGGGCCCCATGCCCAAGGCCGTCTACAACACGCTGACGCGGGTCTTCGGCGTCCAGGTCTCGAACCCCTACGACGGCTACAACTTCCTGCCCAACATCCGGGAGGCCGTCCGGACGAAGCTGGCCGCGTTCGTCGGCGCCTCGCCCGACGAAGTGGCCCTCACGAGCAACACGACCGAGGGCCTGAACCTCGTCGTCAACGGCCTCGACCTGGCCCCGGGCGACGAGGTCCTGATGTCCAACCTCGAGCACCCCGGCCACGTCGGTCCCTGGAAGCTCAAGGAGAAGCGGGCCGGCATCCGCATCAAGGAGGTCCCTCTCAGCCCGACGGCCCGCACGGTCGACGAGGTCGTCGGCGCCTTCGCCGCGGCCGTCGGCCCGCGGACCAGGGTCATCAGCCTCAGCCACACCTGCTTCATCACCGGTCTCATCCTGCCGCTCAAGGAGCTCAGCCGCCTGGCCCACGACAAGGGGCTGTTCATCCTGGCCGACAGCGCCCACGGCATCGGCATGCTCGACCTGGACATGAAGGCCCTGGGCATCGACGCCTTCTCCTCGAGCCCCTACAAATGGCTTGGCGCCCCGACCGGCGTCGGCCTTCTCTACGTCCGCAAGGAGGCCCTCGACCGGGTCCAGCCGACGGTCGTCAGCTCGGGCTGGGAGACGGCGACGACGGCCGCCAAGCTCGATCCGGCCGGGCAGCGCTCGGACGCCCTCCTCTACGCCCTCGACGAGGCCCTCGACTTCAACAACCGGATCGGCAAGAGCCGCATCGAGCGCCGCATCAAGGTCCTGGCGGCCCGGCTCAAGCTGGAACTGGCCAAGGTCCCGGGGGTCAAGGTCCATACGCCCGTCGATCCCTACCTCAGCGCCGGCCTGACGGCCTTCTCTCTCGGCGGGGGGCTCGAGGCCAAGCTGGTCGATTTCCTGCGCGAGAAGGACAACCTGGTCGTCCGGACGACCGGCAACGCCAAGGCCGGGACGTACGGGGTCCGGGTCTCGACGCCCATCTACATTTCGACCAAGGAGGTCGACATGGTCGTCGAGGGTGTCCGGACCCTCATGGGCCGCAAAGCCTGAAAAAAAGTTTACGTTTTACGCCCGGCCGCCCCGCGCTTTCAGGGGAGGGGAGCTGGCACAAAATTTGCATATTTTAATGGCGTGAAACGCGTAACGAACGGCACTCCCTTCCGCATTCCCGATACCCTTCCATAACCCTCCTTCTTTTGTTCCGGAGCGAGGGGCGCCGCGGGGGCGCCCCTCACTCACCTTTTT
>CAZFZU010000060.1:0-18172 GCA_964523615.1 uncultured Eubacteriales bacterium | reverse complement strand
GGATTTTGAGTCCCGCGCGTCTGCCAGTTCCGCCACACCGGCGCGGCGGGTCAACTATAGGGGAAATACCGTGCCTTTTCAAGGAAGTCAAATATGGAAATCGGGGACACGTGCCAATTTCAGAAAATTGTTACATGTCCCCGATTTCCCGCAGGCACATGTCCCCGGTTTCTGTGATATAGTCGCGGCATGCCCACGCCCGAGCGCATCGCCAAGGTCGAGCGGGTCCTCGCCCATCGCCAGGCCGACCTGCGGATCGTCCTCGAGGGCGTGACCCTGGCCCACAACGCCAGCGCCGTCATGCGCACGTGCGACGCGGCCGGGGTCCTCCACCTCGAACTCATCCGGCCGAACGCCGAGGCCCTGCGGCCGAACAAGGCCATCTCGACCCGGGCCGACAAGTGGCTGGAGATCGCGGTCCACGCGACGCCGGCGGATTGCCTGAAGCCGCTCAAGGCGGCCGGCTACGAGATCCTGGCCACCCACCTTCGCCCGGACGCCGTGCCCTACACCGCGATCGACTTCGCCCGGCCCGTGGCCATCGTCTTCGGCAGCGAGGCCGAGGGCATCACGGAAGAGTGCCTGGCCCTGGCCGACCGGGCCGTCCGCATCCCCATGTTCGGCATGGTCCAGAGCCTCAACCTGTCGGTGTCGGTCGGGATCATGCTGCACGAGGCCCTGCGGCAGCGGGAGGCGAAGGGGTACGCGGACCGGGCCAAGCTCCCGCCCGGCGAGTTCGAGCGGCTCAGGAAGAACTGGCTGAACGTCGCCGAATCCGAATAAGGAAAGATCGGGGACACATAAAAAAAAACGGGGACACATACCAAAGGTACATGTCCCCCCGAAGACAAAGACCGGAGCAGGTCTCTCAGATCCTACGCTGGCTCCCACGCAAAGTGATCTTCTTCAGGCTCTGCCGGAGCTCGGGCATGCCCTCGGACTGCCATTTCGCGAGCTCGTCCCGGAAGGCGTCGGTGTAGCCCTGCCAGGACTCGAGGAAGCCCATCATGTCGCCGGATTCGAACGGCTCGCCGCTCTTATGCTCTTGGACCTCGACGTCGACCGTCGTGGCCTTGCCGTCGCGAACGATGTCCAGCCTGAGCTTGGTCCCGCTCTCCTTGGCCTGGACGATGTCGAGGAGCCCGTCGATCGTCTCGACGCGCTTGCCGTCGACCTTGACGATGACATCGCCGATCCTGACCTTGGCCTTGGCCGCCGGGCCGTCCTCGGTCAGGCGCGAGACGAGCAGGCCCGTCCCCTCCTTGACCCCGAAGTGCTCGGCCAGCTCGCGGTTGAGCTCGTTGCAATAGACGCCGATGTACTTGCGGGTCTCGGAGGTCCAGGCGAACTCCCGCGGGGCGCCCGGCCTGGGCTTGACCATCGGCCGGGCCTCGCCCGGGCCCGCGAACAGGCCGGGGAAGCGGGCGTCCATCTCCTTGAAGGCGTCGTCCTCGGCCAGCTCGCCGAGCTTGATCTTGACGTCCATGGGCTTGCCGTCGCGCTCGATCTTCAGGGTGACGTCCTGGCCGGGCTTCTTCTTGCGGATCTCGGCCGCGAGGACGTCGGGGCCGGGGATGGCCCGGTCGTCGAGCTTGAGAACGACGTCGCCGGGCTTGAGCTTGGCAAGCCCCGCCGGACTTTCGGGATCGACGGTGCCGATGACGGTCCGCCCCTCCTCGTCCTGGCCGATGCCGACGCCCATCCAGCCGCGCTCGACCTTGCCCTTGTCCTTGATCTGGCCGACGACGTCCATGACGATGTCGACGGGCACGGCCAGGGCCATGCCGGACGAGGGGGCCTCGGCCCGGTTGCTGAGGACGACGCCGGAGCCGGCCTGGGCCTTGTCGCGGAACTGGAAGACGACGGGGCGCTCGTCCATGTAGATGCCCCGCAGCAGGCCGACCAGGCGGCCGTTGGCGTCGACGACCGGGCCGCCGCTCGAGCCGGGCGTGACCCAGACGTTGAGCCGGATCTTGTCCGCGGCGACGGAGCTGACGATGCCCTGGGTCACGGCCGCCGTCTCCTCGGGCGAGACGCCGACGACGCAGATCCAGGAGCCGGGCGCGAGATCGGCGGGGCGGCCCGCGGCCAGGGCCGGCAGGCCGGCGTCCTTGGCCTTGAGCAGGGCCAGCTGGGTCTCTGTGTCGAAGCCCAGGAACTCGGCCTCGATCTTCTTGCCTTCCGAGGTCGTGACGGTGATCTTCTCCTGGCGGGGGGACATCAGGGCCGTGGTGACGATCAGGCCGCCCTTGTCGACGACGACGCCCGTCGCCACGCGGCGGGTGCCGTTGAGGGCCTCGACGCGGACGACCGAGGGATAGACCTTCTTGGCGACGCCCGCGATGTCGGGCTCGCCGCCGATACCTTCCGGACCGGCCGTCCCGCTCCCGAACGAGGGGGCCAGGACGGCCAGGGTGGCCATGACCACGAGGGCCGGTTTGAGCATCCTGTTCATGGCTTGCGATCCTCCTAATAAATGATTCCCGATGAAACGGTCTCGGAAACCTGCTCCAGTATGTAAACCGTCCGCGGCTGCGGACGGGCGTTGCGGTACTCGGACGCGTAGTCCATCGTCTCGTAGACGGGGACCAGGCGGGAGCCGGCGGCGGACCGGCCGCCGTTCACGGGCGTGGCCGAGAGGGCCTCGCGCTCGGCGAAGGTCAGGCCGCCGGGCTCGCCGCCGGGGCCGCGGCCGGGGGCCAGGACGAGGACGGCGACGAGGAGAAGGGCCGCCGAGCCGGCCAAAGCGTAGCCGGCGAACAGGCGGCGGCGGGCCCGGGCCCGCCCGGCGCGCGCGGCGGGCAGGCGGGCCAGGACGCGGGCCTCGAAGCCGGCCGGGGCCTCGACCTTGGTCATCTTGGCGAAAATGTCACGCTCGTCCATGTTCCCTCACTTCGCTCTCGGCGGCGAAGGCGCCGCCGCCGCGGGCTTTCTCGAGCTTGCGGCGGAGCTGCTCCCGGCCGCGGCTGATGCGGGCCTTGACGGTCCCGACCGGCCGCTTGATGATCCGGGCGATCTCCTCCTGCGAGAAGCCCTCCATGTCCTTGAGGACGACGGGTACCCGGTAGCGGGGGTGGAGCTCGTCCAGGGCCTGGCGGAGGTTGCGGACGAGCCCGGGGTCGGCCGGGTCCTCGTAATAGGTGCCGCTCGAGAAGTTGTTGGGGATGTCCTCGAGCGAGACGGTGGCCATCTTGCGGGACCGGCGGCACTCGGTCTTGGCCAGGTTCGAGGCGATCGTGTAGATCCAGGCGGACAGCGGGGCGATCGGCTTGTACCGGCCGGCCTTGAAGTAGACCCGGATGAAGGTCTCCTGAGCCAGCTCGACGGCCTTCTGGTAGTCGCCCGAGAACTGGTACAGGTAATTCACGATCTTGTCCTTATACGCGGTCATGATCTGGGCGAAGGCCTCCTCGTCCCCGTCCTGGACGCGACGGATCAGCTCTTGTTCGTCCATGCTCGTTATCCTAAAACCCCGTTCTCCCCGAGAAAGTTACAAAGGACACCCTTATATTATAGCAATTCCCGCGCCCGGAGCTCGCGGGCCGGGGTCCAGGCCGACGGTGCCAGGCTTTTACGCTCCCCGGGGACATGTCCCCTTTATATCCGGAGGAAATTGTAAGAAAATGGGCCGGGAACGGAACTTCGGGCCGTCCATATCCGTCAACCGAGGTGAATTGAGTGGACTTGGAAGCGATCATCAGGGACTGCCTGGCAGGCAGTCAGAGCGCCTGGAAAGCCCTGGTGGACGCCTACGCCAGGAGGATTTTTAACATGGCCTATCAGTTCTGCGGCAGCCGGGAGGAGGCCGAGGACCGGACCCAGGAGGTCTTCCTCAAGCTCCACGGCGCCCTGCCGAAATACGACTTCGGCAAGAACTTCACGGCCTGGCTCCTGACCCTGGCCAAGAACCACCTCATCGACGAGTACCGCCGGACCAAGTGGGAGAAGACGCAGCGGGACGAGTTCGACGAACGCGTTTTGTCGCAGCCGGCCCACTCCGGTCCGGAGGACGATCTCGTCGCCGGGGAGACCAAAGCCCTCGTCTGGGAGGGTCTGAACCGGCTGCCGGCGGACATGCGGATGGTCCTCATCCTGAGGGACCTGCAGGGGCAGAGCTACGAGGAGGTCGCCGCCGAGCTCGGCGTGCCCCTCGGCACGGTCAAGTCGCGCGTCAACCGGGCGCGGCTCCAGCTGGCCCAGGTCCTCAGGGACAAGCGAGGAGGCCTCCAATGACCTGCGAGCGGATCGAAGGGCTGCTGTCGGACTACCTCGAAGGCGTCCTGACACCCGCCGAAAGGGCCGAGGCGGACGCCCACCTGGCCGGCTGTCCCGACTGCGCCGCCCTGCTCGGCCTGATCCGGGAGACCATGGCCGCGACGGCCCGTTTCCCCGAGGCCGAGCCCTCGGCGGCTTTAATGGCCCGGCTCTACGCCGTCCCGGAAGAGGCGGCCGCGGCCAAGGCCGGCCGGCGGAGCCTGGCCCGGACCGTCTTCGACGGACTCGGGCGCCCCTCGCTCCAGCCGGTCTACGCCGCCGGCGCGGCCGTCCTGATGGTCCTGACCTTCGTCGCCTTCCATCCCGAGGCCCGCGGCATCCGCAAGCGGATCGACGTCGGTTTCCACCGGACGGTCGGCGCCGTCGAGAAGCTCTACGCCGACGCCGGCGGGCTCAAGGGCGAGATCCGGGCCTTGTCGGCCGACGTCGTCAAGTCGTTCAACACCCTGGGCCTGCCCGGGGGTGGCGAAAAAAAACAATGACATCTCTCAGGGAGGTTTAAGCACATGACAGAGAACAAGGTCGTTCCGGCGAGACCGCAGAAGTCGCCGGGGTTCGCCGGCGTCCTGGGGATCTTCCCCTTCGGGGTCGGCGCTCTTTACAACGGGCAGTACACCAAGGCCCTGCTCCACCTGGTCCTGTTCTCCGGGCTGGTCAGCATGCAGGAGCGCGGCGGCGGGCAGCCCTTCCTCGGGCTGATCCTGGCCGGTTTCGTCATCTACCAGTTCTTCGACAACATCCAGTCGGCCCGGGCCATCAACGCGGCCGCCGCCGGCCAGACCCCGGCCGAAGCCGGCGTCGCCGGCCTGCCCGAGATCCCGGCCCAGGGCTCCATCTTCTGGGGCGTCGTGCTCATGGCCCTCGGCGGCCTGCTCATCCTGGCCAACTTCGAGCTCATCAGCTACGACACGCTGTTCGACTTCTGGCCGGTCGCGGTCATCGTCATCGGGCTCAAGCTGGTGCTCGAGGCCGTGGCCAAGTCCAAGAACGGGAATTGACGGAGGCACACATGGCCAACACGAAGAAAAGCGGTTCCCTCGTCTGGGGCGTCATCCTCATCGTCTTCGGCCTCATCTTCCTGCTCGAGCAGTTCCACATCGACGTCTGGGACGCCGTTTGGCGGTTCTGGCCGGTCATCCTGATCGTCTGGGGCGCCAACAAGCTCTGGCTCGGGCTCAAGGAGCGCAACGAGCGCTCCGAGGCCCCCGGCCCGGACAAGACCCATGAAGTTTAGGGACGTCGTTCTGGTCGTCATCCTGATCCTGGCCGGCTTCGTCTTCTTCCAGTTCAAGACCGGCAAGTGGAGCCTGGACGACCTCGACTGGAACTGGGACGGCGACTTCGGCTTCATCGGCCGGGAATACGCGGAGGAGGAGAGCCGGACCGTCGGCTCTCCCCTGCCGCCCGTCCTGGAGATCGAGAACGGGCACGGCTGGGTCGAGGTCCGGGGGGCCGACCGCGAGGACGTCCAACTGACCTTTAAAAAGGTCGTCTGGCGCAGGAACGAAGAAGAAGCCAAGGACGTCGCCGGACGGATCAAGTACGAGCTGACCGCGGCCGAGGACAAGCTGGTCCTCAAGACCAACCGGGACGAGTTCCGCAAGAAGAACTTCGAGACCGGCTTCGTCCTGACCGTGCCGCGGTCGATGGCCGTGCGCGTCACCAACGGCTACGGCGTCGTCCGCGTCGACGGCGCCGCCTCGGCCACGGTCCGCAACCGCCACGGCGAGCTCTACGCCACCAACGTGGACGGGCCGTGCGACCTCGAGACGAGCTACGAGGACCTCGAGGTCCAGAACGTCAAGGGCGCCTGCAAGCTCGTCAACAGCCACGCCGACGTCCGGGCCGTGGCCGTCACGGGCGACCTCAGCGTCGAGACGAGCTACGCCCGCATCCGGGTCGAGGACGCCGGCGGTCGGGCCGATCTCAAAGGGTCCAACGTCGACGTCGACGCCCGGCGCGTGGCCGGCGCGGTCACGGTCGACACGTCCTACGAGAAGGTCGTCCTGGCCGACGTCGGGCCGGCCGTCGTCACGGGCCACAACATGGCCGTCGCGGCCGAGAACGTCCGCGGCGACCTGGAGGTCCGGACGAGCTACGAGCCGGTCCGGGTCCGGGGCGTCGAAGGGCGGCTCGTCGTCGAGGCCCGCAACGCCTCGGTCGAGGCCGGCGGGGTGCGCGGCCCGGCCATCTCGGTCTCGACCTCCTACGAGCCCGTCGTCCTGACGGATTTCTCGGCCGAGGTCAAGGTCGTCAACCGCAACGGCGGCGTGACCCTCCAGCCACTCGACCTCAAGCACGGCCTGGACGTCCGCAACGAATACGGCGCCATCGACCTGGTCTGGCCGGCCGGCGAAGTGGCCCGCCTCGAGGCCCGCTCCAAGGGCGGCTCGGTGACCTGGGGGCTGGTCGAGCGGCCGGACATCGAGCGCTCCAACGGCGAGTCGCTGGTCACGGCCTTCACCGCCAGCGCCGGCGCCCCGCAGATCACCTTGGCCACGACCTACGACGCCATCCGCATCAAGGAAGGCGCCCGCAAGTTCTAGATCTTCGACGGGGACACGTACCGGATGTACGTGTCCCCTTTTTTTTGTCCGCCGGGCCTAATTGTGCTTGGACCGGCAGGCGTGGATGCGCTGGGCGATGACCCCGTTGACCTTGATGTTGAAGTACGAGATGAGGTTGGTGACGTCCTTCTTGTACTTCGTGACGTAGCGGACGAAGTCCGAGCGCTCCTTGAAGCGCAGGAGGTTCTCGAACTCGGCGACGGTGTCGTGGAGCTCGATGACGTAGTGGTTGACGGTCCGGTACTGGGCGTTGATGTCGATGAGGTCCTTGCCGGAGAGCTTGGCGTAGTCGAGGTGGGGCGGCAGGCTCTGCAGGACGAGCAGGCCCTCGTTGTGGAGCTCGTTGACGGAGTCGCCGATCTCCTGGAAGTAGGAGCCGAAGTCCTGGGCCTTCTTGAGCTTGGCCCCGGCCCGCTCGGACAGGCGCTCGAACTGGGCCTTGAGGGAGACGACGGCGTCCTTGAGCCCGAAGTACTTGCGGACGGGCGTGAACAGGTCGACGAAGTCCCGGCCGATGTAGATCTTGTCCTCGTAGCGGGACAGGAGCTCCTGGGGCGAGTGGGTGTAGAACTTGATCTCGAAGCGCCGGCCGTCGGAGTCGCGCTCCCGGAGCCGGGCCAGGACGAGGCCGTTGTTCTGCTCGATGAAATAGCTGCTGATGTCGAGGAGCACGGAGTACTCGGCCAGGTTCTGGACGACGGCCTCCTTGAGGTAGTCGAGGAGGGCCTCGTTCCGGGTGATGAACTCGGTGATGCCCTCGTCGGGGGTCGGATTGAGGACGGAGTAGCTGGGCGAGAGCAGGTAGAGGACGGGGCCGCGGCCGAGCTCGAGGTGGAGGTTCTTGAGGACGCCCTGGTAGAGGTCGTCGAGGAGGATGGGCTTGAGGGGCGGCAGGCCGGCCGGGTCCAGCTTGGAGAGCTCTTCGACTTCGTTCATGGCGTCGACCTCGCTTCGGCCCGAGTGTAGCCCCGGTCGAGGGGGAATGTCAACGGGCCGGGCCGGGGCGCCGGAAGGTCCAGTCGTCCGAAGCGTATTTGGCCGCTTGGATGGCCCGGACGGCCTCGAGGTCCTCGGCCGAGAGGGTGTAGCGCTCGAACGAGGCCCCGAACAGGTCGGCGAAGCCCTGGACGAAGGGCCCGACGGCGGCGTCGAAATCGACGGGCCGGCCGAGGGCCTCGGAGAGCGAGGTCATGCCCAAGCTCTCGGGCGTCTCCCCGGGGGACGCGACGGCGGCCAGCAGGGCTTCGTCCTTCTCGAGGGGGATGGAGCCGTGCTGGAGGAAGGCGTCGCCGGTCCGCTTCTGGGCGCTGCCGACGATCTTACGGCCGCCGGCCTCGATCTCGTCGCGGGCCGGGAAGGCGAAGCAGGGCATGGTGCTCTTGACGTAGGCCGGGGGCGAGGTCTCGGCCAGGCGGGCGTCGACGCCCAGGATGGCCAGGCCGACGAGCAGGGCCTGGGAGATGCGGCGGTAGGAGTCGCGCAGGGTCTCGGTGAAGACGGCGGCGTCGGAGGAGGCCACCGAATAGGTGACCTCGCGGTGATGGAGGACGAGCTTGCCTCCCGTCATGCGCCGGACGATGTCGATGCCGTGGGCGGCGCAGAAGTCGCGGTCGACGACCTTGGCGGCGTCCTGGGAGTACCCGAGGGAGGCGGTCGGGCGCTCCCACTGGTAGAAGCGCAGGAAAGTCCGGGGCGAGCCCTCGGCCAGGCGGTAGAGGTGCTCGTCGACGGCCATGTTCCAGGACCCCGGGAGGGGGGCCGGCTCGACGATCAGGTGCCACATCAGATGGGGTCAAACCTACTTTTTATCACTTTCCGACATTATTGTCGGAACACGCGCCCAGGTAAAAAAATGGAGCGGGCAATGGGACTCGAACCCACAACACCCGGCTTGGGAAGCCGGTACTCTACCATTGAGCTATGCCCGCTCACGGGACCCCTGGATTCTAACACATCCGGCCCACAGGTCAAGCCGCGCGAAATGGGGACGTTTCTATTTATTTTATTTTCATTTGATGAACAGAAGATGAAAGAAATAAATAGAAACGTCCCCATTTTTCGGCGCGTTGACAGGGCGGGCGCCCGGCCCCTATAATCGGTGAAGAACGCCCGACCGGGGAGGACCGCCATGACCGACGAATCGACCGACCGCGCCGCCGACCGGCCCGCCTCTTCCGGCCCGACCCGCGTCGGGTCGACGACCGTCCTCAACGGCGACATCGAGGCCCACGAGGACGTCCTCGTCGAGGGCCGGGTCCAGGGCAAGATCACCCTGCCCTCGGGAACGCTGACGGTGGCCAAGGGCGGCCGCGTCGAGGCCGAGGTCCGCGTCCGCGCCCTCGTCCTCCACGGCGAGCTCAAGGGCACGGTCCGGGCCGCCGAGAGGACCGTCATCGCCGAGACGGCCGTCATGAGCGGCGACGTCATCACCCCCAAGATCACCATCGCCAACGGCGCCCGCTTCTCCGGCGGCATCCGTATGAAGGAATGAGAGCCGGCCCCTTCCGCCTGACCTCCGACTTCGTCCCCAAGGGGGACCAGGTCCAGGCCATCGAGCGGCTGACCGAGGGCCTGGCCGCCGGGGCCCGCCACCAGGTCCTCAAGGGCGTCACCGGCTCGGGCAAGACCTTCACGATGGCCAACATCGTCGAGAAGGCGGACCGGCCCGTCCTGGTCATCTCCCACAACAAGACCCTGGCCGCCCAGCTCTACCAGGAGTTCCGCCGTTTCTTCCCCCGGAACGCCGTCGAATATTTCGTCAGCTATTACGACTACTACCAGCCCGAGGCCTTCATCCCGGCCTCCAACACCTACATCGCCAAAGAGGCCACGATCAACGACGAGATCGACCGCCTCCGCCTGTGCGCGACGAACTCGCTCTTCTCCCGCCGCGACGTCATCATCGTGGCCTCGGTCTCCTGCATCTACGGCATCGGCGCTCCCGAGACCTACTACTCCATGAGCTTCCCCCTCACGGTCGGCGAGGCCCTCGGCCGCAAAGCCCTGCTCGACCGGCTCGTCGGCGTCCAGTACGAGCGCGAGGAGGGCGAGTTCAAGCGCGGCGCCTTCCGCGTCCGCGGCGACATCGTCGAGGTCTTCCCGAGCTACGAGGACTCGGCCTACCGCATCGAGCTCGAAGACGGCCGGATCAAGGCCATCTCCGCCGTCGACCCCCTGCTCGGCCGCGTCCGCGAATCCCTCGACGCGGTCATGGTCCATCCCCGGACCTTCTTCTCGACCCCCGCCGAGACCGTCCGGGCCGCCGTGGCCGGCATCGAGGCCGAGCTGGCCGACCAGGTCGCCCACTTCCGCCGCCGCGGCATGGCCGTCGAGGCCGAGCGCATCGAGGAGCGGACCCTCTACGACCTGGAGATGCTGCGCGAGTTCGGCTACTGCCCCGGCATCGAGAACTATTCTCGCCACCTGACCGGCCGGGCCGCCGGCGACCCTCCCTACACCCTGCTCGATTACTTCCCGGCCGACTTCCTGACCATCATCGACGAGTCCCACGTCACCGTCCCCCAGATCGGCGGCATGTACGCCGGCGACCGCTCCCGCAAGCTGACCCTCGTCGAGCACGGCTTCCGCCTGCCCTCGGCCCTCGACAACCGCCCCCTCAACTTCGAGGAGTTCGAGGCCCGCGTCGGCCAGACCCTGTACGTCTCGGCCACGCCGGGCCTCTACGAGATCAAGAAGTCGCCCGGACGGGTCGTCGAGCAGGTCATCCGGCCGACCGGCCTGACCGACCCCGCCCTCGAGGTCCGGCCCGTCCGCGGCCAGGTCGACGACCTCATGGCCGAGATCCGGGCCCGGGCCGCCCGCAACGAGCGCGTCCTGGTGACGACCCTGACCAAGAAGATGGCCGAGGACCTGGCCCGCCACTACCACGAGCTCGGCCTGCGCGTCCGCTACCTCCACTCCGAGGTCGAGACCCTCGACCGGGTCAAGGTCCTGCGCGACCTGCGCCGGGGCGCCTTCGACGCCCTCATCGGCATCAACCTCCTGCGCGAGGGCCTCGACCTGCCCGAGGTCTCGCTGGTGGCCGTCCTCGACGCCGACAAGGAGGGCTTCCTGCGCTCGGCCACCTCGCTCATCCAGACCTTCGGCCGGGCCGCCCGCCACGTCGCCGGCAAGGCCATCCTCTACGCCGACACGGTGACGGACTCCATGAAATGGGCCATCGCCGAGACCGACCGCCGCCGCCAGATCCAGCAGGACTACAACGCCGCCCACGGCATCACGCCCCAGTCCATCGTCAAGGGCATCGACGAGGTCCTGTCCTCCGTCTACGAGCGCGATTACCTCGACTACACGAAGATCTCGGAGGACAAGGACATCTACCTCTCCCCGCTCAAGCGCAAGAAGCGCATGGACGAGCTGGCCAAGCTCATGAAGGAGGCCTCGGCCGCCCTCGAGTTCGAGAAGGCCGCCGCCTACCGCGACGAGCTGGCCAAGCTCAAGAAGCGCGAGCTGGAGCTCGACCTGTAGCCATGGCGGACCTCGCGGAGCTGAAGAAGAGGGCCGCCGAGCTGCCGGCCAAGCCCGGCATCTACTTCTTCAAGAGCGCTTCGGGCGAGGTCGTCTACATCGGCAAGGCCCGCTCCCTGCGCGACCGGGTCCGCTCCTATTTCCTGCCCGACCCCGACCTCAAGGTCCGCGGCATCCTCCGCGAGACGGCCGACATCGACTACATCCTGACCGGCTCCGAGAAGGAAGCGGCCTTCCTCGAGAACAACTACATCCAGCAGCACCAGCCCCGCTTCAATCTCCGCCTCAAGGACGACAAGAGCTTCCCCTACCTCAAGATCACGGTCGGCGAGACCTGGCCCGGCGTCTACTTCAGCCGCCAAGTCGAGCCCGACGGCGCGCGCTACTTCGGGCCGTTCAGCCCGGCCGGCCGGGCCCGCTCCTCCATCCACCTCGTCAACAAGCACTTCCGGGTCCGGGGCTGCGAGGAGGCCGTCTTCCGCGGCCGCAAGCGGCCCTGCCTCGAATACGAGCTCGGGCTGTGCTCGGCGCCCTGCGTCGGGTACGTTCCCGAGGCCGAGTACCGCGAGAGCGTCGACAACGCCTGCCTCTTCCTCGAGGGGCGCCTGCCCGAGCTGGCCCGCACCCTCAGGGCGCGGATGGAGCTCGCGGCCGAAGCCGAGAAGTTCGAGGAGGCGGCCCGCTGGCGCGACCTGCTGCGGACGATCGAGGACTACCAGGACCGGCCCCGGGCCATCTCCACGTCCCTCGAAGACCAGGACGTCGTCGGTCTGGCCCGTCTGGCCGACCGGGCCGCGGTCTACGTCTTCTTCATGCGGCGCGGCAAGATCCGGGACTCGGAGGCCCGGGCGCTCGACGTCCCCGCCGGCGTTCCCGACGGCGATCTCCTGGGCGGTTTCCTGGCCGGATTCTATCGGGACCGCGACCTGCCGCCCCGCCTGCTCCTGCCCGTCAAGCCGGCCCCGGCGACCGGCCTGCCGTCGCTGCTCGGCTGGGCCAAGGTCCGCGTCCTGGCGCCCCGCGGCGGCCGGGACCGGAAGCTCGTCGACATGGCCGGGCGCAACGCCGAGGCCTATCTCCGCCGACAGGCCGTCGCCCTCGTCCCTCTCGACGAGCTGAAGGCGGCCCTGGGACTGCCGGCCCTGCCGCGGACGATCGAGGGCTTCGACATCTCCAACACCGGCGGCGAGGAGTCGGTCGGCTCGCTCGTCGTCTTCCGCGACGGCCGGCCCGACAAGGACGCCTACCGCAAGTTCCTCATCCGCACGGTCGAGGGCTCGAACGACGTCGCCAGCCTGGGGGAGGTCCTGACCCGGCGCTACCGCAAGCTCCTCGACGAGGGCGCGCCCCTGCCCGACCTGGTCATGGTCGACGGCGGCAAGCCCCAGCTCGGCGCGGCCGAAAAGGCCCTGGCGGCTCTGGGGTTGTCCTGGCTCCCCCTCGTGGCCATCGCCAAGCGCGAGGAGATCCTCCACACGCCGGCCAGGCGCGACGGCATCAAGCTGGCCCGGACCTCGGCGGCGCTCAAGCTCATCCAGGCCGTCCGCGACGAGACCCACCGCTTCGCCGTCGCCTTCCACCGCGGCCGCCGCGAGAAAAGGAGCTTCGCGTCCGTCCTCGACGGCATCCCGGGCCTCGGACCCAAAAAAAAGACGGCGATTCTCGCCCGTTTTCAGAGCCTGGAAGCCGTGCGGGTGGCCCCGCGGGCCGAGCTGGACGCCCTGGTCGGCGCCGCGGCCGCGGCCCGGGTCTTGGAACGTCTGAAGGACGAGGCCTAGTAGCCCTTGCCCCTGGCCTTGGCCTGCTCTAGCCTGACGCGGGCCCGCTCGACCTCGGACGACTGCTTGGTCTGGGCGTCGAAGTTGTCGCGGATGTCCTGCTCCAGCCTCTCCTTCTTCCGGACCAGGCTCTGGCCTTCGTCGACCAGCGATTTGTAGCGCCTCTCGGCTTTCCGCAGGTCGTCCTCGAGGGAGGCCACGAAGCGGCCGTACTCGTGGTCGCCGACGATGGTCCCCAGGGAGTCGACGAACGCGAAGGCCCCTCGGCCCGAAAAGGCCGGCAGTCCCTCCGTCGACGCCGTCCCGGGCTCCGGCCGGGCCCGCTGAAGGATGTCCTCGTCGGGGTCGGCCAGGATGAGGAAGAGCGTCGACACGGCCTTGTCGCCCTTGCCCTTGCCCTCCACCTTGTAATAGACGTCGTAGGCCCGGTCGTCGGCGTCGCTGAGCATCACCGTCTTGGCCAGGCTGAAGCCTTTGACGCCGCGGACCTTGGCCCCCCGCGACTCGAGGTAGCCCTGGACGGCGTTCTCGAGCTCCTTGGCCGGATAGTTGAACTCGAAGACCTTGGCCACCTGCGTCGTCTTCTGGAAGTCGACCACGCCGTCGTAGGCCCGGACGGGATCGATCCGCTTGATGAGGTCGTCCTGGGCCGCCAGGACCGCTGCGCACAGGGCCACCGCCATAACCGCTCCGATTGCTTTTTTCATGTCAAGATTATACATGACGGTCCGGCCGGGGCTCAAGGGCGCCGGCCGGCCGCAGGAGCGGCCCGGTCTTAGAGCACCAGGCGGACGGCCCAGCTGAGGGCCAGGGCCACGCCCACGCTCAGGGCCACCGACAGCAAGGCCCATTTCTTGCCGACTTCGCGCCACATGATGACGAACGTCGACAGGCAGGGGATGAAGAAGCTGATGAAGACGGTGAAGACGACGATCTGTTCCCGGCTGACGACGGTCATGAGGTTCTGGTAGTCGACGCCGAGCGCCTGGAGCATCATGATGAGCGACAGCTCCTTGCGCAGGAAGCCGAAGACGAGGGTCACGCCGAGCTCGTGGGGCAGGCCGAGGCCCTTGACCACGAGCGGGGCCAGGACGTCGTTGATGATCCGGTCGGCCCCGGCGTAGGTCAGCAGGCTCAGGACGAGGCTGCCGCCGATGAGCAGGGGCCAGGCGAACTTGACGAACGAGAATATCTGCAGCCAGGTCTTGCGCAGGATGGACACCGGCCGCGGCGCCTTGAGCGAGGGGATCTCCAGGATGAGGCCCGGCGAGGGCTCCGTCATGAACCGGCTGACGGCCCAGCCGACGAGCCCGACGACGAGGATGTTGGCCGCGTAGAAGCCCATGGCCCAGAGCGGCCCGAGGTAGAAGGCCACCAGGGCCAGGACGATGGTCGTCCGGGCCGAGCACGGGATGAACGGGATGAGGAGCGACGTCAGGACCCGGTCCCGCTGGGATTCGAGGATGCGGGTCGAGACGATGGCCGGGACGTTGCAGCCGAAGCCCAGGATGAACGGCGAGACCGACTTGCCGTGCAGGCCGATGCGGTGCATGAAGGCGTCGAGGAGGAAGCCGGCCCGGGCCAGGTAGCCCGTGTCCTCCAGGGCCGACATAAGGAGCAGGAGCGGCAGGAAGTACGGCAGGACGATGGCCACGCCGCCGCCGACGCCCTGGATGAGGCCCTCGGCCAGGTGGAAGACGAGCCCGTCGCCCAGCCGCGCCGACAGGGCCGCCCTCAGCTTGTAGAACGGGCCGAGCAGGAGCGTCTCGAGCGGGCTGCCGACCTCGAAGATGATGGTGAAAAAGGCCAGCAGGACGGCGGCCAGAATGACGTAGCCCAGGAACGGATGCATGAGGACGGCGTCGACCTTCTTGTCCCAGGTCATCCGCTTGCCGTGGAGGACCCGTCCGGTCTCCTCGGCCAGCTTCATGGCCTGGTGGTGGCGCTCGGCGGAGATGACCTCGTAGGCCGGGGCGCCGCGCCGCTCCTCGAGGGCCCGGCGGGCGCGGTCGACGGCGGCCCGCAGCCCGGGCTCGACCTGGCCGAGGAAGTCGCCGCAGGCGTGGCCGGCCGTCTCGATGAGCTTGACGGCGGTGAAGCGGGCGTTCGATACGACCGGGAAGCCGGCCGGCAGGGCCCGCTCGAGCTCCGCGATCCGCTCCTCGACGTCGCCCGAGAAGCGGACGGGCCGGGGCGCCCCTCCCCCGTCCAGGACCTCGAAGGCCCGGTCGACGAGCTCCTTGATGCCCCGGCCGTGGGCGGCGATCGTCGCCGTGACCGGGACCCCGAGCCGCCGCTCGATCTCGGCGGTGTCGATCCTCACGCCCTTGCGCTCGGCCACGTCGATCATGTTGAGCGCGACGACCACGGGATAGCCGAGCTCGATCAGCTCGAGCGTCAGCTCCAGGCCGCGGCTCAGGGTCGAGGCGTCGACGACGTTGACGACCAGGTCGGGCCGCTCCGCGAACAGGTGGGTCAGGACGACCTGTTCGGCCGGATCGGACGTGCACAGGGAGTAGGTCCCCGGCAGGTCGACGACGTCGAGGAGGCGCCCGGCGATGTTGACCCGGCTGTGGGTGTGCTTGATGGAGGTGCCGGGGAAATTCGAGGTCTCGGCCTTGTGGCCGGCGATGGCGTTGAAGAGCGTGCTCTTGCCGCTGTTCGGCTGGCCGATGAGGACGACCGAGGGGACGTCAGGCCGGCCCATCGACGGCCTCGACGAGGACCTTCTGGGCGACGCCCCGGCCCAGGGCGACCGTCGTGTCCGAGGTGCAGTTGCGGACGAGCAGCGGCCCCCGCAGGATGGCCCGGCCGTCGAGCTCGACGATGTCGTCCTTGTGGAAGCCCATGGCCATCAGGCGGCGGCGGACGCCCTCGCCCCCGGCGAGATCGACGATCCTCAGGGGCGCGCCGTGCGGGGCTTCGAGCAGCGTCATGGGTTCTCCGGCCCCCCAGTTTACCCCATCGTGTCCAGGAATCAAGGCTTATTCTCCGGTCGGGCTTATTTCCGACCAATATTGTAGGGTATCGGGGCGGCGAAGTAAAGCCCCCGCCGCGGCCCCCGGGGGCGGGAGCCCGCCGGCCGGCCTCAGTACAGGACCTTGGCTTCGCCCAGGGCGGCGACGCGCTTGTCGATCCAGGCGACGATGAGATCGCGCCGGGCCATGGTCGCGGCGACCTCGGCGTCGGTGAGGTACTCGCCGACGACCGTCCGGACGGACTCCGCGGTCAAGGCCTTGAAGGCCTCGACGAGGGCCCGGGGCAGGGTCTCCATGATGAAGTTCGGGCCCTCCCGGTACTTCTCGTCGTAGATCAGCCGGGTCGTGAACTTCTTGGTCGTCCGGAACGAGCGCGAGTGGTCGATGAGGACCATCCGCCAGTCGTCCAGGAGGAGGTAGTTCCTCTGGTGGCGGTCCTCGTTGGAGATGAGGTTGTCGAAGGCCCGCTGGAGGCACATGGCCCGGGAAAAGTACATGGCCTTGATGCCGGGGGGCGAGAGCTTCTTCTTGAGGACGCCCTCCATGTCGTTCCAGGGCTCGATCCACAGCTGGGCCGAGCCCCGGCTGCCCTGGTACTCCCGCTCGACGGTCGGCGGGACCATGTGCAGGCCCAGGGCCCGGCTGAGGCGGTAGGCGGCGATCTCGCCCTTCCAGGTCTCCTTGAACCCGCCGACCCGCTCGCCGAAGACGTCCTTCCAGAGCGCTTTGCGCCGGACGCCGTCCTTCTCCAAAGTCAGGATGAACGGCTCGGTCACCGCCCGGGCCCCGGTCAGCCGCTCCTGGCCGACGACCTGGGCCGTCTTGAGGAAGTCCTCCCACATGTCGTACTCGGCCTGCTCGGCCGCCGTGAACTGGGCCCGCAGCCCGCTCCAGGCGCCCAGGCACAGGACGGCACAGACCGCCCACACGGCTTTTTTCATGCGTGACCCTCCCCCGTCCGGGATACCCTTCGGCCGGGAGTCTATGCCTGTCCCGGGGCCTTTGTCAACCGCCTGTCCGGATTGACTTTGCCGGGGCGTTCTGATAAATAATGGTAAATGTACAAGTGGATTTCCCGCAAGTTCTTCGGCACCGATAACGACCGCACCCTCAAGCGCATCGCTCCCCTCGTCTCCGCCGTCAACGCCCTGGAGCCCCGCGTCCAGGCCCTGACCGACGCCCAACTGCGCGGCAAGACCGCCGAGTTCAAGGACAAGCTGGCCCAGGGGGCCGCCCTCGACGACCTCCTCCCCGAGGCCTTCGCCGTCGTCCGTGAGGCCTCGCGCCGGACGACCCGGATGCGCCACTTCGACGTCCAGCTCATCGGCGGGGCCGTCCTCCACCAGGGCAAGATCGCCGAGATGAAGACGGGCGAGGGCAAGACGCTCGTGGCCACCCTGCCCGCCTACCTCAACGCCCTGACCGGCAAGGGCGTCCACATCGTCACCGTCAACGACTACCTTGCCAAGCGCGACACGGAGTGGATGGGGTCCATCTACCGCTTCCTCGGCCTGACGGTCGGGACCATCCAGCACGACCTCGGCGACGCCGAGCGCTACGCGGCCTACCGGGCCGACATCACCTACGGGACGAACAACGAGTTCGGCTTCGATTACCTCCGCGACAACATGAAGTTCCGGCTGGCCGACCTGGCCCAGCGGGAGTTCCACTACGCCATCGTCGACGAGGTCGACAGCATCCTCATCGACGAGGCCCGGACGCCGCTCATCATCTCCGGCCCGACCAACGAGTCGACCCAGCTCTTCACCCGCGTCGACAGCCTGGTCCGCCGCTTCCAGAAGGACCGGCACTTCACCATCGACGAGAAGAGCCGGACCGTGTCCATCCAGGAGCCCGGCGTGGCCGAGGCCGAGCGGGTCCTCGGCGTGACGAACCTCTACGACATGGCCAACATGGACCTCGTCCACGCCATCAACACCTCGCTCAAGGCCCACCACCTGTTCAGGCTCGACGTCGACTACATGGTCCAGGACGGCAAGATCGTCATCGTCGACGAGTTCACCGGCCGCCTCATGCCCGGCCGCCGCTACAGCGACGGCCTCCACCAGGCCCTCGAGGCCAAGGA
>CAZFZU010000059.1:15618-18299 GCA_964523615.1 uncultured Eubacteriales bacterium | reverse complement strand
CCCGGGGAACGGGGAGCGAACCCCGGTGAGCGGACCGGGCAGGATCGGGACGGAGTACCCGGAGTCCCGATCTTGCGAAATATCGAGATAAAGCGCTCTTTCCCGATATCTCCCAGCGCCGCTCCTCCGAGTGGCTCCGGAGCGGCGCTGATGGTCGCTTCGGGGACTCCGCTCCCTGCCGCCCCTCTTCCAGCAACGGGGATCTGCGAGGACAATCCCCTTCGCCGCCTCGAGAGGGAATTCCCTAAGCGGGAAGGGAGCCAAGCGTAATTGCGAGACAGGCGGTCACTGCCCGCGCCGGTAGTCGTCGGAGAGGCGGACGATGTCCTCTTCGGTCGAGGGGCCCAGCCAGAGCTCCATGACGCGGGCCGCCCTGTCGCCGACGTTGCGGACCCGGTGGACGGTCCGGCGGGGGACGACGAACTCCTCGTCGGGGGCGGCCACCCAGACGCGGTCGCCGAGGGTGACCTCGAGCCCCGGGTCGAGGATGACCCAGAACTCGGCCCGGCCCTCGTGGTACTGGAGCGACAGGCGCCCGCCGGGCAGGACGGTGATGATCTTGACGCTGCTGACGTCCGCGTGCGGGAAACGGCGGAACTTGCCCCAGGGCCGGACGTCCTCGATGATGCCGGCTTCGTAATCGTCGCCGGGCGGGAGTTTGTCGCTCACGGGTCAGAAAGGAATGTCGTCGTCGGGCCCGCCCGTCGCGCCGCCCTCGTCGCCGGCCGGGAAGTCCTCGTCGGCGCCGCCGCCGGCGGCGCCCGCCGGCCCGCGCCCGCCGCCGCGGCCGTAGACCGCGTCAAGGTCGGTCGTGTCGGCCGAGGTGGCCGAACTCTCCTCGCGCTTGCCGAGCAGGACGATGTTCATGGCCTCGATCTCGGTCGTCGTCCGCTTGTTGCCTTCCTTGTCCTGCCAGCTCCGGGTCCGCAGCTTGCCCTCGAGGAGGATCTGCCGCCCCTGGGCCAGGTACTTGTCGCAGAACTCGGCCAGCTTGCCGAAGACCTTGATGCGGTGCCACTCGGTCCGGTCGGACGACTCCCGCGTCGTGGGGTTGAAGGCCCGTTCGTTCGTGGCCAGGGTGAACGAGGCGACCCAGCGGTCCTGCTGGGGCAGGCGGCGCATCTCGGGCTTGCCGCCGAGCCGGCCGACGAGGATGACCTTGTTGAGGCTGTTGACGTCTCTCATTTCTCGTTGAGCTCCCTGATCTTGTCCTGGGCGATGCGGCTCTCTTCCTCGAGCGGGTACTTGGCGACGAGGAGCTTGAGGGCGGCCAGGGCCTCGGGCTTGCGGCCGAGCTCGATGAAGCTCAGGCCTTTCTTGAGGTGGGCCGCCGCGGCTTTATCGCCTTGGGGATAGGCCAGGATGAGCTCGTCGAAGGCGTCGATGGCCTCCTCGAACTTCTTCTGGCTGTAGCGGCACTCGCCGATCCAGTACAGGGCGTTGTCGGCCAGCGGGCTCTCCGGGAACTGCTGCCGGTAGAGCTTGAAGCTGTCGACGGCCAGGTCGTAGTTGCCCTTGAGGTAGTCGTTGTAGGCCACCGAGTAGGCTTCCTGCGGCGACATCGTCGGGGCCGGCGCCGGGGTCGGGGGGGCCGTCTGGGGCCTGGTCTCGGCCGGCGTCTTGACCGGGGGCGTCGAAGCCGGAGGGCCGCCCGGGGCCGCCGCTTGTTGAGCCGGGGAGACCGCGCTGCCGGCCTGGATGGCGGCCAGCCGCTGGACCTCGAGCGTCAGAGAGTCGAGGCGGCGGACGATGTCCTGGTACTGGGCGGGGAAGGCCCTCAGGCCCTCCTGGGTCTCGGACTGCGCGCCCACGGCCTGGCGGACGAGGTCCGCCAGGGCCTTGATCTGGTCCTGGACGGCGCGGATCTCCGCGGCGTTGCGGTCCAACCGGTCCCGCAGGTCCTGGACCTGCTGCTTGAGGACCTGGACGTCGTCGTAGACGAGCTCGTAGGCCTTCTTGCTCTTGTCCTGCCCGGCCGAGGCCAGGACGAGAACGGCGAGGAAGAAGGCCCCGAGGCTCGCGCGGCGCAAGGCTTACTTCTCGATGACCAGGAACTGGGCGCGCCGGTTCATCTGCCAGGCGCTCTCGTCGTGCCCGGGGTTGACCGGCTGGCTCTTGCCGTAGGAGATGATCTTCATCCGGTCGGCCGGGACGCCGGTCGAGAGGAGATAGTCCTGGGCGGCCTTGGCCCGCTTCTCGCCGAGGGCCAGGTTGTATTCCTCGGTGCCGCGCTCGTCGCAGTGGCCTTCGACGAGGACCTTGATGGTCCGGAACTTCTTCAGCCAGGCGGCGTTGCCGTCGAGCGTGGCCCGGGCGTCGTCGCGGATGACGGCGCGGTCGTAGTCGAAATAGACGGTCCCGAGGGGCTTCTCGCGGTTGATCTGGTCGAGGGACTTCTGGAGCAGGAGCTCCTCTTCGCTGAGCTGGGGCTCCTGGACGACGGGGGCTTCGACTCTCTCGACCGGGGGCTGTTCCTGGGTCTGAGGCGGGGGCGGGGGGACTTCCTTGGGTTTCTTCTTGCAGGCGGAGACGAGCGAGAACACCAGGATGATGGCGAGCGAGTAGATGAGCAGTTTTTTCATCGAGCCTCCTTGACGTTCGCGTCCCGCGTCCCGGAGCGGACGGCGCGGCGCTTTGTTCCGCCCATCTTATACCCTGACAAGGGGGGCGTGTCAATACGT
>CAZFZU010000059.1:14328-15518 GCA_964523615.1 uncultured Eubacteriales bacterium | reverse complement strand
GGGGACACGTACCAAGGGGACATGTCCCCAAGGGAGCCGGGGAGGCTATCCCGAGGCTAGTTCGTCCAGTTGGGAAGCTTGTTCTCGCCCCGGTCCGTCAGCCGCTTCAGGTTGGCCCCGTCGTAGTCGACGCTGTAGATCTGGATGGAGCCGGACAGGTTCGAGGCGAAGACGAGGTGGCGCCCGTCGGGCGACCAGCTCGGCGACTCGTTGCGGACGTTGTTCTCGGTGATCTTCGAGATCTGGTTGGTGCGCAGGTTGAGGACGTAGATGTCGAAAGTGTTGTCGACCCGGGAGACGAAAGCGATGCGCTCGCCCGTCGGGGCCCAGGCCGGGGCGTCGTGGTAGTTGCCGCCGAAGCTGGCCTTGCGGACGTTGGAGCCCTCGGCGTCCATGATGTAGATCTGGGGGCTGCCCTGGCCCAGGCGGTCGGTCGTGAAGGCGATCTCGCGCCCCGTCGGCGACCAGGACGGGGCCGTCTCGATGGCCGCGTTGTAGGTCAGCCGCTTGATCTTCTTGGTCTCCAGGTCCATGACGAAGATGTCGGCGTTGCCTTCCTCGGCCATGGTCGAGCAGAAGGCCAGCTTCTTGCCGTCGGGGGAGAAGGCGGCCGAGTAGCTCGTGCCCTTGGCCGCGAGCGGCGTCTCCTGGCCCTCGTAGATGTTGCGCAGGAACAGGCCGGCGTTGCCGCCCCGGTAGGAGGTGAAGGCGATCGTCCGCTGGTCGGGAGACCAGGCCGGCATGTAGTCCTTGATCTTGTTGAAGGTGATCCGGGCCGGGTTGGACCCGTCGAAATCCATCATGTAGATCTCGTCGTTGCCGTCGCGGTTGGAGACGAACGAGATCTTGGTCGTGAACAGGGGCTTCTCGCCGTGCAGCTTGAGCAGCTCGTCGGCCATCTTGTGGGCGACCAGGCGCAGGCCGTTCTTCTCGGCCTGGTAGCGCTTGCCGACGATGAAGCGCTCGCTCTTGACGTCGTAGATCTTGCCGTCGAAGACGATGCGGCCGCCGTCCTCCCGGACCTCGCCCGTGACGAGGAGGCGGGCCTGGATGGAGTCCCAGTCCTTGAAGTTGATCTTGTCGGCCGTGACCAGCCGTCCGACGTAGTCGTAGTAGCTCTTGGGCAGGAGCTGGAAGATCCGGGTGTAGGCGATGTCGTCCGAAAGGACCTGGCGGATCTCCTGGGCGGC
>CAZFZU010000059.1:0-14228 GCA_964523615.1 uncultured Eubacteriales bacterium | reverse complement strand
CGGGTATTCTGAGGTGTTTCATTTGCTGTGCTCGAAGACCAAGGTGATGCCGAGGTACTGCCCGGCGTACTCGTTGGGCAGGGCGGCGAAGGGGGCGGCGTTGCTGATGGCCCGCTTGGCCGAGAGGTCGAACGACTCGACCCCGCTCGAGACGTCGACCTTGACGTCCGAGATGGAGCCGTTGCGATAGATGCGGAAGTAGACCTGGGTCTGGAGGAGCCCGCCGACGCCGGGGTCGACGAGCGACTGGAACCAGTTGGCCGTGATCTTGTCGGAGATCATCTGGAGGTAGAACTGGAAGGGGAAGCCGGCCACCCCGAACGGGTCGCCCGCGCCGGAGCCGGTGCCGCCGCCGATGCCCCCGCCGCCCGTGCCGCCGCCCCCGGTCCCGCCGCCGCCCGTGCCGAAACGGAGGCCGTAGCCGGAGCCGCTGGTGGCCCCGGCGGCGGCCGCGTTGACGGCGTCGGCCGCGGTCGGGGCGGCCGGCTCGGGCTTGGCGATGGACGCCTTCTTCTCGGGCGTCTTCTTGGCCGTCTTGGGCTTGGCGGTCGGATGGGTCAGGGAGGTCGACGGCTCGGCCTTGAGCTTGGACGCCACGGTCAGGTCGCGCAGGGCCGGCTTCTTGGCCGCGGGCAGCGGCTCGGTCTTCGGGGCGACGGTCCCGCCGCCCGCCGGTCCGCCCCCGGCCGGCCCGCCGCCGCCCGTGCCGCCACCGCCCCCGCCGCCGATGAAGTTGACGTACTGGACGAGGCCCTTCGGCTGGGAGCGGGTCAGGGAGGGCGAGGCGGCGATGAGGACGAGCAGGCCGGCGTGGAGCGAGGCCGAGATGACGACGGCCCGCTTGAACGCCTGGGGCAGGGGCGCGCGCGCGGGGCTCATTTCCTCTTGTCTTTGACGTCGACGGGCTCGGTGATGACGCCGACGATCTCGATGCCCGCCTTCTTGGTGATGTCCATGATGCGGACGCCGACCCCCCAGGGAACGTCCTTGTCGACCTGGAGGTAGACGACCTTCTTGGGCTTGTTATAGAAATACTCGGTCAGGCGGCGCTCGAGGAGGTTGATGTTGATGATGGAGTCGCCGACGCGGACGTACTGGTCCTTGGTCACGGTCAGGGTCAAACCTTCCTCGGCCGGCTTGGTGTCCGTCTCGGCCTGGGGCAGGTTGATGCCGATGCCCGACTGCATCATCGGCGCCGTGACCATGAAGATGACCAGCAGGACCAGCATGACGTCGATGAACGGCGTGACGTTGATCTCGGACAGGTGCGTCCCGACCTGCCGGCGGCGCGAGCCCGAGGACGGCAGGGACTGCGTGCTAAGAGCCATGGAGCCTCTCGGCGATGCTCAGGAATTCGAGGGAGAAGTCCTCCATGTCGGCGATGACGTCCTTGATGCGGCCGAGGAAGTAGTTGTAGGCGATGACGGCCGGCACGGCCGCGAACAGGCCGACGGCCGTGGCCACCAGGGCCTCGGCGATGCCCGGGGCGACGACCTGGAGGCTGGCCGAGCGCATGGCCCCGATGCGGACGAAGGAGATCATGATCCCCCAGACCGTGCCGAACAGGCCGATGAACGGCGAGACGCTGCCGGTCGTGGCCAGGAAGAACATCATCTTCTCGAGCCGGGCCACCTCGGCGTTGGAGGCCTTGAGCAGGGCCCGGTTGAGGCTCTCGGTCTTCTCGCCGCTCCAGCCGTTGCCGCCGCCCGACTTGGACTGGTAGGCCAGCTCCTTGTTCCCGGCCAGGAAGATGACGGCCAACGGGCTGGCCTTGAGCCGCTTGGCCGCCTCGTTGACCTCGGTCAGGCTCTTGCTGCGGCGGAAGGCCTCGAGGAAGCGGTCGGACTGCTTGACCGCGGACTTGAGGGTCTTGATCTTGAAGTAGATGATGGCCCAGGAGAAGACGGAGAAGAAGACGAGCAGCAGCAGGATGAGCTGGACGACGATGTCGGCTTCGGCGACGATCTTGAAGATGTTGATATTCATGATTATCCGTTGAAAAAGTAGCACATGGTCCGGGGCCTGTCAAATGACCGGCTTGCCCGCCGCGGCCCGGCCGTTATATAGTCGGGCCGTGAAGCCCTGGGAGCGGATCAAGCGCGTCCTCATCGGCGGCGGCAAGAACGTCCGCGACCCGCGCATCTTCCATCGCCTCTCGCTGGTGGCCTTCTTCGCCTGGGTCGGGCTGGGCGCCGACGGGCTGAGCTCGTCGAACTACGGTCCCCAGGAGGCCTTCCTGTCGCTCGGCGACCACCGCCACCTGGCCCTCTACCTGGCCCTCATGACCGCGGTCACGGTCATCACCATCTCGGCCAGCTACTCGCAGATCATCGAGCTCTTCCCGACGGGCGGCGGCGGCTACGTCGTGGCCACCAAGCTCCTCGGGCCGGTCTTCGGCCTGGTCTCGGGCTGCGCCCTGGTCGTCGACTACATGCTGACGATCAGCATCTCCATCTCGAGCGGCGTCGAGGCCGTGCTGAGCTTCCTGCCGCCCGGATATTTTCAGCACAAGCTGACCTTCATCCTGATCGTCACCCTGGCCCTGGTCCTGCTCAACCTGCGCGGGGTCAAGGAGTCGGTGGCCACGCTGACCCCGATCTTCCTGTTCTTCTTCGTCTCCCACGTCGGCCTCATCCTCTACGGCATCTTCTCGCACCTCTCGGCCACGCCGACGCTACTCGTCGACACCGTCCGGGAGACGCGCCAGGGCATCCAGCAGCTCGGCTTCGGGGCCATGGCCTTCATCCTCCTCAGGGCCTACAGCCTGGGCGGCGGGACGTACACGGGCATCGAGGCCGTGGCCAACGGCCTGCAGATCCTGCGGCCGCCGCGGGTCAAGACCGGCAAGAAGACCATGGCCCTCATGGCCGCCTCGCTGTCGCTCACGGCCGGCGGCCTGCTCGTCTGCTACCTGCTGACCGACGTCCAGCACGTCGCCGGCAAGACCCTGAACGCCTCCCTCATCGAGACCCTCCTCGGGCACTGGACGATCGGCGGCTTCCCGCTCGGCGTCTGGCTGCTGGGCCTCATCCTGCTGTCCGAGGGGGCCATCCTGTTCGTGGCCGCCCAGACCGGCTTCATCGACGGGCCGCGGGTCCTCGGCAACATGGCCATCGACTCCTGGGTGCCCAATCGGCTCATGCACCTCTCGGAGCGTCTGGTCGTCCAGAACGGCGTCCTGCTCATGGGCCTGGCCTCCGTCCTCATCCTCGTCTTCACCCGGGGCTCGGTCCAGCTCCTGGTCGTCATGTACAGCATCAACGTCTTCCTGGACTTCTCCCTGGCCCAGCTGGGCATGTGCCTCCACTGGCTGAAGACCCCGGCCCCGCACCGCGGCAAGAAGCTGGCCGTCAACCTCCTCGGCTTCCTCATGTCCGTGTCCATCCTGGCCGTGACCGTGGCCATCAAGTTCAAGGAGGGCGGCTGGATCACGCTGGTCATCACCATGTCCTTCATCGCCGTCTGCCTGCTCGTCCGGCGGCACTACGACCGGGTCAAGGACATGATGCGCCGCCTCGACGACATCATGGCCCAGGTCCAGAAGAAGAGCGCCCGGCGCGAGCCGCCGGCCCGCGACGAGGCGGCCCCGACGGCCGTCCTGTTCGTGCGCAACTTCGCCGGGCTGGGCATCCACTCCTTCCTCAACATCCACCGCATCTTCCCGAACTACTTCAAGAACTTCGTCTTCATCTCCGTCGGCGTCGTCGACTGGAAGAACTTCAAGGGGGCCGAGGAGGTCAAGAACCTCGAGACCCACATCGGCGAGGAGCTCAAGAAGTACGTCCGGCTGGCCAACAGCTTCGGCTTCCACGCCGAGGCCGTCCACTCCGTCGACACCGACACGCTCGACGTCGTCGAGCAGCGCTGCGAGGAGCTCCAGCGGCGCTACAACAAGGCCGTCTTCTTCGTCGGCAAGCTGGTCTTCGAGGAGGAGAACCTGTTCACCCGGCTCCTCCACAACCAGACGGCCTACAGCATCCAGCGCATCCTGCAGTTCCGGGGCATCCCCTCGATCATCCTGCCCATCCGCGTCATCAAGAGCAAATAAGGAATAAGACGGGGTCAAACCTACTTTTTATCACTTTTCCCGAGGGCTCAGCCGCGATGGGGGGCACGACGGCCGAAAGTGACAAAAAGTAGGTTTGACCCCGTCTTAGCTGGGGAGCGAGGTCCGGGGGCCGTCGAGGCCGAGCAGGCCCTGGAGCAGGACCCGGGCGACTTTCTTGGCCTCCTTGCCGCTCTCGTTGGTCGCCCCGGTGCACGACGGGCAGCCGTCGCGGCAGGGGCAGGCCTCGAGCGTCCGCAGGCCGTGCTCGAGCAGGCGCCCCTCGAGGGCGAACAGCGACGGGCTGAGCCCGATGCCGCCGGGGTAGTTGTCGTAGATGAAGATGTTGGGCTCGAAGTCCGGGTCCATGACCACCGGCGTCTCGCCCTCGGCCATGGCCGCCGCCCGGGCCTGCGGCGTCAGCTGCCGCACCGGCTCGCCCGTGGCGTTGTCGCCGATGGACACGCCGACGTCGTGCAGGTCGCACATCATGAACAGCGGCGAGACGTGGTGGAGGAGGTAGGCCAACCCGAACAGCCCGTTGACCCGCTGCTCGGCCGGGAAGGGCACGGCTTGCATGAGGGCCGAGGGCACGGTCAGCCAGTAGGCCGTCGTGTGCATCTCGTTCTGGGGCAGCTGGAGGTCGCCCGCGCCGACGTTCTCGCCGGTGTGGAACTTGATCTTCTTGAAGCCGACGACCTGCGTGGCCACGTGGACCTCGCCGTGCGACAGCCGCCCCGCCCCGGCCTCGACGCCCTTGCCCTCGAAGACGTCGAGGATGGTGATCTTGGTGTAGTCGATGGCGTCCGTGTAGTAGTCGATGTCCGTCTTCTTGACGTAGGCCTTGCGCTCCTCGAAGTCGAGCTTCTCGACGAAGTACTGCTCGCCCTCGACGATGTAGATGGCCTTGGGGTGGAGGGCCGTCAGGGCCGAGGTGAAGTCGACCTCGGCGATGACCCGGGCCTCGCCGGTGACGTCGACGACGACGAAGTTGTCCGAGGAGATGCTGCGCAGGCTGATGGCGTCGGCCGGGTAGGCCTCCGAGGTGTAGAACCACTTGTCCTTGGAGTGGTGGAGGAGCTTGTCCTCCTCGAGGTAGCTGAGGATGGGCCCGATCTCGGCCCGGCCGAACGTCTCGCCGTCCCCGAAGGGCAGCTCGAAGGCCGCGCAGCCGACGTGGTTGACCAGGATGGACAGGTTGTCCGGGTTGATGAGGGCCATCTCGGGCGACTTGGAGAAGAAGTAGTCGGGGTTGTTGATGATGAACTGGTCGAGGGGCGAGCTGGTGGCCACGAGCACGGCCGCCGACAGCCCCGACTTGCGCCCGGCCCGGCCGGCCCGCTGCCAGGTGCTGGCGATCGTCCCCGGGTACCCCGCCAGGACGGCCACGTCGAGCGTGCCGATGTCGATGCCCAGCTCCAGGGCGTTGGTCGAGACGACGCCCAGGATGTCGCCCGTCCGCAGGCCCTTCTCGATCTCGCGGCGCTTGAGCGGCAGGTAGCCGCCCCGGTAGCCGCGGATGAGGCCCTCTTTCTGGATGTTGGTCTCGATGTCCTCCTTGAGGTAGGTCAGGAGGACCTCGGTGATGAGGCGGCTGCCGGCGAAGACGATGGTCTGCAGGCCGTTCTTGAGGAAGATCGAGGCCACCCGCCGCGACTCGTTGACGTAGGACCGGCGGATGCCCAGGGCCGCGTTGACCACGGGCGGCGTGTAGAAGACGAAGTACTTGCCGCCCCGCGGCGCGCCGTTGTCGTCGACCAGGGCCACCGGCGCCTCGATCATCTTCTCGGCCATCTCGGCCGGATTGGCGATGGTCGCCGTGCACAGGATGAACTGGGGATGGGCGCCGTAGAAGGCGGCGATGCGCTTGAGCCGCCGCAGGACGTTGGCCAGGTGGCTGCCGAAGATGCCGCGGTAGTTGTGGAGCTCGTCGATGACGATGTACTTGAGGTTCTCGAACAGCTTGATCCACTTGGTGTGGTGGGGCAGGATGCCGGCGTGGAGCATGTCCGGATTGGTCAGGACGATGTGGCCGCGGGCCCGGATGGCCCGCCGGGCGTCCTGGGGCGTGTCGCCGTCGTAGGTGAAGACCCGGACCTCCTCGGGGAGGCGCTTGTTGACGTCGTCGAGCTCGGCCTGCTGGTCCTGGGACAGGGCCTTGGTCGGGAAGAGGTACAGGGCCCGGGCCGAAGGGTCCTTCAGGATGGCGTCGAGGACGGGCAGGTTGTAGCAGAGGGTCTTGCCCGAGGCCGTCGGCGTCACGACGACGATGTTCTTGCCCTCCGCCAGGGCCTCCCAGCTCGAGCGCTGGTGGGAGTAGAGCCGGTGGAAGCCCTTGGCCGCCAGGGCCTCGCGCAGGGCCGGGTGGACGCCGTCGGGGTAGTCCCGGTACGAGCCCTCCTGGGCCGGCAGGTGCTTGATGGCCTTGATGGAGTCGCTCTTGTAGCCGATGTCCTTGAGGATGTCGAGCGACCGCAGGATCTTCTCTTCGTTGGACATGGGGGGCCCTCCCATCCTAGCGAAATCGAAAGAGAGGGTCAAACCGACTTTTTATCACTTTTATCGGACCGGCCAGGGGATGGCATGAGGTGTCGCGAAAAGCGATAAAAAGTCGGTTTGACCCTCTCTTATGCTAAGATAGATAGGTTATGCTGGACGAGATTCGCATCAAGAGGGCGGCGCAGCACAATCTCAAGCGCATCGACGTCGCCCTGCCGCGCCACAAGCTCATCGTCGTCACCGGCCCGTCCGGCTCCGGCAAGTCCTCCCTGGCCTTCGACACCCTGTTCGCCGAGGGCCAGCGCCGCTACATCGAGTGCCTGTCGGCCTACGCCCGCCAGTTCATCGACCAGATGGAGAAGCCCGAGGTCGAGTCCGTCGAGGGCATCTCGCCGTCCATCTCCATCGACCAGAAGACCATCTCGGCCAACCCCCGCTCGACCGTCGGCACCATCACCGAGGTCTCCGACCTCCTGCGCCTCCTTTACGCCCGGGCCGGCACGCCCCACTGCCCGAGCTGCGGCCGGGCCGTCTCGTCCCAGACGCCCGAGGAGATCCTGCGGCGCGTCGCCGCCGACTCGGCCGGGTCGAAGGTCCGCGTCCTGGCCCCCGTCGTCAAGGGCCGCAAGGGCGAGTACCAGCGGCTGTTCGAGCGCCTGCGCAAGAAGGGCTTCCTCCGGGCCCGGGTCAACGGCGTCCTGCGCGACCTCGACGACGACATCGTCCTGGAGAAGAACCGCAAGCACACCGTCGAGGTCCTCGTCGACGCGGTCAAGGTCGGCCCCGACTCCGAGCGGCGCCTGGCCGAGGCCGTGTCCAAGGCCCTCGAGGTCGCCGACGGCGAGGTCCTCGTCGTCGACGAGTCCGGCCGCGAGCGCTTCTTCTCCCTGACCCTGCTCTGCCCCTACTGCGAGGTCTCGCTGGCCGAGCTCGAGCCGCGCAACTTCTCTTTCAACAGCCCGTACGGCGCCTGCGCCAAGTGCCACGGCCTCGGCCACCGCACGGCCGCCAACGAGTGGGGCGAGGTCGAGCTGACCGACGAGGTCTGCCCCGACTGCCGGGGCGCCCGCCTCAAGCCCGAGAGCCTGGCCGTCCGCGTCGGCGGCCGCAACATCCACGAGGCCGGAGAGCTGGCCCTCGCCGACCTGCGGGCCTGGTGCGCCGGGCTGTCCTTCCCGCCGGCCGAGACCCTGGTCGCCTCGAAGGTCCTGCGCGAGATCGCCGCCCGCCTGGCCGTCATGGAGGAGCTGGGCATGTCCTACCTCCAGCTCAACCGGACGGCCTCGACCCTGTCCGGCGGCGAGGCCCAGCGCGTCCGCCTGGCGGCCCAGGTCGGGGCCCGCCTGCGCGGCGTCCTCTACGTCCTCGACGAGCCGACCATCGGCCTCCACCAGCGCGACAACGGCCGGCTCATCTCGCTCCTCCGCGGCCTGCGCGACGAGGGCAACTCGGTCGTCGTCGTCGAGCACGACGAGCAAACCATCCGGGCCGCCGACTTCATCCTCGACCTCGGCCCCGGCGCCGGCGAGGGCGGCGGCTTCAAGGTCGCCGAGGGCCCTCTCGACGCCATCATCGCGTCGCCCGACTCCCTGACCGCCCAGTACCTCCGGGGCGAGCGCTCCGTGCCCGTCCCCGCCGCCCGCCGCAAGGCGGCCGGCTGGCTGGTCGTCCGCAAGGCCACCGAGCACAACCTCAAGGGCATCGACGCCCGCATCCCCCTGGCGGCCATGACCGCCGTCACCGGCGTCTCCGGCTCGGGCAAGAGCACGCTCGTCTACGACATCCTGTTCAAGGCCCTGGAGAACCGCCTCCACAAGGCCCGCCAGCGCGTCGGCGCCCACGAGCGCCTCGAGGGCGCCGAGGGCCTGGACAAGGTCGTGGCCGTCGACCAGAAGCCCATCGGCCGCACGCCGCGCTCCAATCCGTCCACCTACACCGGCCTGTTCGCCGCCCTGCGCGACCTCATGGCCCGCACCCCCGAGGCCCGGGCCCGCGGCTATTCCTCCGGCCGCTTCAGCTTCAACGTCGCCGGCGGCCGCTGCGAGGAGTGCGAGGGGGCCGGGGTCAAGAAGATCGAGATGCATTTCCTGCCCGACGTCTTCGTCACCTGCGACCGCTGCCAGGGCCGCCGCTACAACAAGGAGACCCTGGCCGTCACCTACAAGGGCCGGTCCATCGCCGACTACCTCGACATGACCGTCGACGACGCCTACGAGCTCCTCAAGGCCTACCCCCAGCTCAAGCGCAAGCTGGCCACCCTCAAGCGGGTCGGGCTGGGCTACATCCGCCTCGGCCAGCCGGCCCCGACCCTGTCGGGCGGCGAGGCCCAGCGCATCAAGCTGACCAAGGAGCTGTCCCGCCGGGCCACGGGCCGCACCCTCTACCTCCTCGACGAGCCGACGACGGGCCTGCACTTCGACGACGTCCGCAAGCTCCTCGAGGTCCTGGGCGAGCTGGCCTCGCTCGGCAACACGGTCGTCATCATCGAGCACAACCTTGAAGTCATAAAATATTGCGACTATATTATCGACCTGGGACCGGAGGGCGGGGAGGACGGCGGCCGCATCGTGGCCCAGGGCACGCCGGAAGAGGTGGCCGCCGCGGCGGCGCGCTCCCACACCGGGCGCTATCTCCGCCCGCTCCTCGGCGATGGCGGCAACGGCCAGAGCGGCGGCGCCGGCCGCCGGCCGGGGCGAAAGGACGGCTGAGGACGTGGCCTTCAAGGACATCGCGGGCAACACGGGGATCAAGCGCGTCCTCCACCTGGCCCTCGAGCGCGGCCGGGCCCCCAACTCCCTCATCTTCGCCGGGCCCGACGGCGTCGGCAAGTCGGCCGTGGCCCTGACCCTGGCCAAGGCCCTCAACTGCCGCGACCTGACGACCGACTCCTGCGACGCCTGCCCGTCCTGCTTGGCCATCGACGCCGGCAACCACCCCGACGTCATGACCCTGGCCGTCGAGGTCCAGAAGCTCAAGGTCGAGCAGACCGAGCTCGTCAAGCAGATGGCCTACCTGCGGCCCATGTCCGGGCGCCGGCGCGTCTTCATCATCGACGACGCCAAGGACATGACCGACGCGGCCGCCAACTCCCTGCTCAAGGTCCTCGAGGAGCCGCCGGCCTTCTGCCACATCGTCCTGCTGACCGACAGCCCCGACCGCCTCCTGCCGACCATACGCTCGCGATGCCGCCTGCTGGCCTTCTCGCTCGTCGGCCGCGAGGAGATCGAGTCCGCCTTCCTGGCCCGCGGCTTCAGCCGCGAACAAGCCCGCGTCCTGGCCCTCGTCGTCGGGGGCAACCTCGACCGGGCCCGGGAGGTCGAGTGGGACGAGGTCCGGGCCCTCAAGGACGAGGCCTGGACCCTGTTCGAGGCCCTCGTCTCGGCCGACCGGTCCGGCCTGTTCCTGGAGCGCTTCGGGACCGTGACCAAGGCCGTTCAGGAGGAGTTCGGCGGCGTCCTGGAGGTCCTGGCCTCGTTCGTCCGGGACATCCTGGCCCTGCGGACCGGGGCCCCGCCGGCCCTCCTCCTCAATCCGGACCTCGAGGACCGGCTGCGGCCGGCCGCGGACGGCTGGACAACGCCGCGCCTGCTCGGCGTCCTGGAAGAGCTCGATTTCGTCCTGGCCCAGCTCGCCGGCAACCTCAACAAGGGGCTGCTGGCGACGACCTTCTTCTCCAATTTCGGGGAGCTGAGACATGTCTGACATCGTGTGCGTGAGATCGGAAAGCACGGGCCGCATGGTCCGCATCCGCAAGGGGGACCTGGACCTCCAGGTCGGCGACCGCGTCCTCGTCGAGTCCGATCTCGGCGGCGACCTGGCCGTCGTCGTCGACGGGACGAGCACCTACTGCCACAACCCCAAGGCCTCGAAGCTGGCCGTCCAGGCCCTGCGCAAGGCCACGCCCGAGGACGTCCGTAAGTTCGAGTGGCTGCGCGAGCGCGAGGCCCGGGCCTACGACCTCTGCCTGCAGAGGATCGCCGCCCACGGCCTGGCCATGAAGCTCGTCGCCGTGCGCTACTTCTTCAGCGAGAAGAAGGGCATCTTCTATTACACGGCCGACGGCCGCATCGACTTCCGCCAGCTGGTCAAGGACTTGGCCAAGGAGCTGCGCATGCGCATCGAGATGCGCCAGGTCGGCGTCCGCGACGAGGCCAAGATGATCGGCGGCCTGGGCGTCTGCGGCCGCTGCCTGTGCTGCTCGAGCTTCATGACCAACTTCGAGCCGGTGACCATCCAGAAGGCCCGCAAGCAACAGATCGTCATCAACCCGACCAAGATCTCGGGCCTGTGCGGGCGGCTGATGTGCTGCCTGGGGTTCGAGGAGACGACGCGGGGGCGGATGTTCGCGGACGACCGCCAAATCGAAGATTAGCCGCCTCGAGAGGGTGCCCCGGAAATGGGAGAAGGACCAGCTATAATTCGGTTTAACGACGGCGAGGGCCGAGCCGCCGCAAGAGGCGGCGCCAGAGGGAGGCCGGCTTGTGGTCGTGTTCGCAGCCCTGGCCCGCCGCCGTCTCGAGGACCCCTTCCTTCCTGAGGATCTGGACGATCTCGCTCTGCTGGTCCATCTTGGCGAAGCAGTGGGGGCAGATGAAGTAGTGCTCCTCGAACTCGGCCTGGTCCTCGGGCTTGAGCTTGTCGAGGAGATAGCCGTCGATCCAGTGTTCGTACTTGCACTTCTTCATGGCCGGAGCCTTTTCGGGCTTCGGTATTTTAGTCGCTCGAAGGGGTGACAAGACGGACTTCCCCCGGCCTATTTCCGGACGGCCTTCTGGATGAGCTTGAGGGCGTAATTGACGCGCTCCGAGACCCGGCGGGGGGAGATGTCCAGGGTCCGGGCCACCTCATCCCGGGACAGCTCCTTATAGTAATAGAGGTAGAGGACGTCGCGGAACTTGGGCTTGAGGCCGCCGACGACCCGCTCGACCTGGCGGGCCCGCTCGCTCTTCTCCATCTCCTCGTGGGGGTCGGGGTAGGGGGCGGGCTCCGGGGCGTGCTTGAGGACCCGGGTCTTCTGCCGGATGTAGTCGATGATCCGCCGGCTGGTGATGGTGTAGAGGAAGGTCCCGATCGAGGAGTCGCCGCGGAACTCGCCGCTCTTGATCTTGGCCACGGCCTGGGTCAGGATCTCGTTGACGACGTCCTCCCAGTCGGGGTTGGAGCTGCCGAGGGCCTTGCGGACCCGGAAGGAGATGACGGCCCGGTACTGGAGGACGGAGTCCTCGGGCGGGGCGGGCTTCCGGGGGGGCGTCATGCCGGTCAGTCCTCCCGGTCCCGGTCCGCGCCGCCGGCCCGTTTGCGGGCCAGCTCCTGGAAGTACTCCTTGCGGTCGATGAGGATCTCGCGGGGCTTGCTGCCGTCCTTGGGGCCGATGAGGCCCGCGTCCTCCATCTGGTCGATGATCCGGGCCGCCCGGGCGTAGCCGAGCTCGAGGCGGCGCTGGAGGTGGGAGGCCGAGGCCTGGCCGCTCTGGAGGACGGTCTCGACGGCCTTGTCGAACAGCTCGTCCTTCTCGCCGTCCGCGTCGGCCGCGGGATCGGCGTCGCCCTTGACGACGTGGAGGATGCGCGTGTCGTAGGTCGGCGTGCCCTGGCTCTTGACGTGCTTGACCAGGCGCTTGATCTCGCCCGCGGAGACGAAGGAGCAGTGATGGCGGACGAGGCGGGGGTTGAGGGGCGGCATGAACAGCATGTCGCCCATGCCCAGGAGCTGGTCGGCGCCGGAGGTGTCGATGATGACCCGCGAGTCGACCTTGGACGGGACGCGGAAGGCGATGCGGCAGGCGAAGTTGTTCTTGATGGTCCCGGTGATGACGTCGATGGACGGCCGCTGGGTGGCCATGACCAGGTGGATGCCGACGGCCCGGGCCAGCTGGGCCAGCCGGCCGATCAAGAACTCGACCTCCTGGGCCCCGACCATCATCAGCTCGGCCAGCTCGTCGATGATGATGACGATGTAGGGCAGGGGCTGGAGCTGTTGCTTCTCCTCCTCCGTCAGGGGCCCCTTCTTCTCGGCCAGGAACTGCCTCATCTGGGTGTTGTACTGGTCGATGTTGCGGACCTTGACCCCCTGGAGCTTCTTGTAGCGCTCGTCCATCTTCCGGACGATGTCGTTGAGGACGACGTGGGCCTTCTTGGGGTCGTTGATGACCGGGCAGAGCAGGTGGGGGATGTCCTCGAAGAGCGTGAACTCGAGCCGCTTGGGGTCGATGAGGACGATCTTGACCTCCTCCGGGGTGGCCTTGTAGAGGAGGCTGGCGATGAGGGCGTTGAGGGCCACGCTCTTGCCCGTGCCGGTCGAGCCGGCGATGAGCAGGTGGGGCATGATGGCCAGGTCGGTCACGACGACGCCGCCGTGGACGTCCTTGCCCAGGGCGAAGGTCAGCTTGGAGGGCGTGTCCTGGAAATTCGGGGACTCGATGATGTCCCGGAGCTTGATGATCTCGCGCTTGTTGTTGGGGATCTCGATGCCCAGGGTCGACTTGCCGGCGATGCGCTGGATGCGCACGGACACCGTCTCCAGGGCCAGGGCCAGGTCCTCGGTCCGGCTCTGGACCTGCGAGACCTTGATGCCGGGGGCCGGGAAGTACTCGTAGGTCGTGATGACGGGGCCGGGGTGGTACTCGCGGACCTCGCCCTCGATGCCGAACTCGCGCAGCTTCTCCTCGATGCGGCGCTTCTTGTCGGCCAGCTCGGCCGGGCTGATCTTCTCGGCCGGCAGGCCCGGCTCGAGCAGGGTGAACGGCGGGTAGCGGTAGTCGCCCTTCTTGCCAGGGTCGGGGAAGAGCAGGGGCTGGGGCGGCGGCGGCGCGGCCGGCTTGGCCGGGGGCGCCGGGGCCTTGATCACGGGCCGGCGGGCGGCTTCCCTCTCGAGCCGCCGCTCTTCCCGCTCCCGCTCCTTCTCGGCCTTCAGCTCGGCCTTGCGGGCGGCCTTCTCGGCCTTGGGGTCGGGCTTGTCGGGCGGCGCGGCGTATTTGTCCTGGACCCGCTCGCGCATCTTCTCCTTGGCCTTGGCCTTCTGCCGGTCGGTGACCTGGATGCGGACCTCTTTGGCCGTCGAGTCGAAGGCCCCCTTGGCGAAATGAAGGGTCTTGGCCAGCGACCAGCGGGTCGAGAAGAGCAGGAAGACGGCCAAAGCGGCCAGCAGGAAGAAGAACGTGCCGATCTCGCTCAAGAAACTCGATAAGAAGGTGTGCAGCAGTCCGCCCAGGAGGCCGCCGGCCGGGAAGTCGCCGCCGCGGAAGGGGAAATGGTCGAGGAAGGCCAGGAGCGGGCAGGCGATGAGCAGGCCCAGGGCGATCGTGCCCAGCCGCTTGAGGAGGTGGGCGGCGGTGCCGCGGAGGACGGCCTTGAGCGCGGCGTAGCCGACGACGAACGGGAGCACGAACGCGGCCAGGCCCAACAGGGACAGGACGATCTCCGCGAAGTGCGAGCCGGCGCCGCCGGCCCAATTGCTCGTGGCGTGGCCCGCCGGGGGCCGGGTGTTGAACGACGGGTCCTTGGCGTCGAAGCTGACGACGGCGATGAAGGCGAACAGGGCCAGGAAGACGAGCAGGACGCCGGCGATCTCGACGGCCAGCGCGCTCTTCTTGGCCGCGGCCTTGCCGGCCTTCCCGTTCTTGCCGCTGTTGCGGGCCGCCGCGGCGGACTTCTTCCTCTTTTTCACGGCGGGAATTATAGCACAA
>CAZFZU010000058.1:12666-18859 GCA_964523615.1 uncultured Eubacteriales bacterium | reverse complement strand
CGGAAAATCGGGGACACGGTCGAAAACAAGAGGGACAGTCCCCTTCGGGGACAGTCCCTAACCCGCGCCTAGCCCTTTTGGCCTTCGATGAGGTCGAGGACGTCCTCGGAGTCGCGCCAGCGCTCGCGGACCCGGACCTGGAGGTCCAGGAAGACCTTGTGGCCGACGTACTCAACGATCTCTTGGCGGGCCTCGATGCCGACCTGCTTGACAAGCGAACCATGGCGGCCGATGACGATCTTGCGGTGGTTGTCCTTCTCGACGAAGATGGAGGCCCGGATGTAGGTCACGGGCCGCGTCTCGCCGGGCGTCTTCCAGTCCGCCTGGTCCTTCTTCTCGATGGCCTCGATATAGACGGCCGTGACGAAGGGCAGCTCCTCGGTGACGTACTTGAGGATCTTCTCGCGGACGATCTCGGCGAACAGGAAGCGCTCGGACTGGTCGGAGATCTCCTCGTCCGAGTAGAGCTTGGGCGCCTCGGGCAGGGCCTCGGTGATGAGACGTTCGAGGAGGTCGAGGTTGATACCCTTGAGGGCCGAGATGGGCACGATCTCCTTGAACGGGAAGAGGTCCTTGTAGCGGTCGATGATGGGCAGGACCTTGTCCTTGCGGACGATGTCGACCTTGTTGATGAGCAGGAACACGGGCGTCTTGACCTTGCGCAGGGTTTCCAGGACGTACTCGTCGCCGTGGCCGAACTTCTCGGTCGCGTCGACCAGGAGGCAGACGACGTCCGAGGTCTCCAGGGCCGAGTAGACGAAGTTCATCATCCTCTTGTTGAGGGTGTGGAGCGGCTTGTGGATGCCGGGGTTGTCGACGAAGACGGTCTGGCCCTTGTCCGTCGTCTTGATGCCCAGGATGCTGATGCGCGTCGTCTGGGGCTTGTCGGAGACGATGGCCACCTTCTGGCCGATGAGGGCGTTGAGGAGCGTCGACTTGCCGGAGTTCGGCCGCCCGACCAGGGCCACGTATCCCGTCTTGAGGGCCGGCTTCGGGGCCGCCTTCTTGCGCGCGGGCGCCCGTTTCTTCGGGGCCGGCTTCTCGGCCGCCGCGGAGTCTTCGGCTTTCTTCTTGGTCGCCATCTTTCCCCCTCGGCCTTCGTCAGGCCTTCCGGATGCGGATCTTCTTGACCTTCTTCAGGTCGACGTCGAGGACCTCGAGGGCCAGGCCCTTGATCGTCAGGACCTCGCCCTTGTGCGGCAGCCGCCCCAGGTCGTGGGTGATGAGCCCACCGACGGTGATGAAATCGTCCTCGGCCAGCTCGACGTCGAACAGCTCCTCGAGCTCCTCGACCTCGGTCGCGCCCGAGACCGTGAAGTCGAGGGGCGCGTTCTCGACGATCTGGGACTCCTCGGTGTCGTACTCGTCCTGGATCTCGCCGACGATCTCCTCGACGACGTCCTCCATGGTCACCAGGCCCGAGACGCCGCCGTGCTCGTCGACGACGATGGCCATCTTCTGCTTGGACTTCTGGAGCTCGCGCAGGAGGTCCGGCACGGGCATGGACTCGGGCACGAAGGCGACCGGCCGGATGAGGGCCTCGATGGGCTGGGCCTTGTGCTTCTCGTCCGAGTACTCGAGGAGGTCCTTGGCCATGACGATGCCGTCCATATTGTCGAGCCGGTCCTTGTAGACCGGGACGCGCGAGTACTTCTCCTTGATGATGAGGTCCTTGAGGTTGTCGATGGTCGCCTCGCGGCGGATGCAGACCATGTTGACCCGGGGCGTCATGACCTCGCGGACGAGGGTGTCGCCGAACTCGACGACGCTGCGCAGGAGCTCGTCCTCGCCCTCGTCGATGATGCCCTCCTCGGTGGCCTCGTCGATGAAGGTCTCGATCTCCTCGTCGGAGGCCTCGCGGTCGCCGCCGTTCTCCTCGCGCTGCTCCTCCCGGGCCAGGAGGTGGCGGGACAGGACGAGCAGGGGAGAGGCCAGGACCCGGACGGCCCCGAAGGCCGGCAGGAACATCCTCAGGATGACCGCCTTGCCCGTGAAGACGAGCAGCCGCGGCACGAGGTCGAGGACGAGGGCGTAGACGGCCAGGGCGGCCACGAAGACGGCGAAGGGCCGGAGCCCCGCGCTCCGGAAGGCGACGAAGGCGTAGACGACCAGGGCCACGATGACGGCGACCCGCAGGAACTCGACCGCCAGGACGGTCTCCTCGAACGTGTCCAGGACGCGGGTCCGCTCGGCCTTGTCGCGGTCCTCGAGGAAGCGGCTGAGGGAGATCTTGGAGTAGGCCCCGAGGACGACGTGGAAGAGCGACAGCAGGAAGGCGGCCAGGAAGGCCAGCCCCAGTCCGGTCCAGCCGACGGCCGTCATCGTCATCGGAGGAAGAGCCCGTGGGTCTCGCGCTCCTCCTCCTCGATGCCGGCGAAGTGGTCGTAGCCGAGCAGGTGGAGGTAGCCGTGGATGGCCAGCAGGCGGAGCTCGCGGTCGAGGGAGTGGCCCTTGGCCCGGGCCTGTCGCCCGGCCACGGGCACGGCGATGACGATGTCGCCCAGGTAGTGCTTGCCGTCCGGCCCGGTCTCGCCCAGGGGGAAGCTGAGGACGTCGGTCGGCTTGTCCTTCTTCATCCACTTCCGGTTGAGGGTCCGGATGGCGCGGTCGCCGACGAACGACAGGGTGACCTCGGACCTCTCCCGGCCGTACCGCCGGCCGAGGTCCGCGAGCAGGCGCTCGAAGGCCTTAATCCGGATCGGGCTTTTTTTCTGGCGGTTGATGATCTCGATCATGGTCCTTCTTCTTGGCCCCGTTCGTCCCGTTCTGATGGGGCGGACGGCCGTTGAAGCCGAAGCCCGGGTACTCGATGCGGGGATGGTAGATGGCGTAGAGGATGGTCAGGAAGGCGGCGGCGACGATGCGCAGCTCGCGCATGGAGAAGTCGCAGGCGTCGAGCTGGCCGTCCTGGAGGGCGCCGTTGATGATGTCGGTGATGACCCGCTTGAGGTTGTCCTTGGTCGGCGACTTGAGGCTGCGCGAGGCGGCCTCGATGGCGTCGGCCAGCATGACCAGGCCGGCCTCCTTGGTCTGGGGAGGCGGGCCGGGGTAGCGGAAGGACTCCTCGCCCACGACCTGCTCCATCGGGTCGTAGAGCTGCTTGGCCTTGGCGTAGAAGAAGCGGACGAGCGAGTTGCCGTGGTGCTGCTCGATGATCTCGCGCAGCGGCCGCGGCAGCCTCAGCTTGCGGGCCAGCTCGACGCCCTCCTTGACGTGGTTCTTGATGACCAGGGTGCTCATCGAGGGCGTCAGGTCCTTGTGGAGGTCGAACTCCCGGGTCCGGTTCTCGATGAAATACTCCGGCATCTTGGTCTTGCCGATGTCGTGGTAGAGGGCCCCGGCCTTGGCCAGCGGGGCGTCCAGGCCGAGCTCCTCGGCCGCCTTCTCGGCCAGGGTGGCCACGAGCAGCGAATGGTGGTAGGAGCCCGGCGCCTCCTCGGCCAGCTGGCGGAAGATGGGCAAGTCGGAGTTGGTCAGCTCCAGGAGCTTGGAGCCGGTGACGAAGCCGAAGGCCGACTCGACGACGGACAGGAGCGAGTAGGCCAGGACGGCGCTGAAAGCGCCGCCGAGCAGGCCCAGGGCGATCTCGGCCGGCAGGGCGGCGAGCTCGGCCCGGCGCAGGATGAGCGAGAAGATGATGATCGTGAAGACGTTGGCCGCCGGCAGGAGGGTGAAGCCGGCCCTCAGGGTCGCCGCGCGGTAGCGGCGCTTGTAGAGCTTGACGCCGTAGCCGGCGGCCAGACCGCCGAGGAAGCAGAAGGCCGTCAGGAAGAAATCCGCCCCCAGCAGGATCCCCACCGTCAGGCTGTTGAGGACGATATAGAGGAGCGTCATGGGGGCGTCGACGAGGAAGGCGAAGATGAGGATGGCCGCCTGGAACGGGAAAGCCAGGTAGTAGGTCTCGACGCGGGCGAAGGCCGGGGCCGAGAAGGCGCCCGAAATGGCTCCCGTCAGGACGATGAAGGCCTCGTAGAGGACGAGGCTGGCCACCAGCGAGACGCAGGTCATGCGGAACTGGCGCACGGCCTCCCGGAGCTTGCGGGAGTCCCGGAGGAAGGTCCAGAGAGCGAAGAGGAGGATGGCGTAGAGGAAGAAGATGCCGGCGATATGGGGCAGGACGTTGGCCCGGTTCCGGATGCGCTCGTTGTACCGGTCGAGGACCTTGAGCGAGTCGGCCGTGACCTCGTCGCCCTTGCGGACGATGATGCGGTCCTTCTTGACGGTCAGGGTGACCGGGGGAACGGCCTCCCGGGCCGCGGCCTTGCGCCGGTCCGTCTCGATCTTGTTGTAGGTGACGTTGGAGGTCAGGAAGATCTGGCCCAGGCCGGAGACCAGGGCCCGGCCCCGCTCCGCGAGCTCGATCTTGGCCAGATCGGCCGCGAACAGGGCCTCGCTCTCCCGGATGTCGAGCAGGTCGCCGGCCCGGACGTTCCGCTCGCCGCCCCGGCCGTCGATGAGAGTCAGCCCGCGTTCGGTCTCGCCGTGGATGAACAGGGTCTTGGCGACGACGATGCCCTGGGCCGAGATCTTGGTCAGCAGGCCGATCAGGGCCTCCTCGAGGTCGGCCGGGAATTTCAGGCGGGCCAGGGCGGCCACGTCGGGCGTCTCGAGGTCGACGCCGACCTTTTCGACGAGGCGGGCCCGGAGCTCATCGGGGCGGGCCCCCCCGGGATAGAGAACCACCCAGGCGCGGCCCTCGGCGAACAGCCGCCGGATGCTTTCCTCGGTGTTGGCGAAGACGTTGAGGTCGAAGGTGTAGACAGGCAGGACCGCGTCGGCCGCTTCGGCCCGCTTGCGGGCCGTTTCCTCGGCGTCCTCGATGACCAGGTCGAAGGGAGCCACGATGTCGGTCGGGGCGACGTCGCCCAGGGCCAGGCCCGACAGGCTGCGCGAGGGGAAGCGGGTCAGGAACAGGGCGGCGACGAGGGAGACGGCGACGAGCAGGACCCAGGGGGCGGCCAGGGCCCTTCGGCCGGGAGGCTGGGCCTTGTCCTCCTCGCCGGCCTCGGAGGGCGGCCGCCCGGGCTGGATCTCGGCCCCCTTGAACAGCTTGATCTTGTCGAAGAAGCGTTCCGGCATGGCCCGTTAGCCCTCCCGCGTCTCGGCCTTCTGGTAGGCCTTGATGATCTTCTGGACCAGGGGATGGCGGACGACGTCCCGGTCGTTGAATTGGACGAAGGCGATCTCGGGCAGCGAGATGAGGATCTTCATGGCCTGGAGGACGCCCGACTTGCGGGGTTGGGGCAGGTCGATCTGGGTGATGTCGGCCGTGATGACCAGCTTGGAGTCGAAGCCGGCCCGGGTCAGGATCATCTTCATCTGCTCCCGGGTCGTGTTCTGGGCCTCGTCGAGGATGATGAAGGCGCCGTTGAGGGTCCGGCCGCGCATGAAGGCCAGGGGGGCGATCTCGATGACGCCGCGCTCGATGAGGCGGTTGGCCTGGTCGTACTGGCAGAGGTCGAACAGGGCGTCGTAAAGGGGGCGGAGGTAGGGGTTGACCTTCTGGATGAGGTCGCCGGGCAGGAAGCCGAGCTTCTCGCCGGCCTCGACCGCCGGGCGGGTCAGGATGATGCGGTTGACGGCCTTGTTCTGGAGGAAGGCCAGGGCCATGGCCATGGCCAGGTAGGTCTTGCCCGTGCCGGCGGGGCCGATGCCGAAGACGAGGTCGTGGGTCTTGATGGCCTGGAGGTAGGCCTGCTGGTTGAGGCTCCGCGGGGTGACGGATTTGCGGGACAGGGCCAGGGGCTCGGAAGGGGCGTAGTCGTCCAGGGAGGCGGGGGAGCCCTGCTCGACCATGTCCAGGGCGATGAGGAGGTCCTCTTCGCGCAGCTGGTGGCCCCGGTCGGAGAGCTCCCGGAGGCGTTCGAAATAGCTCTTGGCGAAGGCGACGCGATGGGCGTCCCCGTCGATGAGGAGCTGGTCGCCGCGGAGGGACAGACTGACGCCCAGGCGGGATTCCAGCTTTTTCAGGGTCTTCCCCTGGACGCCGCACAGGGCGGATTCGTTCAACAGGGGCAGGGTGATCTTGTCCATACTCAGCTCAGGGGCGGGGAGCCTGAAAGGCCTCGGTGTCGGTCATGACCGGCCAATTATACCCGTAAAGGCGAGCTAGTTGTCAAGCCGAGGGCTGGGAGGGGGAGTGAAGGGGGGACACACGTACCCGAGGTACATGTCCCCAAGCGGGAGGCCGGCG
>CAZFZU010000058.1:7980-12566 GCA_964523615.1 uncultured Eubacteriales bacterium | reverse complement strand
ACCCCAGGTACGTGTCCCCGGGGGGGGCCTTGAAAAACGGGGCCGACTGGGGTATAAATCCCTCATGGACAAAGAATTCACGACGGTGACCATACCGGCCTCGCTTCATAAGAAGATCGAGGAGCGCATCAAGGGCACGGAATTCGCCTCTGTTTCGAGCTATGCGGCCAAGGTCCTGCGGGAGAGCCTCTCCAAGGCGGAACCCGCGGCCGAGGCCTTCAGCAAGGACGAGGAAGAGAAGGTCAAGGAACGCCTGAAAGCCCTGGGCTATATCGACTGACCCGTTCCCGGCCGTCCCGACACCCCATCCCCCCGACAGGGAAGAAGGAGAATCTCCCATGATCCAGCCCCACGGCGGAAAGCTCATCGACCGGACCCTCGAGGGCAAGAGGAAGGAGGCGGCCCTGGCGGCGGCCGGGCGGATGCCGCGGCTAACGGTCGACGCCGAGACCGTTTCGGACCTCGAGAACATCGCCACCGGCGTCTATAGCCCCCTGCAGGGTTTCCTCGGGGAGGCCGATCTCAAGAGCGTCCTCGCCTCCAGCCGGCTGCGCTCGGACGTGGCCTGGACGGTGCCCATCGTCCTCGACGCCGACGAGGCCACGGCGGGGAAGCTCAAGATCGGGGACGAGGTCCTGCTGGCGGCCGAGGGCGGGCGGCCCGTGGCCGTCCTCCACCTCGAGGAAAAGTACGGCCACGACAAGGGCGAGACGGCCGAGAAGGTCTTCGGGACGCGCGACCCGGCCCACCCGGGCGTGGCCAAGGTCCTGGGCCTGAAGGACGTCCTCCTGGCCGGGCCCATCGACCTCATCGAGGCGACGCCGACGCCCTTCGACCGCTGGAAGCTGGCGCCCAAGGAGACCCGGGTCCTGTTCGAGTCCAAGGGCTGGAAGACGGTCGTCGCCTTCCAGACCCGCAACACCCCCCACCTGGGGCACGAGTACCTGCAGAAGGCGGCCCTGACCTTCACCGACGGCCTGTTCGTCAATCCGGTCATCGGCAAGAAGAAGAAGGGCGACTTCAAGGACGAGGTCATCCTGGCGTCCTACGAGGAGGCCATCCGGCGATACTACGTCAAGGACCGCACGGCCCTGGCCATCCTCCAGATGGAGATGCGCTACGCCGGGCCGAGAGAGGCCATCCACCACGCCATCCTGCGCAAGAACTTCGGCTGCACGCATATCATCATCGGCCGCGACCACGCCGGCGTCGGGTCCTATTACGCGCCGTTCGCCGCCCAGGACATCTTCGAGGCCTTCCCCGACCTGGGCATCGCCCCGATGTTCTTCCGGTCGTTCAGCTGGTGCCGGACGTGCGGGGCGGTCGTCAACGAGAAGATCTGCCCCCACCCGCCCGAGGAGCATATCCAGTTCAGCGGCACCAAGATCCGCGACCTCCTGGTCAAGGGCGAATGCCCGCCGGCCGAGCTCATGCGGCCCGAAGTGGCCGATGTCATCATGCGCTTCAAGGAGCCGTTCAACGACTGATGGCGGGCGCCCCGGCGGAAGCGGCAGGGGGCCCGGGACAAGGGACACCGACAACGGCCGGGACCTCCGGCCGGCATGAAAGGAATAGAGAGACATGTGCGGAGAACATGAAGGCTTCACCCTCTGGTTCACGGGCCTGCCGTGCTCCGGGAAATCGGCCGTCGGCGACCGGGTCGCGGACATCCTGAAGGAGCGGGGGCACCGGGTCGAGCGGCTGGACGGCGACGTCGTCCGGCAGGACCTGACCCGCGACCTGGGCTTCAGCAAGAAGGACCGCGACGAGAACATCCGCCGGGTCACGTTCGTGGCCAAGCTCCTGTCGCGCAACGGCGTGGCCGTGCTGACCTCGTTCATCTCGCCCTACCGGGAGATGCGGGACCGGGCCCGCAAGGAGTGCACGAACTTCGTCGAGGTCTACGCCAAGTGCCCCGTAGAGGTCTGCATCCAGCGCGATGTCAAGGGCATGTACCAGAAGGCCCTGCGCGGCGAGATCAAGGAGTTCACGGGCGTGTCCGACCCCTACGAGGAGCCCGAGAAGGCCGAGATCGTCCTGGAGACGGACAAGGAGACGGTCGACGAGAGCGTCCAGAAGGTCCTGCGGCGCCTGGGCGAGCTCGGGCTGATCTAGGAAATGGGGCCGTTTCTATTTATTTTATTCATCTTCTTTTCATCTTTTTATGTATACCGGGGCATCGCCGTGAAGATGAATGCGGGATGAAAAATAAAAATAGAAACGTCCCCATTTTGCGGCTCGGGCGACTAAATTAAGTTAGTATAATCAGTCCTTTAGGAACCGAGAGCATGGCGAGATACCTGGTCACCGGCGGGGCGGGCTTCATCGGCTCGCACATCGCGGAGACCCTCGCCGGCCGGGGCGAGGCCGTCCGCGTCCTCGACGACCTGTCGACGGGGAAGCGCGAGAACCTGGCCGGGTTCGCCGACAGGATCGATTTCCTCGAAGGCGACATCCGCGACCTCGACACCTGCCGCCGCGCGGTCGAGGGGGTGGAGACCGTCTTCCACCAGGCCGCGTTGGCGTCCGTCGCCCGTTCGGTGGAGGACCCCCTTCTCAACAACGCCATCAACGTCACCGGCACCCTCAACATGCTCGTCGCCGCCAGGGACGCGGGAGCGCGGAGCTTCGTTCTGGCCTCCTCGTCCGCGGTCTACGGGGACGACCCGGCCATGCCCAAGGTCGAAGGGCGGGAAGGACGGCCGGTGTCGCCGTACGGCGCGAGCAAGCTCTTCGACGAGAAGTACGCGCAGGCGTTCCATGCCCTTTACGGCCTGAACACGGTGGCCCTGCGCTATTTCAACGTCTTCGGCCCGCGCCAGGACCCGCACTCCGAGTACTCCGCCGTCATCCCGCTCTTCGTGACCAAGGTCCTGCGGGGGGAGCGGCCCACGATCTACGGGGACGGCGAGCAGTCCCGGGATTTCATCTACGTCGGGGACGTCGTCCGGGCCAATCTGGCCGCCGCGAGCTCGGCCTCGGCGGCCGGCGAGGCGATCAACGTCGCCTGCGGCGCCGGGACCACGGTCAACGGGCTCCTCGCGGCCATCAACGGCGTTCTGGGCACGCGCGTCGAGGCCCGCTACGCCGCGGCCCGCCCGGGGGACATCCTGCACTCGACCGCCGATATCGCCAAGGCCGCGCGGCTCATGGGATTCGCGCCGGACCGATCCTTCGAGGCCGGTCTCGCGGAGACCGTCGCCTGGTACGAGAAAAGGAGCTGACCTCATGAACGCTGAAGCGACCAAGCTGCTGAAGAAGATCCAAGACAAGAAGGCCGTGGTCGGGGTCATCGGCCTCGGCTACGTCGGCTTGCCCCTGGTCAAGACCTTCCTCCAGAAGGGTTTCCGGGTCATGGGCTTCGACATCGACGCCAAGAAGGTCGATATGCTCAATCGCGGCCGGAGCTACATCCGCCACATCTCGGCGGCCGAGCTCAAGGACTTCTTGGGCCGCAAGATGTTCAAGGCCTCGGCCGACTTCGCGCGGCTGAGCGACGTCGACGCCATCCTCATCTGCGTCCCGACGCCGCTCGACGGGCACGGGGCGCCCGACCTGTCCTACGTCATCAACTCGACCATCAGCGTCGCCGAGCACGTCCGCAAGGGCCAATTGATCGTCCTCGAGAGCACGACCTACCCCGGCACGACCGACGAGGAGATGCGGCCCATCCTGGAGGCCGGCGGCCTGAAGGCGGGCAAGGACTTCTTCCTGGCCTTCTCGCCCGAGCGCGAGGACCCCGGCAACAAGAGCTTCTCGACGGCCACGACGCCCAAGGTCGTCGGCGGCCTGACGCCGGATTGCCTCAAGGTGGCCAAGGCCCTCTACGATCAGATCATCGTCAAGACCGTCCCCGTGACCTCGACCCGGGCGGCCGAATCGACCAAGCTGCTCGAGAACATCTTCCGGTCGGTCAACATCGCCCTGGTCAACGAGCTCAAGATGATCTTCGACCGCATGGGCATCGACGTCTGGGAGGTCATCCGGGCCGCCTCGTCCAAGCCCTTCGGCTTCATGCCCTTCTACCCCGGGCCGGGGCTCGGCGGGCACTGCATCCCCATCGACCCGTTCTACCTGACCTGGAAGGCCAAGGAGGTCGACTACCAGACCAAGTTCATCGAGCTGGCCGGCGAGATCAACACCTTCATGCCCTACTACGTCCGGCAGAAGACGATCGAGGCCCTCAACGAGCGCGGCAAGTCCGTCAAGAACGCCAAGGTCCTGGTCCTGGGGCTGGCCTACAAGAAGGACATCGACGACTCGCGCGAGTCGCCCTCGCTCAAGATCATCAGCCTGTTCCAGGAGAAGGGGGCCAAGGTCTCCTACAACGACCCGTACATCCCGCACCTCGTCGGGCACCGCGAGTACCCCGGGCTGGAGATGAGGTCCGTGCCCGTCACCAAGGCCCTGCTCCGCAAGTGCGACGCGGTCGTCATCTCGACGGACCACACGGCCTACGATTACGACCTGATCGTCAAGAACGCCCCTCTCGTCGTCGACACGCGCAACGCCGTCAAGCGCCGCAGGAAGAACGTCGTCAAAGCCTAGATCAAGACGGGGTCAAACCTACTTTTTATCGCTTTTTC
>CAZFZU010000058.1:0-7880 GCA_964523615.1 uncultured Eubacteriales bacterium | reverse complement strand
GCCCAGTGATCGCTTTGCCGTCGGACCCGGCCGGAAAAAGTGATAAAAAGTAGGTTTGACCCCATTCTTTCTTAGCAGATGCGGGGGAGGAGCTCGGAGGTCAGGGGCTCGAGGAGGCGCAGGCCGCCGGCCCCCGTCCTCAGGAGGAGCTCGCCGGGCCGGCCGACGCGGTCCTGGACCTCGCCGATGACCGCGGCACGCCGCCCGAGCGGGTGGCGGCGCATGCGCCGGACGAACTCCCCGGCTTTGGCGGCCGGGGCGACCACGACGGCCTTGCCTTCGCAGGCCATGTAGAGCGGGTCGATGCCCAGGAGCTCCGCAGCCGCCCGCACGGGCCTCGTTAGCGGGACCTTGTCCTCCTCGATGAGAACGGGGCAGGGGAGCCGCTCGGCCAGTTCGAAGAGGACCGTGGCCAGGCCGCCGCGGGTGACGTCGCGCATCCACTTGGCCCCCGCCCGCCAGAACGGCAGCAGGAACAGGAGCGGCGCGCAGTCGCTCCGGGCCGCCGATCTCAAACCGAACTCCCCCCGGGCCAGCATGACGGCCAGGCTGTGGTCGCCGAGCGGCCCGGTCAAGACGATCTTGTCTCCCCGCCGGATCGCCCCGGGCCGCGGCTTGGCCACCGTCCGGCCGACGCCGGCCGTGTTGATGTAGATCTTGTCGCCTTGGCCGCGCCGGACGACCTTGGTGTCGCCTGTGACGACGCGAACCCCGGCCGCCTTGGCCGCCGAGCGGACGGAGGCGACGACCCGCTCGAGCGTGGCCTTCTCCAGGCCTTCCTCGAGGATGAGGGCCAGCGACAGGAAGCGCGGCTCGGCCCCCGAGACGACCAGGTCGTTGACCGTGCCATTGACGGCCAGCCGGCCGATGTCGCCGCCGGGGAAGAACAGGGGGTCGACGACGTAGCTGTCGGTCGTGAAGGCCACGCCGCCCGGCAGGTGGACGGCGTCGGAGAGCTCGCCGAGCAGGGGATCGCGGAAGGCCGGCACGATGGTCCCGGCGATGAACTCCCGCATCAGGCGGCCGCCGCCGCCGAGCTCCAGGCTGATCTTCTCGTCCTTCGTCATGACCGTCCCTTCCCGGGCGCCCCGTACTTGAAGTGGATGAGGCAGGCGCCCTCGTACGAGACCATGCAAGGCCCGAGAGGGGAGTCCGGCCGGCAGGTCTTGCCGAACAGGAGGCAGCCCTCCGGCCGGATGACGCCCCGCAGGACATCGCCGCAGCGGCAGCCGGGCAGATCGCGCCCCTCGTCGGCCGTCCCGTTCCCGGATCGGGCCCCGGCGTCGAGAGCCGCGTAGGCGGGGCGGAAGCGCAGTCCGCTCGCCGGGATGCGCCCTAGCCCGCGCCAGACGGCGTCGAAGGGCTCGAAGACCTCGTCCATGAGGGCCCGGGCCACGGGATTCCCGTCCCGGCCGATGGCCCGCGCGTACTCGAGGGCGACCCGCGGCCGCCCTTCGACGGCCTGCTCGAGGACCGAGCGGACGGCCAGCAGGATGTCGCCCGGCTCGAAACCGGCGATGGCCCCGGGGAGGCCGTGCTCCCGGGCCACGAACTCGTAGGGCCCGGCCCCGATGACGGCGCTGACGTGGCCCGGGTAGATGAAGCCGTCCACGGCCGCCTCGCCCGCGGCCAGCACGGCCCGCAGGGCCGGCGGGACGAGCCACAGCGCCGGCAGGACGGTGAAACGGACCAGCCCCTCGGCCGCGGCCCGCTTGGCGGTGTAGGCGATGGCGGGAATGGTCGTCTCGAATCCGGCCCCGAAGAAGACGACCTCGCGTCCCCGATCGCGCCGGGCCTCGTCCAGGGCCTCCTCGGGCGAGTAGACGACGCGCAGGCGCGAGCCGCGGGCGGGGACGGCCGTCTGGAGCGAGCCCTTCCGGGTCGGCACGCGGGTCATGTCGCCGAAGGTGGCCAGGGTCAGCCCCTCGCGCCCCGTGACCAGGGCGATGGCCGCTTCGTGGATGCCGTTGGGCGTGATGCAGACGGGACAGCCCGGCCCGGAGACCATCTCGACGCCGGCCTCGGCCAGCATGGGGGTCAGGCCGCTCTTGAAAAGGGCCATGGTGTGGGTGCCGCAGACCTCCATCAGGCGCGGCGTCCGGCCCAAGGCCCGGGCCTTGGCCCGGATGTCGTCGAGGAGCCGGCGCAGAACGGCGGGGTCCCTCAGCTCCTTCATCGGCGTTCGGCGGCGGCCATCTCCTTGAAGAGGCGCAGGGTCTCCTTGGCCTCTTTCTCGTCCATGACCGAGATGGCGAAACCGGCGTGGATGATGACCCAGTCGCCCTTTTTGGCCTGGGGGACCAGGCTGAAATTGGCCGCGACCTCGCTCCCCATGTAAGAGGCCGTGCCGTGTCCGGACGCGTCCAGGCGGGTGATCTTGGCGGGTACGGCGAGGCACATCGGGGTCGTTCTCCGGGACACCCACTTTAGCAGAAAGGCCCGGTCCGGTCCACCTCGCCTTGTGCTATAATGGGGGGCCGATGGAGAAGCACCTCGAGGAATTCTTCCCGCCCGGGACGGAGGACCACCGGCTTCTCCTCCAGGTCGATCCCGCCCGCCTGCCCCGGCACATCGCCGTGATCATGGACGGCAACGGCCGCTGGGCGGCCGGCCGGGGCCTGCCCCGGGTCGAGGGCCACAAGGCCGGGGCGGCTTCCGTCCACGAGGCCGTCGAGGCCGCCGCCCGCCTGGGGATCGAGTGCCTGACCCTGTTCGCCTTCTCCAGCGAGAACTGGAAACGGCCGCGGACCGAGGTCGCCCGCCTCTGGCGGCTTCTGCGCGAGAACCTCATCCGCGACGACGGCCTGCTCGTCAAGAACGACCTCCGGCTCCGGGTCATCGGGCGGCGCTCCGGCATCCCCGGTCCCGTCCTGCGGGAGATCGAGCGGGTCGAGGCCCTGACCGCGGCCAACGGGCGCATGACCGTCGTCGTGGCCCTGAACTACGGCGGCCGGGACGAGATCGTCGACGCCGCCCGCCGCCTCATGGCCGAAGGCCGGATCGCCCCGGCCAAGCTCGACGACAAGGCCTTCGCCGCCCACCTGGCGACGGCCGGACTCCCGGACCCCGACCTGCTCGTCCGGACGAGCGGCGAGATGCGCGTCTCCAACTTCCTCCTCTGGCAGATCGCCTACGCCGAGATCCACGTGACGCCCGTGCTGTGGCCCGATTTCCGTCGGCGCCACCTGCTCGAGGCCGTCATCGAATACCAGAAACGCGACCGCCGGTTCGGCGACGTCAGGCCGGCCAAGCCCGCCCCGCGGGCCAGGAGATAACCCGACATGAACCTCCTCAAGCGCACGGCCACCGCCGCGGTCCTTCTGGGCGTCTTGTTCGTCGTCGTCCAGTACGCGCCCCGGCCCGTCTTCTTCCTTCTGGCCCAGGTCTTCATCGTCGGGGCCCTCCTCGAGTTCTATGCCCTGACGGGGAAGAAGGGGCTGGCGCCGCGCCGGGAGCTGGGCGTCGGCTTGGCCCTCCTCGTCGGCCTGGCCTTCTATCTGCCCGCCCTGCCCCTCGAGGCGGCTCTGTTCGCCGGCATCCTCGCGGCCGGCGTCTATTTCGTCTCGGCCACGCGCACGCCGGAGAAGCTGGCCCTGTTCCCGGCCTCGTTCTCCGTCACTCTGGTCGGGGTCCTCTACATCGCCTTCCCCCTGAACTTCCTCTACCGGGTCCGCCTGGAGATGGGGCCCTATCCGCTCTACTTCCTGTTCGCCGTCATCTTCTTCGGCGACACGGGCGCCTTCTTCATCGGCAAACCGTTGGGAAAGCACAAGATGACGCCCATCGCCAGCCCCAACAAATCCTGGGAGGGGAGCGCCGGCGGCATCCTCTTCGCCCTGATCGCGGCCGTCGTCACCCGCGCCCTCATCCTGCCCGGGCTGCCCCTGGCCACCGCGCTCATGACCGCGGTCGTCGTCCACGCCGCGGCCCAGGTCAGCGACCCGCTCGAATCCCTGTTCAAGCGGGCCGTGGGGGTCAAGGACTCCTCGAACGTCCTGCCCGGCCACGGCGGCTTCTTCGACCGCATCGACAGCCTCATCCTGGCCGGCCCGCTGTTCTATTACATCGCCGCCTATCTCTGGAAATAGGCCCGGACGAATGACGCGCGGCCTGGTCCTCCTCGGCTCGACGGGCTCCATCGGTCGGAGCGCCCTCGACGTCGTCGACCGGCTGGAGGGCCGCGTCCGCGTCGTCGCCCTGGCCGCCGGCCGGAACGCCGCGCTCCTGGCCGGACAGATCGCAAAGTACCGGCCGGCCCTGGTCTCCGTCGCGACGCGCCGCGACGGAGACCGCCTCCGCGGCTTGGGCCGGGGCTGGCGCATGCGCGTCGTCCACGGGCCGGAAGGGGCCGTCGAGGCCGCCAGGGCCGAAGGGGCCGACACGGTCCTCTCGGCCATCACCGGCATGGCCGGCTTCGAGCCCACGCTGGCGGCCGTCCGGGCCGGACGCCGGGTGGCCCTGGCCAACAAGGAATCCCTGGTCGTCGGGGGCGCCCTGCTGCGGCGCGAGGCGGCCCGGTCGGGCGCCGTCATCATCCCCGTCGACAGCGAGCACAGCGGCGTCTTCCAGTGCCTGGGGAGCGGGGGCCGGAGCGGGGAGCGGCGGCACGTCCGCCGCGTCGTCCTGACGGCCTCCGGCGGCCCGTTCTTCCGGACGCCCCTGCGGGACCTGGCCCGCAAGACGGTCGAGGAGGCCCTCCGCCATCCGCGCTGGAACATGGGCCGGAAGGTGACCATCGACTCGGCCACCCTGATGAACAAGGGTCTCGAGCTCATCGAGGCCCGTTGGCTCTTCGACCTCGAGCCCGAACGGCTCGGCGTCCTCGTCCACCCCCAGAGCGCCGTCCACGCCCTGGTCGAGATGGCCGACGGCTCCGTCCTGGCCCAGCTGGCCGCGACCGACATGCGCCTGCCCATCCAGTACGCCCTGACCTGGCCGTCCCGGCGCGACACGGGCCTGCCGGCCCTCGACCTGGCCGCCCTGGGCCGGCTCGAGTTCCACGAGGTCGACGAAAGGCGCTATCCGCTGTTCGGGCTGGCCCGCCGGGCTCTGGCCGGGGGCGACAGCTGGCCCGTGGCCCTCAACGCGGCCAACGAAGCGGCCGTGTCCGCTTTCCTCGAAGGCCGTCTGCCGTTCCCCGGGATCCACGCCGTCGTCGCCGGCGTCCTCGACCGGCACCGGGGCCGCCCGGCCGGGACGGCGGAGGAGATCCGCGACATCGACCGAGAGGCCGGGCGCGAAGCCCGCCGGCTCATTTCGCAGAGGTGACCATGTCCAGCATCCTCGGCACGATCGTGGCCTTCGCGATCGTCTTCTTCATCGTCACGTTCGTCCACGAGTTCGGCCACTTCATCATGGCCAAGCGCTTCGGCGTGCGGGTCAAGGCCTTCTCGTTCGGCATCGGCCCGCGCCTGTTCGGCGTCAAGGACCGCCGCTTCTCGGTCGGCAAGACCCCGGCGGACGGGACCGGCACGGACTACAAGGTCTGCCTGCTGCCGGTCATCTGCTACGTCCAGATGGAAGGGGAGGGCGTGTTCGAGAAGGGCCGGCCCATCCCGCCCGACGACATGATGGCCAAGACGCGCGGCCAGCGCTTCCTCATCATGGTCATGGGCTCGACCATGAACCTGCTCCTGGCCGTGGTCCTGATGTCGGTCGTCAGCGGCATCGGCACCCGGGCCGTCAAGTACATCGACGATCCGCCCGTCATCGGCTGGATCGACGCCGGATCGCCGGCCGAGACGGCCGGGCTCAGGCCGGACGACCTCATCGTCCGGGTCGCCGGGCGCGAGGTCGGGACCTGGAAGGACGTCCAGGTCGCCGTCGGCCTGGCCCCCGACCGGGCCCTCGAGGTCGAGGTCGACCGGGGCGGGGAGCGCCTGACGGTCGGCCTGAGGACCGGCTCCGACAAGCGCACGGACGTCGGCTACGCCGGGTTCAACCCCCGCGTCTTCACCCAGGTCCGCGTCGTCCAGTCGCGCATGCCGGCCGAGACGGCCGGGCTGGAGCCGGGCGACGTCGTCCGGGCCATCGACGGGAAGCCGGTCTATTTCGCCGGCTTCCTCGACATCGTCCGGGCCAGCCCCGAGAAGGAGCTCCTGTTCACCGTCGAGCGCGGCGGCCGGCTCCTCGACCTGCCGGTGACGCCGAAGCGCGAGGGTCCGATCGGCCGCATCGGCATCCAGCAGGACGCCGAGTCGGTCATCAAGAAATACGGCTTCGTCGCGGCCATCGGCAACAGCCTGCGGGAGAACGCCTACAACGCCCTGCTCATCGTCCGCATCATCAAGGGGCTGTTCACCGGCGAGACCCCGGCCAGCCAGCTGGGCGGGCCGCTGGCCATCGCCGACGCCTCCTACGCCTTCTTCCGGGAGGGCTGGGTGTCGCTGCTGACCTGGATCGCCTTCCTCAGCCTCCAGCTCGGGGTCATCAACCTCATCTTCCCCATCCCCATCGTCGACGGGCCGCAGATCGTCATCCTGGGCCTGGAGGCCCTCTTCCGCCGGGACGTCAGTCCCAAGTTCCGCCTGGCCTATACCTACGTCGGCTGGGTCCTGATGATGGCCCTGACGGCGTTCGTCGTCCTCAACGATATCGTCAAGAAGCTGCCGAACGGCTGGAACAGCCTCTGGCCGTTCTAGGCGGCGGAGGAGGAGCGGATGTTCCCGCGCCGCGCCACCCGTCCCGTCCCCGTCGGCGCCGTCGCCGTCGGCGGGGGAGCCCCCATCGCCGTCCAGGCCATGACCAAGACGGACACCCGCGACGTCCGGGCGACCGCGGCCCAGGTCCGGCGCCTGGAGCGGGCCGGGGCCGAGATCGTGCGCCTGGCCGTGCCCGACCGCGAGGCCGCGGCGGCCCTCCGGGAGATCCGCCGGCGGGCCCGGGCGCCGCTCATCGCCGACATCCATTTCGACCATCGCCTGGCCCTGGCGGCCCTGGAGGCGGGCGTCGACGGCCTGCGGCTCAATCCCGGCAACATCGGCTCTCCGGCCAAGGTCCGCGAGGTCGTCCGGGCGGCGGCCGAGCGGCGGGCGCCCATCCGCATCGGGGTCAACTCCGGATCCCTCGAGAAGGACCTCCTGGCCCGGGCCGGAGGGGCGACGGCGGCGGCCATGGCCGAGAGCGCCCTGCGGCACGTCCGCCTGCTCGAGGACCTCGATTTCCGGCTCATCAAGATCTCGCTCAAGGCTTCCGACGTGCCGCGCACGCTCGAGGCCTACCGTTTGCTCGCGGCGAAGGTCGACTACCCCTTCCATGCCGGCATCACCGAGGCCGGCCGGCTCCAGGGGGGGGGCGTCAAGTCGGCGGCCGGGCTGGCCCTCCTTTTGTCCGAGGGCCTGGCCGACACCATCCGAGTCTCCCTGACGGCGCCGCCGGAGCAGGAGGTCCGTGTGGCCTGGCAGGTCCTGCAGGCCCTGGGCCTGCGGAGGAGAGGCGTGGAGTTCGTGTCCTGCCCGACCTGTGGCCGGTGCGAGGTCGACGTCATGACGGCCGCCGCCGAGGTCGAGCGTGCCGTCGGGGACCTGCGGGCGCCCCTGACCGTGGCCGTCATGGGGTGCATGGTCAACGGCCCGGGTGAGGCCAAGGAGGCCGACCTCGGCCTGGCCTGCGGCCGGGAAGGCGGGGTCATCTTCCGCAAGGGCAAGATCCTGAGGAAGGTCTCGGCGGCGAAGATGGCCGAGGCCCTCGTTTCCGAGGTTTTGAAACTCGCTTCCGACCCCGAACGGGATTAGTTACCTACAGCTGACAGTGAGTCTATTCGGCTCTGGAAGAAGTCCCTCTCGAGGCGGCGAAGGATAATGCCTCGAAGATCCCCGTTGCTGGAGGAGGGGCGGTAGGGAGCGGAGTCCTCGAAGCGACCATCAGCGCCGCTCCGGAGT
>CAZFZU010000057.1:18263-19645 GCA_964523615.1 uncultured Eubacteriales bacterium | reverse complement strand
CTTGCCCTCGGGCTGGACCCGCTCGACGAGAAAGGCCGTCCCGCCGCCGCAGGACACGGCGACACCCGGCTTGCCGACGGATAGGACCCGGCCGGGTGCCACGCCGGGCGGAACGAAGGCATTCGAGACCCGCCCCTCGAGCACGCCCAGCCGCCGGCCCTTAAAAGAGGTGAAGGTCCCAGGCCTGTCCGCGAGGGCCAGGACCTTGCGGTCCAGGATCGAGGCGGGCGCGGTCCAGTCCAGACGCCCCTCCTCCTTGAGGACTTTGGGGGCCAGGGTGGCCTTGGTCTCGTCCTGGTCGAGGCGTTCGGCCATATCGATCCGGCCCAGGGTCGTAACGAGCAGCCGGGCGCCCAGGACGGCCAAACGGGCTTCGAGGGCCGCGGCCGTCTCGCGAGGCCCGACCGGCGTCCTCTCGACGGCCAGGATGTCGCCCTCGTCCATGCGGTCGTCGAGCTCGATGATGGTCACCCCGGTCTCGGCGTCGCCGGCGAGCACCGTCCGTTGGACGGGGGCCGCGCCGCGGTAGGCCGGCAGGAGCGAAAAATGGACGTTGAGGGAATGATAGCGGGGGAAGTAGTGGACGGCCCGGGGGATGATCTGGCCGTAGGCGACGACGATGTTGACGTCCGGCCCGGCGGCCGTGATCCGCTCCAGGGCCGCGGCGTCGGTCCGGATACGGGCGGGCTCGATGACGGGCAGCCCTTTCTCCAGGGCCAGGGCTTTGACCGGGGAGGGGGTCAGGCGGCGGCCGCGCCCGGCCGGCCGGTCGGGTTGGGTGACGACGAGCTCGACGCCGTGGCCGGCGGCGAGGAGGGCCTCCAGCGAGGGCAGGGCCGCGGCCGGGCTGCCGAAGAAGACGGTCTTCATGCCCGGGCCGGGGCCGCCGCGCTCTTTTTGAGCTTCTTGCGGACCAGGGCCCGCTTGAGGGGCGAGAGCTTCTCGACGAACAGGATGCCGTCGAGGTGGTCGATCTCGTGGCAGAAGGCCCTGGCCAGGAGGTCCTCGCCCTCGATCTCGACCGGGCGGCCCTCGAGGTCGAGGCCGCGGACGACGACCCGGTAGGGCCGGGCGACCTTCTCCCGGATCTCGGGGACCGAGAGGCAGCCCTCCTCGCACACGGACTCGCCTTCCTTCGCGACGATCTCCGGATTGACCAGGATGTGGAGAGCGTCGGGGTCCTCGCCGACGGAGAGGTCGACGACGATGACGCGACGGCCGACGCCGACCTGGGGCGCGGCCAGGCCGATGCCGGGGGCGGCGTGGAGGGTCTCGACCATGTCGCGGGCCAGGCGGACGACCGCCTCGTCGACGCGCTCGACCGGGTCGGCCTTGCGGCTCAGGACCGGGTCGCCGATGATGCGGATCTCTCTGAGAGCCAT
>CAZFZU010000057.1:0-18163 GCA_964523615.1 uncultured Eubacteriales bacterium | reverse complement strand
ATGACGGCCGAGGGCGGCGGCGGCTCGTCCGCGGCGCCGGCGTTCTTGAGCGGCACCCGGATGAGGTACCAGCCGATGAGCGCCAGCACGACCAGGCCGCCGACGTAGAGATCGACGCCGCCGAAGTACTTGCCGCTCTTGAAGACGGCCGGGATGTCGAACGAGATGACGTTCTGCAGGAAGAAGAACTTCCAGGCCGCCCGGACGAGCCCCATGAGGCCCTCGCCCGCGATGAGGCCGGCGGCGAGCAGGATGCCGACGTTGGTCGACCGGGCCGTCTGCGCGGCGTTGAACTTGCGCTTGGCCATGGACTTGTCGGCCAGGCCCTTGATCATGCCGCCGACGAAGATGGCGAAGGTCGTCTCGAGCGGCAGGTACATGCCGACGGCCACGAGCATGGGCGACTTGACCTGGACCAGGATGAGGGCGAAGCCCATGAGCATGCCGACGATGACCAGCGGCCAGGCCATCTCGCCGCCGACGATGCCCTGCGACAGGGCCGCCATCAGGCCGGCCTGGGGGGCGGGCAGGTCCTTGCTGCCGAAGGTGAAGGCGCCGTTGAGGAGCATGAGCGGGAAGTACATCACCAGCGAGGCGATGAGGATGCCGAAGATGTTGCCGATCTGCATCTTGTACGGCGTGCCGCCGAGGATGTGGCCGACCTTGAGGTCCTGGAGCATCTCGCCGGCCACGGCCGAGGAGACGCAGACGACCGCGGCCACGCCCAGGACGGCCGCGACGCCCTCGAGCCCGGTGGCCCCGACGAGGACCATGAGCAGGGCGGCGATGATGAGCGTCGACAGGGTCAGGCCGGAGATGGGATTGTTCGAGGAGCCGATCGTCCCGACCAGGTTGCCGGAGACGGCGGCGAAGAAGAAGCCGGCGATGGCCATGACCACCGCGGCCAGGAGGGCCGAGCCGAACGACTTCGAGAAGGTCTGGTAGACGAAGACCATGAGCAGGAACGTCAAGGCCATGAGGACCATGACGACCTTCATGTTGAGGTCCTTCTCGATGCGGGAGACGACCTCGGCCTGCCCGGCGGCCTTCTTGACGTCGCCGATGGAGCGCTTCAGGCCGGCCCCGAGGTTCTTGCGCATCCGGTACAGCGTGAACCCGGCGCCGACGAGCATGCCGCCGACGGCGATGGGCCGGATGATGAACTTCCAGACGTTGGTGACCATGTCGATCCAGTTGACGTCGGCCGCGGCCACGCCGGGCCCGTAGAAGACGGGGATGAGCTGGGGGCCGAGGAAGAACATCAGCAGGGGGGCGAACAGGCCCCAGGCCAGGACGCCGCCGGCGAAGTTCAGGGCCGCCAGGCGGGGGCCTATGATGTAGCCGACGCCGATGTAGGCCGGGAAGATGCCCGGGCCGGACACGGCCACGGTGCCGCCGGCGCCGAGGGTCGGGGCGTCCTTGGCCGCGCCGAGGCGGACGAAGCTGGCCCCGATCCGGCCGACCCGGATGATGAAGTCCTTGCTGGCGGCGAAGAGCTGGATGACGCCGAGCGAATAGAGGAGGGCGCCGAGGCCCATGGCCTGGAAGAGGTGCCGCGAACCCTGGCTGCCCTTCTGGCCGGCCTTGTGGATCTCGGCCGCCGCGACCGACTCGGGGAAGACGAGGTCGGGGTCGGTGACCATGACCCGGCGCAGGAAGGTCACGAACAGGATGCCCAGCAGGCCGCCGACGAACATCAGCATGGACGACTTGATGTAGGCGTCGAACGAATTGAAGTTCGTCCAGGCCCCGGCGATGACGAAGGCCGGGATGGTGAAGATGGCCCCCGCGGCGATCGATTCGCCGATGGAGCCGATGGTCCGGGCGATGTTCTCCTCGAGGATCGAGCCCTTCATGATCTTGAGGACGGCCATGCCGATGACGGCCGCCGGGTAGGTGGCGGCGATGGTCATGCCGGCCCGCAAGCCGAGGTAGGCGTTGGCCGCGCCGAGGATGACGGTCAGCACCAGGCCGATGAGAATGGCCCGGAGGGTGAACTCCTTCATGTCCGACTTCTCGGGGACGTAGGGTTGATGGCTCAAGCGGGGACTCCTTTCGGTAGGCTCGGGCGCGGGGGCGCCCCCTTTTCTTATTGGAAACCGGGCCCAAAGTCAAGCCGTCCCGCCCCTGGAAAAGAGGCATTTGCCTCGGGGCGCGAATTGTGTTAAAAATGGGCCCGGCGGAGAGAGAAGCAACATGAGCCTTATCAGCTGGTTGAAAGACAGGCTATTCTGCGACCTGGCCATCGACCTGGGCACGGCCAACACCCTGGTCTTCCTCAAGGGCAAGGGCATCATCGTCCAGGAGCCCTCGATCGTCGTCGTCAACAAGGCCACCGGCAAGGTCGAGGCCGTCGGCGCCCGGGCCAAGGAGATGCTCGGCAAGACGCCGACGAGCGTCATGGCCATCAAGCCCATGCGCGACGGCGTCATCGCCGACTTCGAGATCGCCGAGAAGATGCTCGATTTCTTCATCAAGAAGGCCATGAACAACCGCGGCTTCCTGCTCCGGCCGCGCATCGTCATCGGCATCCCGACCGGCATCACCCAGGTCGAGCGGCGGGCCGTCAAGGACGTGGCCATGCGGGCCAAGGCCTCGGAGGTCTATCTCATCGAGCAGCCCATGTCGGCCGCCATCGGCGCCGACCTGCCGATCTCCGAGCCGACCGGCAACATGATCGTCGACATCGGCGGCGGCACGACCGACATCGCCGTCATTTCCCTCGACGGCATCGTCTTCAACCACAGCATCCGCGTCGCCGGCAACGAGATGGACGACGCCGTCATCCATTACCTCAAAAAGAAGTACAACCTGCTCATCGGCGAGCGCACGGCCGAGATCGTCAAGATGCAGATCGGCTCGGCCTACCCGCTCGACGAGCCGATGACCATGGAGATCAAGGGGCGCGACCTGCGGGAAGGCATCCCGCGGACCATCGTCGTCGACGACCAGGAGATCCGCGAGGCCATCGAGGAGACCGTGGCCGCCATCGTCAACGCCATCCGCATCGCCCTGGAACGGACGCCGCCCGAGCTGTCGGCCGACATCATCGACCGGGGCATCATCCTGACCGGCGGCGGGGCCCTGCTCAAGAACTTGGACAAGCGGATCCGCGAGGAGACCCAGCTGCCCGTCTTCATCACCGAGGACCCCTTGACGACGGTCGTCCTGGGGGCGGGCAAGATGCTCGACGACCTCGAGCTCCTGAAGAAGATCTCGTTGATCTAGAGGGGCCCGGCCGAGGCCCGCGAGGTGTCATGCCCTTCTGGGAGAAGAGACGAAGCGCCCTCGTCCTCGCCGGACTGGCGGTCTTCCACATCCTGCTCATCTCCATCCAGGTCCCGCGCGGGGCGGAGAAGTCGCTCTTCGAGCGCTCCGTCTTCTTCGTCTTCTCTCCCGTCGAGCGGGCCGCCGCGGCCGTCGTCCGCGGCGTCGTCTCGACCTGGCAGGGGTACTTCGACCTGCGCGGCGTCCGGGCCGAGAACCAGAAGCTCAAGCGCGAGGTCTTCTTCCTCAACCAGGACGTCCGTTTCCTCGAGGACCGTCTGAGGGCCCAGGCCTCCGAGGACGAGCTCCGCCGCAGCCTGGCCGGGTTCCGGGCCTCGCTCGTCGTGGCCCGGACCATCGGGGTCGACAGCGCCAATCCCCACCAATCCGTCTTCATCGACAAGGGGAGCCTCGACGGCGTCGGCCCCGACATGGCCGTCTGCGACCGCTTCGGCCACCTCGTCGGCCGGACCATCGCCCCGGTCAGCCTGAAGGAGGCCATGGTCCAGCTGGTCACGGACAAGGACAGCAGCGTCAGCGTGACCTCGGCGGTGGCCGGCCTGACGGGCTCCCTGACCGGCCAGTCCGGCCCGGTCTGCGAGCTCCGCTACGTGCTGGCCTCGGTCCAGGGCGGGGAGGTCGGCGAGGAGCTGCTGACGACCGGCTTCGACCGCATCTATCCGGCCGGCATCCGGGTCGGCACCATCCGCCGCCTCGAGCCGGACGAGACCTCGCCCGTGTTCCGGCGCATCCACGTCACCCCCTACCTCCGCTTCGACGCCCTGGACGTCGTGGCCGTTCTGACCAAGGGGCCGGGAGGCCGCCCGTGAGGGAGACCGCGGCCAAGGACGCCCTGACCGCCCTCGCGGCCACGCTGGCCGCCGTCGGCGCCTACGCCCTGGCCGGCGCCGCGGCGCCGGAGTGGCTCGTCGTCTTCAACGCCTTCTCCGTCGTCGTCCTCCATTTCTCGGTCCGCCGCGGGGAGGTCTTCGGGGCCCTGCTCGGCACGGCCTGCGGCCTCGTCCAGGACGCCTTCACCCTCGGGGTCTTCGGCGTCGCCGGACTGACCAAGACCCTGCTCGGCTTCTGGACCGGCTATGTCTCGCGCCGCATCGACGTGGCGCCGTTCGGCCGCCACGCCCTGTTCCTCCTCGTCATGTCCGTGGCCGAGATGCTGCTGTGGGTCCTCATCACCGCCGTCGTCCGGCTCGAATCCATCGCCCTGCACGGCGGGCTCCTGTTCGTCCAGCCCCTCGTCACCGCGGTCCTGGCCAGCTCGCTCGCGGCGCTCGAGCGGCGGATCGGGGCCCGGCGCGCCCGAGGCGGCTGATGCCCGTCGACGGGATCTACGAGGACCTGACGCTCGTCCGCCGGCGGGCCCGGGCCGTGTTCCTGGCCGTGGCCGCGGTCCTGGCCCTGGTCCTCGTCTTTTACTGGAAGGTCCAGATCCTCGAGCACAGCAAGTTCGCCGGCATGGCCCAGGCCAACCAGACCCGGATGCGGGTCCAGGCGGCCCCCCGCGGCCTCGTCCTCGACCGCAACCGGGTCATCCTGGCCGACAACCGGGCCGCTTTCAAGGTCTCTCTCGTGCGCGAGCGGATCAAGGACCCGGCCGCCTCCTTCGCCCGCCTGAGCGGCCTCCTGGGACTCGACGAGGCCACCCTGCGGGCCCGCGTCGACCTGCACGAGGACCTGCCGCTGTTCGAGCCCATCGTCGTCGCCGACGGCCTCAGGCCGGAGGACATCTATCCCATCGAGAGCCGTCGGCGCGAGTTCCGCGAGATCGAGGTCGAGGCCGAGCCGCAGCGCTGGTATCCCGGAGGGACGCTGGCGGCGCACGTCCTCGGCTATCTCCAGGAACCGACCCCGGCGGAGATCCGGTCCCGGCCGGAAGCCCGGCTGCGGCCGGGACAGATGATCGGGCGCAACGGCCTGGAGCGGGTCTACGACGACCTCCTCCGCGGCGCCGACGGCGCCCTCTACGAGACCGTCGACAGCCTGGGCCGGGTGCAGAGCGTCAGGGCGCGGACCAACCCCACCCCGGGCGAGCCGCTGGTCCTGACCATCGACGTCCGGCTGCAGCGGATCGCCGAGCAGGCCCTCGAAGGCCGCGAAGGCGTCGTCGTCGCCCTCGATCCGGAGACGGGCGGCGTCCTGGCCCTGGCCAGCAACCCGACCTACGACCCGAACAAGTTCATCACCCGGTTCACCCCGGCCGAGTGGTCCCAGCTCATGACCGACCCGCTCTCGCCGCTGGAGAACCGGGCCATCCGGGGGCTCTACGCGCCGGGCTCGATCTTCAAGCTGGTCATGGGGCTGGGCGGCCTGGCCAACGGCCTCGTCGACGCGTCGACCTCGGTCTACTGTTCCGGCTCGACCGAGATCTACGGCGCCGTCCGGCACTGCTGGTTCGAGCCGGGGCACGGGGCCATGGACCTCGAGGACGCCATCAAGAACTCCTGCAACATCTATTTCTACCGGCTCGGCCAGCGGATGGGCATCGATCCCATCGCCGCGGCCGCGGGCCGGCTGGGCCTGGGCCGGCGGACGGGCATCGACCTGGTCGGGGAAAAGGAGGGACTCGTCCCGAGCACGCAATGGAAGCGCGCGGCCCTCAAGGCGCCCTGGTACCCCGGGGAGACGATCTCGGTCGCCATCGGACAGGGCCAGCTCCAGGTGACGCCCCTGCAGATCGCGGCCCTGACCGCCCTGGTGGCCCGGCGCGGCGAGGCCATGGCCCCCCCCCACCTCGTCGCGGGCGAGGGGGCCCGGACGGCCGCGCCGGCCGCGCCGGAAGCGGCCGGGCCCGCGTTCGGGCGCGCGGCCTACGAGAGCGTCATCGCCGGGATGTGGAGGTCGGCCAACGACGGCGGCACGGGACAGGGTGCGCGCGTCGAGGGCTTCGACGTCTGCGGCAAGACGGGCTCGACCCAGACCATGAGCCGGGAGAGCGCCGCGGCCCTGGCCCGGGCCGGGCGCGAGGTCAAGACCCACTCCTGGTTCTCCGGCTTCGCCCCGCGCGTCGGGCCGCGCATCGTCGTCACCGTCCTGGTCGAGTTCGGCGGCGGCGGCGGGGCCACGGCCGCGCCCGTGGCCGGCCGGATCTTCGAGGCCTTCGCCAGGGAGATCGAGCCCCGATGATGATCGACCGCCGTCTGTTCCAGGAGATCGACTGGGTGCTGCTCGGCCTGGTCCTCCTCCAAGCCCTCGTCGGGGTGGCCTTCATCTACAGCTCGTCCCATTTCCTGCCCGGGGGCTTCCACGTCCGCCAGCTCGTCTGGATCGGGGCCTCCCTGGCCGCCCTCCTCGTCGTCCTGTCGATCGATTACAAGTTCTTCGTCGCCCTCTCGCCCTACTTCTACGTCCTGACCGTGGCCGTTCTGGCGGCCACGCTGGTCTTCGCCCGGCTGGTGGCCGGGACGAGGAGCTGGATCACCTTGGGGCTGATGCAGCTCCAACCCTCGGAGCTGGCCAAGATCGTCATGATCCTCGTCTTCGCCCGCCTCTTCTCCGGCTACCGGGGCGCCTACCTGACCCGGCAGGCCACCGTGACGGCCGTCCTCGTCGCGGGGGTCCCTCTGGCCCTCATCGTCATCCAACCCGACCTGGGCACGGCCATGACCTTCCTGGCCATCGTCGGCGGGGCCTTCGCGCTGGCCGGCCTGAAAAAGAAGGCCATCGTCCTCTTCCTGCTGGCCGCCGTCGTGCTCGGCGTCGGGGGCTGGGAGATCGGCCTCAAGGACTACCAGAAGCGGCGGCTGACGACCCTCGTCAATCCCCTGGCCGACCCCCGCGGCTCGGGATATCAGGTCATCCAGTCCAAGATCGCCATCGGCTCGGGCGGTCTGGCCGGCAAGGGCTTCATGCACGGCACCCAGAGCCAGCTGCGGTTCCTCCCGGCCCGTCACACCGACTTCATCTTCTCGGTCATCGGCGAGGAGACCGGCTTTTTAGGCGTCTTCGTCGTCATGGGGCTCTACTTCTTCATGCTGGCGCGGATGTTCCTGTCGGTGGGCCTGGCGCGCGACCGGGCCGGCGTCTACATCGTGTTCACGGCCGCCATGCTCATCGCCTTCCAGTTCCTGGTCAACATCACGATGATCATCGGGCTGTTCCCGGTCGTCGGCATCACCCTGCCGTTCCTGAGCTACGGCGGCTCGTCGCTGCTGACGAACTTCGTCGCCGTCGGCCTCGTCCTCAACGTCCGGATGCGGCGGTTCGCCAATGTCTGAGCGGGACCCGCTCGCCCGCGTCCTGGCCCGGGTCGAGAAACCGGGGCGCTACGTCGGCGGCGAGTGGAACGAGGTCCGCAAGGACCCCGGCCGGGTCCGGTCCAAGGTCGTCCTGGCCTTCCCGGACGTCTACGAGATCGGCATGTCCTACCTGGGGCAGAAGATCCTCTACGGGCTGCTCAACCGGGCCCCGGACGTCCTGGCCGAGCGCGTCTACGCCCCCTGGCCGGACCTGGAGCGCGAGCTGCGCGCGGCCGGCCTGCCCCTGGCCAGCCTCGAGACGGGACGACCGCTCCGGGAGTTCGACATCGTCGGCTTCTCGCTCCTCTACGAGCTCAACTTCAGCAACGTCCTGACCATCCTCGATCTCGGCGGCGTCCCGCTGGCCTCGGCCGAAAGGGGAGAGGCGGATCCTCTCGTCGTCGCCGGCGGGCCGGCGGCCTTCAATCCCGAGCCGGTCGCCGACTTCTTCGACCTCGTCTTCCTGGGCGACGGCGAGGAAGGCTTCCTGGAGATCGTCCGGGCCGCGGCCGATCTCGGCCGGCGCGGCGTCGCCCGCCGCGAGCGGCTGCGCGAGCTGGCCCGGATCCCCGGCGTCTACGTGCCGTCGCTCTACACCGCGGAGCCCCGGGAAGGAACGCGCCTGGCCGTCCCCAGGCCCGCCGACACGGCCGCCCCGCCGTCGGTGCGCAAGCGGCTGGCCCGGGATTTCGCCCGGTCCTTCTTCCCGGAGAGGATCGTCGTGCCGAACCTCCGCGTCGTCTTCGACCGCGTGGCCGTCGAGGCCGCCCGGGGCTGTCCCCAGAACTGCCGGTTCTGCCAGGCCGCCAGCCTCTATTTCCCGCACCGCCCCAAGGACGCGGGGACCGTCCATCGCACGGCCGTTCGCAGCCTGCGCCAGACGGGCTACGAGGACGCCTCCCTTTCGGCCCTGTCGGTCGGCGACCATCCCCGCCTCGGGGAGATGGTCGGCCGGCTCATGGAGGAGCTCGACCGCGAGAAGATCTCCCTGTCCCTGTCCTCGCTGAGGCCGGGCCGGCTGTCGAGGGACCTGGTGTCGCAGATCCTCAGGGTCCGCAAAACGGGATTCACGCTCGTGCCCGAGGCCGGCACCGAGCGGCTGCGGGCCGTCATCAACAAGAAGCTCGACGAAGCCGAGATCCGCGACGCCCTGACCTTCGCCTTCGAAGGCGGCTGGAAGCTGGTCAAGCTCTACTTCATGGTCGGGCTGCCCACCGAGACCGACGAGGACCTGGCCGGCATCGTCCGGCTCGTCGGCGACGCCGTCGACCTCGGGCGCTCCATCCTCCGCGCGTCGCCGCGGATCCACGTCTCGGTGTCCTCGTTCATCCCCAAGCCCCACACGCCGTTCCAGTGGCTGGCCATGGACGACGAGGCGGCGCTGGCCGCCAAACAGGCCGCCCTGCGCGCCGAGCTGCGGCGCTGGCGGGGCGTCGAGGTCAAGACCCACCCGCTGGCGACGTCGCTCCTCGAAGCCGTCTTCTCCCGCGGCGACCGCCGCCTGGGCCGGGTGCTCGCCGAGGCCTGGCGGCGGGGGGCGCGGTTCGACGGCTGGGACGACAAGCTCGACCTCGCGGCCTGGCAGGGCGCTTTCGAGGCCGCCGGCATCGACCGCCGCGACTACCTCGGCCCCCTGCCCGTGGACGCGCCCTTGCCGTGGGACGTCGCCGACACCGGGATCCGCAAGGCCCACCTGGCGCGCGAGCTGGAGGCCGCCCTGCGGGCCGAGCGGACGCCGTCCTGCGAGGAGCGCTCCTGCGGCGTCTGCGGGGGCTGCGACAGCCGGGCCTGGAAGAGACCGGCCCGTCCGGCCAAGGCCCGGCCCGTGCCGCCCCCGCCGGGCCCGGCGGGCGAGGCCTCGCCGGAGACCCTGCGCTACCGGGCCGTGTACGCCAAGCGGGGCAAGGCCCGCTACCTCTCCCACATCGATCTCATCCACGTCCTCCAGCGGAGCTTCCGCCGGGCCGGGATCGAGGTCCGTAAGACCGAGGGCTTCCACCCGAAGATGGACTTCGCCTACGGCCCGGCCCTGCCGCTGGGAATGGAGGCGCTGCGGGAGGTCCTCGAGTTCCGATCGCCGCGGCGGCTCGAGCCGGCGGACTTCCTGGCCCGGATCAATCGGGCCGTGCCGCCCGGCATCCGCTTCTCACGCCTCGAGGCCGTCCCGGCCGGAGCGCCGTCCCTGGCCAACGCCACGGAAGGACTGGTCTACTCGGTCGACCGGGCCGATCCGGTCCTGGGACGGCGGCCGGGGGCCAAGGAGCTGAGGGCCGCCCTCGACGCTTTCAAAGCGGAGAGCGGGGCGGGGGACAAGATCGGTTACCGGCTGGCCGGACGGCGGCTCGTCCTCCTCCTGCCGCCGGTCCCGGCCCGGGGCATCCGGGCCCAGGACATCGCCGGGGCCGTGTTCGGGGCCGAGCACCCCGAATTCCTGGTCCGCCGGGACGAGGTCCGTTTGAAAAATTGACAGCCCCCGCCCCATCCGCTAGACTCGTGTCATATTCCATCGGGGAGAGTGATCCGTGATCGAATTCGAGCTGACGGAAGACCAGATCGCCCTGCGGGAGATGGCCCACGACTTCGCCGCCCACGAAATGCGGCCGAAGGCGGCCCGGTACGACCAGGGCCACGATTTCCCGGAAGACGTCATGCGCAAGGCCTTCGAGGTCGGCTTCCTGACCTGCACCGTCCCCGCCGAGCACGGCGGCGTCGGCCTCGGCGACCTCGACACGGCCATCGTCAGCGAAGAGCTGGCCTGGGGCTGCGCCGGGATGTACACGACCATGATGGCCAACTCGCTGGCCTTCACGCCGCTGCTGCTGTTCGGCACCGACGAGCAGAAGAAGCGGCTTTTCGCGCCATTCCTCAAGGGCATGGCCTTCGCCTCCTACTGCCTGACCGAGCGCGAGGCCGGTTCGGACACCTCGGCCATCAAGACGACCGCCCGCAAGGACGGCGACGGCTACGTCATCAACGGCTCCAAATGCTTCATCACCAACGGCGGGGTGGCCAGCCTGTACGTCGTCTTCGCCAACACGGCCCCCGAAAAGGGGCCGCGCGGCCTGAGCGTCTTCGCCGTGCCCCGGGACACGCCGGGCATCACGGTCGGCAAGGTCGAGGACAAGTTCGGCCACCGGGCTTCGAACACGACGGAGCTGTTCTTCGAGGACGTCCGCGTGCCGGCCGCCAACCTCATCGGCCGCGAGGGCCTGGGCTTCATCGTGGCCATGAGGACCTTCGACAAGACCCGGGCCGCCGTCGGCGCGGCTGGGGTCGGCATCGCCCGGGCCGCCCTGGAGCACGCCGTCGAGTATTCCAAGACACGGGTCCAGTTCGGCAAGCCCATCGCCACTTTCCAGGCCACGGCCTTCAAGATCGCCCAGATGGCCATGGACGTCGAGGCCGCGCGCCTCGTCGTCTGGCGGGCGGCCTGGCTCATGGACAAGGGCAAGCCCAACGGCAAGGAGTCGGCCATGGCCAAGTGCCTCGGCTCCGACGTGGCCATGCGCAACGCTCTGGAGGCCCTGCAGATCTTCGGCGGCTACGGCTACATGAAGGATTACCCGGTCGAGAAGCTGGTCCGGGACGCCAAGCTGCTGCAGATCTACGAGGGGACCAACGAGATCCAGCGCCTGGTCATCTCCCGCGACGTCATCGGACCCATCAAGGGCCGCTAGCCCGGCGGGCCGTCCCGCGGGCGCGGCGTCCATCGGCCTTCCCGTGAACGGACCCGTCCGCCTCGGGGACGAACGGGATATCGGGCAAAGACGAACGCCGGGCCGGGGGGCCCGGGGAGAGTCCGGCGGGGCCTACTCGATGTACTCGGGGATCAGGGCCAGCGTCTCGACCCCGGCGCCGCGGGCGATGTCGATGACTTCCATGACCTTGGCGAAGGGCAGCTTGGCCAGGGCGCGGATGAAGATGGTCTTGTCCTGGCGGGTGCTGTAGAGGCGGCGGAGCTCTTCGAGGAGGCCGCGCATCTCGTACTTGATCTGGTTGATCTCGACGACGTCGTTGGCCTGGAGGGTGACGACGATGAGGCCGGTGGGCTGTCCGCCGCCGCTCGAGGAGTCGGAGGTCTCGGGCAGCTTGACATCGATGCCCTTCTGGACGAGGGGCGTGATGACCATGAAGATGATGAGAAGGACGAGAAGGACGTCGCAGAGGGGAACGACGTTGGGCTCGGCTTTGGACACGGTGGCCTCCTTAATACAACTCTAAGGCAGCTATTTTAGGACAACTCCGGGGAGTTGTCAACGGCTTTTCGACGGCCTCACTTCAGGGTGTCGAGGGCCTTGCGGTTGTTGCTCGTATGGAAGACGAGCAGGCTCTTGCCCTCGCCCGACGACGATCCATAGGCGTAGTTGATGGCGATGACCGCGTTGCCGAGCAGGGCCCCGATCTCGGCCCCGGCGCCGATGCGGTCGGTGACCCGGACCGTGACGACCTTCTTCGACTTGACCTTGTAGCCAAGGGTCCGCAGGGCCGTCTCGGCCTTCTTGGCGTCCGACGTGACGAGATGGAAGTGCCCTTGGTCCGTCTCGGAATAGACGTAGAAGGCCCGGACGTTGACCCCGGCGTTGGCCAGGGTCCCGAGGACGCGCCCGAAGATGCCGGGCTCGTCCGGAGTGGTCACGGTCAGTTCGGTGTCTTCGGTCACGGATGTCACGGTCGTTCTCCTATCGGCAGCGCATTATACCAGATTCCCGCGGACGGCGGCAAGGCGCCTTGCCATTTGCCGGACGGTCCGTATAATGGGGCGACGGAGGGCGCCATGCCGCGACGCGAACGGATCTCTGTGGCCATCGTCGATAACTCCATCGAGCCGGAGATCTACGCTCCGGTCGGGCACTGGAGCCGGTATCTCGACGTCCCCTGGCGGGCCTTCACGGCCCGGGAAGGGGAGCTCCCCGGACCGGCCGAGTTCAGCCACATCATCCTGACCGGCTCGGAGGCCTCGATCCTGGAGCGAGAGCCCTGGGCCGAGGCCGAGGCCGGCCTGGTCCGGGCCGCGGTCGCCGGCGGGACCGCCGTCCTCGGCAGCTGTTGGGGCCATCAGCTCATCGCCTACGCCCTGGCCGGGCCGGACCGCGTCGGGCGCTGCGCGGCCCCCGAGATCGGCTGGATCGCCGTCAGGACCGGCCGCGAGAGCGCCCTGCTCGGCCCGGCCGGGAGCGTCCACCACGTCTTTTCGGTCCATTTCGACGAGGTCCGCGGCCTCCCCCCGGAGTTCGAGGTCCTGGCCTCGACGGAGGCCTGCCCCGTTCAGGCTTTCCGGACGGGGGACGGGCTGGCTTGGGGCATCCAGAGCCACCCGGAGATCGACGCCGCGGACGGCCTGCGGACGCTCCGGGACTTCGCCGCCCGCGGCTCTCGCGGGGGGAGGGAGGCCTGCCTGGCCGCCCTGGCCCAGGGGCCGCGGGACAGCGGTCTCATCCACCGGGTCGTCCGGGGCTTCCTCGGCCTCTGACCTCGGGGCCCGGGAAACCCTTGATAAAGCTTGACAATAGCCGTCCGCTTGGGCTATAAAAATCACTGGGATACGTTCGGACTCATATAAATATCAGGAGGATCGGCATGAAATGGCGTAAATCCCTCGTTTGTTTCGTCGTCCTGGCGCTGGCCGTGACGGCGGCGGTCTCTTTCGCCCAGACCACCAAGCTGAAAAGGATCGGCCTTTACACGTTCGGGACCATCAAGGGCCAGGACCCGACGCCGGCCACGATGAAGGGGCTGTTCGACGCCCACGCGGCCGACGTCAAGACCGGCTTCGACCTGGCCGGCAATCCCGAGCTCTACCAGCCCTTCATGGAGCAGATGAAGACGGCCGAGTGGAAGGACACGACCCTGCCCGTCGGCGAGGTCCTGCCCTGGATGCTCTTCAAGTCCCACGGCCAGGTCAAGGTCGCCCGCAACATCGAGTGGGCGGGCAAGGAGCCCCTGCCGGTCTTCATCGTCAACATCGAGAAGGACTGGAAGATCTATGAGATCGTCATCCCCAAGGGCTGCGGCAACATCGCCCTGAGCGGCAAGCCGCCCGTGGACGCCATCAAGCCGGCCGTCTGCTCCCTCGTCCTCGTCCCCGAGCGGGCCAATGCCAACGACCCCATCACCGTCGACATGAGCGGCTCGCTGAACGCCAAGTCCATGACCGTCGAGGTTTCCGACTCCCAGGGGCAGAAGCTGGCCACTCAGGAGCTGACCCCGGCCTCTCCCAAGTGGCAGACCAAGTTCGACAAGCCCGGCGAATACTCCTTCAAAGGCGTCGCCTATAACATGGCCGGCGAGCCCACCTCGAATCCCTGCGCCGGCAAGGTCTCCATCAACTTCCCGCCCATCTGCAAGCTGTGGACCTCCTGCATGCCCTGCGAGGACTATGTCGGCCGGCCCATCACCTTCGACGCCTCCGGCTCGAGCGATCCCGACGGCAAGATCGTCAAGGTCGTCTTCGAGCTCCTCGACGCCCAGGGCAACGTCATCGACACCTGCGTGACCACCCGGGCCCCCTGGGTTTGGGAGAAGGTCTTCACCAAGGCCGGGACCTACACCATCAACACGACCGTCTTCGACAACGACGGCGCCCAGTCGCCGGCGTCGGACCCCTGCCGGCTGACCTTCGAGGTGACCCAGAAGAAGCTCTTCTGGACCGTCGGCGGCGGCCTCGGCCTCTACGGCGGCAGCACGGCCCTGTACGGCTTCCTGCGGGCCGGCCTTTTCGCCTGGATCACCCCGGACAAGTGGAGCTTCACCCTGAGCGCCGGCGGCGGCATCCCGTTCAAGGGCGACCCCTGGAAGCTCGTCTTCACCGGCGACGCCCTGATCAACGGCCACTTCCAGAGCTTCTTCATCGGCACGGGCGTCGGGGTCAGCTCGGCGACCATGCCCAAGGACGACCTCCACAAGTTCGGCGTCGACATCCCCTTCCAGCTGGGCTTCCAGGTCTTCGACAAGTGGACCAGCAAGGGCCAGGTGTTCGCGGAGTTCCGCGCCCCCCTCGGCCGCGATTTCGACTCCAACTACAAGGCGGGCCTCGGGTTCCGGTTCCTGTTCTGATCGCGCCCGCGACAGCGGCTCACCCGGGCCGGGGACGCAGGTCCCCGGCCCTTTTTTTTTGCGGAGAACGGCGCCAGGGAGGTTGACGGAAAGCCCGGGAACGGGCTCAGTCGGAGAGCTTGCCGAGCTTGGCCAGCTCGTCGTTGTAGTACTTGCGGTAGAGGATCTCCCACTCCCGGGACCCCTCTTCGATGGCCTTCTTCTGCGACTGGATCTTGTCGATGGCCTTCTTGTCGAGGGACTCGTAGAGCTTCATTTCCTCTTCGATCGACTTGACGATGACCAGGCGGATCTCGTTGGGGTCGTCCAGGAAATCGACCTGCTCGTCCTGCTCGAGGACGGTCAGGACCTGGCGGGACAGGTAGTTGATCTTCTCCCGGGACAGGCGGCTGCTCACAGCACGATCCCTTTCTCGCGGGCCAGCTTCTTCTTGACCTCTTTGAACATCTGCTGGTACTCGATGTTCTCGCGGCGGATCTTCTCCATGTGCTTGCTCAGGAGCTCGCGGACCTCCTGGTCGAGGCGGTCCTCCTTCTGGAACTCCTCGAACAGGAGGTTGGTGATCTCCTCGAGCAGGCGGCCCCGGTCCTCGACGATGAGCTTGCCTTCCTTGGACAGGTTGCGCAGGATCGCCGAAGCGAGGTGCTCGAGCTGGTTCTTGTTCAGCCGCATAACCCCGCTACTTTACACCACCCGGCGCCAAAATTCAAGGCTCTTGTCCCGGTTCGCGTCGAGGCTCTGAAAGGCGAACCGCCGGCCTCGGCCCGGGCCGTTCAGGGCAGAACGAGGAAGGGATGGAGGGCCGCGCCGTCGGGCGTGGGCTTGGCCAGGGCCAAGAGCCGGCCTGTGGCCGAGAACAGGCGCACGGCGCCGGCGGAGGCGGACCCTTCGGCCGGGCCGGGGGCGGCGGCGGGCGGGGGCGCGGCCAGGTGAGCGGCCTCGAGAAGGGAGCCGTTCCGGACCCGGGCTTCGGCCTCCGGCCGCACGGCGACGGCCGGGAGTTCCGGCAGAAGGCGTTCGAGGGGGACGAGAAGGCCGGCGGCCTCGCCTCGGACGGCCGCCCGCTCGAGGGTCTCCAAAGTCACGGCCTGCGACAGGTCGAAGGCGCCGGAGGCCGTGCGTCGCAGCGAGGCCAAATGGGCGCCGCAACCGAGCCGGGCCCCGAGGTCGTGGGCCAGGGACCGGATGTAGGTGCCGGGGGAGCACTCGGCCTCGAACGCCGCCAGGGGGGGCCGGTACTCCCTCAAGTCGAACCGGTAGACGGAAACGGGGGAGGGGGCCAGCTCGAAGGCCTCTCCGGCGCGGGCCAGCCGGTGGACGGGCCGGCCGGCCAGCTTCTTGGCCGAGAACCGGGGCGGCGTCTGGAGGATATCGCCGACGAAGGCGGCCATGGCCCCGGAGAGGGCGTCCCTCTCCGGCCAGTCCCGGCATTCCGCGCCGTCCGGCCGCCCGGAGGCGTCGTAGGTGTCGGTGGCGAAGCCGAGGCGGATGAGGCCCTCGTAGGACTTGCGGCCCCCGGCGAGGAACGGGAAGAAGCGGGTCGCCTGTCCGGCGGCCACCAGGAGAACGCCCGTCGCGTCCGGATCGAGCGTGCCGCCGTGGCCGACGCGCGGCGTCCCGAGGAGCCGGCGGACGCGCTGGACGACGTCGTGGGAGGTCGGGCCGGCCGGTTTGTCGATGACGAGGACGCCGTCGGGCGCCATCGGGGCCGTCCCAAGCCTCAGCCGGCCCGGCCGGCGGACGGATCGCGGCGGGCCTCGCGCAGGAGGCCCTCGACCGTGGCCGGGACCTCTCGGATGAGCCGCTCGTAGGGCCCGTAGACGGTGAAGCCCGAAGCGTGGACGTGCCCGCCGCCGCCGAAGTGCTCGGCCACCTTGGCCGCGTTGGCGCTGCCCTTGGACCGCAGGCTGACCCGGTAGGTCTCGGGGCCCATTTCCTTGAAGAACATGACCATTTCGACGCCCTGGATGGACCGGGCCAGCGTGGTCATGTCCTCCGTATCGACCTCCCGGAGGCCGAGGGACTCGGTGTCGCGCTTGTGCATGGTGATGACGGCGATGGCCCCGCCGCCGGTCATGACGAGAGAGGACAGGACGCGGCCGAGCAGGAGGATCTTCTCGGGCCGGTTGTTGTAATAGATCTTCTCGGCCACGCGGTTCGGGCTGGCCCCCAGGCGGGCCAGCTCGGTGGCCGCGGCCAGGGCCCGGGGGGTCGTGTTGGAGAAATGGAACGAGCCCGTATCGGAGAAGATGGCGCAGTAGAGGTTCTCGGCGATCTCGGGCGTCGGCCTGACGCCGAGGAAACGGGACAGCTCGAAGACCATCTCGCCGACGGCCGGCGCCTCGGGGTCGATCCAGTTGATGTCGGCGTACGGCGTGTTGGAGTAATGGTGGTCGATGTTGATCTTGAAGGCCCCGTCGAGGCCTTCCTGCCCCGACCGAGAGACGTCCGCGCACTCGAGGAGCACGACGGTGTCGTAGTCGGCGGCCCGGATCTGGCCGACGCGCACGCCCGCCAGCTCGGGGAACGAAGAGAACGGCACCGGGGTCGGGTCGTGGTTGACGATATCGACCTCTTTCCCGAGCAGGGCGCCCATGCCGGCCAGGGCCAGGGCGGTGCAGAGGGAGTCGCCGTCCGGCCGGAGGTGGGACGTCACGGCGAACCGCCGCGAGGCCTTGATCCGGGCCGCGATGAGCTCTCTCGGGTCAGCGCCCATGTCTCTTGGTCTCCTCGAGGAGCCGGTCGATGCGCTCCTGCTGCCCCGGACCGGGGTCCAGGATGAAAAATAGCTCGGGATTATACTTCAACTCGATCCGGGAGGCAAGGGTCCTCCGGATGTAGCCCCTGCGCCGCTCGAGGCGGTCGAGCAGGGCGGCGGGATCGGCCGCGCCGAACACGCTCACGAAGACCCGGGCGGTCAGGAGGTCGGGGGTCATCTCGACCCGGGTGACGGTCAGCAGGCCCGATCCGGCGTCCTGGAACTCGGCGATGAGGAGCCGGCCGATCTCGGCCTGGACGAGCTCGGCGACCCGCTTCGTCCGGAAGCCCCTCTCAGGCATAGCGGACCTCCTGGCCGGCGATCTCGGCCTCCTCGAGGCCGCGGGCGTCGGCCAGGACCCGGCCCAGGATGTCCTCGACGACGGATTGGTGGCCGTGGACCGCCACGACGCCCAGGCGGGCCCTCTGCCAGAGGTCCTGATGTTCGATCTCGGCCACGGCGACGTTGTGGCGGCGAAGGCGGTCCTTGAAGCCGTGGAGGATGCGGCGCTTGTCCTTGAGGGACCGGGCGTGCGGGAAGAACAGATCGAGCGTCAGGACGCCGACGACCATCGGGACCCTCCGCCTCCCTCAGACGGCCTGGACCTTCTCGCGGATGAAGGCCTCGATCGTGTCGCCGGGCCGGAGATCGTTGAAGCCGCCGACGCCGATGCCGCACTCGTAGTCCTTCTTGACCTCGGTGACGTTCTCCTTGAGGTGCTTGAGGGAGGTGATCCGTCCCTGGTGGAGGACCTCGCGGCCGCGCAGGACCCGGGCTTCGGCGTTGCGGGTGATGCGGCCGTCCTGGACGTAGCAGCCGGCGATGGCCCCGA
>CAZFZU010000056.1:0-20133 GCA_964523615.1 uncultured Eubacteriales bacterium | reverse complement strand
GGTTTTGGCTCAGGATATGCCTCTAGCTCCCCGGCCCCCCGGGGAACGGGGAGCGAACCCCGGTGAGCGGACCGGGCAGGATCGGGACGGAGCACCCGGAGTCCCGATCCTGCGAAATATCTTTAGAAAACGCTCTTTCCCGATATCTCCCAGCGCCGCTCCTCCGAGCGACTCCGGAGCGGCGCTGATGGTCGCTTCGAGGACTCCGCTCCCTGCCGCCCCTCCTCCAGCAACGGGGATCTTCGAGGCAATATCCTTCGCCCCCTCAAGAGGGCGTCCCGGAAATGGGAGAAGAACCATAAAAAAAGCCCTCAGCCGAGAGGTCGGATGAGGGCCGGGGGATGCCGGAGGATCAGGCTTTGGGCTCGGCGGGGGCCGCGGCCGGCGCGGCCGGGGCCTTGGGCTTGAGCACGGCCCGCACGTAGACCCACTCCGCTTTCAGCTTGTGGCGGTCGTCCGTGGCGATCTCGTGGAGCTGGTCCATCCGCATGGCCTTGGGATTGGTCGGGCAGGAATCGACGCACTGGGCGCAGTGGATGCAGCGGTCGTTGTGGATGACCATCTTGAAGCGCTTCTCGGCCGGGACGACGTCGGTGATCTCGATGGCCTCGGCCGGGCAGTCCCGCTCGCAGGCCTTGCAGACGATGCACATCTCGGGGTCCAGGAACGGCGTGCCCCGGAAATCGGGCGGCACCTCGAGCTTCTTGAAGGGGTAGTCGACCGTGGCCGGCTTCTTGAAGAGGTGGCGCAGGAGCTCGGGCAGGAAAGCGGCGATCTTCATGACAGGAATCCCTTCACCAGGATGTTCGCCAGGAGCTGGAGGACGGCCAGCGGGGCCAGGACCTTCCAGGCGAACGAGACGACCTGGTCGACGCGGATCCGCGAGGTCAGGGCCCGGATGAGGCTCAGCAGGAAGATGATGACCAGGGTCTTGACGACGAAGTGGACGAACCCGACGACGGCCCCGCCGGGGAAGCCGCCCAGGAACACGGCGGCCAGCAGGCCGCTGGCGACGACCAGCTCGATGTCGAAGGTCAGCCGGAACAGGGCCAGCTTCTTGCCCGAGTACTCGGTGAAGGTGCCGCCGACGATCTCGGTCTCGGCGTGGGGGATGTCGAAGGGGGTCCGCTCGAGCTTGGCCTGCACGGCGATGAGGGCGACGACGAAGCCGAGGGCGTTGACCAGCAGGAGCAGCGGCCGGGCCTGGTAGAAGGCCGCGATCTCGGCCAGCCGCCAGGAGCCGGCCAGGATGGCCGGGCCGAGGACGGCCAGGAACAGGGGCACCTCGTAGCCGAAGAGCATGGTCAGGACGCGCGAGCCGCCGATCGTCGAGAACAGGTTGGTCGAGGACCAGCCGGCCAGGAACAGGACCATCGTCGGGAGGCTGAGCAGGTACAGGAGGACGACGATGTCGCCGGGGAACGAGGTCCAGCCGGGGGCGGCCAGGTCGAAGTTCCAGACCGGCAGGAGCAGGCCGGCCGTCGAGACGACGGCCAGGCCGAAAACGGGCAGGGCGGCGAACAGGCCCTTGTCCGCGGCGGCGGGGACGACGTCCTCCTTGGCCAGCAGCTTGACGAAGTCGGCGATGGGCTGGAGGAGGCCGAAGCGGCCCGTGTGGGTCGGCCCCATGCGGTTCTGCAGGCGGGCGTAGACCTTGCGGTCGAACCACTCGCAGAACGTCGAGTAGACGAACAGGAAGAGGAGACCGGGATAGACGAGAAGGTAGAGGAAGGTTCTCAGAACGGCCATACCGCATTCCTTTTCACGGCGGCGTTCGCGGGGCGGGCCAGGGCCCGCCGGCGCAGCTCGCTCATCCGGACGACGGATTCCCGGCCGCTCCGGGCGCTGACCAGGGTCACCGTCCGCTCGGCGCAGCAGATGCAGGGATCGATGGCGGCGAAGATGAGGGGGATGTCGGCGATGAAGCCGTTGCGGAGCATCTCGACCGTGGCCGGGTAGTTCCCGAGGGTCGGGGCCCGGACCTTGAGCCGCTCCGGCCGGTCGGTCCCGTTGGCCTTGATGTAGTGGATGTTCTCGCCGCGGGGGGCCTCGTAGCGGCTGACGGTCTCGCCGGGCTTGGCCTTGCGGGGGGCCTTGCAGGCGATGTCGCCCTCGGGCAGGCCCTTGACCATCTGCTCGATCATCTTGTAGGACTCGAGGAGCTCCTTGACGCGGACGACGACCCGGCCGAGGACGTCGCACGTGTCGGCCGTGCAGACCTCGAAGTCGAGCTCGTCGTAGACGGCGTAAGGGTCCTCCTTGCGGACGTCGCGGCCCACCCCGGAGGCCTTGGCCACGGGGCCGGTCGCGCACAGGGCGATGGCCTGCTCCTTGCTGAGCATACCGACCCCGGCGATGCGGGCCACGAAGCTGGGCTCGTTGGCGCCGATCTTGAAGTAGTACTCGCTGCGCTTCCTCAGCGTGGCCACGCCCTCGAGGACCTTGGCCTTCTGGCCCTCGTCGAGGTCGCGGCGGACGCCGCCGATGGTGTTGATGGCGTAGTGGACGCGGTTGCCGGTGATCATCTCCAGGAGGTCCATGACGATCTCCCGGTCCCGCCAGGTGTACATGAAGAAGGAGTCGAAGCCGGCCTCGTGCCCGGCCACGCCGAGCCACAGGAGGTGGCTGTGGACGCGCTCGAGCTCGGAGACGAGGTAGCGGATGTACAGGCCGCGCTTGGGCGGGGCCAGCTCCATGAGCCTCTCCGCGCCCTGGACGAAGCAGGTCGCGTGGGAGTGGGAGCAGATGCCGCAGATGCGCTCGGCCAGGTAGATGTTCTGGGTCCAGTTCTTCTCCTCGGCGACCTTCTCGACGCCGCGGTGGTTGTAGCCGAGGCGGATGTCGACGCCGGTGATGACCTCGCCCTCGACGGTCATGCGGAGGCTGATGGGCTCCTTGAGGGCCGGGTGCTGGGGGCCGATGGGGATCTCGAAGCTCATGATTGGCCTCCGGGGATGACTTCCTCGGGCCGGACGTGCTTCCAATCCTTGCGCAGGGGGAAGACGCCGTCGGGCCAGTCGTCGGGCAGGTTGAGGCGGCGGCCGTCGGGGATGCCCTCGACGACGACGCCGAACATCTCCTGCAGTTCGCGCTCGTAGAGCACGGCGCCGGGGATGACGGGGCAGATGGACGGGAGCCGGGGATCGGTCCGCGGCACGGCCGTGCGGACGTGGACGGTCGTGACGGGCGAGGCGAAATGGTAGAGGAGCTCGAACGTCTCGCCGGCGTCGAGGCCGGTGATGGTGGACAGGAAGGCGCAGTCGTACCCGTCCCTCAGGCGGGTCACGGCGGCGACGAGGTCGGCCGGGGCGACCCGGACGAAGATGCGGCGGGGCGCGGGATTGGTGATCTCGAGGGCCTTGGCCCCGAGGTCCCGCGTCAGGCTGGCGACGATGTCGGTGTCGGACATGGCGTTTCCTTGATGCCTAGAGTTTGCCCAGGAGCTTGACGACGCCGTCGACGATGGCGTCGGGCCGGGCCGGGCAGCCCGGGACGTACATGTTGACCGGGATGACCTGGTCGATGCCGCCCATGATGTTGTAGGCGCCGCGGTAGACGCAGCCGGACATGGCGCAGGCCCCGACGGCGATGACGAACTTGGGGTCCGGGGTCTGCTCGTAGATGCGGACGATGCGGTCGCGCATCTGGCGGGTGACCGGCCCGCTGGCGATGATGACGTCGGCGTGGCGCGGCGTGGCCTTGAGGAGGACCCCGAACCGCTCGACGTCGAAGCGGGGGGTCAGGGCGGCGACGATCTCGATGTCGCAGGCGTTGCAGGCGCCCGAGTTGAGGTGCAGGATCCAGGGCGACTTGATCCTGGACCAGCGGGCGAGCTTGTTGAGCATGTTAACTCCTTGTGACCAGGGCCGAGACGGACAGGACGATCATGACCAGGTAGAACAGGGCGAAGAAGGCGATCTTGCCCGAGGGCACGGTGGCCACGACCAGGACGGCGACGTGCATCATGGTGAAGAACAGGGCGATGAAGAAGAACAGCCGGTAGCCGAACTGGACCTTGGTGCCGGGCATGTTCTCGCCGCAGGCGTAGGTCGTCAGCTTGCCGCCGGCCGGGTTCGGCTTGGGGGCCATGCCCCGGCCCAGGGCGTAGAGCCCGAGGGCCGCGGCCAGGAAGACGAAGAAAGCGACGGGCGGGGCGAGGAGGATGCCGATTCCGGTCATGGCTTACCCTTTCAGCTTGGCCAGGCCGCGGATGTCGAGGCTCTTGCCGTGCCGGTAGACGTTGATGATCAGGGCCAGGGCCGTGGCCACCAGGCTGACCTCGATGACGATGTAGGTCACGACCAGGGCCTGGGCCGTCAGGATGGAGCCCTTGGCGAAGCCCGTCGACAGCAGGAGCAGGCTGACGCCCTTGCCGACGACCTCGATGGCGATGAACAGCCGGATGAGGTTGCGGTTGAGGAGCAGGCCGAGCAGGCCGGCCAGCACCAGCGCGGCGGCGAAGAAGAGGTAGAGGTACCAGGCGTTACTCATGTTTGTCATCCTTGCGGAACAGGGCCAGGACGGCGAAGACGCCGGCCAGGATGACCGCGATCTGGCCGACCAGGTCGAGGGTCCGGCCCTTCCAGAGGACCTCGCCGAAGGTGCCCGACTCGGCCGCGCCGGCCAGGGCCGGGACCTTGCCCATCAAGCCCTTCATGACCAGGGCGTCGATGACCAGGAAGGCCGCGAAGGCCAGAGGGAAGGCCCACCGGGCCAGCTTGGTCTCGCGGACCTCGTCGCCCGGCCGGGTCAGGGAGATGGCCAGGATGAACAGGACCGTGATCAGCCCGGCGACGACGGAGATCTCGAAGACGCCGGCGTACGGGGCGTTCATCCGGAAGAAGAGGATGCCCAGCAGGAGGCTGGCCGCGGCCAGGGAGATGGCCGCCTTGAGCAGGTCCCGGAGGACGAGGGCCAGCGCCGAGAAGAGCACCACGCCGATGAGGAGAGCGGTTTGCAGGATCATCGCTTAAAATCCCCACGATCCGGTCAGGGCGTGGACCCCGTCCGCGAGCACGTCGGCGGCGGGCTGGATCCAGGTCGTGACGGTCGACGCGAAGAGGATGCCGATCCCCAGGCAGAGGAGGGCCAGGAGAACGGTCGAGGCCGTCATCCAGAACGGCGCCTCCTTGACCGCGGCCCACTTCTCGTCGAGCTTGCCGAAGAAGGCCCGGCGCTGGAGGATCAGATAGTACCAGAGGGTCAGGACCGAGGCCAGGACGGCGACGACCGCGAAGACGGGGTGGCCGGCCTGGACGAGGGCCACGATGATGATGAGCTTGGACCAGAAGCCGTTGAAGGGCGGGACGCCGGCGATCGAGAGCGAGCCGACGAGGTTGGTCGCGGCCGTGACCGGCATGCGCTTGGCCAACCCGCCCATGGCCCCGAGGTCGCGGGTGCCCGTGGCCTGCTGGACCGAGCCGCTGGTCAAGAACAGGAGGCCCTTGGCCAGGGCGTGGTTGAAGAGGTGGAACAGGCCGCCGGCGATGCCCAGGGGGGTGCCGATGCCGAGGCCCAGGACGACGTAGCCGACCTGGCTGATCGAGGAGTAGGCCAGCATGCGCTTCATGTCCTTCTGGCCGAGGGCCAGGAAGGCGGCCACGACGAGCGAGACCGTGCCCAGGATCATCAGGGTCGATGATAGGGCCGGGGTCAGCCCGAAGACGCCGAAGAAGACGCGGGTCAGGGCGTAGACGCCCGAGACCTTGATGAGCAGGCCGGACAGGACGGCCGAGATGGGCGCCGGGGCCGACGGGTGGGCGTCGGGCAGCCAGGAGTGGAAGGGCACCAGGGCCGCCTTGAGCCCGAATCCGGCGATGAGGAAGGCCGCGGCGACGCCGACGACGGGGCCGGCGTTGAGCTCGCGCAGGGCCATGGCCACCGCGGCGAAGTCGAGCCCGCCGGTCATGCCGTAGAGGACGGCGATCGCGCCGAGCACGAAGGCCGAGGCCACGACCGAGAGCATGAGGTACTTGAAGGCCGCCTCGAGCTCGTCGGGCCCCCGGCCGAAGGCGACCAGGGCGTAGGAGGCCACCGCGGCCACCTCGAGGAAAATGTACACCCCGAAGAGGTCGGTGGCCAGGACCAGGCCGTTCATGCCCGCGATCATGACCAGGTACAGGGCGTAGTAGTTGGCCTTGGCGCCGTAGTGCTCCATGTAGTCGACGGAGAACAGGGCGGCGGCCAGGCCGACCAGGGCCACGGCCACCAGCATGAGCAGGCTGAAGCCGTCGAGGGCCAGCCGGATGTTGACGGCCTCGCCGAGCCAGGGCGACTGCTGCAGGACGGGGCCGCCGGCGATGAGGGCCCGCCCGGCCACGGCCGCGTAGACGAGGAGGAAGAGCAGGGTGCCGTTGGCCAGCAGGTCCGGCGCGACCCGCCGGGAGACCTTGCCGACGAGCGGCAGGATGCCCGCCACGACGAGCGGAAGGACGACGAAGAGTATGATCAACGCTCCTCCTCTCTATCTCGAGAGCAGGCCGATGAGGCCCGCGACGATGACCAGGCCGGCCAGGCACCAGGCGAGGTAGTTCGCGTAGTGCCCGTTGTGGGCCTTCTTCAGGATGCCGGTGAATTTCGCCCCGGCGACGGTGACGACCTTCTCGAAGACGAAGTCGATGGGCCGGTCGATGCCCTTGAACAGGGCCAGCGACAGGCCCTGGAGCCCCTTGACGCCCTGCTCGTAGGGATCGAAGACCCGCTTCTCGGCCCAGTCGTACAGGGTGTGGACGACGGGCAGGCCGTGGATGGGCTCGGAGGCCAGGTAGGGCTTGCGGCCCGACTTGAGGTAGCCGTAGCGGTGGAGCAGGAAGGCCAGGATCAGGCAGCCGACCGAGATCAGGGCCACCGGGGTGAACAGGGACAGGGCGTGGTGGGTCAGGTCGAGGGGAACGCCGGCCTCGACGTGGGGCGCCACGACCGGCCCGATGAACAGGTCCAGGGGCAGCTTGTTGTAGACGCCGAACAGGATGCACAGCCCGGCCAGGACGAGCAGGGGGACGGTGATGGCCCAGGGGCTCTCCTTGACCGGGGCGACCTCGCGGCCGCGCTCGCCGAAGAAGACGGAGTGGCCGGCCTTGAGGAACGAGGCGAAGGTGAAGATGGCCCCGACCCAGGCGGCGACGGCGAAGATGGTGTAGCCGGTCTCGAGGGCGCCGTGGAAGACCATCTCCTTGGAGACGAAGCCGTTGAGCGGCCAGACGCCCGAAATGGCCAGGGCGCAGACGGTGAAGCCGAGGGCCGTCAGGGGCATCTCCTTGCGCAGGCCGCCGAGCTTCTTGAGCTCGGTCGTCCCGGTCCGGTGCTCGACCGAGCCGGCGCCGAGGAACAGGCCGCTCTTGTACATGGCGTGGTTGATCATGTGGAAGACGCCGCCGGCGATGCCGACGGGGATGGCCGTGCCGATGCCCAGGATCATGTAGCCGACCTGGCTGACGGCGTGGTAGGACAGCAGCCGCTTGAGGTCCTTCTGGACGAGGGCCATGAGGACGGCCAGGACGATGGTCACCGCGCCCACGGTCATCATCAGGATGGACAGGGCGCCGCCCGGGACGATCTTGAAGAAGTCGAGGGCGACGCGGGCCAGGAGGTAGATGCCCAGGAGCTTCTCGAAGGCGGCCGGCAGGAAGGCCATGAAGGTCACCGGGGCGTCGACCGCGGCGTCGGGGATCCAGGTGTGGAAGGGCATGGCCCCGGCCTTGCCGGCGGCCCCGATCATCATCAGGACGAAGGCCGCCGCGGCCGGCCCGACGGGCTCGACCGAGACCTCGGACATGGTCAGGGTGCCGCTCACGGCCCACAGCAGGCCGATGCCCAGGATCAGGCAGAAGTCGCAGAAGCCGCTGATGAGCAGGGCCTTGACCGCCGTCCGGCCCGAGGTCGGGCGGCCGCCGGTCGTGATCAGCGCGTACAGGGTGACCAGCAGGCCTTCCCAGAAGAAGACCAGGGGCACGAAGTTGTTGGCCAGGACGGCGCCGTTGGCGAAGGCTGCCGTCAGGAAGACGTAGGCCGTGAACTCGCGCGAGCGGGGGGCGTCCTTCATCTTGACCGTCGTGTAGACGGCGATCAGGAGGAGGAAGCCGGCCAGGGCCAGCAGGATGAAGCTTGAGAAGTGATAGAGCCGCAGGTCGAAGTCGATGCCCATCCCGAGCCAGGGCACGTTGTAGCGGAGGTCCTTGACCGTGAACAGGGCGTAGGCGAGATAGAGGAGGACCGCCGCTCCGGCCACGGCCAGGGCGTCGCGGAGGGCCCGCAGCGCCCGGGGCAGGAGGAGCAGGACGACGGCCAGCGCGGCCGGCAGGAGGACCGGAAGGAGCAGGGTGTTCGGCGTCATCGGAGCCACCAACTCATCTGTGCCGTCGCGATGTTGGCCAGCTTCATCGGCCCGGCCACGAGGAGGCCCGCGGCCAGGCTGAGGACGGCCAGGGCGGCGACGACAAAGACCATGGATTTCGTCTTCTCGGGGGCCGGGTGCTTGGCCTCGCCGAGGAAGACCATAGAGAAGACCTTGAAGAGGTAGTACATCGTCAGGACGGCCGTGAACAGGGCCACCGCCGCGAGCCAAGTCTGGCCGGCCTGGACGGTGCCCATGATGACCAGGAACTTGGAGAAGAAGCCGCCGAAGGGCGGGATGCCGATGACCGAGAAGGCGCAGACCAGGAAGGCCACGGCCGTCACCGGCATGGTCTTGATGAGGCCGCCCATCTCCCGGATGTCCTTGGTGTGGACGGCGTGGATGACGATGCCGGCGCACAGGAACAGGCCGGCCTTGGCCAGGCCGTGCATGAGAATGAACAGGAGGGATCCGGAGACGCCGGCGGCGTTCATCATGCTGAAGCCGAGGAAGATGTAGCCGATCTGGCTGACGGTCGAGTAGGCCAGGATCCGCTTGAGGTCGTTCTCCACGGCCGCCGCGGCCGCGGCGACCAGGCTGGAGACGACGACGACGATGGGGATGGCCTGCTGCCAGCCCTCGGGCAGGCGGAAGCCGTAGAGGAAGAGCCGGGCGTAGGCGTAGACGCCGATCTTGACCAGGACGGCGGCGTGGAGCAGGGCCGTGACCGTGGTCGGGGCGACGCCGGCGTCGGGCAGCCAGGTGTGGAGCGGCACGGTGGCCGATTTCGAGAACAGGCCGAACAGGATGAGCAGGACCGCCGAGCCGGGGATGAGCGTGCCGCGCATGGCCGTCAGGTCGAAGGTGTTGGTCACGCCGTAGATCTGGACGAAGCCGAGGAGCATGACCACGGCGCCGAAGAAGGTCAGCAGGAAAGCTTTGTCGGCCTTGCGGACGTGGGCCGGCTCGCGGAAGAAGCCGATGAGCCGCCAGCAGGCGATGGCGATGATCTCCCAGAACAGGTACAGGAAGACGAGGTTGCCCGAGAAGACCAGGCCCATCATCGAGCCGATGAACAGGACGACGAGCAGGTAGTACTCGCTCTGGTTCTCCTCGTGGCCGATGTAGCCGAGGGAGTAGAGGACGATGAGGAAGCCGATGAACGAGGACACGGCGGCCATGAAGATCGACAGGGGGTCGACGATGAGGATGAAGTCGAAGCCCATGGCCAGCGTCCGGCGGACGACCTGCTCCCCTCCTCCGAGAGCGAAGGGGAGGAGGGTGAGGGGCAGGACGGCCGTCGCGCCGCTCACCAGGACCGCCCAGGCCGAGCGGACCCTCCGGCCGAGGAGGCCGGCCAGGGGGACCGCCAGGGAGCCCAGGATGGGGACGAAGATCGTGAGGAGGACGGTTGTTTCGACGTTCATGGGGTCGGGTGCCTTCCTTAAATTGAAGCAAAAGTATAGTGGCCGCCCCCCGGGATGTCAAGGATTTCCACACCCCGTCCTCAGCTTTTTAACAGCGTTTTCCAGAGAGAGAAAACCGTTGCTTTTTGGCCCCGATTGTAGGATAAAAAAGGGAAACCGCAGAGGAGAGGAGTCGCCATGGCCATCGAGCTCCGCGAGGTCGCGTCCCGCCAGGACCTGAAGACGTTCATCTACCTGCCCGAGAAGATCCACGCCGGCCACAAGAACTGGGTCCACCCGCTGTTCACGGACGACTGGAAGTACTTTGACGCCAAGAAGAACAAGGCCTTCGGCTACTGCGATACGATCCTCCTCCTGGCCGAGAAGGACGGCCGGACGGTCGGCCGGGTCATGGGCATCATCAACCACCGCTACAACGAGCACCGCAACGAGCGCACGGCCCGCTTCGGCTACCTCGAGACGATCGAGGACCGGGAGGTCTTCCGGGCCGTCCTCGGGCGGGTCGAGGCCTGGGCCCGGGACAAGGGCATGACCAAGATCGTCGGCCCCTACGGGTTCTCCGACCAGGATCCCGAGGGCTTCCTCATCGAGGGCTTCGAGCACCGGGCCACCATCGCGACCTACTACAACTTCGAGTGGATGCCCCGCTGGCTCGAGGAAGAGGGCTACGCCAAGGACAACGACTGGTTCGTCTACAAACTCGTCGTCCCCAAGGAGCCGCCCGAGCTCTACCGGAAGATCTACGAACGGGCCATGAAGCGGGGCACGTACGAGATCCTCGAGTTCAAGAGCCGCCGGGAGATCAAGCCCTGGGTCCGGCCCATCCTGGCCCTCATGAACGAGTGCTACATGGCCGGCAACATCTACGGCTTCGCCCCCCTCGAGGAGCAGGAGATGGACGACCTGGCCCGCCGCTTCCTGCCCATCCTCGACCCCCGCTTCGTCAAGGCCATCCGCAAGGACGGCGAGGTCGTCGCCTTCATCATCGCCATGCCCGACATGACCGAGGGCATCGTCAAGGCCCGCGGCCGGCTGTTCCCGTTCGGCTTCTTCCACGTCCTGCGGGCGGCCCGCAAGACCAAACAGCTCGACCTCCTCCTCGGCGCCGTCAAGGAGCGCTTCCGCGGCCAAGGCCTGGACGTCCTCATGGGCATCAAGGTCCTCATCGCCGCCTACGAGGCCGGCATGGAGAAGATCGACACCCACCACGAGATGGAATCCAACGTCAAGGTCCGGGCCGAGATGGAGAAGATGGGCGGCCAGGTCTACAAGAAGTTCCGGGCCTTCTACAAGATGCTCTGACGGCTTCGGCCTGCCGGACTTCGTCCGGCGGCCGACGCGAAATAAGGCCGGCTGCCCTCCGAAAAATCGGGGACACGATCCCTTTTCAGGAGAAAAGGGTCATGTCCCCATTTTTCGTGCCCCCCATCTTCCGGTAAACGACAGGGCTGCCGGCCTTATTTCGCGTCGGCCCAATTGGGCCCGAAACCCAGACGCACGGTGAGAGGGACGCGCAGGGCGGCGACGCCCTCCATGGCCTCGCGGACGAGGGCCTCGGCCTCGGCCCGCTCCTTGGCCGGGACCTCGAAGACGAGCTCGTCGTGGACCTGGAGGATCATCCGCGTCCGCAGCTCCCGGCGCTCGAGCTCGGCGGCGATGCGGACCATGGCGATCTTGATGATGTCGGCGGCCGAGCCCTGGATGGGGTTGTTGAGGGCGATGCGCCGGCCGGCTTGCTGGAGGTTCCGGTCCGGGGCCCGCAGCTCCGGGACCTGCCGCTGCCGGCCGAAGAGCGTCTCCGAATAGCCGCGCTCGCGGGCCTCGTCGACGACCCGGTCGAGGTACTCGCGGACCCGGGGCCGCTCGGCGAAGTAGCGGTCGATGAACTTCTGGGCCTCGCCGGCCGAGGTCCCCAGCTCGCGGGCCAGGGAGAAGGCCGAGGTCCCGTAGATGACGCTGAAGTTGACGATCTTGGCCCGCCGCCGGGCCTCCTCCACCGGGGTGTCGGGGAAGACCAGCCGGGCCGTCTCCTCGTGGACGTCGCGGCCCTTGAGGAAGGTCTCGACGAGGGTCTCGTCCTCCGAGAGATGGGCCAGGACGCGCAGCTCGATCTGGGAGTAGTCGGCGGCCAGGAGGCCGAAGCCGTCGGCCGGGACGAAGGCCCGCCGGAACCGGACGCCCCAGGGGCCCCGGGCGGGGATGTTCTGGAGGTTGGGCTCGCTCGACGACAGCCGTCCCGTCGAGGCGACCGTCTGGTTGTAGGACGTGTGGATGCGGCCGTCGGCCGGGTCGACGAGCGCGGGCAGGGCGTCCGCGTAGGTCGACTTGAGCTTGGCCATCTGCCGGTATTCGAGGACCAGGCCGATCATCGGGTGGAGCTCGGCCATGTCCTCGAGGACATCGATCGAGGTGGAGAAGCCCTTGGTGACCTTGGTCCGGCGGACCGGCGCCAGCCCCAGCTTGTGGAAGAGGACGTCGGCCAGCTGGCGGGGCGAGTTGATGTTGAAGGCCGTCCCGGCCAGGGCGTGGATGTCCTTCTCCAGGCGGGCGATCTCTCCCTCGAGCTCCCGGGACATGGCCTTGAGGACGGCCGGATCGACCCGCACGCCCACGATCTCCATCCGGGCCAGGAGGCCGACGAGGGGCCTCTCGACGTCCTCGTAGAGGCGGTCGAGCTTCCGCTCCCGGACCTTGTCCCAGAGCAGCCGGCCGAGTTCGAAGGCCAGCGCGGCGTCGCGGCAGGCGTAGGGTGCGGCCCGCTCGACGGCGATCTTGTCCATGGTCAGCTCGTTCTTGCCTTTGCCGGCGATCTCCTCGTAGGGCGTCTTGACCCGTTGCAGGTAATGGAGGGCCAGCCGCTCGAGGTTGTGCCGGCCCCAATTGGGCTCCAGGAGGTAGGACAGGACCATGGTGTCCTTGTCCAAGCCGGCCAGCCGGACGCCCTCGCGCTCGAGGACGATGAGGTCGAACTTGATGTTCTGGCCCGTCTTGCGGACCCGGGGGTCTTCCAGGACGGGCCGGAGGATCTCCAGGGCCTTGGCTTTCGGGACCTGGGCCGGCGCGCCGAGGTAGTCGTGACCGACCGGGACGTAGAAGGCCTCGCCGGGGGCCATCGAGAAGGACAGCCCGACCAGGCGGGCCCGGGTCGGCGCGGGGCCGTCCGTCTCCGTGTCGAGGGCGATCTCGGCGGCCCCGGCCATCCGGACGGCCAGGTCCCGGAGAGCGGCCTCGTCCGTGACGACGCGGAAGTCCTCGGCCGCGGGCGCCGCCGGCTTCCGCAGGAAGTCCGCGAGGAGCGTGGAGAACTCGAGCTCGCCGAACAGGCGCACGGTCTCGCGCTCGTCGGGGTCCTGGACGGCGTAGCGGTCGAGGTCGAGCTCGACGGGAAGGTCGCGGACGACCGTGACCAGCCGCCGGCTGAGATCGAGGAGCTCCCGGCTCTCCGGCGCTTTGAGCTTCTCCCGGAGCCTGGGGTTCTTGACCTTGTCGAGGCCTGCCAGGAGGGCGTCCAGGGAGCCGTGCTCCTTGATGAGGGACTTGGCCGTCTTCTCCCCGATGCCCGGGACGCCCGGGACGTTGTCCGACGGGTCTCCCCAGAGGGCCAGGACGTCCACGACCTGGCCGGCCGCGACGCCGAAGAAGCCCTCGACCCCGGCCTCGTCGACGGTCCGCTCCTTGGCGGGGTTCCAGACGGAGGTCGTCCCGTCGACGATCTGGAGGAGGTCCTTGTCCGTGGTCACGACGACCGTGCGCAGCTTTTTAGCGGCCGCTTTGACGGCCAGCGTGGCCAGGACGTCGTCGGCCTCGAAGCGGGGGTACTCGGCCGTGGCGACGCGCAGGGCGCGCAGGACCTCCTTGAGCTTGGGGACCTGGAGGGCCAAGTCGTCCGGCATGGGCTTGCGCTTGGCCTTGTACTTCTCGCTGTCCTTCCGGTCCCGGGTCGCTTCGTGCCGGAAGGTCGCCCCCTTGACGTCGAAGACGACACCGAGGTACTCGGGCTTCTCCTGGTCGAGGAGCTTGCGGAGGGAGGCCAGGAAGCCGTAGATGGCCCCGGTCGGGAAGCCGGCCGAGTTCGAGAGCCTCTGGATGGCGTAATAAGAGCGGTAGAGGAGGGAGTTCCCGTCGACGAGGAACAGGCGGGCCGGGCTCAGTCGAACCTGCCTTCGACGATCTGGCCGAGGATGCCCTTGTGCTGGTCCTCCATCATGCGCTCGATGCGGTCCCGGAGGTCGGGCGCCCCGACGAAGGCCGTATAGAAGGCCCTCCGGGTGGCCATCAGCCGCCCCGACTTGTAGATGAGCGACTCGACGTACTGGGCGGCGGGCCCCTTGTCCTGGGTCTGGACGTTGTAGGCGTCGCCCTTGAAGTCCACCCGGGTGTTGAAACCGCCCATGGCCGTATTATACCCGGGCGCCCCCCCGGTTCAAGCCCGGATATCCGCCTTATGGGACGCCGGGCGCCAATTTGACATCCGGGACCCGACTGGTATAATAAGGTGACTTTTTCCCGAGGATAATCCGTTGGATACGACGATGATGATCGATATCGACCGCCTGCCCGCGGAGGGGCTCCGCGTCTCCCGGGACTTCGAGTTCCTCGGCCTGGACCTGGTCGAGGAGAACGCCGTTTTCCTCGAGCCGGCCCACGCCGAGCTCACGGTCCGCCGGGTCGGCGACGAGGTCCTGGTCCAGGGTCAGGTCACGGCCCGCTTGAGCTTCGTCTGCGCCCGCTGCCTGACCCCGTTCGAGTTCCCCGTGGCCAGCCGGTTCGACCTCGTCTACCTGCCCGAGGACGTCGACGGGCTGGGCGACGAGCTGTCGGACGACAAGATGGACCAGATGTTCTACACCGGGCGCCAGCTCGACCTCCGGGCCGTCGTCCTCGAGCAGCTCAACCTGACCTTCCCGGCCAAGCCCCTGTGCGCGCCGGACTGCGAGGGCATCTGCGCCGTCTGCGGCGAGATCGTCCGCGACGCCAAGTGCTCCTGCCTGGTCAGGGGGGCCGAAACCCCTTGGAACAAGCTCAAAATCCACGTGAGAGACAAAAGTTAAATGCCTAATCCAAAAAGACGACACTCGCCGACGAGAAAAGGCAAGCGGCGCGCCCACGACGGCCTGACCCTTCCGACCTTCTCCGTCTGCCCCAAATGCGGCAACCCCAAGCTGCCCCACCGGGCCTGCCCCGAGTGCGGGCATTACAAGGGACGGCAGGTCACGGAAGGGACCAAAGACTGAGCCGGGCCCGGTCCATGAGGATCGCCGTCGACGCGATGGGGGGGGATTTCGGCCCCAAGGCCGCCGTCCCGGGCGCCCTGAGGGCGGCCGCGGACTTCGGCGTCGACGTCCTCCTCGTCGGGATCGAGAGCGCCATCGCCCGCGAGGTCTCCCGGAGCGGCCTCGCCTCCGAGCGGGCCGCCATCATCGACGCCCCCGAAGAGATCGGCATGGGGGAGAGCCTGCTGGCCTTCCGCAAGAAGAAAGCCTCCTCCATCCGCGTCGGGGCCCAGCTCGTCAAGGACGGCCGGGCCGACGCCTTCGTCAGCATGGGCAACACGGGGGCCGTCGTCTACATCTCCCGCGACGTCCTGGGCGCCATCAAGGGCGTCGACCGGCCGGCCCTGGCCATCCTCGTCCCCGGCGGCGACGGCCAGACCCTGCTGCTCGACGTCGGGGCCAACGCCAACTGCCAGCCCCACAACCTCGTCCAGTTCGCCCTCATGGGCAAGATCTTCATGGAGGCCGTCGCCGGGGTCGAGGACCCCCGCGTCGGGCTGATGAGCATCGGCGAGGAGAAGGGCAAGGGCAACGACCTCGTCAAGGAGGCCTTCGACCGCCTCCAGGAGGCGCCCCTGCGCTTCGTCGGCAACGTCGAGAGCAAGGACATCTTCTCCGGCGTCTGCGACGTCATCGTCAGCGACGGCTTCACCGGCAACGTGGCCCTGAAGGCCTCGGAAGGCGTCGTCCAGAACGTCCTGTCCATGGCCCGCCACGAGATCACCAAGAACCTCTTCGCCAAGCTCGGCTATCTCCTCCTCAAGCGCCACCTGAAGAAGATCTACAAGAAGATCGACTACACCGAGTACGGCGGCGCCCAATTGCTCGGCGTCGACGGCGTCTGCGTCATCGGCCACGGCCGGTCCAACCCGGCCGCGGTCCGCAACGCCGTCCGGCGGGCCAAGGAGTTCGTCGAGGGCCGGGTCCAGGAGAAGATCCAGGCGGAGATCCTCCGCCACGCCCAGGCCCTGAAAGGAGCCGGCGGATGAATCGGTTCGAGGGCCGGGTGTCCATCGTCACCGGGGCGTCCCAGGGCATCGGGGAGACCGTCGCCCGGGACCTGGCCGCGGCCGGCGCCGCGGTCGTCCTCGTCGACGTCCAGGCGGCCAAGCTCGAGGCCGTGGCCGCCTCGATCGCCGCGGCCGGCGGCCGGGCCGAGGCCCGGACGGCCGACGTCGGGGACACGGCCGCCGTCGAGGCCGTCGTCGCCGCCGTCGTCGCCGCCCACGGCCGGGTCGACCACCTCGTCAACAACGCCGGCATCACCCGCGACGGCCTGCTCATGCGGATGAAGGAGGAGGACTGGGACCTCGTCCTGCGGGTCAACCTCAAGGGCGCCTTCGCCTTCTCCCGGGCCGTCCTGCGGACCATGATCGCCGCCCGCTACGGGCGCATCGTCAACATCGCCTCGATCGCCGGGCAGATGGGCAACGCCGGCCAGACGAACTACGCCGCGTCCAAGGCGGCCGTCATCGCCTTGGCCAAGTCCCTGGCCCGCGAGGTCGGCAGCCGGGGCATCACGGTCAACGCCGTCGCGCCGGGCTTCATCTCCACGGCCATGACCGACGCCCTGCCCGAGGAGATCAAGAAGGCCTACCTCGAGGCCATCCCCCTGAAAAAGTTCGGTCTTCCCAAGGACGTGTCATCTGCGGTACAATTCCTGCTCTCCGAGGACGCCGCTTATATCACCGGACAGGTCGTCGCGGTGAACGGCGGCTTATATATGTAGGCGGTCCGTCATCATCATCAACATTTAGGAAGGAGGACACCATGCAAAGAGAGGAACTGCTCAAGAAGGTCCGGGCCATCGTTTCCGACAAGCTGTCCATCAGCGAGGAGCAGGTCACGGAAGACGCGTCCTTCATCGATGATCTCGGCGCCGACTCGCTGGACACCGTCGAGCTCGTCATGGCCCTCGAGGACGAGTTCGCGCTGGACATCCCCGACGATCAGGCCGAGAAGCTGACCACGGTCGGCAAGGCCATCGACTACATCGTGGGGCACGCCAAATAAGCGCGCCCCCGCTCCCGGCTTTTTAACGGTTATCGTTCCATGACAAGGGGAACCATTCCCGAAAGGCGCGTCGTCGTCACCGGCATCGGTCTGGTCTCGCCGCTCGGCACGGGCACGGACAAGAACTGGCAGGCCCTCCTGCGCGGAGAGAGCGGCATCGCGCCGCTGACCCGGTTCGACGTCTCCCGGTACGCCACCCGGTTCGGCGGCGAGGTCAAGGACTTCGACCCCCTGGCCTTCATCGACCGGAAGGAGGTCCGCAAGATGGACCCCTTCATCCGCTTCGGCCTGGCGGCCGCCGAGCTGGCCGTGGCCGATTCGGGGCTGGACCGGGTCGCCCTCCAGAGCGACCGGGCCGGCGTCTACGTCGGCTCGGGCATCGGCGGGCTGGGCTCCATCGAGGAGAACCACAAGGTCCTGCTCGAGAAGGGCCCCGACCGGGTTTCGCCGTTCTTCCTCATCCAGACCATCATCAACGAGGCCTCGGGCCAGATCTCCATCCGCTTCGGGGCCAAGGGGCCCAACTGCGCCAACGCCACGGCCTGCAGCACCGGCTCCCACGCCATCGGCGACTCGTTCCGCATCATCGCCCGGGGCGAGGCCGACATCATGATCACGGGCGGCGCCGAGGCCCCGCTGACGCCGCTCAGCCTGGCCGGTTTCAACGCCATCAAGGCCATTTCCGAGCGCAACGACGCCCCGGCAAAGGCCTCCCGGCCCTTCGACGCCCAGCGGAACGGCTTCGTCATGGGCGAGGGCGCCGGCGTCCTCATCCTCGAGGAGCTCGGCCTGGCCCTGCGGCGGGGCGCCCGGATCTACGCCGAGGTCGTCGGCTACGGCATGACCAGCGACGCTTTCCATGTCGCCGCGCCGGCCCCCGACGGGGACGGCGCCATCCGGGTCATGCGGCGGGCCCTCGAGGACGCCGGCCTCGGGCCGGACGCCGTCCAGTACATCAACGCCCACGGCACCTCGACCGAGCTCAACGACAAGACCGAGACGGCGGCCATCAAGGCCGTCTTCGGCGAGCACGCCCGCCGGCTGGCCGTCAACTCGACCAAGTCCATGACCGGCCACCTGCTCGGCGCGGCCGGCGGCCTGGAGGCCGGCGTCACGGCCCTGGCCCTCTTCCACCAGGTCATGCCGCCGACCATCAACTACGAGTTCCCCGATCCCGAGTGCGACCTGGATTACGTCCCGAACACGGCCCGGAAGGCCGAGATCGTCCACGGGCTCAGCAACTCGTTCGGCTTCGGCGGGACCAACGCCTCGCTCGTGCTCAAGAGGTTCGACAAGGCCTGAGCCGGGCGACCGTCCGGGCGGGCGCGGCAGGCCGCGCCGCCGCCCCTGAGGAGAGACCCATGAACACGCTCGTTTTCGTCAAACGGGTACCCGACACGGAGTCGCGCATCCGCATCCAGCAGAACGCCGTCGCCGAGGACGGCCTGAACTTCGTCGCCAGCCCCTACGACGAGTACGCCGTCGAAGAGGCCCTGCGCCTCAAGGAGGCCAAGGGCGGGACCGTGCGGGTCGTCTCCGTCGGCCGCGACGAGGCCGTCGCCGTCCTCCGCAAGTGCCTGGCCATGGGCGCCGACGAGGCCGTTCTCATCAAGGACGAGTCGCCCGAGACCTACGACGGGCTGCGGACGGCCCGCGTCATCGCCCGGGCCGTCGAACGCCGGTTCGCCGGGGCCGACCTGCTGCTCTTCGGCCGGCAGTCGGTCGGCGCGGACAACGGCCAGGTGCCGGCCATGGTCGCCGAGCTCCTCGGCCTGCCGCAGGCGACCGTCGTGACCAAGCTCGAGGTCGGCGACGGGACGGCCGTGGCCTTCCGCGAGATCGAGGGCGGGACCGAGAAGGTCGCCCTGACCCTGCCGGCCGTCGTCACGGCCCAGAAGGGCCTCAACGAGCCCCGCTACGAGACGCTCAAGGGCATCATGGCCGCCAAGAAGAAAGACATCCCGGTCGTCACCCTGGCCGACCTCGGCTTCGGGCCCGACGACCTCCTCCCGGCCGTCGAGGTCAGGGCCGTCGACCTGCCGCCGGCGCGCAAGGCCGGGCGCGTCATCCAGGGCGATCCGGCCGAGGCCGCCCGCGAGCTCGTCCGCCTGCTGCGCGACGAAGCCAAGGTCATATAAGGGAGACGCACGATGATCGCCGCATTCCTCGAAACCCGCGACGGGAAGATCAAGAAGAGCTCGCTCGAGACCTTGGCCGAGGCCGCCCGCCGGGCGGCCGACCTGGGCGTCGAGGCGGCCGCGGTCCTGGCCGGGGCCTCGGTCGCGGACCTGGCCCCCGCCGCCTTCTCCCAGGGCGCGGCCAAGGTCTTCGCGCTCGAGGACCCCGCCCTGGCCGATTATTCCGGTCAGGCCTACGCCATCGCCGTGGCCGGCTTCGCCGCCGAAGCGGCCCCCGCGGCCCTGCTCTTCCCGGCCTCGGCCATGGGCCGGGACCTGGCCCCCCGGGTCGCGGCCCGGCTCGGCGCGGGGCTGGCCTCCGACTGCGTCAAGGTCGCCGTCAAGGACGGGGCCCTCGAGTTCACCCGGCCCGTCTACGCCGGCAAGGCCTTCCTGACCGTGGCCCTCAGGACCAAGCCCCAGCTGGCCACCCTGCGGCCCAATATCTTCCCGCTCGGAGAGCCCCGGCCGGGGGCGGGCGAGGTCGTCCGGATGGGCGTGACGGTCCCCGAAGGAGCCGTCAAGGGGCGCGTGACCGAGGTCATCAAAGAGGAGGGCGGCGAGATCGACGTCACCGAGGCCGACGTGGTCGTCTCGGGCGGCCGCGGGCTCAAGGGCCCCGACGCCTTCGCCCTGGTCCGCGACCTCGCCGCGGCCTTCCCCCGGGCGGCCGTGGGCGCTTCGCGCTCGGCCGTCGATTCCGGCTGGATCGGCCATCAGCACCAGGTCGGCCAGACCGGCAAGACCGTCGCCCCGAACCTCTACATCGCGGCGGGCATCTCGGGCGCCATCCAGCACCTGGCCGGCATGTCGTCCTCGAAGGTCATCGTGGCCGTCAACAAGGACCCCGAGGCGCCCATCCTCAAGATCGCCGACTACGGCATCGTCGGCGACCTGTTCGAGGTCCTGCC
>CAZFZU010000055.1:8611-20138 GCA_964523615.1 uncultured Eubacteriales bacterium | reverse complement strand
CTGACGCTCGACTCCTTCAACCGGACCCGCATGGGCTACTACAACGACTGGGTCTGGTTCGCCCTGGACGAGGGCGATTTCGCCTTCCCGTTCGAGCTCTACGACGGCGACGACATCCTCCATTCGTTCAGCGTCACCACGACGCCCCTTCAGCTGTCCGTCAAGTTCCTCCCTCTCGGCCGCAAGGCCCGCATCATCCCCTTCGTCGGCGGCGGCGGCACCCTCAACTTCTGGAAGGTCCGGCTCTACGGCGACACGATCAACTTCGCCGACGAGTGGATCTACCCCGACGAGGTCTACGGCGACGTCTCCATCTACCCCCTCGAGTCGGCCAACGGCCGCGAGTCGGGCATGGCCTTCGGCTGGCACGCCTTCGGCGGCTTCCAGATCCCCATCGGCTACCGGGCCACCTTCGAGGCCGAGGCCCGCTGGCACTCGTCCAAGGCCAAGTTCGAGGAGTGGTTCGTCGGGTTCGACGACTTCGAGCTCGGCGGGCTGGCCCTGACGGCCGGCTTCAGTTTCTGGTTCTGAGGCTCGCCGGCTCAGGCCGGATCGGCATTCGGGGACATGTCCCTCGGGGACATGTCCCCTTTTCATTCAGCGGGAGGCGCGTTCGAGGCGGACGTTCTGGGTCTTGTCGAAGAGAATGACCAGCCGGCCCCAGACCGAGGCGATCTCGATCCGGCCGGCGAAGCGGCAGGGGAACTCGTCCTTGTCGAAGCCGGCCCGGACGTCCTCGCCGGCCTCGAAGAAATCGAGGATGAACGGCAGGGCGAAGGTCTTCTCCCCCGTCCGCGGCAGGCTCTTGTCCCCCTCGATGGGCCCGGCCAGGACCTCGCGGCCGCTGAAGGCCAGGGTGAAGTCGATGCGGTCGACGATGAGCTCGTAGCGGTTGCCGTTCTTGAACCGGGGCCGGAAGACGACATCGGCCCCGCCGACGGTCAGGTCGTTGACCTTGAGGGGCAGGAGGTCGATCTCCGGGTCCTGGAAGACGGGGAACTCGCCGCTGTAGGCGAAGGCGATCTTCTCCTCGCGGTTGCGGTCGTTGCGGAAGTACATGTCCCCGACGACGTCGCAGAGGGCCTTGTCCTCGACGGGGCCGAGGGCGGCCTTCAGCAGGTCGTAGGAGATCTTGACCGGCAGGGCGATGAGGGTCTGTCCACCGGCCGGGACGGCCAGCGGCTCCGGCAGGACGACGGTCGTGTTGATGTATTCCTTCTGGTCGATGCGGACGCGGTAGCGGTAGCGGACGAGCTCGCGGGGCTTGGCGTAGCCGTTGTCGACGGCGATGTGGAAGGCCAGGACAAGGCCCGAGGAGCTGAGGTTCTTGATGACCTTCTCCTTGAGGCTCAGGGTCAGGCTGTCCCGGGCCGGGGCCGCCCCGAGGGGAGCGCAAAGGGCCAGAGCGGCCGCCAGGGCCGCCGCCCGCCGCGTCGTCGTCGCTCTCATGGTCGCTCCAGTCCCCCAGGATACCGGAAAACGACGTCCCCGACAAGCCGCGGGAGCGGGACCGGCGCGTTTTGGCGTCTCGAAGATGAAAAAAATAAATAGAAACGGCCCCATTTTTCCCTATAATGGGGTTCCAGCGCCCCTTAGGAGGGATCCTCATGTCCAAGCGTTCCGTGTCCGGCCTCGTCCCGCTGGCCGCCGTCCTGCTGGCCGCCGCCTGCGGCTCCCCCGACGCCGCGAAAACCGGCCCCGTCGCCGGCCAGCCCAAGCACGACGCCGCCGTCTATATCAAGGGCTCGCCGACGAGCGCCGAGGCCGACTTCCTGGCCGTCGACCTGACCGGCTTCGAGAAGCCGGCCAATCCCCTCGAGTTCACCAAGTTCTTCCACCTGCCCCCCGTCCAACAGGGCGACACGGGGACGTGTTGGTCCTTCGCCGCGACCTCCCTCCTCGAGTCCGAGCTGCGCCGCCAGGGCAAGCCCGAGGTCAAGCTGTCCGAGCTCCACACGGTCTACTGGGAATACGTCGAGAAGGCCCGCCGCTTCGTCCGTGAGAAGGGGAATTCCTTCTTGGGGCAGGGCTCCGAGCCCAATTCGGCCCTGGCCCGCATCAAGCAGTACGGCCTCGTCCGAGGCTCGGACTACACCGGGCTCCTCGACGGCCGGACGGCCCACGACCACCGGGCCCTGTTCCGCGACTTCCGGGACTACCTTAACGGCCTGGCCGCCAGCGGCGACTGGGACGAGGCCCGGGCCCTGGCCGGCGTCCGGGCCATCCTCGACCGGCACCTGGGCCGGCCGCCCGACCGCATCACCGTCGACGGCCGCTCCCTGACGCCGCTCCAATATCTGGCCGAGCTCGGCCTCGTCCCCGACGACTACGCCGCGTTCGTCAGCTTCCTCTATCTGCCGTTCTACGCGCGGGGCGAGTTCAAGGTGCCGGACAACTGGTGGCGCAGCGCCGACTTCCACAACCTGCCCCTCCACGAGTTCTCCCTGGCCTTCCTGCGGGCCCTGCGCAAGGGCTACACGGCGACGCTGGCCGTCGACTTCACCGAGCCCGGCTACCTCGGGGCGAGCGACGTCGCCGTCGTGCCGACCTTCGACCTGCCGCCGAGCTACATCGACCAGTCCAGCCGCGAGCTCCGCTTCGCGAACGGGACGACGACCGACGACCACGCCGTCCACTGCGTCGGCTACCTCGAATCGGCCAAGGGCAACTGGTTCCTGATCAAGGACTCCTGGGAGAACGCCTGGTGGGGCCAGGCCAAGGGCTACTTCTTCTACCACACGGACTACCTCCGCCTCAAAGCCCTCATGTTCATGGTCCACAAGGACGCCGTCAAGGACGTCCTGGAGAAGTTCCCCGCCCGCTAGGGACCCGATAGAAGCAGGCCCATGGCCACGATCGCGTTCGACTTCGCCGACCGGAAGCTCTTCGTCCGGCTCTTCGGCCGGGACGTCTACGCCGTCGGCGGCTTCGTTCGCGACCTCCTGCGCGCCCACCCCTCCCCCGACGTCGACCTCCTCGTCGCCCGCCGGCCCCTCGACGACATCGTCGCCAGGCTCGAGCGGCACGGCCGGGTCGACCTGGTCGGCAAGAGCTTCGGCATCATCAAGTTCACCGTGAAGGGCCGGACCTACGACGTGGCCCTGCCCCGGACCGACCGGGCCGCCGCCGCGGCCGTCCGCGGCCACAAGGACATCCTGGTCGCCGCCGACCCCGGCCTGCCCGTCGAGAAGGACCTGGCCCGCCGCGACTTCCGGACCAACAGCATGGCCCTCCGTCTCGCCGACGGCCTGCTCATCGACCCCTTCGACGGCCGCAAGGACACCCTGGCCAAGCGGATCCGGCTGACCGATCCGGCCGCTTTCCCCGAGGACCCCCTGCGGGTCGTCCGGGTGGCCCGCTTCGCCTCCGTCCTCGGCTTCAAGGTCGATCCCTCGATCTACCCCCTGGCCCGGGCCGTCGACCTCTCGGGCCTGAGCCTGGAGCGGGTCAACGACGAGATGTTCAAGGTCCTGCTGCGCTCCGCCCGGCCCTCGGTCGGCCTGGAGGAGATGTTCCGCCTCGGCGTCCTCGAGGCCTGGTTCCCCGAGCTCCAGGCCCTGGCCCTGGTCATCCAGGACGCCGTGTTCCACCCCGAAACGGACGAATACGGCCACCACACGGTCTGGGCCCACACCAAGCTCGCCGTCGACCAGGCCGCGGCCCTGGCCGGCCTGTCCGATCTGCCCGAGCCGCGACGCCTGGCCCTCGTCCTGGCCGCCCTCTACCACGACCTGGGCAAGGTCTCGACGACCCGCTGGGCCTACAAGCGCGGCCGCATGGCCGTGACCTCGCTCGGCCACGACATCCAGAGCGAGCGGGCCGCCCGCCGGGTCCTGGCCCGGTTCAAGGTCCAGACCTGGGGCGGCGTCCCCATCGGCCGCCTCGTCCCCCTGCTCATCCGCTCCCATCACCGGGCCGGCGAGCTGTGGACGAACCGGGCCGAGGTCACCAAGAAGGCCTTCAACCGGCTGGCCGCCGACGTCGAGGGCGAGATCGAGCTCTTGGTCCTGCTCGACGCCGCCGACCGGGCCGGGCGCGGCACGCGCCTCGTCCGCGGCCTCGACCGGCAGGCCCACTGGCTGTTCAAGAAGTTCGAGGAGCTGCGGGTCAACCGCGAGACCATCAAGCCCCTGGTCATGGGCCGGGACCTCCTGGCCCTCGGCGTCCCGCCGGGACCGGGCATGGGCAAGATCCTGGCCAAGCTCTACAAGGCCCAGCTCGACAACGCTTTCGAGACCAAGGCCCAGGGCCTCGAGAGGGCCCGCCGGCTCGTCGAAAGGAGCGCCTCATGACCGTCCTCGTCGCCGGGGGCGCCGGCTACATCGGCTCGCACACCGTCCGCGAGCTCCGACGCGAGGGCTTCGACGTCCTCGTTCTCGACAACCTCTCGAGCGGCCGGGCCGAGCTCGCCGGCGGGGCGCCCCTCGTCCGGGGCGACCTCCTCGACCGCGAGCTCCTGAGGCGGGTCTTCCGCGAGCGTCCGATCGGCGCCGTCCTCCACTTCGCCTCCCTCATCCAGGTCGGCGAATCCTACGCCGACCCCCGGAAGTACTACACCCACAACCTGACGACGAGCCTCAACCTCCTCGACGCCATGCTCGAGGCCGGCGTCCCCCGCCTCATCTTCTCCTCGACCGCGGCGGTCTACGGCGAGCCCCTGGAGACGCCCATCCCGGAGACCCACCCGACCCGCCCGGCCAATCCCTACGGCCGGGCCAAGCTCATGGTCGAGGACATCCTCAGGGACTACGAGCGGGCCCACGGCCTGCGGACGATCTCGCTCCGCTACTTCAACGCCGCCGGCGCCGACCCCTCCGGGGAAACGGGCGAGTGCCACGACCCGGAGACCCACCTCGTGCCCAACATCCTGTTGGCCGTCCTTGGCCGGCGGCCCCGCCTGGCCGTCTTCGGCACCGACTTCCCCACCCCCGACGGCACGGCCGTCCGGGACTACATCCACGTCAACGACCTGGCCGCGGCCCACGTCCTGGCCCTGAAGAGGCTGCTGGCCGGCGCCGCCGGCGACGTCGTCAACCTGGGCACCGAACGGGGCCATTCGGTCCTCGAGGTCATCCGGACGGCCGAGAAGGTCACCGGGCGCGCCGTCCCTTACGACGCGGCCCCCAGGCGCCAGGGCGACGTGGCCGTGCTCCTGGCCTCCAAGGCCAAGGCCGAGAGCCTGCTCGACTGGAAGCCCCGCCATTCGTCCCTCGAGACCATCGTCGAAACGGCCTGGAACTGGCACAATTTGAACTGTTAAGTCCGAAGGCTTATGACTGCGAGAATCCTTCTAGCGAAGGATTCTCATGGTAATATGTGATCCAAGTCGATTGCGTCTCATATTACGTGGATTCCTACATCTGTCAGATCTACTGATGTGTTGCCGAAGCTCGTCTTTTGAGCACAAAGATGCTTGACAGCGGGACATTCCCTTCCTATCATAATTATATAGAGGGGGGAGGTATTATTGGTATATGCCTCCATCTTACTTACCAAAAACAGGAAAGGGGGCATTATGAAGAAATGTTTTTTCATTATATTCTTTGTCTCTTTACTAAGTTTATCTATTCTTAGTATTAAGTCTAATTCACTTGTCAAAGGGGACAACCGCGTTATTGACGATTCCAAACAATATGTTCATCAAGAAATTTTGGTAAAGTTCAGAGATTATCAAGTTGGGGATATAAATTATGCCAGGTCGATAATATATAACACTGTCAGCTTGTTATCAGCTAAAATCCATACCTATTTAAACCAAGAGATCAATCTTTTTGATTGGGATCCGTCTAATATATCCCATCGATCGTTTATCGGGGATCCTTCCCTTTTCCATTTAAAGCTACCTGAAGATATTGATATTAATAATGCAATATCCTTCCTTTCATCGTTACAGAATATTGAATATGTTGAAAAAAACCTTTATGGTCATATCGATAGCATTGAGCCGAATGATGAATATTTCTATCGGCAATGGTCTTTAAAAAACACAACATCAAGAGGGAATCCCGAACGGCCCGAAACCACACCATATTGTGACATCCATGCAATCGAGGCCTGGAATATCTCAACTGGTAACCCCGATATTGTCGTAGCTGTCCTCGATTCCGGCATCGTGCTAGATCATGAAGATTTATCTCTTAATATTTGGACCAATCCGAATGATAACACTTACAACCAAAGTGATGATGATAACAATAGTTTTACAGATGACGTACACGGGTGGGATTTCACAACTCCGAACGGGGGCGATAATGTACCTGAGGACGGAGATGTCTTTCATGGCACTTCCGTATCAGGCATTATTGGGGCAATAGGAAATAACACAAGCGGGATCAGTGGTGTTTGTTGGAATGTGAAGATCATGCCCCTAAAAACAAGTGTCCTTTCTACAGTGATAAATGCGGTTGATTATGCCATTCTAAATGGCGCACATATCCTAAATGGCTGCTTCCATTACGATAAAAATGATGGCGCTGAGCCACTTTCTTTAAAAGCGGCAATTACCAGAGCTATGCAAAAGAATAGGATTTATGTATGCAGTGCAGGGAACTATCAAAACGGACAGGATATTGATAATCCCCAATATCCTTCATGGCCCTCAAATTGGACGATTGAAAGTATTTTATCCGTTCTTGCTACTGATTATATTGAGAGTCTTGATGAAGAGTGCGTTCTAACCGAATCGAACTATGGCAATATTTCAGTGGATATCGGCGCTCCTGGAGAAGCAATATATACAACAACTGGTGGTGTGCTGCCTCCATATCGCAATTTTAGGGCGACATCAGCAGCTACTCCCCATGTATCCGGCGTTGCCGCGTTGATCCTCGGAATTTGTCCAGGACTGACATCCACCTGCCTAAAAGAATTGATTGTTCAAAATGTAGATATATTTCCCGATCTGATTGGAAAATGCGTGTCTGGGGGCAGATTGAATGCAAAGAAGGTCCTGGATGCTCTTGGGGGGACTGTGACGCCTAATGCGCCGTCTAACTTAAGCGCATATCCTATAGCCTGGAACAAAATTCAACTTAGCTGGAATGATAATTCAAACAATGAGTTAGGATTTGAAATTCAACGGAAGGATAACTATCAGAGTATATTCGTTCATGATAATAGCGCCGATGCACATGCAGGCCCTTCAGCCGCATTCGCTAACGATAACATCCAAAATATTGACGAGAGAATCTACGAATATCGGATTAGGGCATCCAATAAATCAGGGTCGTCGATATTCAGTAATACCGCTAGCACTTCGGTTCCGCATACTCTTCCACAGGCGCCTTCAGATCTTCATGGTCAATCGCCTGCATTCTACCCGCTCGTAAATATTAGTTGGTCAAATAACGCTGTGAATACGCTTTACAATTTTCTCGAGCGGAGGATCCCTGGCTATACGAATTGGAAAGTTGTCGCTACGCTCAGCTATAATACAGATGTTTATACTGATTCAAGTGCAAGTTCAGGCAATATCTATGAATATCGAGTAAGGGCCTGGAATCCGATTGGGTATTCAGCTTATTCAAACGTAATTGCAATCGAGGTTATCTCATGGTGAAAAAAAAGAAGGAGGTAACCGTGAAGCATCCGATAAGAACAGGACTTTTCGCCGCGTTCGTCTTTCTATCCATCCCGACGTTGGCCCAAGCGGACGTTAAGATCAGCTTCAAGTTACAGGGAGGGTGGACTTACGTATCGGGCGGGGATGTGAATCGAGGAAATAAAGCGCTCTTTGACTGGGAAAGAGCCTTGTGGCCGACAACGCAGGGCGGCTATCGTCCCGTTCGCCATGGCCTGGAATTCGGAGGAGACATCATCCTGGAGGTCAATCCCAGAATCGGCGTGGGGATCGGTTGCGGCTACATAAAGGCTTCAAGACGGCCCTTGATGGAGTTCGCCGATCCGGAGACTGACATCAGCGGAGGACTCTCGGGCCAGCCCGAGCTCAGCGCTATCCCCGTCCGGCTGAGTCTCATTCTGAGGTTTCCCTTGACCGCGAAGATCGACCTCACGACACGCACAGGCGGCTCCTACTATTTTCAAACCCGCTATAACGATGAGATCCGGGAAAACAGTTTTTCTGGATTGGGACAGATACACGGTTTCTATCAATTCGCGCATCGGGTGGAGCCCGGGTCCGCCGCGCTAGGCCTCGACGCCGGTCTCGGGATCGAATATCGATTGAGCCGGAGGATCTCCCTTTGCGTGGACGCCACCGGCCGTTTGGCCAAGTTCCATGGCTGGGAGGGCTCGAGCACGATCTATGACGAATTTCTCAATATGACCGAACACGGGACACTCTATTATGAGTCCGTTCCATCGCTGCCTGACTATCCTAGACTGATCATGGTCCAGACCGATCCCCCCGCCGGGCCCGGCGGCGAACCGCGACAAGCGGTCATCGATTTCAGCGGGATGAGCCTTCAAGCCGGCATCAAGTTCCGTCTTTAATCTCGAGACTACATGGGTTTCTGACGGCAGTTCGGCGCAAAAGACGATTTTCTTCCCTTCCCCGGTTGACGGTCCGCATCCTCTATGGTATAAATGACTTTCGAAATGAAGCGTGAACGACACCCTCTCCTGATCTTCCCCGTCCTCCCCTTAGTCATCCTTCTCCTGGCGGCTTGTTCTTCGGCCCCCAAGGCGGCCAAGACGACACCCCGGCCGGCCCCCGCGGCCGCCCCGGCCGTTGCGGCCGAGCCGCCGGCCGTCGATAAGGCCGCGGCGGAAACGCCCGCCGACCGGGTGGCGACCCCGCCCGCGGCCCAGGAAGCTCAGGATGACGCGTCCGGCCCCGAAGCCGTCAGAAAAGACGCCGCGGCCCTCCTGGAAGACGCCTTCTCCGCCTACGAAGAGGCCCAGGCGGCCCTGGACCGGGAGGACATGGACGGCGCCCTGGCCAAGCTCGACGAGGCCTACGGGCTCCTCCTGCGCATGGCCGTCCCGGCCGATTCCCCCCTGCTCCAGGAGAAGCACGACCTCCGCCTGCTCATCGCCCAGCGCATCCAGGGCATCACGGCCTCCCGGACGACCCTGGCCTCCTCGGTCAACGGCTCCATCCCCCTGGTCGAGAACCAATGGGTGGCCCGGGAGATCAAGTCCTTCCAGACCGTCGAGCGCCGGGCCTTCGAGGAGTCCTACCGCCGCTCGGGCCAGTACATGGACATGATCCTGGCCGAGCTGCGCAAGGAAGGTCTGCCCGAGCAGCTGGCCTGGATCCCGATCATCGAGAGCTCCTTCAAGCCGCGGGCCCTGTCGCGAGCCCGGGCCCTGGGCATGTGGCAGTTCATCCGCTCGACCGGCTACCGCTACGGCCTCAAGCAGGACAAGTACGTCGACGAGCGCATGGACCCCCTCAAAGCCACCCGGGCGGCCATCCGGTACATGATCGAGCTCCACACGATGTTCGGCGACTGGACGTCGGCCATCGCCGCCTACAACTGCGGCGAAGCGGCCGTCCAGCGCGTCATCCGGGCCCAGAAGGTCGATTATTTCGACAGCTTCTGGGACATCTTCGCCAACCTGCCGTTCGAGACGGCCCGCCACGTGCCCCGGTTCATCGCCACCCTGCACATCGTCGGCGACCCGGCCAAGTACGGCTTCACCCTGCCCACGCCCGACCCGCCGGTCGCCTTCGACACGGTCAAGGTCGACGCCGCCGTCAAGCTGGCCGTCCTCTCCCAGAACCTCGGCCTCGACCCGGCCGTCCTGGTCTCCCTGAACTCCGAGCTGCGGCACGACTCGACCCCCAACTACCCCTACGAACTGCGCGTCCCGGCCGGCTACGGCGACCGCTGCCTGGCCTGCATCGCCTCGCTCCCCCAGTACATCCCGCCCGACGTCGTCACCGACCGCCACACCGTGCGGCCCGGCGACACGCTGGGCGCCATCGCCCGCCGCTACCGGACCTCGGTCGAGGCCATCAAGCGCCTCAACGGCCTGCGCTCGAACCTCATCCGCGTCGGCCAGATCCTGCGCGTCCCCTCGCGCGGCGGCGTCGAGGCCCCGCCGGCCGGAGCCGCGGCCCCGACCACGGCCCAGCCGGGAGAGACGGTGACCTATGTCGTCAAGAACGGCGACAACCTGTTCCAGATCGCCAAGAACCACCGCACGACCGTCGAGGCCATCAAGGCGGCCAATTCCCTCGCTTCGGACATCCTCTTCGTCGGGCAGAAGCTCAACATCCAGGTCGGCAAGACCTCCTGAGCCGGGCCCGGCCCGCGAGCCGGGAGCGATTGACTTCCCCTCCGCCGATGGGCTAATGTGGACGAAAACCCCCCGGAGGACCCCATGAGAAAGACCATCGCCGTCGCCGCCTTCATCGCCATCGCCGCCGCCCTCGTCCCGGCCGCCGCGGCCCAGGGCCGGTTCCCGTCCATCCTCGAGGCCAAGCTCCAGGCCGAGATCAAGGCCGTCGAGAGCGGCCTCGACGGCGTCCTGGGCCTGGCCTTCAAGGACCTGACCACGGGCAAGACCCTGTTCCTCAACGAGCGCGAGGTCTTCCCCCAGGCCAGCTCCATCAAGATCGCCGTCCTGGCCGAGATGTTCAAGCAGGCCGAGGAGGGGCGTCTCGACCTCGACGCGTTCCTGACCGTCGACGACGGCAACCGCGTGGCCGGCTCCGGGGTCCTCTACTTCCTCGGCCGGCCGTCCCTGTCGCTCTCGGTCCGCGACACGGCCGTCCTGATGGTCGTCCTGTCGGACAACACGGCCACCAACCTGCTCATCGACAAGGTCGGCATGGAGGCCGTCAACCGGCGTATGGACGCCTTGGGGCTCGGCAAGACCCGGCTGCGGCGGAAGATGATGGACCTCAAAGCCGCTTCGGAAGGGCGGGAGAACGTCTCGACGCCCCTGGAGATGATGACCCTGCTCGAGAGCGTCTGGAAGGGCGCCTTCCTCAAGGAGCCCGGCCGGAAGGCCTTCCTGGACATGCTGGCCATCCCCAAGGACAGCCCCCTGCGGGCCGGCGTCCCCGAAGGCGTCGAGGTGGCCGAGAAGCCGGGCGAGCTCGAGGCCGTCCGCTGCGACTCGGGCATCGTCCTGCTCGCGGGACGCCCCTACGTCCTCAGCGTCATGACGACCTACCTCAAGCGGGACGGCGACGGCAACCCGGCCATCGCCCGGATCTCCCGGCTCATTTACGAGCACGTCTCCCGGCTGGCCCGCTCGAGCGAGATCGGCCGGGTCGTGTCCGACAAGTAGCGGTCGCGCCCCTCTAGAGCAGGTCGCCCTCGACCCCGAGGCCCGGCCCGTTGCCGAGGACGAGGCGGTCGCCGACGACCTGGACGCCCCGGAAGGGGTCGTTGGAGATGAGCAGGGCGCCGTCGAGGTCGGCGTGGTCGAACAGCGAGGCCACGGCGGCCCCGGCCGAGATGGCGACCGAGCTCTCGACCATGCAGCCGATCATGAGCTTGAGGCCCAGGGTCCGGCCCATGGCCGCCAGACGGACGGCTTCCTGGACGCCGCCGCACTTCATGAGCTTGACGTTGACGCCGTGGAAATAGGGGGCGATGCGCGGCAGGTC
>CAZFZU010000055.1:0-8511 GCA_964523615.1 uncultured Eubacteriales bacterium | reverse complement strand
GTCGATGAAGGCGGCCGCGCTCTGGGCCGTCTCGTTGTAGCGGGCGATGGGGGCCGCTTCGCCGAGCCCGACGACGCCGCCCTTCTCGATCTTGACGAAGGCGTTGGTGCGGACGGTCCACGTGCCCCGGGACAGGCCCCAGGCGTAGCGAAGCTTGAGGTCGAAGATCTTGACCGTGACCTTGGCCGGGCCGGTCCCGTCCGCTTTGACGGCCGGGGCCTTCGGACAGCCGGTGAGGAGCGGGGCGGCCGCGGCCGCGCCCGCGAGCTTCAGGAAATCCTTGCGTTTCATGGCGGCACCTCTCGGCCGCATTATATATTGAAAAAAGGCGGCGGAAAACCTATCATTTCCTCTCGGATATCGTCCAGGAGGTTCCCGATGACCAAGGCCGTTCTCGCCGCGCTCCTCACCGTCCTCTCCCCCGCCCTGGCCTGCGCCGCGCCCCAGGCCGGCCCGCCCGACGCGGCCGTCGTGCTGACCACCGTCGAGAACATGCACAGCGGCCCTTCCGCCGATACCGACGTCGTCAGCCAGGCCCTGCTCGGCGACAACGTCAAGGTCCTCAAGAGGGAGAAGAACCCGGCCGGCGAGGACTGGGTCCGCGTCGCCACGCCCGACACCTACGAAGGCTGGGTGGCCGCCAAGGCCCTGCGCGTCCTGGAGGCCGGGGCCAAGCCCTACGCCTCCTCGGGCAAGGTCTTCGTCGTCTCCTCGCTCCTGGCCAACACCTACCGCGAGACGGACGTCACCAAGCACAAGCCCCTCAAGGTGGCCCCCATCAGCGCCGTCTTGGAGCTGGTTTCCGAAAAGAGCGAGCGCTGGCTCGAGGTCGTCCTGCCCTGCGGCCACCACGCCTTCGTCCAGCGCGGCGACGGCGACATCCGCGAGGCCCCCTGGACCTGGCCGCGCCGGACCGTCGAGGACACGATCGCCTTGTCCAAGCGCTTCCTGGGGCTCCCCTACACCTGGGGCGGCACCTCGCCGCTCGGCCTCGACTGCTCCGGCTTCGTCCAGCTCGTCTACAAGATGAGCGGCGTGCCCATCCTGCGCGACGCCGACATCCAGATGACCAAGAGCGGCCTCGTCGAGGTCCCCAAGGGCCAGGAAAAGCCCGGCGACCTCGTCTTCTTCGGCCGGGCCGTCGACCGCATCAGCCACGTCGGGATGATGATCGAGGGCGGACTGTTCATCAACGCCACCGTCCACGAGCGGCCCATGGTCCGCGTCGACGACCTCCGCGAGGCCTACTGGCAGGGGATCTACCAAGCCGCGAGGCGCGCCAAATAACAAGGGGAATAAAAAGGGGGACATGTACCGGAGGTCCGTGTCCCCCAAACAAAGAACGGGGACATGGCCGTAGCGGACATGTCCCCGGAAAAAGCGTTACTTGGCGGCGGGAGCGGGCTTCTTGGCGTCCTTTTTCTTCTTGACCTTGGCCTTGAACTCCGTCCCGACGAGCTCGAGCATGGCCATGGAGGCGCCGTCGCCGGCCCTGAGGTCGAGCTTGACGATGCGGGCGTAGCCGCCGGGGCGCTCCTTGAAGCGCGGCCCGAGGTCGTCGAACAGCTTCTTGACCGCGGCCTCCTTGGTCAGGTAGGCCAGGGCCTGGCGCCGGGCGTGCAGGGTGCCCCGCTTGCCCAGGGTGATCATCTTCTCGGCCACGGGCTTGACCGACCGGGCCTTGGCCAGCGTCGTCCGGACCCGCTCCTTCTCCAGGAACGAGGTCACGAGGTTGCGCAGCAGCGCCCGGCGGTGGGCCGTGTTGCGGCCCAGATATCCTTTCTTGACCTGATGCCTCATGCTTCCGTCTCCTTCTCGGGCGTGCCCGTCTTGATGTCGGCCTGGATCCTCTCGATGAGCCGGGGGTGGAGCTCGATGTTCAGCCCGAGGTTCAGATTGGCCAGGGTCTCCTTGATCTCGGCCAGGGACTTGCGGCCGAAGTTCTTGGTCTTGAGCAGCTCGTCCTCGGTCTTCTGGACGAGCTCGTAGATCCGCTCGATGCCGGCCGAGCGGAGGCAGTTGTTGGATCGGACCGACAGCTCCAGGTGGTCGATGGTCTTGGCCAGGACGTCGGACTGCCCCAGCAGGGGGATATCCTTCTTGGCCGGGGCGGCGTCGCGCTCGAGCGGCTCGTCGACGACGTTGAGGAAGATGCCCAGGTGGTCGCGCAGGAGCTTGGCCGCCTGCGACAGGGCGTCCATGGGCCGGATGGCCCCGGTCGTCCAGATCTCCAGGGTCAGGCCCTCGTAGTCGATGCGCTTGCCGACGCGGGCCGGCTCGACCTTGTAGTTGACCTTGAGCACCGGCGAATGCGAGGAGTCGAGCGGGATGTAGTCGAGGCTCTGGTCCTCGTCGAAGTTCTGGTCGGCCGGGACGTAGCCGCGGCCGTTCTTGACGACCATCTCGACCTCGAGGGTGCCGTCGGTGTCGAGGGAGGCGATGGTGATGTCCTTGTCCAGGATGACGATCTCGGATTCGGCCGAGATGTCGGCCGCCGTGACCGTGGCCGGCCCGGTCTTCTTGATGGTCATCCGCCGCGGCTCGTCGCCCTCGAGCTTGAGGGGGACGCTCTTGAGGTTGAGGAGGACGTCCGTGACGTCCTCGACGACCCCGGGGATGGTCGAGAACTCGTGCAGGACGCCGTGGATGCGGACGGAGGTGATGGCCGCCCCGGTGATCGAGGACAGCAGGATGCGCCGCAGGGCGTTGCCCACGGTCACTCCGTAGCCCCGCTCGAAGGGTTGGGCCTGGAACCGCCCGTACTGCGGCGTCAGGGTCTCGAAATCGCACTCCAGGTACTTGGGTCTCTGGAAATTCGTCTCTGTCATGGCGTTCCTCCGCTCACTTGGAGTACAGCTCGACGACCAGGTGTTCCTCGACCGGCAGGGTGACGTCGGCCCGCGTGGGCAGCGCCAGGACCCGGCCCTTGAGGTTGTCCCAATCGACCTCGAGCCAGCCGGGCACGCTCTTGGACCGGTTCGAGGCCACCACGGCCTGGATGTCCTCGCTCTTGGCCGAGCGGGGGCGGTAAGCCACGACGTCGCCCGGCTTGACCAGCGCGGAGGCGATGTCGGCCTTGTGGTCGTTGACCCGGAAGTGGCCGTGCCCGATGAGCTGGCGGGCGTGGCCGCGGGACAGGGAGAAGCCCATCAGGTAGACGACGTTGTCCAGCCGGCGCTCGAGCATGGACAGGAGGTTCTCGCCGGTGACGCCCTTCTGGCGCTCGGCCCGCTCGAAGAAGAAGCGGAACTGCTCCTCGGACATGCCGTAGAACCTTTTCAGCTTCTGCTTCTCGCGGAGCTGGATGGCGTAGCCGAGGACGCGCTTGCGCGACCGTCCGTGCTGGCCCGGCGCGTAGGCCCGCCGCTCCAGCGGGCACTTGTCCGTCAGGCACTTGTGGCCCTTGAAATAGAGCTTGTTCTTCTCGACCCGGCACAGCCGGCAGTCGGCTCCTTGGAATTTCGCCATGGTGTCTCCTCCCCTCCTCAGACCCGCCGGCGGCGGCGGACGCGGCAGCCGTTGTGCGGGATCGGCGTCACGTCCTTGATGGACTTGATCTCCAGGCCGGCGGCCTGCATGGCGCGGATGGACGATTCCCGGCCCGCGCCGGGGCCCTTGAGGCGCACGTCGACGGCGCGGACGCCGTTCTCCCGGGCCTTGGTCGCGGCGTCCTTGGCCGCCAGCTGGGCGGCGAAGGGCGTGCCCTTGCGGGCGCCCTTGAAGCCGGAGGTCCCGGCGCTGGCCCAGACGACGGTGGCGCCGACGTGGTCGGTGATGGTGATGATCGTGTTGTTGAAGGTGGACTGGATGTGGGCCACTCCGAACCCGATCTCTCTCCGGACCTTCTTCTTCTTGGCGGCGGTTTTAGGCGGCATGTGCGACGGCCCTCCTTACGCTTTCGTCTCTTTGGTCTTCTTGATCCGCTGGCCCTTGGAGCCCTTGCGGGTCCGGGCGTTGGTCTTGGTCCGCTGGCCCCGGACGGGCAGTTTCTTCTTGTGCCGGAGGCCCCGGTAGCAGCCGATGTCGACCAGCCGCTTGATGTTCAGGGTGACCTCTTTGCGGAGGTCGCCCTCGATCTTCTCCCGCTTCTCGATGATCTGGCGGATCTTGTTGACCTCGTCCTCGGACAGGGCCTTGACCTTCTTGTTCCGGTCGATCTTGGCCTCGTCGAGCAGCTGGCGGCTCTTGGACCGGCCGATGCCGTAGATGTAGGTCAGGCCGACCTCGATCCGCTTGTCGGGAGGGAGCGTGATGCCTGCGATTCGTGCCATGAGAACCTCGCTTATCCCTGTTTTTGTTTATGCTTCGGGTTGGAGCAGATGACCCGCACCACGCCCTTGCGCCGGACGATCTTGCAGTTCCGGCAGATCTTCTTCACGGATGCTTTGACTTTCATCGTCCCGTCCTTTACTTGAATCGATAGGTGATCCGCCCCTTGGTCAGGTCGTAGGGCGACAGCTCCAGGAGGACCCGGTCGCCGGGCAGGATGCGGATGAAGTGCTTGCGCATCTTGCCGGAGATGTGGGCCAGGATGATGTGCTTGTTGGAGAGCTCGACCCGGAACATGGCGTTGGGCAGGGTCTCCAGGACGACGCCCTCGGCCTCGAACATGTCCTGTCTAGGCATGGGGGACCTCCTTGTCCGCCCCGGCCCCCGCGGCGGCCGAGGCCGTCCGGGCGCTGAGGATCTCCGGCCCGTTCTCGGTCATGGCCACGGTGTGCTCGTAGTGGGCGGCCAGGCGGCGGTCCCGGGTGACGGCCGTCCAGCCGTCCTCCAGGACCTCGACCTCGGGCCCCCCGGCGGCGATCATGGGCTCGATGGCCAGGGTCATCCCCGGCTTGATCTTGGGGCCGCGGCCCGGCGCGCCGAAGTTGGGGACCGGGGGCTCCTCGTGCAGGGCCCGGCCGATGCCGTGCCCGACGAACTGGCGGATGACCGAGAAGCCCTCGTCCTCGACCGCCCGCTGGATGGCCGCGGAGACGTCCGACAGGCGGGCGCCTTCCCGCATCTGTTCGAGGCCCTTGGCGAAGGAGCGCTCGGCCGCGGCGATGAGCCGCCGGGCCTCGGCCGGGACCCGGCCGACCGGCGCCGTCAGGGCCGAATCGCTGTAGAACCCCTCGTAGAGAACGCCGAAGTCCAGGCTGACGATGTCGCCGTCCTGGAGGATGCGGCCCGAGGGGATGCCGTGGATGACCTCCTCGTTGACCGAGATGCAGACGGAGGCCGGATAGCCGCGGTAGCCCTTGAAGGCCGGCACGGCGCCCAGCTCCCGGGTCCGCTTCTCGGCGTAGAGGTCGAGGTCGCGCGTCCGGATGCCGGGCCGGATGAGCGGCTCGAGCTCGGCCAGGACGGCGGCGACGATGCGGCTGCTCTGGCGCATGGTCTCGAGCTCGGACGCGGACTTGAGGGTGATCATCGGCCCTCCCCCGCCCCGGCCGGGCGCCCCAAGGCGGCGTCGACGACCCGGCGGACCCGGGCGATCTGGTCGGCGGCCGTCCCATTGGCGTCGATCCGGTGGAGGTTGCCCTTGGCCGCGTAGCGGGCGACCAGGGGCTCGGTCTGGGCCCGATGGGTCTCCAGCCGCTTCCGGATGACCTCGGGCGTGTCGTCGGCCCTCTGGACGAGGGCCGAGCCGCAGACGTCGCAGACGCCGGCGGTCTTGGGCGGCTTGTTGACGAGGTGGTAGATGGCCTCGCAGCGCGGGCAGGTCCGCCGGTTGGCCAGCCGCTCCAGGACGACCTCGTCCCGCACCTCGAGGTCGAAGACGATCTCCGGCCCGGGCAGGCCCAGGCTCTCGAGGCTGTCGGCCTGGGCCAGGTTGCGGGGGAAGCCGTCGAGGACGTAGCCGCCCGCGCAGTCCTCCCCGGCCAGGCGCTGGCGGAGCAGGGCCAGGACGGTCGCGTCGTCGACGAGGTTGCCCTTGCCCATCTGGGCGGCGGCGACCAGGCCGAGCGGCGTCTTCTCCCGGACGGCTTCCCGGAGCAGATCCCCGGTGGAGATCTTGGGGAACCCGTAGGCCTGGCGCAGGGCCTCGGCCACGGTCCCCTTGCCGCTTCCGGGGGCGCCCAGGAGGATGATCCTCATCCACGCCTCCCGCGGATGCGGCTGCGGCGCATGAAGCCGTCGTAGTGGCGCATGACGAGCTGGGCCTCGATCTGCTGCATGGTGTCCATGGCCACCCCGACGACGATGAGGATGGACGTGCCGCCGAACATGAAGTTGATGCCCAGGCCCTCGGTCATGAACCGGGGCAGGTTGGCCTCGAGCCAGGGGCCGATCCAGGGCAAACCCTGGACCTTGAGGCCGGTGATCAGGAACTCGGGCAGGATGGCCACGGCCGCCAGGTACAGGGCGCCGGCCAGGGTGATGCGGCTGAGGACGTCGTCGATGTAGTCGGAGGTGTTCTTGCCCGGGCGGATGCCGGGGATGAAGCCGCCGTACTTGCGGAGGTTGTCGGCCACGTCGACGGGGTTGAAGATGATCGAGATGTAGAAGTAGGTGAAGAAGATGATGGCCGCGATGTAGACGAGGTTGTAGAGCGGCATGCCCATGCCGAACTGGGCGGCGATGGACTGGACCCAGGGCACCTTGATGAGGTTGGCCAGGGTGGCCGGGATGGTGATGACCGAGGCGGCGAAGATGATGGGGATGACTCCGCCGGTGTTGACCCGCAGGGGCAGGTGGGTGCTCTGGCCGCCGTAGACCTTGCGGCCGACGACGCGCTTGGCGTAGGAGACGGGGATGCGGCGCTGGCCGCGCTCGACGAAGACGATGAAGGCGATGACGGCGACCATCAGGGCGCCCAGGAAGATCATCTTCAGGGGGTCCATGCTGCCCGTCCGCAGGCCGCGGACGAGGCCGACCAGCCCGCTCGGGAAGTCGACGACGATGCCGGCGAAGATGATGAGAGAGATGCCGTTGCCGATGCCCCGTTCCGAGATCTGCTCGCCCAGCCACATGACGAAGACCGTCCCCGTGGTCAGGGTCAGGATGGTCAGGAGCTTGAAGCCCCAGCCCGGGTCGATGACGACGGGGGCCCCGGCCGGGGTCCGCAGGGCCTCGAGGAAGATGGCGATGCCGAAGGCCTGGACGAGGCAGATGAGGATCGTGCCGTAGCGGGTGTACTGGGTGATCTTCTTCCGGCCCAGCTCGCCCTCCTTGGACAGGCGCTCGAGGTAGGGCCAGACGACCGTCAGCAGCTGGAGGATGATCGAGGCCGAGATGTAGGGCATGATGCCCAGGGCGAAGATCGTCATCCGGGACATGTTCCGCCCGCTGAACAGGTCGATGAAGCCGAGCAGGGAGCCCTTCTGGCTCTGCCAGAACTCGGCCAGGGCCGTGGCGCTCAGCCCCGGATTGGGGATGACGCCGCCGACCCGGTAGACGGCCAGCAGGAGCAGGGTGAAAATGACCCGCTTGCGCAGCTCCGGGATGCTGAAGATGTTGCGGATGGAGTCTAGCATTGGCCTTTCCCGATGACGACGGCCCGGCCGCCCTTGGCCTCGATCTTTTTCGCCGCCGAGGCGGAGAACTCGTGGGCCCGGACGGTCTTGGCCGAGGCCAGGTCGCCCCGCCCGAGGACCTTGACCCGGTCGGTGGCCTTGCCGATGAGGCGGTGCTCGGCCATCTCCTTGGGCCCGATGTCGTCCTTGCGGAGCTTGGCCAGGCGGTCCAGGTTGACGACGGCGATCTCCTCGCGGTCGAGGCTGGTGAAGCCGCGCTTGGGGATGCGCCGGGTCAGGGGCATCTGGCCGCCCTCGAAGCCGCGCTTGCGGGAATAGCCGCTCCCCTGGAGCTGGCCCTTGCTGCCGCGGCCGGCCGTCTTGCCCCAGCCGGAGCCGGGGCCGCGCCCGACGCGCTTGCGTCCCTTCCTGGATCCGGGGGCCGGTTTGAGTTTGCTGAGGTTCATGGCTTCTCCACCGTTTCGACCTTGAGGGCGTGGACGATCCTGTTGATCATGCCCAGGACGGCCGGCGTCTCGACGAGCACGGCGCTCGAACCGAGCTTGCGGAGTCCCAGGCCCTTGGCCGTTTCACGCTGGACGGGCGGGTATCCGATGAGGCTGCGGACGAGCGTCACCTTGACGGTCCGCCCGCCGGCGGCCGGCTTGGCGCCCTTGGGCGCCTTGGGGGTCTTCTTCGCGTTGGCGGTCATAGCGCACCTTTCGCCTTCCCGCGGATCTTGGCCACGTCCTCGGGATTGCGGATCCGCCGCAGGGCGTCCAGGGTCGCGTTGGCGACGCTGATGGGGTTGCTGCTGCGGATGGACTTGGTCAGGATGTCCCGGATGCCGGCCAGCTGCATGATGACCCGGACGGCGCCGCCGGCGATGACGCCCGTCCCCTTCGAGGCCGGGCGGAGGACGACCAGGCCGGCCCCGTCGATGCCCTTGACCAGGTGCGGGATGGTCGTCTCGGCCAGGGGCACGCGGATCATGCTCTTGCGGGCCGCCTCGACGCCCTTGGCGATGGCCTGGGGCACCTCGCGGGCCTTGCCCTTGCCGATGCCGACC
>CAZFZU010000054.1:0-21261 GCA_964523615.1 uncultured Eubacteriales bacterium | reverse complement strand
ATCGCCTGGGGCAACCAGATCCGCTCCTATGTCCTCCACCCCTACCGGATGATCAAAGACCTGCGGACCCGGGTCGAGACCGGGGACACCGACCGCGTCCTCGACGGCGACCTCGACGAGTTCATCAAGGCCGCGCTGGTCCTGCGCAAGAAGGGCGGCCCCTCCCCGGCCGCCGGCTGACCATCCGGATCAGTAGAGGACGTCGGCCTCGCCGAAGCTCTCGCAGATCCTTTTGACCTCGGCCAGCAGGATCTCCCGCCGGGCCAGCACGGCCCGGATCTCCTCGTCCGTGAGCAGGCCGCCCAGGGCCTCTCTCAGACCGGCTTCCGTCAGGCCGCGCGTCCTAGCGACCAGGTCGCGCGGCAGCTTCCTCATGAGGTTGGCCGGCGGGACGTTCTTCGACGAGAACGGGATGTCCTCGACGAAGCTCCGGGTCGTACGAAAGGCCCTCGAATGGTCGATGAGGACGGCCCGCCGGTCGGGCCCGACCAGGACGTTGCGGACGTGGCGGTCGGAGTTCCCGGCCAGGTCGTCGAAGAACTGGGCCAGGTAACCGACCTTGGCCCAAGCCTCCGTCCGGAAGGCGTCCAGATCCCGGCGGGCCGCCAGCAGGTCGTAATAGCGCTCCGTGTCCTCGATCCAGAGCTGGCACGAGCCCGGCCGTCCGTCCATCGCTTTCTCGACCGTCGGCGGCACCAATCCCAAGCCCAGGAGCTTGTCCAGAATGTAGGCGGCGATCTCGTACTTCCAACCCTCCCAGAAGCCGCCCCGGACGCCGCTGGGGTCCTTCCATAGGGCGTGGCGGACGACGTCGCCCTGCCGGAGCGTCAGCTTCCACGGCCGGGTGACGCCCTGATCGAGCTCCAGCTGGACACGGTCGACGATCCCGGCCTCTCGCAGGAAGGCCTCCCAAGCCGGGCGCTCCGCGAGCTCCGCGGCCGTGAACTGGCCCCGGGCCGGGGCCAGCAGCGAACAGACCCCGACGACGATGAATAACGCGCGCGATCCGATCATCCCCCTCCTCCTGTCCCCAGCGTAGCGCAGAAAAGGGCCCCGGTCAACGGCCGCTCCGCCTTGAACTTTGGCCGCCCCAAGGGTAAGATGGTGCGCTGGAAGGATGTCCCATGACCGAAGACGACGTCAAGGCGAAAGACGGCCGCGGCGGCCCGGGCGAGTTCCTGCCCCCGCTCGAGTTCAGCTCCGTGGTCATGCTGCTCTATTTCCCGGCCCTGGTCCAACTGGGGCTGGTGGTCGACCCGGCGACCGGCGAACATCGCGAGAACCTGGATTTGGCCAAGCGCAACATAGACCTCCTCGACCTCCTCAAGGACCGCACCAAGGGCAACCTCGAGCCCGAGGAGGACAAGTTCCTCGACGGCGTCCTCGACCAGCTCAAGCTGGCCTACCTCCGCAAGGCCGACCTCGTCAAGATGTAGCCGCATGGTCGTCTTCCGCGGCCTGTCCGACCCGCGCCTCCTCCCCCGCCCCTCGGCGGTGGCCGTCGGCAATTTCGACGGCCTCCACCGCGGCCACCGGCGGCTCTTGGAGCGCCTGTGCGCCCGGGCCGGGGCGACGGGGCTGCGCTCGCTCGTCCTGACCTTCGAGCCCCATCCCGAGCGGGCCCTTGGCCGGCGCTCCGTCCGCCTCATCGACACCCCCGTCCAGCGCCTGGACCGGCTCCGGGCGACCGGGGTCGACGCGCTGGTCCTGGTCCCCTTCGGGAGGCGCTTCGCCCGCCTGTCCTGCCGGGAGTTCGTCGATGACGTCCTCCGCGGCCGGCTGGGGGCCCGCGAGGTCGTCGTCGGACGGGGCTTCCGCTTCGGCCGAGGCCGCCGCGGCGACGTGGACCTCCTGCGGCGCCTCGGCCGCGAGGCCGGCCTCTCCGTCCAAGCCGTCGCGCCGGCCGTTCTCGGCGGCCGGGTGGTCAGCTCGACGGCCGTGCGGGCCCTCCTCGCCCGGGGGCGCGTCGAGGAAGCGGCCCGCCTGCTCGGCCGGCCCTATGAGATCGCCGGCCGCGTCGTCCCGGGTAAAAAGCGTGGCCGCCTGCTCGGCTACCCGACGGCCAATCTCGACACGGCCAACGAGCTCCTGCCGGAGGGCATCTACATCAGCGAGACGGTCAAGGGCCGGGCGGCCCACCCGTCCGTGACCAGCATCGGCACCAACCCGACCTTCGGGCCCAACCCTCTGACCGTCGAGACCCTGCTCCTCGACTTCCGGGGCTCGCTCTACGGCGCCGGCATCACGGTCCGTCTCCTGCGCCGGCTGAGGCGCCCGCGGGCCTTCGCCGGGGCCGAGGCCCTGGCCGCGGCCATCGCCCGGGACATCGCCGCCGCCGAGGACTGGTTCGCCCGCCGGGGTTGACATTTCGAGCCGCTTCGTACATCTTCAAGAGGCCGGCCGCCGGCAAGAGGAGAAGACATGGACGAGAAGACCAAAGCCCGGATCATGGACGCGACCAAGGTCCGACGGGTCCTGGCCCGCGTCGCGACCGAGATCATCGAGACCAACCGGAACCTCAAGAGCCTGGTCATCGTCGGCGTCAAGACCCGCGGCGTGGCCATCGGCAACCGCCTGGCCCGCTTGATCGCCGAGATGGAAGGCGTCACGGTGCCCGTCGGCGTCCTCGACATCACCCGCTACCGCGACGACGTCCCGGCCACCGCGGGCAAAGCGGCGGTGAGCCAGAAGGGCCTCGGCTTCCCGGTCGCCAAGAAGGACGTCCTGCTCGTCGACGACGTCCTGATGACCGGCCGGACCATCCGGGCGGCCATGGACGCGCTCATCGACACCGGACGGCCCCAGACGGTCCAGCTGGCCGTGCTCATCGACCGCGGCCACCGCGAGCTGCCCATCCGGCCCGATTACGTCGGCAAGGTCCTGCCGACCTCGCGCCGCGAGGTCGTCCGGGTCCGGCTCAAAGAGACCGACGGCCACGAGGAGGTCCTGATCGCCGAGCCGGTCAAGATCGGCGGGGGCCGGAAGCGGTGAGGCTCCTCATCCGGGGCGGGCGCGTCGTCGACCCGGGGTCGGGCCTCGACGCCGTGGGCGACGTCCTGGTCGAGGACGGCCGCGTCGCCGCCGTCGGCGGGACGGCCGGCGTCCGCACGGACAGGACCATCGAGGCGGCCGGGCTGGTCGTCGTGCCCGGGCTCATCGACCTCCATGTCCACCTCCGCGAACCGGGCTTCGAAGCCAAGGAGACGATCGCCACGGGCCTCCGCGCGGCCGTCCGCGGCGGCTTCACGGCCGTCTGCGCCATGCCCAACACCGATCCCGTGAACGACGCCCCCGAAGTCACGGAACTGATCCTGGCCACGGCCCGGCGGGCCGGGCCGGCCCGGGTCCTGCCCATCGCGGCGGTCACCCGGGGCTCGAAGGGCGCGGAGCTCGTCGACATGCCGGCCCTCGTCGCGGCCGGGGCCGTGGCCTTCTCGGACGACGGCCGGCCGGTGACCGACAGCCGCCTCATGAGGCGGGCCCTCGTCGCGGCGGCCGCCGCCGGCGCGTTCGTCGTCGATCACTGCGAGGACCGGGCCCTCTTCGAGGGCGGGGCCGTCAACGAAGGCCCCGCGGCGGCCCGCCTGGGCCTGCGGGGCATCCCGGCCGCAGCTGAGGACATCATGGTCGCCCGAAACATCGTCCTGGCCGAGGCCACCGGGGCGCCCGTCCACATCGCCCATCTGTCGACGGCAGGCGGCGTCCGCATGGTCCTCGAAGCGAAGGCTAGGGGCGTCCGGGTCACGGCCGAAGCGACGCCCCATCACCTCCTCCTCGCGGACGAGGACATCCCCGGTCCCGACCCCGACTACAAGATGAACCCGCCCCTGCGCTCCCGGGCCGACGTGGCCGCCCTCGTGGAAGGCCTGCGGTCGGGAGCGATCGACGTCCTGGCCACCGATCACGCGCCACATACGGCGGCGGAGAAGGCTCGTCCCTTCGCGGAAGCCCCGTTCGGGATCGTGGGGCTCGAGACGGCCGTGCCGCTCTTCCTCGACCGGCTCGTCAGGCCGGGGATCGTGTCCCTGCCGCGGCTCGTCGAGCTCCTCTCGACCGCCCCGGCCCGCCTGCTCGGCCTCCCGGAGAAGGGGCGGATCGCTCCGGGCGCCGACGCCGACCTGACCCTGCTCGACCTCGAGATCGAGACCGTCGTCGACCGCGGGCGGTTCGAGTCCAAGGGCCGCAACACCCCCTTCCACGGCTGGCGGCTCCGGGGCGTCCCGGTCATGACCATCGTCGGCGGGCGCGTCGCCTACCCCTTCGAGCCATGAGGACCGACGAGAAGGCCCTGGACCGGGTGGAGAAGGCCGTCGGCCACGCTTTCCGGGACCGGGCCCTGCTCCTGCGGGCCCTGACCCACAGCTCCCACGCCTACGAACGCGATCCCGAGGCCCCGGAGGACAACGAGGTCCTGGAGTTCCTGGGCGATTCGGTCGTCGGCCTGGTCGCGGCCGAGTTCGCCCTGGCCGCCTTCCCCGGCCGGAACGAGGGCGAGCTGTCCAAGCTCAAGGCCTCGGCGACGAGCACTCTGGCCCTGGCCAAGCTGGCCCGGGAGATCAAGTTGGAGAAGGCCATCCGCCTCGGGCGGGGCGAGGACAAGAGCGGCGGCCGCAAGAAGGTCTCCATCCTGGCCGGCTCGTTCGAAGCCCTGACCGGGGCCGTCTACCTCGACGGCGGCTTCGAGGCCGCCCGGGCCTTTCTTCGCCCCCTCCTCGGCGCCTCCCTGAAGTCCGTCCGGACCGAGACCCAGACCGTCAACAACTCCAAGTCCGCCCTCCAGGAGCTTTGCCAGAAGGAGGGCCTCGGCGTACCGGCTTATTGCCTCGTCTCCGAGAAGGGTCCGGCCCACGACCGGGCCTTCACCGTCGAGGTCCGTCTCGGGGACGAGGTCCTGGCCAAGGCCAAGGGTCCGTCCAAGAAGAGCGCCGAGCAGGCGGCCGCGGGAAAGGTCCTCAAGGCCCGTTTCGGCCGCAGGCTCAAGAAGCTCTCGGACGAGGCCTTCGTCATCGAAGCCGACGACTTCGACCGGTCCTGAGGAGAGGTCCCCCCGTCCCCGGCCTCCTCAGGGCCCCATCAGCACCGCGACCGGCCGCAGCGCGGGCACGTTCTGGCAGACGATCTTGATCATCGCCGTCAGCGGCACGGACAGGATCATGCCCGGGATGCCCCACAGCCAGCCCCAGAAGAGCAATGAGAAGAAGACCAGGAGCGGGCTCAGTCCGAGGCCCTTGCCCATGATCCGCGGCTCGATGATGTTCCCGAGGACCATGTCCAAACCGTTGGTGACGATCAGGACCCAGAACGGAGTCCAGAAGGTCCCGAACTGGAAGAAGGCGAAACCGACGCGCAGGACCGTGGCGATGAACGAGCCGATGTTGGGGATGTAATTGAGCAGGAAGGCCAATAGCCCGAACAGGGCCGCGAAATCGACGCCGAACAGGGCCAGCACGACCCAGACCATGACCCCGTTGGCCAGGCTGACGAGGGTCTTGATGACCAGGTATTTCCGGATCTGGGCGTTGATGGCCTCGACGACGCCGGCCACCCGGCCCGCGCTCGCGCCGTCGAGGGCCCGGGCCACCTTGGCCGCCGCCCGGCCCCGACCGGCGACGATGAAGACGAGGAAGACGAAGACCAGGAGGAGCTTGCCGATGACGCCGAAGAAGGGCCCGATGGCTTTGAGGAGGAAAGCCCCGAGCCGGTCGAAATCCAAGCCGGCCAGGGCGGCCGACAGATCGACCTTGAAGGGGCCGAAGCCGCTCTCCAGGAAGCGGGCGACCTCGCCGAGCCGTCCCTGGTACTTCGGCAGCTCGGCCACGAAGGCCTTGCCGCTCGAGTAGGCCAGGACGCCGAGAAGGTAGAGGACGACGAACATCAGGCCCAGGACGATGAGCACGGCCCCCGGGCGCGGGCAGCGGCAGCGGGTCAGCAGGGTCAGCGCGGGATCGACGATGTAGGACAGGAAGACGGCCAGGATGAAGGGGATGAGTACGGGCCGGGCCAGCTTGAGGAAGACGCCGGCGACGAACAGGGCCACCAGGGCCAAGGCCGCCCTGAGGAACTTATTGTCGTCCACGTCCCTACCGCTCGCCCGCCGTCACTTCGCCGGAGGCAGGTCTCTGAGCGCCGCCGCCAGGGCCCCGAGGAGCTTCTCCCCCGCCGCCTCGGACCCGTCCGGGACGCGCATGGCCCCGCAGAGGACGCCGCCGACCCGGGCGATGAACAGGCTCTGTCCGAAGCGGTTCCTGACCTTGTGCCCCTCCCCGGCCTTGGCGGCTTCCTGCTTGTCAGCCGCCAGGGCCTCGAGCAGCCGGGCCAGGGCCGCCTCGGCCTCGGCTTCGCCGCCCATGTCGATGAAGAATCCCTCCAGGTCCCGGCCGTCGCCGCGATAGGCGGCCACATAGCCGTCGCGGAGGAAGGCGTAGCCCATGACGTTGGACTTGATGTACTTCTCGCTGCGGGCGACCAAGCCCTCGGCCGGGAAAGCCCGGACGAGCCGCGGCAGGCCGGGGCCCGGGCCGATGGCTTTGGCGATGGCCGTCCCGAAGGCCGTGAGAGTCTTCCCGGTGTCCTCTCCCAGACCGAAAGCGAGCAGCTTGACGTAGAAACGGCCGGCCAGGAAGTTGAGGGCCTCGTCCTCGAGGTAGTCGAGCTCGCCGACGCCCGAGGGGGGGTTCTCCGGGTAGCGCTCGGCGCCGTAGATGCCGAAGGCGTTGAGCGGCAGGCCCATGTCGTAGATCTCCGCCGTCAGCGTGGCTTTGGCACCCGTCTTCTGGTAGTCGGCGACGAGGAGCTCGCGGAAGTCGTAGCTCAGATAGCTCTCGGCGGCCCCGTTGATGTACTCGAAGAGCGTCTCGGGGAAATAGGGGCGGGGCGCCTCCGACAGGGCCCAGCCCTCGAGCCGGGGCACGAGGCCGGCCAACTCCGGGCTTGCCGGGCGCTCCTGGGGGGCCGCGGCGGCGCCCGCGATCAGACCGCAGGCGGCCGCGAGGACGGCGGCCACGGCGATCTTATGGGTGGTTCCGGGGATTCTCATGGTCGGCCTCCGCACGCGTTCAATATATAGGAGGGCCGGCGGCTTGGCAAGCCGGTCCCGGCCGTCCGGCCCGTTTGACAGTCCCCGGGAAAAGCGACATCATGGGCATGTCATGGCCGCGCCGCGCGTCGTCGTCGTCCGCAGCTCCCGGGCTTGGACCGCCGCGGGAGCGCCGGACCCGGCCGTCGTCGCCGCGATGCTGGGACGGGGCTTCGCCCGGCTCACCGGACGGGCCGACCCCGCGGCGGCCGTGGCCTCGCTCTTCTCCCCCGCCGACCGCGTCGGCATCAAGGTCAACGCCATCGGCGGCAAGGCCCTCAGCACCAGGCCCGAAGTCGCCCTGACCCTGGCCGCCTGGCTTCTCCAAGGGGGCGTGCCGGGCGGGAACATCGTCGTCTGGGACCGGACGAGGCGCGAGCTCCGCGACGCCGGTTACGCGGTCGGCGAAGGGAAATACGGGGTCCGGGTCCTCGGGACCGACGACCCCGATCTGGGCTACGGGCCCGATCTCGTCGCCCACCTCGGCGTCGGCAGCCTGTTCTCCCGCGTCCTGACCGGGGAGACCACGGCCTCGATCAGCCTGGCCCTGCTCAAGGACCACGGCTTGGCCGGCATCACCGCCGGCATGAAGAACTATTTCGGGGCCGTCCACAACCCGAACAAGTACCACGACGGCGGCTGCGATCCCCACGTCGCCGAGGTCTTCGACGCCCCGCCCGTCCGGAGCCGCCACCGGCTGTCCGTGCTCGACGCCCTGACCGTCCAATTCCACAAAGGGCCCTCTTACCACGCCCGCTGGGCGGCCAAGTACGGCGGCTTCGTCCTGGGGCTCGACCCGGTGGCCGTCGACAGCGTCGGCTGGTCGATCGTCGACGGGCTCCGGGCCGAGGCCGGCCTGCCGTCCCTCGAGGCCGAAGGGCGCCCCCCGCGCTACCTGGCCGCGGCCGCCCGGATGGGGCTGGGGACGGCCGACCCGGCCGCCATCGAACGGTTCGAGGAGACCGTGACATGAAGCGGCGGGCCTTCCTCCGCGGCGCGGCCGGGTCCGGGCTGGCCATGGGCGCCGGCCTGCCCTCGCTCTGCGCCCGCCTGGCCGCCGCCTCCCCGGCCGCGAGCCTCTCGCGCGTCGAGGCCCGCCATTACGTCAAGCTCCCCGACCGGGAGATCGAATGCCGCCTCTGCCCCCGGCACTGCCGGCTCGGCGACAGGGAGCGCGGCTACTGCGGCGTCCGGGAGAACATCGGCGGCACGTACTACACGCTTGTCTACGGCAGGGTCTGCAGCCTCAACGTCGATCCCGTCGAGAAGAAGCCCTTCTTCCATTTCCTGCCGGGCACAGCGGCCCTGTCCCTGGCCACGGCGGGCTGCAACGTCAACTGCAAGTTCTGCCAGAATTGGGAGATCTCCCAGGCCCGGCCGGAGCAGATCGAGTCGATCGACCTGCCGCCCGCGGCCGCCGCGTCGCGGGCCGCCGCGGCCGGCTGCCCTTCCATCGCCTACACCTACAGCGAGCCGACCGTGTTCTTCGAATACATGGTCGACACGGCCGCCGCGGCCCGCCGGCGCGGCGTGCGGAGCGTCGTCGTGACCGGCGGGCACATCGATCCCGAGCCCCTGGTCGAGCTCCTCGCGGCCGTCGACGCGGTCAAGGTCGACCTCAAGGGCTTCTCACAGGACTTCTACGCTTCCTTCGTCCGCGGCGACCTCGAGCCCGTCCTGCGGACCATCCGGACCGTGGCCAAGTCCAAGGCCTGGCTGGAGATCGTCTACCTCGTCATCCCCACCCTGAACGACCGGATGGACCTCATCGGGGAAATGGCCCGTTGGGTCAGAGACGAAGCCGGCCCGGGAGTGCCCCTGCACTTCTCCCGCTTCCAGCCGATGTATCTCCTACGCAACCTGCCCCCGACGCCGGTCGCGACGCTGGAGGAGGCGCGGCGGACGGCCCTGGCCGCGGGCCTGAAATACGTTTACGTCGGCAACGTCCCCGGCCACGAGGCCGAGGACACGCTCTGCCCCGGCTGCGGGGCCGCGGTCATCGCCCGGACGGGCTACCGGATCGACGCCGTCCGGCTCAAGAAGGGCCAATGCGAGCGATGCGGGACAGCCATCCCCGGCGTCTGGACCTGAGGCCGGGCCTGCCGGCCTTCCTGCTGGGCTTCCTGGCCGCGTCCTTCCAGATCTATCTCCTGCGGGAGTTCGCGGCCGCCTTCACCGGCAACGAGCTGACCTTCGGCCTCGTCCTCGGGTCCTGGCTGCTGTGGGGCGGTATCGGCAGCCTCGTCCGTCCGGTTCGGCCGGAAGCCGACGCTCCGGCGCGCCTGGCCCGGCTCTACGGCGCGGCTATCGTTCTTTTCTACACCGCGCTCGCGCTCCTGCGGTTCTCGCACAAGCTCTTGGGGCTCCTGCCCTCCGAAACGGCCGGACTGGCCCCCGCCTTCGGCTTCGCCCTCTTCCTGGCCGGACTCCTGAGCTTCCCGCTCGGCCGGGCCTTCGTCCTCAACGCCCGGCTTGCGGACGGCGACGCCGCCGGGACCTACATCCGCGAATCGGCCGGCGCGGCGGCGGCCGGATTGGCCGTTCAGCTCCTTCTCGTCCCGCGCCTCGCCAACTGGCAGGGCGCCGCTATGGCGGGTGGCGCCGCCGCCCTGATGGCGCTCTTGGCCCTGAGGCCGCGACGGGCCGCGGCGCCGCTCGCGGCGGCCCTGGCCCTGTCGGCCGGCCTGGCCCTGGCCGACCGGCCGGCCCTGGAAGCCGCTTGGCGGCCGTTCGAGCTCGTCGACACCGAGGACTCGCCCTACGGACAGCTCGTCGTCGTCCGCGCGGCGGACCAGTTGACGCTCTACGACAACGGCCTGGCCGTTTTCACCCGGCCCGACCCGGGCGCCGCGGAGGACGCCGTCCACTTCGCCCTGCTCCAGCGCGAGACCGCCGGCCGGGTCCTTCTCATCGGCGGAGTGGCCGGCGGCGCCGTCGAGGAGGTCCTCAAGTATCCCGGGGCGACGGTCGACGGCGTCGAGCTCGATCCGGCCGTCCTCCGGCTGGCCCGGCGGCACCTGCCCGCGTCGGCCTCGGCCGCCCTCGACGGTCCTCACGTCCGCCTCTTCGCCCGGGACGGACGGAGCTTTCTCGAGCGGGCCGCCGGGCCTTACGACGCCGTCCTGCTCGGCCTGCCCGACCCGGCCACGACCCAGGTCAATCGTTATTACACCCGGGAGTTCTTCACCGCCGCCAGAGCCAAGCTCGGCCGCGGCGGCGTGCTCGGCCTCACCCTGACGGGAGGCGAGAACTACATCGGCGCGGCGGCCGCGCGCCTGTTGGCTTCGGTCGTCCGGGCCCTGGAGGAGGTCTTTCCCGGCGGGGTCCGCCTCGTCCCCGGGGACAGGGTCGTCATCCTGGCTTCGGAAGGCCCCCTTACGCTCGACGCCGCGACGCTTTCGGCCAGGCTCGACCGGCTCGGTCTCCCGACGACGTACGTCAGCCCGGCCATGCTGCCGTTCCGCCTCGACCCCGGCCGCGTCGAGCGTCTGGAGAGGACTTTGTCTTCCGCCGCCCGGGACGTCGGCGCCAATCGGGACCTCGTCCCGGTGAGCACCTACTTCCAGGCCCAGCTCTGGGCCAGCCAGTTCGCGGGCCCCGGCCGGGGCCTCCTCGACGTGGCGGCCAAGGCCGGGCCCTTTTGGCTCCTGGACCTGCCTCTCGTCGCCGCGGCCGTCGTCCTCCTGGTCCTGGCCGTGGCCTGGAGACGGTCCCCGTCCCGGTCCCTCGTGCCCGTGGCGATCATGGGCTTCACGACCATCGTCGTCGAAGTATGCCTGCTCATCGCCTTCCAGGCCAACTTCGGTTCCGTTTACGGCAAGGTCCCCCTCCTGCTGGCCGCCTTCATGGCCGGGCTCGTCGCCGGCGGGGCTATCGCACGGCGCCGGAGAAGGCCGGGGCGGGCCGACCTGCCCCTCGTCCAGGCCGGCTTCGTCCTCTTGCTCGCCGCGACTCCCGCGACCCTGCGCGGGGCCGGCGGCGAGGTCCTGCCGTTCGTCCTGCTGGGCCTTTACGGTCTGCTCGGCGGTTTCCTGTTCGTCACCGCCAACCGGCTCGTGATGCGAGGCCGGCCGCACCCGGGCCTCGCCTACGGGATCGACCTCACGGCCTCGTTCGCCGGGGCGATCCTGGCCGCAGCGCTGCTCATCCCCCTTTTCGGGATCCCGGCCCTGGTCCTGCGGCTGGCCGTCCTCAACGCCCTCTGCGGCCTCTCTCTCCTGGTCCGGGGCCGCCCGGCCTGAGAAGGCCCGGCCCGGAGCGGGAACTTTTCGGGAAGTCCGGGGATTATAATATAATAGCCGTTCGGAGCGACCGTGTTCGAGGACATCCTACCGCCAAAAGAAAAGAACGGCCGGCCCCGGCGCGACCGGGCCGCCGGCCTCCTGGTCACGCTCCTCGTCCACGCCCTGCTCGGCTTGCTCGTCTATCACGCCCGGTTCACGGTCAAGATCCTGCCTTTCGGCAAGCAGGAGGTGCGCAGCGTCGTCATCGTGCCCCCCCTGACCGTGGCCCTGCCCAAGGTCGTCGGCGGGCGCGGCCTGGCCGACCTCCCCGGCGCCGCGCCGGGCCTCGGCCGAACGGAGGAGGCGGCCCCGCCCGCCGCCGCGCCCGAACCGGCCGGGGGCGGGACGACGGGCGGCGGCGAGCCCGGACCGGGGGCCGAAGCCAGAGGGGCCGCCGGCGGCGCCGGCGCGGCTCTCCCCGGGGCGGGAGCGGCCATCCCCTCCCTCTCCTCGCGGTTCCGCGAATCGCTGGCCGTCCACGGCAAGTCCGACCTGACCATCCCCCTGGCCCCGCCCGGCACGCCTCCGGGACCTCCCGGGTTCGCCTCCGGGGCACCCCTGCCCGACTTCTCCCGCTACAACCGGGGCGCCTATAGCGGCGGCGTCGGGGGGTACGGGACCGGTCGGGGACGCGGCGGCGGCGGCACGGGCGCCGGCGGGCCGGTCGGCGGACAGCGGGTCGGTATCTCCATCCCGTACAAAGGCTACGATCTCCTGCCCTGGGCCACCGGCATCGTCGACCGGCTCCAGGCCAATTGGGTCCTGCCGTCGGTCGTCGAAGTGCCGGACCCGGCCCGCATCGCCATGATCGTCGTCATCAAGAGGACGGGCGAGCTCGATTCCATCGAGATCCTCGAGGGCACCACGGTCGAGGCCATGGACCGGTCCGCGCTCGACGCCCTGCGGGCCGTCCTCCCCTTCCCGGCCCTGCCTTCGGATTTCCCGGGCGACCTGCTCGAGATCACGTTCGAGTTCGTTTATCATGATTAGGAAAGCGGCGGCGGTCCTGTCGGTCCTCGCGGCCCTGGCGCCCGCCCTGCGGGCCGACTGGAAGACGGAGCTGAGCTCCCGCCTCGGGCGAGACCCCGATCACCGCGCCGCCTACGAGTATCTGGCCGAGGCCGCCAAGGCCCTCGAGGGCGAGGACCGCCAGACGGCCCTGCTCATCCTGCCCTACCTGGCCGAGAGGCTCGGCGACAAAGCGCTGGAACGCGACCTCGTCGCCGATTACTTCGAGACCTACCGGGACAACGACCCCGACTTCGGCTTCCTCGACGAATACACCCTGCGGGCCTTCATCCCGTTCTGGGCCACCTGGAAGCGCCTCTACCCTCTTGTCTACGACGTCAACCTCCTGTCCTACCCGAAGTCGCCGGCCACGGGGCTGCCGGCCTCGGTCGACATCGGCCTCGAGCTCCTCAACGATGCCTTCTACCGCATCTCCCTCGGGCCCTACATCCTCGAGGGCGGCTTCTGGCCCAAGGGCTTCCACATCCTGACCGTCCCCCTGCGCGGCCTGTTCGACCGTTCCGACGTCTACGAGTTCGTCCTCGACCTCAAGGCCGGCGACCTCGTCTGCCGCCGCTCCGTCCTGGTCCGCGTCGACATCGCCGACGTGGCTTCCGCCTCGTCCGACGCGTCCCGGCCGCGCCCCGACGACACCCCCCGTCCGGGGCTGGCCCTCAAGCCGGTCCAGGAGGGCGAGATCTCCCTGTACATCGACAACAAGCTCGTTCTGAAGAGCCGCAAGATCGCCCCCCGTCCGACGGTCTTCACCTTCCCACTGGGCGGCCCGTCCATGCCCGGCCAGAAGCCTTACATGCCGGCGCCGAAGAACGACCCCATGGCCCAAGGCGTCAACGTCCTCGACGCCCTCGCTCTCGCCTACAAAGCGATCAAGGAACTCGTGGCCAAGAAGCCGCCCGTCCCGTCCGCCCCCTCCTACCAGAAGGTCAGCAGCCTGGCCTTCGCCTATTCCCGCACCGTCACCGGGGGGGCCACGGTCTCGGCCCGGGCTTCCATCTCCCTGCCGCCCGCGCGGGCCGTCGTCCTCAAGGAATGAGGCGGCGACGATTTGACTTCGGGACCTGCTCTGATATATCTTCGGACCAGACAGCCGCCCGAGAAACGGAGGATCGCATGTCCGAGAAGGGGATGGAAAGGCGACTCTGCCAGCGGTTCAAGATCCCCGGAGCGACGGTCTCCTACCGCAAGAAACGGCTCTTCGGCGCCAAGACCCGCGTCGACGAGGAGTTCTGCCCGGTCCTCGACCTCAGCCGCGGCGGCATCCGCTTCCTGACCCAGAAGCCCCTGAAGTTCAAGTCCCGCGTCGTCCTGCACGTCTCCATCCCGGGCGAGCGGGCGCCCCTCGACCTCCACGGCCGGGTGCGCTGGTCGACCTTCAACGCCGGAAAGAGCTACAAATACCAGGCCGGCGTCCTGCTCTGCGCCTACGGATTGGAGAAAGGCCAGAACGCCCCCCAGGTCCTGACCCGGATCGTGGCCCTGGAACAGAAGTACGTCGAGCCCGCGACGGGCCCCGACGCGGGCGGTCCCGGCGCCTAGCGGCCGTCGGCTCGGCCGCCTAACGCCCCGCCTTCGGCTTGGCGGCCCGCTCCCCTTCGACCACGACGAGGGAATAGTCCGCGATCTCCAGCAGCAGCCGGTGGATGGACTGCAGCAGCCCGATCCGGTTCTGGCGGACCTTCTTGTCCTCGGCCATGACCATGACCTTCTCGAAGAAGGTGTTGAGGACCGGCTGGAGCTTGAAGACGATGCCCTGGGCCCGGGCGAAGTCGCCGCGGGCGATCATCGGCCCGGCGTTGTCGCGGACGATGGCCAGCGTGGCGTGGAGGTCGCGCTCCTCCTTCTCGGCCAGGAGGTCGGGGTTGACCTTGGCCGCGGGCAGGCCCTTGATGATGTTGGCGATGCGCTTGGCCATCAGGATGAAGGGCTCGAACTGCGGGCTCGAGCCCAGGGCGGCCAAGGCCTCGACCCGGCCCTGGACGTCGGTCAGGCGGTCGAGGCCGGGGGCCAGGGCGGCCGCGACGAGGTCGTAGCGGAAGCCCTTCTTCTCCAGGATGAAGCGCAGCCGGCCGGCGAAGAAGTCGAGGCAGGCGGCCTTGACCGCGGGACGCTCGACGGTCAGCCGGTCGCCGTAGACGGCTAGGACGCGATCGACGAGGAGCGGGAACGGGAAGCGCAGGCGGCGGTCGAGGACGACCTTGCAGACGCCCTGGGCGTTGCGCCGCAGCCCGAAGGGATCGCTCGAGCCGCTGACGGTCAGCCCGACCCCGATGCCGCCGACGATGGAGTCCATCTTGTCGGCGACCGACAGCAAGGCCCCCGTGAGGGAGGCGGGCGAGGCGTCGTCGAGGCCGACCGGCTGGTAATGCTCGTAGATGGCCTGGTGGACGGCGGCCGGGGCCCCTTCCTCGCGGGCGTACAGGCCGCCCATGCGGCCCTGGAGGCCGGAGAACTCCTTGACCATCTCGGTCAGCAGGTCGGCCTTGCACAGGCCGGCCGCCTCGACGGCCGCGGCCTTGGCCTCGGCCGCCTCCGTCCGGTCGCAGAGGTAGGCGACGATCTTCTTCAGCCGCTGGGCCTTGTCCTCGTAGCTGCCGAGCTTCTCCTGGAACAGGACGTTCCCCAGCCCGGCGGCCCGCTCGGCCAGGGGGACCTTGCGGTCCTGGTCCCAGAAGAAGCGGGCGTCCTCGAGCCGGGCCCGCAGGACCCGCTCGTTGCCGCGGCGGATGAGCCCCTTGGCGTCGGCGGGGGCGTCGGCCACGCCCAGGAAATAGGGCAGCTGCTTCTTGCCCTTGACGACCGAGAAGAGCTTCTGGCCCTCGCGCATGGCCGTCGACAGGACCTCGAGCGGCAGGCTCAGGAAGCCCTCCGGGAAAGCGCCGAAGACGACGAGCGGGTGCTCGACGTTGAGGGTCAGGTCGTCGAGGAGGCCGGGATCGGGATGGACCTTGGCCTCGAGCGGGGCCAGGGCGGCCTCGATCTGGTCGGTGATCATCCTGCGGCGGTCCTCGGGATCGACGACGACGAAGGCGGCGGCCAAGGCCGCCTTATAGGATGCCAGGTCGGCGGCCCGGACCGGGCCGGGCGCGGCGATGCGGTGGCCCACGGTCGTGTCCGTGGCCCGCAGGCCTTCGAACGCGGTCGCGACGACGCGGCCGTCGAAGACGCAGAGCAGGCCGTGGATGGGCCGGGAGAAGCGGAAGGGGCTGTCGGCCCAGCGCATCATCTTGGGGAAGGCCAGCGAGCCCAGGACGCGCGGCACGGCCGCGGCCAGGACATCGGCCGTGGGCGTGCCCTTGGCCAGGCGCTTGAAGCCCAGGTACTCGCCCTTGGGCGTACGGATGGCCTCGAGCAGGCCTTCGTCGACGCCCTGGGACCGGGCGAAGCCCTTGCCGGCCGGGCTCAGGGCCCCGTCGGCGGTCCGGGCGATGGCCAGGGGCGGCCCGGTGACGACCTCTTCGCGGTCCGGCTGGCCGGCGGAGAGGTCCGCGGCGACGACGAGACGGCGCGGCGTGGCCAGGGTCCGCAGCCAGGCGGTCTCGACCCGGGCCTCGGCGAGCTCCTTGCGGAAGCCGGCCTCGAGCTGCTCGAGCGCGGCCCGGACGTGGGAGGCCGGCAGCTCCTCGGTCAGAAGCTCCAGGAGGAATTCCATCAGGCGCCTTCCTTCCCGCCGGTCGTGTAGCGCCGGGCGATGTCGTTGACCAGGGCCCGGATCTGGGAGATCATCTTGACCCGCTCGGTGACGCTGATGGCGCCCCGGGAGTCGAGCAGGTTGAAGTTGTGGGAGCACTTGAGGCACATGTCGTAGGCGGGCAGGAGGAGGTCCTTGGCGATGAGGCGGCCGGCCTCCTTGTGGGCGGCCGCGAAGGCCTGCCGCAACATGGTCACGGAGGCGGCGTTGAAGTTGTATTCGGAGAACTCCTTCTCCTCGCGCAGGCGGAGGTCGCGGTAGGTGACGTCGGCCGACCAGTCGAGGTCGTAGATGTCGTCCTTCTGCTCGAGGAACATCTCCAGCCGCTCCAGGCCGTAGGTGATCTCGACGGCGACCGGAGCGAGGTCGATGCCGCCGCACTGCTGGAAGTAGGTGAACTGGCTGATCTCGAGGCCGTCGAGCAGGACCTGCCAGCCGACGCCCCAGGCGCCGATCGTCGGCGATTCCCAGTTGTCCTCGTCGAAGCGCAGGTCGTGGTCCTCGAGGGCGATGCCGAGCGAGCGCAGGCTCCGGACGTAGACGTCCTGGATGTCGGCCGGCGACGGCTTCATGATGACCTGATACTGGTGGTGCTTCTGGACCCGGTTGGGGTTCTCGCCGTAGCGGCCGTCGTCGGGACGGCGCGACGGCTGGACGTAGCCGACCCGCCAGGGGCGGGGGCCGAGGACGCGGAAGAAGGTGTCCGGCGTCATCGTGCCGGCGCCGACCTCGACGTCGTAGGTCGGGGCCAGGTAGCAGCCCTGGCCGGCCCAGAAGCGGTGGAGGCCGAGGATCAGGTCCTGGAGGGCCATCTCAGGTCTTCTTGGTCCAGCGCAGGACGGGCGTCTTGGCCGCGGCCACCTCGTCGAGCCGGCGGACGTAGGTCACGTGCGGCGCGTCGTGGAGCGTCTGGGGCTCCGTCTTGGCCTCCCGGGCGATGGCCTTCATGGCCTCGATGAACAGGTCGAGGTCGCGGCGGCTCTCGGTCTCGGTCGGCTCGATCATCAGGGCGCCGTGGACGATGAGCGGGAAGGACATCGTCGGCGGATGGACGCCGTAGTCGATGAGCCGCTTGGCGATGTCGAGGTTGGTCACCCCGAACTCCTTCTGGGCCTTGTCCGAGAAGACGCACTCGTGCATCGAGGGGGTCGTGTACTTGAGGTGGTACTCCCCTTCCAGGCTCTTGCGGATGTAGTTGGCGTTGAGCACGGCGTACTCGGCGATCTCGCGGACGCCCTTGGGGCCGAGGGACAGGATGTAGCAGAGGGCCCGGACCAGGACGGAATAGTTGCCGAAGTGGCTGCGGACGCGGCCGATCGACGCGGGCCGGTCGCAGTCGAGGGCGTACCGGCCGCCCTTTTCCACGACGACCGGGACCGGCAGGAACGGGACGAGCTCCTTCTTGACGCCGACCGGCCCGGCCCCGGGGCCGCCGCCGCCGTGCGGGGTGGAGAAGGTCTTGTGGACGTTGATGTGGAGGACGTCGACGCCCATGTCGCCGGGCCGGACGACGCCGGTCAGGGCGTTCATGTTGGCCCCGTCCATGTAGACGAAGCCGCCCTTGGCGTGGACGATGGCGGCGATCTTCTGGATGTCGGGCTCGAAGACGCCGAGCGTGTTCGGGTTGGTCACCATGAGGGCGGCCACGTCCCCGGTCATCTCGGCCTCGAGCCCGGCCAGGTCGATGGTGCCGTTCTCGTTGGACTTGATCTCCTTGACCGTGTAGCCGCAGATGTGGGCCGAGGAGGGGTTCGTGCCGTGGGCCGAGTCCGGGATGAGGACGTGCTTGCGGGCGTCGCCGCGGGCCTCGAGGGCGGCCCGGACGAGCATCATGCCGACGAGCTCGCCGTGGGCGCCGGCCGCCGGGTGGAGGGTGAAGGCGTCCATGCCGGCGATCTCGCACAGCAGGCGCTCGAGGGTCTTGAGGGCCTCGAGATTGCCCTGGACGAGGTCCTCGGCGAGGAGCGGGTGCGAGCCGGCGAAGGCCGGGTGGGCCGACAGCCGCTCGTTGACCTTGGGATTGTACTTCATCGTGCAGGACCCGAGCGGGTAGATGCCCAGGTCGACGCAGTAGTTCTTCTGGGACAGCCGGGTGAAGTGCCGGGTGACCTCGGTCTCCGAGATCTCGGGGAAGTCCTCGATCTCGCTCCGCAGGGCGGCCCCGGCCAGGAGGTCCTTGGTCTCGGGCACGTCGAGCGGCGGCAGCTCGGCCGCCCGCTTGCCCGGCGCGCTGAGCTCGAACACCAGGGGTTCGCGGATCTCTTTGATCATGACAGGACCTCCTCCAGGGCCTGGGCCAGCCTGTCGATCTGGTCCTTGGTCCTCATTTCGGTGACGCAGACGAGGGCGGCGTTCGCGAGCTCGGGGTAGTCCCCTCCGAGGCCGTACCCGCCGACGAGGCCCTTGGCCTTGAGGGCGGCTTCGACCGCCGGCCAGGGCTTGGGCAGGACGAGGACGAACTCGTTGAAGGCCGGCCCGCTGAAGGCCTTTTTGACGCCCTTGACGGCGGCCAGCCGGCCGGCGGCGTAGGCGGCCTTCTGGGCGTTCTGCCGGGCCAGCTCGCGCAGGCCCTGCTTGCCCAGGGTCTCCATCCAGATCGTGGCCCGCAGGGCGCACAGGGCCTGGTTGGTGCAGATGTTCGAGGTGGCCCGCTCGCGGCGGATGTGCTGCTCGCGGGTGGACAGGGTCAGGACGAAGCCCCGCTGGCCGTCCCTGTCGACGGTCTGGCCGGTGACCCGGCCGGGCATCTGCCGCAGGAACTCCTTCTTGCAGGCCATGAAGCCGAGGTAGGGGCCGCCGAAGCTCAGGGGGACCCCGAGCGACTGGGCTTCGCCGGCGGCGATGTCGGCGCCGAGCTTGCCCGGGGCCTCGAGGAGGCCGAGCGAAACGGCCTCGGCGACGATGGCCACGGACAGGGCCTTGACGCCGTGGGCGGCGGCGGACAGGGCGGCGACGTCCTCGACGACGCCGAAGAAGTTCGGCGACTGGTAGACGACCGCGGCCGTCTGGTCGTCGAGGGCCTTGGCCAGGGCCGCGGCGTCCACCCGGCCGTCGGGGCCGAACGGGACCTCGACGGCCTCGACCCCGAGGTTCTTGATGTAGGTCCGGACGACCTCGCGGAACTGGGGGTGGAGGCTGCGGGCCAGGACGACCTTGTTCCGGTTCGTGACCCGCTGGGCCATCAGGACGGCCTCGGCCACGGCCGTGCCGCCCTCGTAGAGGGAGGCGTTGGCGATATCCAGGCCGGTGAGCTGGCAGACGAGGGTCTGGAACTCGAAGACGGCCTGGAGCGTGCCCTGGCTGACCTCGGGCTGGTAGGGCGTATAGGGGCTGACGAACTCGCCTCGCGAGCTGAGGTAGTCGACGACGGTCGGGATGAAGTGCTCGTAGGCGCCGCCGCCGAGGAACGCGACGAGCCCCGTCCCGGCGTTCTTGCGGCCCATGGCCTCGATCGTCCGGACGAGCTCGAGCTCGGATTGGGCCGGGGGCAGGTCGAGCGGCCGCTTGAGGCGGACCGCCTCGGGGATGCAGCAGAACAGGTCGTCGACGGAGGCGACGCCCGTCCGGGCCAGCATCTCCTTCTTGTCTTGATCGCTGAGAGAGAGATAGCTCATGGCAAACCTCTTGTCAGGACGGACGCGGCCTCAGTGCTCGAGCCCCTCCAGGAATTTCTCGTAGTCGCCGACGGCGAGGAGGGCCTCGACGTCCTTCTTGTCCTTGATCTTGATGCGGACGATCCAGCCCTGGCCGTGGGGGTCCTTGTTGAGGAGGTCGGCCGTCTGGGCCAGGGCGTCGTTGACCGCGACGACCGTGCCGGCCACGGGGGCGTAGACGTCGGAAACGGACTTGACCGACTCGACGACGCCGATGGACTGGCGGGCGGCCAGCTCCTTGCCGACGGCGGGCAGCTCGACGAAGATGATGTCGCCGAGCTGGTGCTGGGCGAAGTCGGTGATGCCGACGAGGGCCTCGTCGCCCTCGACCTTGATCCACTCGTGTTCCTTGGTGTAGCGGAAGTCGTTCGGATACATGGTGCCTCCTTGGTGATCGGACGGACTATTTCTTGGCCCTTTTGTAGAAGGGCGTGGGGATGACGCGGGCCTTGGTCCGCTTGCCGCGGATCTCGATCTCGAACTCCGTGCCGACGGCGGTGCCGTCGATGGGCAGGTAGACCAGGCCGAGGGCCTTCTTCAGCAGCGGCGAGAAGGTGCCCGAGGCGACCTCGCCGACCCGCTCGCCCTTGTAGAAGACCGGGTAGTGGGGCCGGGCGATGCCGGGCTCGGCCATCTCGAAGCCGACGAGTTTGCGGGTCAGGCCCTCGGCGAGCTGCTTCTCGATGACGGGCTTGCCCAGGAAGTCGCCTTTCTGCAGCTTGACGATCCACTTGAGGTCGGCCTCGAGGACGGTCGTCTTGTCCGAGATGTCGTTGCCGTAGAGCATGAGCTTGGACTCGAGGCGCAGGGTGTCGCGGGCGCCCAGGCCGATGGGCTGGAGGCCGTGGGGTTTGCCGGTCCCGATGAGGGTCGACCAGATGACGGCGGGGTCAGGCTCGGTGGTGTAGATCTCGAAGCCGTCCTCGCCCGTGTAGCCCGTCCGGGAGACCAGGCAGGCCTTGCCGCAGACCCGGCCTTTGGCCCAGTGGAAGGACTTCATCGCGGCCAGGTCGATGTCCGTGAGCGGCTGCAGGATGGCCTCGGCCAGGGGGCCCTGGAGGGCGACCTGGGAGTAGATGTCGCTCTGGTGCTCGACCTTGACGTCGAAGCCCTTGGTGTGCCCGGCGATCCAGGCGAAGTCCTTGTCGTCGTTGGCCGCGTTGACGACCAGGAAGTACTCCTCGGGGCCGATGCAATAGACGAGCATGTCGTCGACGAAGGTCGATTCCGGGGTCATCAGGGCCGTGTACTGGACCTGCCCGGGTGCGAGCTTGCCGGCGTCGTTGGGGGTCAGCCACTGGACGTAGGCCAGGGCGTCCTTGCCCGTGACCAGGACCTCGCCCATGTGGCTGACGTCGAACAGGCCGGCCTTGGTCCGGACGGCCATGTGCTCGGGGATGATGCCGGCGTACTCGACGGGCATCTCCCAGCCGCAGAACTCGATCATCTTGCCGCCGAGCTTATGGTGGAGCTCGTTGAATCGCGTCTTCTTCATGGGGCCTTCCTTTCTCGGAAAGAAGCCCAAAATTATCA
>CAZFZU010000053.1:18048-21303 GCA_964523615.1 uncultured Eubacteriales bacterium | reverse complement strand
AAGCGGACAGGATATCAAAAGAAGTCTTTGGAGCTCACAGGAAGAGCGATGGCAGCGCTACGGGGATTCGAACCCCGGTCTGATGGCTGAGAACCACCTGTCCTGGGCCTCTAGACGATAGCGCCGCAGAGGGACGACAAAAATAGCAGAAAGCCCCCAGGGTGTCAACAAGACTGGGGACACGTACCTGAGGTACATGTCCCCAGTCCTGTTGGGGACATGTACCTGGAGACGTGTCCCCGTTTGACTTAGCCGGCCACCTCCCCTACTCTTTAGGCAGAGGCGGCTCCATGGCCCTCGATCTGACCGTTCCCAAGGCCCTGCGGGGACTGCTGCGCCTGGGGACGTGCTCCTGGAAGTACGACTCCTGGAAAGGGCTCGTCTACGACCGGGGCAAGACCTACCGGCCGAACGACTATCTCCCCGACTACGCCCGCTACTTCGGCTCGGTCGAGGTCGACCAGTGGTTCTGGAGCCTGTTCCCGGGCGGCCCACGGCTGCCCGACCCGTCGGTCGCGCGCCTGTACGCGAAGAGCGTTCCGGACGACTTCGTGTTCACGGTCAAGGCCCCGAACTCCCTGACCCTCACCCACCACTACGCCAAGCAGACGCCGGCCAACGCCGCCCTGGCCAACACGCCCAATCCCCACTTCCTCGACCGCGAGCTGCTGTGCCGGTTCCTCGAGGCCCTCTCCCCGCTCGAGTCCAAGCTCGGCCCGGTCATGTTCCAGTTCGAGTACCTCAACAAGCAGAAGATGGCCTCGAAAGAGGTCTTCTTCGACAAGCTCGGGGCGTTCATCGACAAGGCGCCCAAGGGCTATCCGTACGCGGTCGAGATCCGCAATCCCAACTACTACTCGACAGCCTTCTTCGAGTTCCTCAAGGCGCACGGACTCGGCTTCGTCTACCTCGACGGTTACTACATGCCGCCGATCGGCGAGGTCTTCGAGAAGTTCGCCCCGGAGACGGCCTCGTTCCAGGTCGTGCGCCTGCACGGCGGCGACCGCCTGGAGATCGAGGGCCAGACGGGCGAAGTGTGGGACCGGGTCGTGGCGCCCAAGCCGGGGGGGCTCCAGGCGGCGGTCAAGATCGTCAAGGCCAACGCCAAGAAGCGGGTCTTGACCTACCTCAACCTCAACAACCACTATGAAGGCAGCGCGCCGCTCTCGGCCCGACGCTTCCTCGACGTCCTGGCGGGGCGGAAGCTCGACGAGCCGCCGTTCTGACCCGCGCCCCCGGCCTAGCGGCGGCCGGCCAGCATGAGCTTGGCCGTCGTCTCGCCGCCGTTCACGCGGTAGAGCATCGGCAGGGGCCGGTCCAGGCCCTCGACGTACTCGGGCTCGTTCTCCCAGCGGTAGTTGAGGATGTTGGCATAGTCCGAGAAGTGCTGCCAGCGGCGGCGCGGCAGGCCGGTGACCATGTGGAAGTGGTTGGCCGGCATGCCCATCTTGGCCAGGCTGGCCGGGACGTGGTCGAAGGTCAGGAAGGTGTGCGGCCAGGTGTAGTCGGAGGCGCGGCAGACGCGCTCGGCGAGAGGCGCCGGCAGCTCGATCGACTGGGCCTCGTCCTGGACCATGGTGAACAGGCCCGAGAGGTCCGAGTAGGCGACGCGGCCGGCGACGCCCTCGATGCCCTTGGGCGAAAGATAGCTGACCGAGAAGCCCAGGCCGGGGAAGTAGAACTCGACGGCCTTGAACAGGAACCAGCGCTCGCCGTAGTCGAGAGAGGCCGAGCCGGAGTTGTCGCCGTCGATGAAGCCGCGCGACATCCAGGGCTCGTCCTTGAACGGGCGCAGGTCGAGGCCCAGCTCGCGGGCGTTGCGCTCGATCTCCCAGGGCTCGTAGACCTTGCGGAAGTCCATGAAAAGAGTGGGTTTGCCGCCGGATAGCCAGCAGTAGGCGATCATCGTCAGCAGGGCCTGGATATCGTTCTCGGTGGCGAAGGGCACGACCGTCTTCTTCCCGGTGTGGTCCTCGGTCGAGTTGAAGAGCGACTCGGCGATGTCGGCGGTCGAGAGCGGCAGGCCGCGGCGGTCCGAGCCCCAGCCGAGCTGGTTCGTCCACCCGCCGCCGATGGCATTGACGTCGCGCATGTAGTTCCGGAGGATGAGGTAGAGGGCCAGGCCCTCGTCGAGCTTGGCCTTGTCGGCGGCCGGGAGGGCGGGGGCTTTGAAGGGCTTCCCGGTCAGCACGGCCCGGCCCGACTTGACGACGGCCTCCGAGTCCGTGAAGATGCGGTCCCTGAACTTGACGTTGACGATCCAGTCGCGCAGGGCCTTGAGCTCCTCGGGATCGTAGCCGCCTTTCTTGCGGACCATGTCGGCGAAGAGCTTCATCGATTCGCGGGTGCTCTCGAGGCCGAACCAGCGGCGGGCGGCGTGGACGTGGTTGAGGGCCGTCTCCATCTGCATGGAGTCCGTGTCGATGGACACGAAGCGACGGCCCTGGAGGGCGACGCGCGTCAACATGGCGTAGGCCAGGTCGACGATCTCCTCTTGGGTCTTGGCGTCGAACTCGGGCGTCAGGCCGGTCTCGGGCATGGAGCCGATGACCATGGGGCAGAGCCGCCCGGTCTGGGCGTAGGCGCCGACCAGGGCGTCGATGCCGACGACGCCGGGCTTGGGGGCGTTGTTGCCGCCGACGCAGGCGATGGGCGTGGACGGCGGGAAGTGGGCCGTCAGGGCCATGGCCGTCTTGCCCGGGAAGAACCAGGTGTCGGGGACGACGAGCAGGGCCCCGGCGCCGGCCTCGGCCAGCTCGCGGGCGCCGGCGTCGGCCGTGCTCTCGCTGTCGACGAGCTTGGAGCAGGCGAAGACGTTGGGCGCCGTGCCGTCGGGCAGGCGCAGGCGCTTGGCCAGCAGGGCCGCGGTCATCTTGCCGATGTTGAAGGCCCGGGTCCGCGACTCCTCGTCGATGCGGGGGTCGCAGGGGACGAAGACGCCCAGGGTGGGCGCGCCGGGGGTCCGCTTTCCGATATAGGGCATGACGTCCTCCGCTAGAGCCGTTCGCGGCCTAGGCTAGATGTATTCGATGGTGGCCGGCGGCTTCGAGGTCAGCTCGTAGGCGACGCGGGTGACCTCGGGCAGCTCCGACGTGATCCTCTTCGAGATCTTGAGCAGGGTCGCCCACGGCAGGGGCGAGGGCTCGGCCGTCATGGCGTCCTTGCTCTCGACGGAACGGACGATGACGATGTTCCCGAAGTGGCGCTTGTCCTCGACGATGCCGGTGCCCTTGTCCTCGAGCAGGACGGCGAAGG